>DJMA01000003.1 GCA_002436415.1 Bdellovibrionaceae bacterium UBA6502 | reverse complement strand
TAAATACTAAATACTAAATACTATTATAAAATTAGTTTTATACTTTCACCTGTCAAGCTTACTTCTTTTTTTGTGATTTTACTTAACAATGGACTTATCTTCACTCCGGCTGCTTTTGTTGCTTTTAAAAGTTTCGCATACTCTGGATCAATGTCTTTTGCTGGTGAGAAACTAGCAACATCTCCACGATTGATTGTGAACAAAATCTCGCAACTTTGTCCCGCATTTTGAAGGTCCATTAATTCTTGTAAATGCTTCTGTCCTCTAGTGGAAACAGAGTCAGGAAACAAAGCAAGTTCTCCTTCTTTAAGAGTAACATTTTTCACTTCAATAAAATGAAAACACTTATACTTTTCAATATCTTCTACCTTGGGCTTCTTCCCTGAGAAGTCCTTAGAATTCCACAGCACTAAATCAATTCGAGTTTTGTCATGAATTTTTACCTCAGTAGCAACTCGATCATAGGCTTTCCAATGTTCTAAGGGATTATTTAAAAACAATTCTTCAACCATTTTATTAGGGCGTCCCGTATTTACACAAACCCATGCTTTTCCCGGCTTTGTTAACTCTAAGCTATATTGAAGTTTCCTTTTAGGATCATCATGAAAACTCACCAAACAATCCATACCGTCTTTCAAACAAGACTTCATAGAACCGGTATTTGCACAATGAGCAGTAACCAATTCACCATCAATCTCTACATCCGCAAAAAATCTTTTATAACGTTTAACAAACTTAGCTTCAAAAACCGGCTTCTCAAATTTCATAATTCACCTCAATCCCCGCAAAACTACCTCCCTCCATAAAAAAAAGCAAGCCCGCCACACCAAAGCCCCCGACAATCACCCCAACACCCCATAATTCACCAAACAAAAAAACAAAAGCACCTTTGAGGCAAAAGCCTCAAACAGCCAACGGCGGCAAAGCCGCCCCACACCACCCGCGCCAGCAAACAAAAAAATAGCGACGAGATTTAGAAATAAAGAAGTGAGAAAGAGGCCGTATGAGAAATGTATTTTTTCAGAGTTTTGAATCCCATGGATGGGATTCAACAAGCCCCAAGGATGGCAGGGAGCAGCGAAGGCTGCGACCGGAATAGCGCCTCTGAAAAAATACATTTCTCAGAAGGCCGGCTCAATCGAAGATCAAAACCGAGGAGTTAGCAAAAAAACCAAAAACACAAAGCCGAAGGCCAAAAAAAAGACCCAGCCATAAGCCAGGTCTCCCTATTATTCCACTCTATTTCAGCAGGCCCTTACTTGCCTTCAAGATGACGATCAATGATCTTCTTGAATTCTGGGAAAGGATAAGCCCCTTTTAAAGTAACTCCGTTGATAATAAAACCAGGAGTACCTGAAATTCCAAATTTTCTAGCTTCTGCAACATGAGAATCAATCTTAGATTTTACTTTTTCTGACTCCATGTCTTTTTCTAATTTCTTAACGTTAAAACCAAGTTTTTTCGCTTCAGAAATCATCCATTTAGCTCCACCTGATTTTAACTGAGCTTGGTTTTCAAAAACTTTATCATGAAGTTTGAAAGCCTTGTTCACATCTTGCATAGCAGCTGCTTCAAAAACTTTTGCAGCAGGTAATGCTTTCGGGTGAAAATCTAAAGGTAAGTGCTTATAAACGAACTTAATCTTGTCACCATAGATTTGCTTTACTTGCTTCACAGTGTTGTAACCGCGAGTACAGTAAGGACACTCAAAATCAGAGTACTCAACAATCGTGATTGGAGCATCTGCTTTTCCTAGGAAGTATTCACCCTCAATCACTGGTTTTTTTGGGTTTGTGAATTCTTCTTCTAGACGATTCTCTTCTTCTTTGGCTTGATTTTCACGAGCTGCTTCTTGAGCTTCTCTAGCCGCTTTGTTCACCACTTCTAAAAATTTAGCCGGGTGCTTTTCGATAACGTTAAAAACGATATCTGGGTTTTCTTCTAATGTCTTTTTTAACTGATCTTTATTAACACAGCCAACTAGCATAGTGAATGCGACTAGACCGATGAAAAGCTTCTTCATGTTTAAACCTCCAAGTGAAACTTTAATTATTCCGATATATTCTGACATAAGTGACTGATTTGGCAAGCTTATCTGGACTTAAAAAGAAGCTTTCTGTTGAGTTCTTAGGCCGATTTTTTTGTTTCGCACAGCAATTAATCACTTCGACCTTGGTCCTATTTTGATACATTATCCACCAGGATTGAGCTTAGTTATTAAATTACCAATGTTTTATCCGATAAACAGATATGGCAAAAAAGAAACTACTAATTATTGAAGATGACGACTCAATCCAGCAACTCATTCACCGTAAACTGTCATCAGAGTTTTCAAATCTCGAGATCACCAGTGTTTTGGATGGGATTTCTGCGGGACAAGAGATCGAGTTTAATGATTTCGATGTCATTATCACTGATATCAATTTGCCAAGAAAAGATGGTGGCTCACTTTTAAAACGAGTGCGATTTTCAAAGTACAATCGCTCCACCCCCTTGATCGTAATCACTGGACAGCCTGATTTTGAAATGCGCAGGGAGTTTGCTCCTATCCACTTGATTCCCAAGCCTTTTCGAATGAAAGAAATCATTAGTGCTATAAAAGACCTTTTAGAAATAGATAAAAAGTCTCTAAGAAAACAAAACGAAAGTTTTCAAGCAAGTATATTTGCTTTCGAGCAAATTCTGAAACAAGGTAATGCCGTTGTTCATGAGTTTTCACACCCTTATCTTCGAGAAATAGGAGAAGAACTCCCTGGTCAGCTGCACTTTCTCTTCGACATCGCCTATCAAAACGAAAGCGTACACTTTCACATCAGCGTAGAAAAAGGCCTGGTTTTGCGTCTTTACAATGAAGTTTCTGGCGGGCGCGAGTTAAGTCAAGATGAGGCTGAAATCATGATCGCCACAGAAGAAATTTTTAAAGTCTTTAACCAGCAATTCTATAGACACTTTGAATTTATTGGCGAAGATGCTCCAAGCTTAAAACCTAGAGGATGCTACATTACAAAAGATGGAACGGACTACAATCAAGCAAAAGCCCATCGCGGCCTTTGTCTAGAAGCTTCCACTACATTTGGAAAGCTTGTCTTTCAATACTTTATCGCCCCATACAAAAGCCGGCACGCGGCCTAATTTTCCTATTCCTTCAGCCTTTTTTTAGGAAGACTTTTGCCTATTCCATAGGAAGTCAGCAATCTATAAGATATGGATATTCAAAAAGTTTTTATATCAACCAGCTTTGGTTTGTTAAGACAGATGGGACACAAAGAGCTTGAAGGGCAAATGGATTATTATTATCAACTCCAAGAGCAATCAGGCTTAGAGATTCATTTTTGCCTTGGAAAAAACGCAGAGCGAATCTTAAGACTCTTACCAAGGCTGCAAAACTTTCCAACACACTTCTCCCTACAAGAAACAAACCTGGTAGGACACATTTCTGATGCAGCAGGTAAAAACCTTGAGGCCTCTTGGCTTTGGAGCTTTCATGTAAGCCCACCAATATCCTACTGGGAGGACTGGAAAAACCAGCTTGAGACTCTTGAAAACCTTAAAAAACAGGCTGATATATTTAGTTTTTGCCGATATTTTCCCTCTGCCCTTCCCATTTTTTTGTCAGAGCGCGGTTTAAAAAAATTATACGACAAAATAAGAAAGCGTGAATCCATAAAAATCCAAGACTTTGATTGGCGTTTTGCTGAAAATATGGCACAAATTAGGCTTTCAAATAATGAATTAGAAAACTCAGAAAATGAGTTCATCTCCCCTTCAACAATGAGGTAAACAGTGGATTTGAGTAAGATAGATTATAAAGCGATCGATAAAATTTGTGACAGAGCACTCTACTTCTCTACGCAAATGATCTATATGGCGAATAACCGTAAGAACAAAGCTAAAGGCGACCCTAAAATTGGTGGTCACCCTTCCGCCTGTTCAAGCTACCTTCACATCGCGGCAGCCCTTCACCTGGTAATGAAAACAGGTTTTGATCACATTGCAGTTAAGCCACACGCAGCACCAATGGATCACGTTTTTAATTATTTTATGGATCTTTTCTTAGATAAAGATTTAGAACGCTTTGATGATGAAAAAGCAAAAAAAGCAATGGAAGGGCTTCGAGCTTATTCACAAAATGGCGAACCTGTTTTACAGAGTTACCATTCAGCTTACGACCCAGATCATCACAACTTTTTACCTTCAGGAACAGTAGGTATTCCGCCTGTAAACCTTGGTTACCTTGCTCATGCTTACCGACTTTTAAAAGATCATGGTTATGAAGTTCCTGAGGATGCTCACTTTTGGGCTGTAATGGGTGACTCTGAATATCGTGAAGGGTCTTTACAAGAAGCTCTTCCTGACTTTGCAGAACGTGAGTTAGGTAATATTACTTGGATCGTGGATTATAATCGTCAGTCATTAGATGGCCACCGAATTACAAACAAAGAAATCATGGAAGGTACTGATAACGAAAGAATCGCTCGTTGTGCCAAAGCATCTGGTTGGGAAGTGATTCAAGTTCGTCACGGTAAAAAACGCCAAGAAGTTTTCAAGAAAAAAGGTGGAAAAGAATTCCAAAGGTACTTTGAAGACCAGTTGGATGACCTTGAGTTACAGACTTTATTACGCGCCGAAGACATGAAGAAAGTGCGTGACCAAATTCATAGTGACAATAATAAATTAGCAGAAATTTTAGACCAATTATCTGATAAAGAATTGCAAGAAGTAATCCGTGATATGGGTGGGCATGATGTTCAAGCCATTTCTGAGGCGATGTTGGCGAGTAAACAAGACACTCGTCGTCCAACTCTAATCATCATTCATACGATCAAAGGTTGGGGCTTGCAGGCTATGGCGGCTCAGGCAAACCACAACACTCTTCCTAACAAAAAAGAGGTTGATGCCTTAAGAGAGTCTCGTGGAATTCCAGCAGATGATCCTTTCCAAAAATTTGACAAAAACTCTGCAGAAAGTAAGTTTTTAGCAAATCGTGGTGATCAGCTTTATGACGACATCATGGTACAAGAAGGTTTAATGCAACAAAACAAAGACTACTTTGAGCATAACCTACAAAAACTTGGCGATATACCAGATGCAATTGACGTAAATTATAAAATGGCTAGCTACCCGCACACACAATGGATGTTCGGTCAGCTTACTTCAAAGTTAAACCGTATCTCTAATACTCCACTAGCTGAGGATGAGTTGTTAGAAGGTCAAAAGCCATTAACAGAAGCGGAAAAAGCATGGAAACTAGTTTCTGAGTTAGTGGTTTCTATGGCTCCTGATGTTGGTACAAGTACAAACTTAAATCCGAGTATGGATGGGCAAATTTATGACCCTGATTTGGTTGAGACAGACTACGAGGTTGAGTTTAACTTAAAAGATACAAAATCACCTGATTTGATTCCTAACGAAGACAAAAAACATAAGTTCATTCGTTTTGAGATTGAAGAATCTAATACTACAAGTTGTGTAGGATCTTATGGTCGCATTCGTGATGTTCTAGGGATTCCAGTAGTTCCAATAATGACGATTTACGATTTTTTCGTTAAACGTGCCATGGACCAACATTTCTATAACCTTTACTGGAAATCCAGTTTCATCATGGTAGGTACTCCAGCCGGCGTAACTTTAAGCCCGGAAGGTGCACAGCATGGTTGGAAATCTGACATTCAGATTCCTAACCAAATCACTTGGGAACCATACTTCTGCCAAGAGCTAGATTGGATTCTAGCTGATTCTATCCGTCGCCACGTTCTAAACGACAACGAAGGTAGAACGGGAGTTCATATTCGTACAGTTACTCGTGGAGCTGAGCAAAAAGATTTAATGAAGTACTTAAAAATGCAGGCTCGATTTAAATCTCAAGATTTAACTCTTAGCCATAGTGATTACCCTCTTGCTGATGGTACTCCTGAAAATCAAATTGAAGCCATCAGTGACGAGGAGATTTACTCTTCTTTAAAACAAGATGTACTTAAAGGTGCCTACTACCTTATTAATTATGAGAATTACGCAGGCTACACTCCAGGCGATAATGTTGTGAACATTTTTGCTATGGGTGCCCCTACTACTGAGGCTATTAAAGCTTCGAATATGCTTTTACAAAAAGGTATTTACGCAAATGTAATCGTTGTTACTAGTTCTGATCTACTTTGTGGAATTCAAGGACATGAAGACAACTACTCTTACTTGAAGAATGGTTTGAACATCGATAATCGTCTACAAATTTTGCCTGACAGTCTTAAAGAAAGCTATGGAGATTTAATTACTGTAGCAGGCCGTAAGGTACCTATTGTTAGTGTTCATGATGGTGAAGCTGGTTTGTTAGATAACCTTGGGTCAATCTTAGGTGTTCGTCATGAATGTTTAGCGGTTCGTAAGCACTCAAAATGTGGTCGCCCACAAGATGTTTACGCTTACCACGGTATTGACGAAGACGCGATCGTTGAGGCAACAGGCAAAGTTTTATCAGAAACAGCTTTAGAAGGAATTCAAATCCACCGTAGTCTTTTAGAACAAGCAAGCCATGCTAATTCTAATATCCAAAACTGGCGAGAGCTATGGCCAGAAGTTATCAAGAACTAATTAAAGATTTAAACTTTAATCTCTACCCGGCGGCGAAGAAAAAATTTCGCCACCGGGTTTTTATTGTGCACTTTTTTGGCGGCAACCAAAGAAAGCTTCTTCGTCATATTCGCCTACTAAATCAATTGGGCCTTGATGTGTACGCCATTGATTTGAGTTACCGAAAAAATCTGGTTTACAAAAAAATTCCAAAATTTAAAAATGAAGCCTTCAAAGTTCGTAGCATTTGGAGCCAAGAAATCAAAGAAGCTTTGGATTATATCCCTGGTCCAGTTATCACTTACGGCTTTTCAGGTCCTTCAGCCTGTTTAATCGAAGTGGCAGTTCAAAATAAAAAAGTGGAAGGTTTAATTAGTGACTCAGGTCCATTTACACACCTCTTGCAATGCAATTACAATTTAGCAAAAGTAGAGTTTGGCTTAAACAAAACCTGGCTTAGAGCATTATCAAGCTTATTGATGAGTCCACTTTGGGATTTAAAACATACCGAAAAATTGCTCAAAGACTTGAGTAATCTCCCTAAGGGAACTCCCTACCTTTCTTTTCAACCCATGCTTGATAAAGTGGTTCCCGTTGATTATATGCAGGATGTGTTTGCTCGCTCAAAGCATGAGTTGAATTTAAGTGTTTGCAAGATAAAGCAAGCTGGTCACCTTGAAGGCTTAAAAAAAGACCCCGAAAACTACCGCAAAGCCTTACAATCTTGGTTAGAGAATAACTTCGCTTAAAGACTTCGTTTCATTAGCGGCCACAGCAGAATTAATATTGAACATTGCAAATTAGAACCTAGAAATAAAAATCCATAGACTCAAAAGTCTTTTAGGCTTTATGGAAACCTACTCATCCCCACAAATAGCATTTTATTCGAGCAGCTAAATAGCAAAAAAATAGTGATTTTAAGTAGTTAAAGAACAGTGCCAAGACCGCGAGCTTTTCCTCCAAAAATGCCAATTTTTGTCTTAAACCCTCTAAAAACTAAACAGTTCCACTTTTTAAAAATGATTTCTATTACTTAGCCGACCTAGTCTCTTTAGAAAGTAATTTTGTATCTAAAGAGAGTGACAAAAAAGGTCGCGCAAAAGGCTAAGCTCAAAATAAATAACAAAAGGTTTATGGCATTCGCTTTGCTTTATATAGAGCTAACACCCCCCAATACTCCCAATTTTTTCCATGGCCACCTTCTCCCCCCAGTAGGTGGCCAAACTTTTTTAAGGACCCCGCTAAGCACCTAAATATCGCGACTCCTATTGTTGATGATAATGCTGTATCGAAATCCTCCTTTGCAGGTCTCAGCCTTTAAGGCTTTCAGCCGACAAGTTTTCCCTTTCCTTTTGCTCTTCTGATAGAGCACTCTATTATAAATTAAAGCTAAATCAGAGTTGCCTTTAGAGGATTTCTTTCCCAAAGTTTTAAATTCACTAAGCTCTTAATAAAGATGTCTAGATGGTTTCGGCGCAATAAACTCTGAGTAAAGAAAGACAATTTAAGTCATCCCTTAACTGGCAAAAGTGACAATTAAGGCTTATTTTGGGATCAGATCAAAATTATTGATATCTGAAGCTGGCCCCAGCTTTGCTTTATATAGAGCTAACACCCCCCAATACTCCCAATTTTTTTCCATGACCACCATCTCCCCCCAGTTGGTGGTCAACTTTTTTGAGCCCGAAAAAAACTCCATAACTAACTAAGAGGCTAGCATTTTCAGGCATTTGCTGTGACCTTGAGAATTAGTCATGCTATGCTAAAGCGGTGTAATTAAAGAGGTATTCATGAGTAACGACACGCTTTTAAAAATTGAAGATTTGAAAATTGAATTTCACACTGAGGACCGAATTGTTAATGCAGTTAAAGGCATTAGCTTTGAAATACCAAAAGGTAAAACCATTGGTTTAGTTGGTGAATCGGGATCAGGGAAATCAGTAACTTCATTAAGTGTTATGCGTTTGTTGCCAGAACCTCCTGCAAAAATTCCTTCTGGTAAAATCCTTTTTCAAGGTGAAAATCTTTTAGAGAAAACCGAAGAACAAATGCGTAGAATTCGTGGAAATAAAGTTTCCATGATTTTTCAGGAACCAATGACCTCTTTAAACCCACTATTTACCATTGGGGATCAAGTGGCTGAAGTTCTTATGCTTCATAAAAAAATGACGAAGCAAGAGGCCATTGATAAAACGGTAGACCTTTTTGACCAAGTAGGAATTCCTGATCCAAAGGGACGTGTAAACTCCTACCCTCACGAACTTTCTGGTGGGCAAAGACAAAGGGTTATGATTGCTATGGCGATTGCTTGTGAGCCAGAGCTTTTAATCGCCGATGAGCCGACCACTGCTTTGGATGTTACCATACAAAAACAAATTTTAGAGCTTCTTGCCAATCTTCAAAAAAAATACGGCATGAGCGTTTTATTTATTACCCATGACCTTGGGGTAATTGCCGACATCGCTGATGAAGTTGTTGTTATGTATAGAGGGGATATCGTTGAGCAAGGAGACACAGCAAGCATATTTAAAAACGCCCAACACCCTTACACAAAAGGTCTTCTAGCCTGTCGACCAAGCCTAGAGAAAAACCCTCATCGTTTGCCAACCGTTTCGGATTTTATGACTCCTGATGGAAAGGAAACAGGCTTTAGTGTTGAGGACCAAAAAGTAATAAAAGCCAACCGCCCGATCACTGATGAAAATCCTGTGATTTTAGAAATCAAAGACATTAAGACCCACTTTCCTCTAGAGAAAAACTTTTTTGGATCTGTCCAATCATGGGTGAAAGCCGTTGATGGTGTAGATTTAGAAGTTCGCAAAGGAAGAACTCTTGGTGTAGTTGGAGAGTCTGGTTGTGGAAAGACGACTTTGGGAAGAAGTATTTTACGTTTGATAAACCCCACTTCAGGACAAGTGATTTACAAAGGTGAGGATATCACTGCAATGAATAGCAGTGAGTTACGTGATCTTCGTAGAAAAATGCAAATTATTTTTCAAGACCCTTACGCATCCTTAAATCCAAGAATGACTTTGGCTTCAGCGATCATTGAACCCATGCAAATTCACAATTTAGGTGGCTCGCGTGAAGAAAGAATTCAAAGAGCTGGAGATTTACTTGAAAAAGTTGGGCTTCAGAGAGACATGCTAAACCGCTACCCTCATGAGTTTTCTGGAGGTCAAAGACAACGTATATGTATTGCTAGAGCATTGGCCGTTGAACCTGAATTTATCATTTGTGACGAATCAGTTTCAGCTCTTGATGTATCGGTACAAGCGCAGGTTCTTAACCTATTAATGGATTTACAAGAAGAGTTTGATCTTACTTATATTTTCATCTCTCATGATTTAGCGGTTGTAAAATTCATCGCTGATGAAATTGCAGTTATGAACAAAGGTAAAGTGGTAGAGTATAACGATGCGGTAAACATCTACTCTAATCCTCAAGACGCCTATACAAAAAAACTTCTAAGCGCAATCCCTAAAGGCTTGTAGTTCACTCCAAATCGGTGGCCATTTACAGAGCCACCTTTTTGATAAATCGGAACTATTTTACCTAAGTAGCTCTAATACAAAATATTTAGAACGCTTATTCTAATACCCTATTTTCAATGAATTTTTGCGTGGTCCGCTTAATCCCTGAGAAGCTTTTAAACACTGTCGTGACAATTTAGGGCAAATGGGTTTCTTTAGGTCTCAGAACAAAATAAGAAGGTCTTCTTGCCATATTGGAAGGTCAAAATTTTGCTCTGTACAAGGGGTAGAATGAAAGCTTTAGTTTTAGTTCTTTTTTGTTTATTCTTTTATACTTGGCAAATAAGTGCGTTTGCCTCTAGCACTCCTATACCTTTATGTAAATACTCAGCAGCTGACTTCCAATCGCTAGTCGCAAAATATGAACATATAGAGTTTCAACAGAGAAACCCAAAGCCAGAAGTAAATTTAGTCTTAGCTCAAAAAATGCGCCCCACTTTTGAAGAAATCCTTAGGATTCTAGAGTTCAAAACCAACGGAAGCTATTACTTAGCTGACTTAAAATCCTTAGAAACCATTGAAGGAAAAAGTGAAAGAAAAGTAAGCGAACACGGTTACAAAAACACCAGAAAAATCCACGACTATCTTCGAGGAAGTGTGGTTTTCGACAGTTTAAATGAGCTGATTGCAGCCTTTCAGTACTTGGCGAGTTTTAAAACAATTGAGATCGGTGAAGTATCTGATTATTTTAGTAAACCGAAAAGTTCTGGCTATAGAGCTTTAAACTTCTCCATACGCTTTAAAGAAAACGGCTTTGTGGCTGAGCTTCAATTTCACCTAAAAGACTTGTTTGAGATCAAGAAAAACTACACCGACAAAATCTACAAAGAAATTAGAAAAATAGAATTGGATATTGAGAATGAAAAGGCCAATCTAGATGCTCTTCAGGCTGAAAAATCGAAACTAATCGATAACTATAGTACTTTAAAAAATAACAAATTTACTCGTGCCTTTGTGGGTTCAGAAAAACGAGATTTTTTACGAGCGGAAAAAAACACCTACCAAGAAGCTTTGAATAAATTTGAACAGCAAATGCTTGAAACCGAAAAATACATCCAAGAACTTACGAACGAACTTAAAATCAACAAAGATCTTCATGATGCCATTTATCGAAAAGCACTTATCCCTTATATGCCAGAACTTAGAGAGATTTTTGGAGAGGACTACAATTAAATCTATCGCTTCAAGGCAATAGTTAATCCTTCAGTAGTAGGGACGAAGCAACTAATGAACTTCTCTGAATCTGCCATAGCTTCATTGAATTTCCTCATTTCTCGCCATTGAGAATTAGAAACACGCTCTGGTTGATCTAAGCCCACTTCTCCAAATAACAAAGTATTGTCGCCGACAATCATTCCTCCGGAGCGAAGGTTTTTTTCAGCCCAAAGGAAATACTCATAATAGCCAGCCTTGTTGGCGTCGATAAAAACAAAATCAAAAGGAGCTTCAGATTCTATGCTTGCAAGGGCTTGCCTAGCATCTCCTTGGTGCAGGTTAATTTTAGAAGGCCCCTCATAAGCAGTAATTACTTCTTTAGCGATTTCTGCATGTTCTTTGTTGTATTCGAAAGTATGCAGCTCACCACCATCAATCGCTTCTGCAATCCATAAGCTTGAGTAAGCGGCAAAACAACCAATCTCTACTGCCTTTTTGTAAGAATGGCTCTGGATTAAAAACTTTAGTATGCTGGCTTCCGCTGCGGAAATACTCATCCCTTCTTTGTAAGTGGGCTGCATTTTTTCCTTTGAAAGCTCATGGGCAGAGCTTTCTTTAGCAAACAAATTTTCGAGATACTTTACACTAATCCCTGCCGCCGCATCACGCATCTACCACCTACCTAAACTTTTCAGAGAACGAATCGCAACTGTTCCGATGATATCCTGCAAGTCTTCCATTTGTTTTTGAACTAAAGGCTCACCACCTTTTAACTCAATAGTTAAAACCGGAACTTCATTGTCTTTCCACATATAACGACCAAGACTCCCTGGCATATGCCCTAATCTACGCCACGGTAATATCGAAGCCGGCTTCACAACATTCGGGCCGTCAAAATCCAAAACCCCATATGGAGTGTGGATGGAAATTATAAAATCGGGTTTAAAGTCCTCAATATGTTTAATGATACATTGAGTTTCTTTTTCAGAACCTCCTGCATTACCAGGAAAACGCCTCGCCCTTGCACCTTTTTTTCTCCAAAATTTTTGTGCGGAATCAAACCAATCATTCGTCGGAAAATTTCGATTTAAGTCCACACCATTGGCATTCGTGCGAGTTCTTTTTTCTAATCCATCTGGGTTTAAAATAGGAAGGATTCTCCACTCACTTCTCGGCTCTAGGTCTTTTAAGCGATGCACCCAATCCCTAGCCAAGCTACCTGCTGCACCTTCGTCACCATGAATCGTGCCGAAAACTAAGACTTTAATATGTCGCTCTTTAGCGCTACCTTTATCAAAATGAAAAATAGGTTTTCCTAATGTACTGTTACAACTCACATCGTGAAGCATTTCATTACAATATTTAAAAGTATGCTCGTTCGTAAAAGGAGCTGGCAAATTTCCTAGCTGCTCAAGACAAGCCTGCTTTAATTCCTCCGAACTAGAAGATGAAACAATAGCCTCATTCGCTGAATTCATATTCTTGTCCATTGGATTTTGAACATTTACTTTGTCATCATTGATACTCTGGCTTTGTCCCGCTTTTTCGGCAGGAGTTTCAGTGGTGGGCTTTTTTTCCACATCGGAACAGGCTACTAAGGCAAATAAAATAAGAATTTTCATTAAGTTCTGCATACTTACAGTTTTATTCTAAAGTCCATAAATGGCAAAGCCTTTCTATTGGCATTTTCACCTAATGCAAAGGAATGGCAGTAAAAGCCAGCATTTTTGATGCATAGTATAGGTTTGTCCTCTATCACTTGCCCAATAGGACAGTTTTTAATTACACTAGGCGCCTTTGAAAGAGAGGATTTATGATCGATTTAAATGGCAAAAAATATGTAGTGATGGGTATTGCAAACAAAATGAGTCTTGCATGGTTTATCACTCAATCTCTAAAAAAAGCAGGGGCTCAAGTCGCCGTAAATTTTCTAAATGAAAAAATGGAGAAACGAGTTCGTCCTTTGGCCGAAGAAGTAAATGCTGAAATCATTCAACAATGTGACGTTACCAATGCCGATGAACTAAAATCTTTTTTTGAGACTGTAAAAGAAAAATTTGGTCAAATCGATGGCCTAGTTCATGCCATAGCATATGCTGAAAGAGAAGATCTTGAAGGAAGATTTATCGATACTAGCCGCGAAGGTTTTTTAAAGGCAATGGACATTAGCGCTTACTCTTTAGTTGATGTAGCAAAACACGCAGAGCCATTAATGACCAATGGTGGTAGTATTGTAACCCTAAGTTATTTGGGTGCAGTTAGAGTTGTAGAGAACTACAATGTAATGGGAGTTGCTAAAGCAGCTCTAGAAGCATCGGTGAGATACCTTGCTGCGGATATGGGGCCAAACAACATTCGCGTAAATGCCATTTCGGCAGGGCCAATAAAAACTTTGAGCGCAAGCGGAATTAGAGATTTCAGAAGCATGCTTGGTAAAGCTGAAGAACAAAATCCACTTCGACAAAATATCGATGGGGAATCTGTCGGAGATACGGCAAGTTTCTTACTTTCTCCATTAGCAAAGCACATTACTGGCGATGTACTCTACGTCGACTGCGGAGCTCAAATCATAAAATAAATTATCTTATTGTTAAAAAGCTTTCATTACCCTAAAATTTAGACATGATTTTAGGGTTTTTCTTTTCAAAGCTAAGGGCCGACCAACGAGCTTTCAATTTAATTGAACTAATGGTAACAGTAGCAATTATCGGTATACTTGCAGGAGTGGCTATCCCTAACTACTCACTGATTATGCATAGAACAAGAGTAAAATTAACCATTTCGCAATTGATCCAACTAAGAAATGGTATTGTTGGAATTAGAACGGTGGAAGATAAATTCGTTCGACAAATTTCAGGTAGCAACTGCACAAGGTGTGCTTTTGCTGGTTATACAACGGATGCTGATTCCTGGGCACCTGATGCAACTGCTGAATCCCGTTACAACAAATTAGGCTTTAGCGGTTTGCAAAGAGACGCATGGGGCAATATTTTATTATTAGATGAAAACGAAAATGAATTCGCTGGTTGCAACTGGGATACCATCACTTCAGTGGGAGCCAATGGAAACTTTGAAGCCTACACAGATGAAATAGCCTATGCAGACAACATTCAGTTAATGATTCCTCAAAAATCCCCTACCGGCTGCAATAATCCATCCGATATCATCGTTGGCCCTACGGCATTTGATTTGCCAAACTAATACTCGAAGTATTTTTTCTTTAGTAATGTTCTCTCTGAAAAAATGATCCAGTTCTGGGTTTATTGGTTTATGGAAAAAATTGGTGACTATGCAGAAAATCCTTTTGAAGGATTACTGGACGACATACCAATGCTGCAAATTTCAAGAGCCATAGAAATTGATCTGCCTGAGATCATAGCCGATGAAAAGCTACCATCTCCTATCCAACCCATTGATCAAAACCTTATGTAAAAGCAAAAAAAGCGATCTTTAAAAAAAGATCGCTTTCAATAAATTAGTGTTTATAGAAGAGTGAGTTCACCAAAAAAAATACTACTCCCCTTTTATCCAGTAACTTTAGTTTTAGAAGTTTTGTTCCTCTAACCATCTTTCACAATCGATGGCAGCCATACATCCACTACCAGCAGCGGTAATCGCCTGACGGTAAACATGATCTTGTACATCTCCCGCAGCAAAAACACCTTCTACATTTGTGTAGGTACTATCAGGTTTAGTTACCAAATAACCCGTATCATTTTTTTCTAACTGTTCGCCGAAAATATCTGTATTGGGTTTGTGCCCGATTGCTACAAAACAACCTTCTACTTTAATCTCAGACTCCTCACCATTAACAGTATCTTTCAGTTTCATTCCTTTAAGACCCATTTGATCACCCGTGTACTCTAATGTCTCTTTATTCCAAAGGATTTCAATTTTTTCGTGAGCCTTCACTCTATCTGACATAATCTTTGATGCTCTAAACTCATCACGTCTATGAACAACATAAACCTTATTCGCAAACCTAGTTAAGAACAAAGCTTCTTCCATGGCTGTGTCTCCACCACCAATTACAGCAACGTCTACATTTCTAAAAAAGGCTCCATCACAGGTTGCGCAAGCTGAAATTCCGCGGCCCCAAA
Organism: Bdellovibrionaceae bacterium UBA6502; assembly: GCA_002436415.1. Classification (GTDB taxonomy): domain Bacteria; phylum Bdellovibrionota; class Bdellovibrionia; order Bdellovibrionales; family UBA840; genus UBA6502. The sequence continues at coordinate 235,580 of DJMA01000003.1, read as the reverse complement.
AAGTTTGTTCCGATTCAATGTCTAAAAGTTTTGCTGTAGCACCTGTAGAGATAATTACAGATTGAGTTTCATGCATCTCTTCGCCAATCCACACTTTGTAAGGACGAGCTGAGAAATCTACTTTCGTAACTTTTTTAGGTACAATGCGAGTTCCAAAACGCTCTGCTTGCTTTCTCAATACGTCCATCATTTCTGGGCCAGTAATTCCATCTGCAAAACCAGGATAGTTTTCAACTTCTGTGGTCAACATTAACTGACCACCGATTTCTTCTCCGGCAATCATTAATGGGTTAAGGTTCGCACGTGCTGTGTAAATCGCTGAAGTGTAACCGGCAGGACCAGATCCGATGATAATTACTTTTTCCATGAGGACTCCTAAGATATATTGATCAAATGATTTTAGTTTTTAAATAAGGCATACAATATAGCCCTAAATAAGTGTCTGGTCATGCCTTTGGTTTACAAATTTTTATGCATTCGCTAAAACAAAATGAAACTTCCACCCAAACTGCTAAGACTTAACTCAATTATCAGCCTTGCATTCTGCCTGAGGCCCACTTAAAATGCTTTATGCCTAAAATTAAGTTCTCAAAAGCAAATCGTGAAGACCTAGAAGTAGAAAACGGCGAAACTTTGATGCAAGCCCTCACCTCAAGAGGGGTGCCTGTTGCCTCCTCTTGCAGTGGCAAACTTGTTTGTGCTAAGTGCTATGTTCAGGTTACTGATGGTAGCTATAACCTCAGCATGCCCGATCAAGAAGAACGAGACTTTATGGAAGTTAAAGGAATTGATAAGAATTGTCGAATGGCCTGTGCCTGTAAAGTCGAGGGTGATATCACTATCGACACACCCTACTGGTAATATTTAGAATATTTAAATACTAAAAGACTTAAAATAAGCCTCAATAAAGTCTATGGCTGGCTGACGAATCTCATCGGATTCGATTAAAATCCCGTGCCTCGCATCTGGAATAATCACTAAATCGCAGTTCTTTTTTCCCACTTCATTTTTTCGATCGCAAAAAATATTTTGCTTAGCGTTTTCTACAACCTCATCATTTTCTGCCTGAACAATAAAAATGGGTATATCTTTAATCTTTGCTATTTTTTTCTTAGAACGCATAAACTGATTGGCCTGAATGGATTCGCGAACCCAGCGAACTGTCGCGGAACCCAATTGAAGCTCAGGATACTTTTCCCAAAAATCATACTTTACTTGAAAACGCTCTGGACTATGAGTCGATTTATTTCCCTCAAAACGAACCTCTGATAAATCATAGTCTTTTCCACCAGGCACATAATCATTGCAGTCTCCCGCAAATGGTGTGTAACAAATCACCCAGGTCTTAAACAATGTGGCATCTTCCGAGTCGACTTTAATACCTAACATGGGTGCTACCATACTAACTGCTTTAAAAGGATTTTTATAATGTTGTAAATAACTAACTAAAACTGCCCCACCCATTGAGTGACTTAAAGCGAAAAGATTATTTACATCCGTATCAGGATCTTGCAATACTTTTTCTATAAACTTCTGAAAATCATGATGGTAATAATTAAAATTTTCGACATGTCCTTTGTGGGGGTTGCTTAAGGCTCTTTGTGAAAAACCTTGGCCTCTATGATTAATTATATAGACCGGGGAAAAACCTAGCTCAATAAAATCCAAAGCCGTTTCAGTGTGCTTTAAAGAAGACTCAGCTCTGCCTGGAGAGATCACAAGGGAACCATTCACCCCTTTTTTATTTCCAAACTTCGAATATACAATTTTAAAATCATTTACCCCAGTAAAACTATAATTTTGCGGCTCCTGCTCAAAAGCGTAGACTGGATTAATTAGTAAGATAAAAAACAAAACCTTCATAAAGTTGATAAACATAAATCTCTCCTAATATTAATTTTCGAATTCAATATAATTGAAAAATACAGAACCAATAGATAAACAGACAATTGGTGTTCACTAAGTGTTTTTAAAGCTTGAGAACATGAATATTTTCTAATTCATTGACTTAGAAGACCTTAACTCAGAGTTGATACTTACTTAAAGTTACATGCTTAATTATGCTCATGAAAAGAATACTGGAGCCCTATCAAAACACTATAATGACGATTCATCGAATAAATAATAGATTACTAAAAGCTTCATTTGCTGAATTGCTAGTCTCACCCCATTTATACCTAGAATGGATTCTAAAGAAAGATTACCTACATCGCATGTTTTTTAAGATAGAGAAGCTAGTATTAAATTGAATCTATGCTAACAAAATAAACTCTCCCTTTTAATTGCGGATAAATTCATTCGCGGTCTTTGAATCCATAGATTCAAAAAATAATTTATAAGAATGTAACTCAGGGCTACTGCAACTCCTGCGAAGATCTACTCTAAGTGGATTGTATCCGCAACTAAAGTGCGAAGTTTGTGAAAACAACTACTAACTAGAAATAAAGCTCAAATCTTGTTTTAAGGATATGGAATCCTAATCAAAATTTACCACAAAAAAAGACGAACTTCGAAAGCTCGTCTTTATTTAATACTCTTTTTATAAATTCTTAGGATTCTTTGATAAACCGAATGTAGTTAGACTTAATTCCTTTGCTCGTCCATAATTTTTCAAAATGGGTTTGGAAGTTTTCATCCGCCCATTCGCTTTGATGAAGATTTGTAGTCTCTCTGATGACTTTATAAGGAGTGTGTTTCAGGCACTCTTGAACACATAAGTAGTAGTCAAAATGATCTGTTTTAAAATCTACGAAGCTACCTGGCTTCTGTAATTTATAAAGTGTGTTTAAAAAGTTCACCTGAACCAAGCGATGCTTCAAGGTGGTATCCTTCTTAGCCCATGGATCTGGAAAGTGAATATAGACATTATTCAATTCGCCTTCTGCGAAAAGATCTTGGATCATTCTTGCATCGTATCTTGCAACGACAAAATTATCGTTTCCTGTATCAAGACATCTTCGCACCGTTTGAATTAAAGGCTTATACTTCAACTCAAGTCCCACAATGGCGCGCTCTGGATTAGTTTCTACAAAATGCGCTAAGTGAAATCCGTTGCCTGTTCCAATTTCTAAATCAAGAGGACTATCCACCCCTTCTTTAAATCTTTTTTCACGCCATTGACCCTTAAACTCTAGAACCTTTTCTTCATCAAAGGCGTTTTTCTCATAGTCATTCAAAAGAGCTACGGCATAGTCATTTGGGTATGGCAATTTACGGGTTTTTGAAACAACATAATTGCGAACATTAAAGATATAATCGAAAGGGTTTTCTGCATTTTCCATGAGCGAAAATTACCAGATGCCGCGGCATTTAAAAATCTTTTTTAGATCTTAACAAATTCTAACTGTAAGTTTTTCAAAATTTAGGTTAAATCCTAAACTAATTTGCAGGATTCCCGATATGACGTAAATTAGGAAAAGCTATGAAATTTAGATCATAGTCAGGATCGCTAGGAGATAAAAATGGCAAATTTACGCCCTATTTTAGAAGAACTTAAAAGCTTAAAACAAAACATCAATTCAGACGCCATCAGAGATTTGGTTTTAAGTAACTTCAATGAAAACCGTGAGAAAATCGAAGCTAAAATCAAAACCTTAGCCGAGACTACAAAAAACAACCCTGTTGTTAGTGAATATGTAGATCAAATTCTCCGTGCCGAACTAACGAACCAAGCTGTTTCTGAACTTCAAACCCGTTTCCCAGATCACGACATCGTTAAAAAGATCGTAGATTTTAGAACTTCAATGATCAAAGCAGATGAAGCTAGCTCAGAGCCTGAAGAGGCAAAAGCCGAAACTCCAGCTGAAGCAATTGTAGCTGAAACAAAAGAGGCCGCAGCCACAACTGAAGAAATGCCAAAAGAGGCTGTAACTGAAGAGGCCTCAGAAGAATCTAAAAAAGAAGAGCTAAATGATGATGACTTTGGTGGCCTAAGCTCATAAGTCCAAGTACATTTCCTAACTAAAAACAGTGAAGCCATTGCGGCTTCACTTTTTTTTGGTCCTTTAAACAAGTTTACTTGGAAATCTAGTTTAAACCTCCTTAGCTAAGACCACTGGATCAAACAAAAAACAAAGATCCTCATTGCCGCAAACTTAAAAAAACTTTATCTTAGATCCATGAAACAGAAAAAAGAACTAATCGAACTAAGAAACGCGAAAACAAAAGATATCCCTAAAATTGAGGCCCTTGTTAAAAAGGTTTACCCCAACATTCCACCCTACACAAAAGAGATGATTCGAGCGCAAATATCCAACTATGCGGATGGTTGCTTCGTTGTTTTCTTGGGTGAAAAATTAGTCGCCTACTCAGCTAGTTTATTAATGACAGAAGATAGAGCTTTAAAAGAGCATACCTGGGAAGAAATGACGGCCAATGGATATGGTCTGACTCATAAAAGCGATGGTGAGTACCTTTACGGTTATGAAACCTGCGTTGACCCAGAAATTCGCGGTAAGAGAATCGGACAGAGAATTTATAATGCGAGAAAAGCCCTTGTTAAGTTTGAGAAATTAAAGGGAATCATTTTCGGGGGACGCATCCCTGGTTTTGCTAAAAAACGTAAGAAAGTAAAAGACGTTCATGATTATATTGATCAAGTTAAAAATAAACATATCAAAGACTCTACTCTGGGATTCCATCTTAGAAATGAGTTTGAAGTAATTGGTGTTTTGCCTGGCTATTTGCCTACTGACCAAGAGTCATTAGGCTACGCCGTTCACCTGTGTTGGAACAATCCTGAATGGACAGCAGTCGTTGCTGAAGAGAACACTGCTCTACGCCCCAATAAGGTTCGAGTTGTAACGGTCCAGTACAAACAAAGAGCCGTTGAGAGTTTTGAAGAGTTTGCCAAAATCGTTGAATACTATGTTGACGTTGCAGGAGATTATAGAGCTGACTTTCTATTATTCCCAGAACTCTTTACTATGCAGTTATTAAGTATTGAGAATGAAGAGGTTGCACCAGACATCGCAATCGAACATATGACTAAATACACTGAAGATATCAAAAAGCTCTTTAGTGATCTATCAGTGAAATACAATGTAAACATCATCGCTGGCTCTCATCCTACGAAAGTCAAAGATTCCGTGAGAAACATCTCTTACATTTGTTTACGAAATGGTGAGATCCATGAACAGGCTAAGATCCACCCCACTCCAGATGAAAAGTATTGGTGGAAAATCGAAGGTGGTGACGAAGTCAATGTGATCGATACGGATTGTGGCCCAATCGGTGTGTTGATTTGTTATGATTCTGAATTTCCTGAATTAACTAGGCATTTGGTGAATCAAGGAATTCATTTTCTTTTTGTCCCATTCCTAACGGACAATCGCCAAGGTTACTGTCGAGTGAAATATTGCTGCCAGGCTCGTGCCATTGAAAATCAAATCTATGTGGCTATGGCTGGTAATGTCGGTAACCTACCTCGAGTGAAAAACGTAGACATTCAATATTCACAAAGTTGCATTTTAACACCTTGTGATTTTTCTTTTCCTAAAGATGGAATTGCCGCCGAGAGTACTCCAAATGTAGAAACAGTGGCCATTGCGGATTTACGCGTAGACACTCTTCTTGAAGCGAGAGCTAGTGGTGCGGTTAGAAACTTACAAGACAGACGTCATGATTTGTATTCTGTGAAGTGGCATAAGAAAAAATAAAATAGCCACCCAGCTGTGAGCTTTAGTCTGATTTTATTTAAGCCTCATCTTTTTAAAGATGAGGCTTTTTTATGCCCTGGGCCTTGAAATTAGCCCCATAGAAGGCTTTCTATTTTTATTTAGATAATATTACTTACTTTGCATTAAGCGATTTGCAATTATCAAAGCCGTTCTCATTTCTTGCTTTATGATCTCAGGATCACCTTTTAAGCTTCTCCCTGTACTTGCTAATTGATCAATCTTAACTAAGGTTCTTTCTAGAAGTTCCGCTTCGTGGACGCTTAGTTCCTTCTGCTCAACCCAATCAATAAAGGACTCGTAGGTCACGTTGTAGCCCGTATAACCACCGAATATACCGATTAATAAAGTCAAAATCATCTCTGAAACACCAGTATTCGGCGAGCCCTGGCTACCAGGTCCTGCAGATTCTTTTAATTTAACACCTATCCACAGTGCAACTCCCGCAACCGCAACAACAACTATAGATCCTAATGCTCCCCCTGCAGCTTTCGTCATCCAAGATGGATCTGGGCTGGATTCCAAGATTGAATTTGAGGTAAATATGAAATTGGGTACCTGCCCCAAAAACTCACATCCTTCTTCTGAACAATACTCATAGCTCCTAAGGTCTCCTTGCCATGTCATCTTAAGATGTTGCCCAGGTGCCTCTTCAATCTCTAAATCATAAGTTACTAAATTATGGGCTGCCAAATTTAAACTAAAAAACACAGCTGTTGTTAAGGCTACAAATTTCGAAAAAATTCGCTTCCTAGTTTTCATTATTTTCTCCTTTTTTATCTTTATAAATTTCAATTAGTAATCTCCATAGTTTTTTATCCCTTTCCAAATCAGCTAAGTAGGATTTGTACTCGGGGCTTAATTCTTGTTGGTACTTTTCAAGGTAGTCCTGAGTAATTCTATCTACCTTTAACTCTACCAAACCGTCCCTCCCCTCAACTAGGTATGAGTATGGTATGTAGTCCAAAAAATGATCCAAAGCCATCCCCGATGAAACCAAGCCTAGTAGAAACAAATATATCTTTTTGGCCTGCTTCCATGAACGAATGCTAGTTAAAGCAGGTTCTAAATTTGTTGGTTCAACTTTGTTTTTTGGTTGATTTAAAATTTCGTCAATTTGCCTTTTTTGATCGTAGGACAAATGATTTTTATAATAAGAATGAACTTCTGGAAAATACCAAAGAGGCCAACCAGATAACACAAAGCCTAAATAATTCAGTCCAAAGAATTTAGACACATTATATAATTTGCTGTAGTCCAGTTGAATACGTAGTTTTTGCCTAAGTTTAGAAACCTCTTTTACTGATTTCTTTATGGATGTTCTGCATTGGGACCAAGTGCTATTGATTTCTGTGGCTTCAGAAGATTGAACAAAGCAAATGCTAAATACCAAAACACTCAAAAACCTCAAAAAAGCTATTCCAGTCCGATGGAACTGAATTGAATCTCTCAATTTATTAACTAGAAAAAAAGAACCCAAGATATCCCTCATTTGATTAAATTAAGGCTCAACTAGAAATTACTTTCTAAAAAAACAGAGGAACCTAAAGTTAAAAATACATAGCATCTTTTTATTTCTTCCTCCGAGTGAAACACCCTAATCTCAAAACCAAAACCTTCTGTTTAAAACTATATAGAGAACAAAAGCTGAAATAAATCTAAGCCAATCTAGTAAAGTTTCCTCCAAATCAAGAACTCATTAATACCAGAGACTTGATGCTGGGATGCAAACTATTGCTCTTGCTTGCATTTTCTCTATTCAGTTTTTACTCCATTTTATGTTTCCATATGTTGAAAACACTTAATGTATTTTCTATTTCAACTTAGACTTCTTTCCAATTGTGTAAAATGGCAAACTTTAGGAAAGCTCCCTATAACAGTCATTTAACACAATTTATTAGAATGATTTCTCCAAAAAAGAAAGTTTTTAAGAGAGTAGTCCGTACTAATTACATGAATAAAGCTCTTTAGCAATGACAGGTAAGTTCAGGTAAGTTCATTTGGTAATTTTTTACTTCTAAAAAAGTTACCATTTCTGAACACTCGCCTCAGACTTAAGAAATATTTTCTAGGGACAAAACTTAATCTAATGAGATTACTTCCAATGCGGAAATGGTGGCCATCGTAGAATTACGAGAAGACACTCTTCTTAGAGCGATAGACAGATCTAGGTTTAGTAATTTACAAGATAGAACTAAAAATTTATATTTTGTAAAGTGAAACAAGAAAGGCCAAAATAAACCTATTCTTCAGGCTCTTCTTCCCTAGGAGGCTTTTTCCTCAGAACATTTCTTTCTAGCCAAGAAAGATTAGATCTAGTATTTTCTTCTCCACTAACTTCTTGAGAGCTTTGATCTTTCGAGTTTTTAACTCTCCATAAGTCATCAAAGCTAGAGCCAATTCTAGCGAAAACAGACTTCTTTTCATCTTCATTCATATCACTAGTCTTCTTTTCCACTTCCTCTTTCACTAAACTTTTAACATACTCTTTAGTATCGATTTTAACGGCACCTCGCTTAGCAAGCGATTCTCGGATCAAACCGATTCCCTCTCTAATATGCAGAACCACAAGGTCAGAATCATTATGCTCTCTTACTTCCTCATCAATTGTCTTATTTATAAAATAGTCTGAATCAGATTGTCTAAACTTCCTAAATTTGAAGAAAGCATACATGCCAGCGCCTAAAGAAGCTGAAGAAATAAGAACTTTTAGAAGGTCATTTTGAACCTCGGATAAACTGGAAATATCTAAATCATGTGCTAACAAAAATGGAGATGAAAGCCATAAAACACAGCTTGCTGCTGTACAAATTCTTTTCGAAAGAGGCTGAGAGGCTTTTTGTTCATAAGTCGAACTGTTCGCCTCAATTAGATTCATACTCTCATGGAGTCCTTCCATTTTTTTTTCAACTATTGAATTGCCCATAAACCAGGTGTCTTGCACTAAAACATCGAGGTGCTTGCCATCTTCAAAGTTAACCCGATAGACCTCCAAATTCTTATAGGCTCCTAAAAAACTAGAAAGTCCACCTGCTAACATTCCTAAGCCAGAAATAGCTGCAGATTCGGTAGAACTTGATTTTAAACTTCGCACTCCCATAGCAACTACAGGTCCCATAGGGTTTACTACTATTGGAGTTGTTTCATTCATTATGGCAGCAAACTCAAGTAAACCATCGGTAAAATCATTGATGCCAGTAAAAACATTAGAGACTTCAAAACCATTAGCGACACCATTGATAAGGGCAGAACTTATGTTCTTGTTGTAAAGAGCGGTTGCACAACGACGAACTGCTGGATTGTTACTGGCTACACTTAACTTACCAATTTTATCTGCGGCTCTAACTTGGCTTGAAATTAATAAAGTTATAAAAAGTCCACAAATAAACTGCTGAAAGCTTGTAAAACGAAAATAGAGCATGTTTTCCTCATTGATTTATTCTTTCTTCTATCAAACTTTCGTAGTCTTTTGTGATCTTTGTTTTGATACAGAACCAATTCTGTAGGATCTTCAGACTTGTATAAAAATTTACGATCTACACACTGGGTAAAGTCACAAGGAACAGTTTCTTTCTTTCAAATTCAAAAAGATACAGAAAACCTGTTAAGTTAAAAACATTTACTTAGGTCGGGGCCAAATCGATTAAACGAGGCAAGAATTACCTAAACCTTCGCCCCCAAGGAGTCAGCCTAAGCTACTGATAATACATCTATTATTTCAAAGCCTGTAAACTAAAAGAACATCATTAGAATTGCTTCGAGGATTTTATGAAATACTTTCTACACATTAGTTTTGGAATCATTATATTTTTATTTGTTCACTTTACTGTGAAGGCAGCCCCTTTTGAAGGAAGAGATATTGTCATATCTGGCGCATCACCTGAAGCAGTTCAAACCGCAAAAAAGATCTACGCCAAAGGCGGTAATGTAGTTGATGCAGCCGTCGCGATGACTCTAAGCATGGGTGTTACTAACCCATACTTTTCAGCCCTGGGCGGAGGTGGATTTGCTCTTGTCAAAATGGATGGTAAGATAAAAGCACTTGATTTTAGGGAAGTTGGCCCGAAGGCAATCAATGAAAATAGCTTTAAAGAAGCTGGAGAAAAAAGTTCTATCACCGGTGGTCTTGCAGTAGGAGTCCCGGGGATCCCGAAGGGTCTTTGGGAACTTCACAAAACCTACGGTAAGCTTAGCTGGCAGGAATTGTTTGATGATGCAATAGATTTATCAAAAAACGGATTTCAGTTAAGTGGTAACTATGTGGAGCGTCTTAACCGTAACTGGGATCGCTTTAACAAAGCCGGAAAAAATCTTTTTGGTGATGATTTAAAAAAGATCAAACCGGGACAAAATTTTAAACAACTAAAATTAGCAAAAGCACTAAGCTTTCTTCGCCACAAAGGCGTTAAGGAATTTTATGAAGGAAGAATCGCCAAGGATTTAATCGCCAGTGTTAAAAAGGCTGGTGGAAAGATCACAACGGAAGATCTCAAAAACTATGAGGTAAAATGGCGAGAGCCCTTAGAAGCGGAATACAAAGGTTTTAAAATTCACATGATGCCACCACCTTCCAGTGGAGGAGTTATTATTAAAACCGCTCTATACCTAATGGAAAAATGGGAACTGGATAACTACCAAGCCTATTCAACACAAGAAATTCACTTACTAGGAGAAATTCTTTCGCGCAGCTATCGTTCTAGAGCCTTGCTAGCGGACCCAGAATACTTTGAAAACCCACTTGGAAAAATCTTAGATCAAAAGTATTTGGATCGCTTGGTTTCAAGCATCTCGTCCTACAAAACTTTAAAATTAGATCCTTTAGATGAAAAGGATTACATTCCACAAGAGAGTACCGAAACCACTCACCTTTCCATTTTAGATAAAAATGGTAATGCTGTTTCAATGACTGTTACTCTCAATGGTAGTTTTGGTTCAGGGATTTTTACCGAAAAGTATGGAATCAACTTAAACAACGAAATGGATGATTTCACAACCCGTCCTGGTGAGCCAAATATGTTTGGTCTTGTTCAAGGTAGTATGAATCAAGCTGAGGCAGGTAAAAGACCACTTAGTTCAATGACTCCCACTATTGTTGAAAACAAAGACAAATCAACAAGGCTAGTTCTCGGATCTCCTGGTGGTCCAAGAATCATTTCTTCGATCTTACAAGTGATGTACAGAAACTTAGTAAGTGGTTATGACATTGATGAAGCCATTCAAGCCCCAAGATTTCATCATCAGTTTCTTCCCCACAAACTCTACTACGAAAAAAACAAAGTTTTTCCAGAGCTTATAAAAGACTTAAAAAAGAAAGGTCATGATCTGGAAGAAAGTTGGGCTGGAAGAGTGTACGGCGCTACCAAAGAAGGCGAAGTTTTAAAGGCAGCCTTTGATTCAAGACTGCCTGGTGCTGCTAATGGATATTAAATTATTTCTTTGTCATTAATTCCGACCTTATTTCCATTTTGAATTTATCCAATCTAGAACCATTGGGCGCCTTTCGGAAAGGTCCCAATGACTTCCGTTAAATTCATTATAGTGGTGTTTTATTTTTAAAGACTTTAATAACTGATTCATTCTTCTTGCTCCAAAGAACAAACAGAATTGATCTCTTACGCCAACCTCTATAAATATTCCTTTCAAATTTTTTACTTTATTTTTTCGAGAATTCAGAAAAATTACTGGATCATGCTTCTTCCAAAGCCTCCAAACAGCTTTATCAATCTCGCCTGTTTTAAAATCCATGGGGAAGTTTAACTGACTGGCTGTTTTTGGTGAGTAACAAGCTGTCATACCGATGGCATTCAAAATACTATGACCATCACCACGGCGACTTAAAATTTTTCCAGCAGAATGCAATTCTTTTAACTCTTTGTACGATTTGCCTAAAATAAAACTAGATGCCTTTTGCAGATCTCCCACATAACAAGATTCAAAGTGAGAGTCCGGGGCAATCGCTGCACAATAAGGAAATTGCTTTGGGAATTTTGAGCTCAAGTGCAATGCTCCATAGCCTCCACTGGACCCACCCATTACCAGAGTTCTCCCCTCTTTGATTGGAAACTCTTTCTTTACTGCGGGAATTAATTCTTTTACCAAATAGTCTTCGTAATTTCCAACAGCTTTAGAATTTATAAACTGACTTCCTCCCCAGAAACTAAATGCATCCACAAAAAGATAAACAGCCTTTGGGGCCTTCTTTTTAGCGACCAATTTATCTATGAGTTGTGCGAAATTGTCCTCAAAAGTTCTTGGCCCTAAGTACTTTGGTCCATTTCCGGTAAAGCCAGCAAGAACTATTACCAAGCCCAGTTTTTTATCATCGAAGTTTTTAGGAACCATGATGGGGTTTATCCGCACATTTGGATCCCCTAAAGGATTGTTTGTGAGTGCCTGGCTATCAATCCTGATTTGTTCAAACTGAAAATGCTTTAAATCTAAAAGTTGAAATTCCTCTAACATCTTTCCTCCAAAAGTCTAGCTTGCCTGGCAAAAAAAAATAATTCAAGTCTCTGTGATTTTTTCTGATAAATGGCTGTTTTAACTTTCATTTTTTTGAATTCCTAGGCCAAAGCCTCATGAGTTTTAGACTACGGCCTCCGATAAGATTAGGTGAGCAAGTTGAGAGTATTGGTAGCTTCTTTAATTGTATTTCTATTTGGGCATTGTCTTTACGCACAATCTGCCTTGGAACAATCTCGTTCTTACTTTCATATTAAAATTTCTAGCAAAGAACCTACTTCCAGTTTTTCTTTGGATGATCAGCAAAAGCTTTTTGAAATTAGTAATTATCTCCTTCACCCAGAACGCAAGTTAAAACTTATTTCTAAATCTATTTTTAGCATTTACGGAAAAAACACGGCGCACTTAAAATACCTGAGTAAGTTCAAAAGGGAAATTAAACATTTGGACATTTTTTTTGTTTACGACACTAAGTTTATACACCTCTTACAAAGAGAAGACGCTAATAAACTAAATGCCGTTCCCTACAAAGTTTTTAAAAGTATATTTCAAGCCCGGTCTATTAGCTCCGATACAGAGGGTAAATTTTGTACTGACTGTCTCTCTGAGACCAATAATCTATCACTCCCTGTGCAGGAGTATGTTCGAAGTATTCTAAATTTTAAAAAATCAAAAAATAATAATATTTGCAGTGAAGTGCCAGAAGATCAAAGATCCAACATAGCAGACAGTAGCTTAAATTTAGTAACAAAAAGCAAAAAAATTAAGGCTGCACTTGATACAGTTATAAATGATCAGCTAGCTATTGTGTCGTGTTTAGAAGGCTTGGGTTATACCGGAAAAGACATTTTATCCTCCACTTGGCAAACCGCTGTCTCTACTAAAAAAGGAATCATCGATGGTGAATGGGGGGATAGCTTTGGTGATATCTTATACAATCATGCCCAACAAAACTACGAGGCCCTAAAGGATAAGAATGGTAAAGTGACCTTTTTACGAGCCCTTCAATCCTGGAGTAAAAATAAATACATCCATACCGCTATTGGTTTTGAGAAAATAAAAAGAGACCATCGAAAAAAATGGGACTTGATCTTAGCTGATGAAAACACTTCCTTACTAAAAAAAGCCTATGGAAGAATGATCGCAAAAAATTTCTTTCTATCCAATATGGCCGCGATGGCATCCGCAGGCGAAAACACGAGCAAAAAGATTGCTCCACAAATCTACGATCTACTTTTAAGTAAAATTGACCAGGAGAAAAAAGAATACCTTATGTGCCTAAGCCCCCACGCTCAGCAAAAATACATTTGTCGATCTTTGGGCCAGGTAGTAGTGAGCTTAGGTGGCTTAAAGTATCTATTTAACTTTAAAGCTAGTAATGAAAAACTCGGAAAATTAATCAACGAAGCCTTTGAAAAATCTAAATTCAAAAAGGCTATGAACAAATCTCAGCTTTCAAAGCTTGAAAGAATCGAGCTCGCTGAATCAAAGCTTGGTAGAAGTTTACAGCCGGAAGAGGTTCGTGGATTGATTGAGGCACATGAAATTGGTGGAAATGAAGCAGGAAAAAGAAGTACTCTCGCTTCTCTTGGAAACTATACCGCTGAGCAAATCGCTAGAAAAGCTCGTAGGCTAAAAGAGGCAGGATTTAACAAAGAGGAACGTCGACTTTTAATGGAAGAAGGTATCACAGGGCAGATTGAAATTTCTCCTCAAGAATTATCTCAACTAGCTCTCATGAAAATGGATTTTATCGCCAAGGACAAGGCAACTGAAATTCAATCAAAGATTCAGCAATGCAAATCAGGATGCTCCGCCGAAGAAATGGCTAATCTTGTTTTGTTACGTGATCAGATAACATATATGCAAAAATTTAATGTAGCACAAAAAGTTAAAGACCTTCAGAGCTCTGCAAAATATAACACAGAGACGAAACAATTTTTTTCTGAATTTCAAGAACTATGTGTTCAGCAAATGGATTGTAGTCTCGAAAAAATTCAAGCCTTCACCCGAGTCTTTTCTGAACTTGACCGAATTTATAAACCCAATGTACTTGGAGCATTGAGTATCAAAGCAGAAGATGGCTTTTCTTTTTTAGATCGTTTTAGAGATTGCTTAAAAAGTCAGATGTGTATTGAGAGTAGTTATGCAGACTTTGAAGATAAAATAAAAAATCTAAATCAAACCCTTAGAAACTGTAAGAACTGTAGCGAAGAAGATTATGCCTTCGCGTTAAGTACTCGGCCTTTTAGAGACAGTAGAGAGAATCAGCTATTTGCTCGAATCATGGACCAATGCGCTCGCATGCGAGCCAGTTCCCAAAACTGTGAGGCCGACGATCTACTCCTTTTGGAGACTTACCGCGACTACCGAATTGAATCCCCCATTGCCAGAGGAAATATGGAAAATCCCGATGTTCATTCTCTACAAAGTCGCAGAGGTCGATTGGCTAATAAAAATATCAATGCTCAAAATGCCCTAGGAAATAAAATTGTGGAGAAATACGATATTGAGCTAGTTCATGATCCACGAGGTAAAGAAAGTATGGCCAAAATGAGACCCGAAGAAAATAAGGCTATCGAAAAATACATTGAAGATCGTGGACTAAACCCAAAGTCAAAACCAGACTATGTCTTTTATCACCGTGGAGAAATGAAGTTGTTCGATGCTTACGACCCTCATCAAAAATCAAAGCCCTTCGAGATAGCCTTTGCTGTCACAAACAAAGTTTATGGTAAAGGCCAGGCTGACCACATTTTAATTAATTTGGCGGAAAATGTTGGTACACACTTAGACCAAAGCTCTTTCATGAAGAAGGTTCATGATAGCAAAATTCACTTAAAAAGAATCCATAAGGAAATCTCAAAAATCACTGAACTCAATCAGTCCAATCCAAGGCAATTGAGGGAGGTTTACGCAAACATTGGAACTTTAGATGATCCAGTGATTGTGGAAGTCTACCCAAATTTTAATGAAGAGCTGGTTGAACTAAGCTTGGAACAGAGTAAACGCCTGAAATAACTAGATAAATATGAATCGTTTTCTATCAAAAATCCTGACATCTCTCTGAATTTTTTCATTGTATTTGTTTCGTGAAGATTTACTTTCTGATATACCTATTTTTCGATTATAAGAGTAAACGAAATGTCCTCAGCCATTAGGAGTGCCAATGAGTTTTTGGAGTGTCGAACAAAGTTTAGAGCGCTATGGAACCCAATACTGGGGGTTAGACTTTTTCAATATCAATGAAAAAGGCAATGTGATTGTTACTCCCAATGGTGACAAGACAAAAAGCATTGATCTAAAAGACTTAACAGAAGACCTACAAGATCGTGGAATTCGTTTACCAATTTTAGTTCGCTTTCCCGATATCGTTCATAGTCGTATTAAATTACTTTCTAACTGCTTTCAAAATGCAATGAATGATTGCGATTACAAAGCAGACTATATGGGAGTTTACCCAATCAAAGTAAACCAACATAGAGATTTGGTAAAAGAAGTTGTGGAAAGTGGAAAAGGTACCAAACTTGGCTTAGAAGCTGGTAGTAAGCCTGAGCTTTTGGTGGTTTTGGCCATGATGGAAAATCCTAATGGCTTAGTGATATGTAATGGCTTTAAAGACGAAGAATATATAGAAACCGCTTTATTGTCCCGCAAGATTGGACGTAATACAATTATCGTTGTAGATCGTATGGATGAACTTCCAATGATCCTAGATGTTTCTGAAAAATTAAACATTGAAGCTAAAATTGGATTACGCGTGAAGCTTTACTCAAAAGGTGCTGGTAAATGGGTAGACTCCAGCGGAGCACGATCTAAATTTGGTCTTACTCCCTCTGAAGTCTGCAAAGCACTCGATATGTTAAAAGAACGCGATAAAATGGATAGCTTAGAGCTAGTTCATTTTCACATCGGCTCACAAATTCCAAGCATTCAAAGCATTAAGTCTTCTCTAAAAGAAGGCGCTAGGTATTATGCAGAGATTAAACAAATGGGAGCTAAGAACCTACAATACATCGATGTAGGTGGCGGCCTTGGCGTAGATTACGATGGAACAGGAAAATCCAATTCCTCTACCAACTATTCAGAACAAGAATATGCCAATGATGTGGTTTATGCTATCGCACAGGTATGTGATCGTCATGAAGTGCCTCATCCTAATATTGTCACAGAAGCAGGTCGTGCCTTGGTTGCACATCACTCAGTTTTATTGATGAATGTTCTAGGTGCAAATGAGGTCGCAAAGAAAGAGCATAATGTTGTACCTGAAAGAAAAGACTCTCCAATCATTCATAACTTGGCAGCAATCTATTCATCACTTAATCTTGATAGCTTAAACGAAGCCTATAACGATGTTATGGAGTTAAAAGAAGACGCTCTAAAACTTTATAGCCTAGGTTACCTTAGTTTAACCGAGAGAGCTAAGGCGGAAGACTTAGTTTGGACAAACCTAACCAGAATTTTAGAACTAGCTTATGTTGATCCTAGTGAGTTTGAAGAGATCATCAATCACTTAACTGATTTATTGAGTGATACTTATTTTACCAACTTCTCAATCTTTCAAAGCATCCCCGATTCATGGGCCGTGAACCATCATTTTCCGGTGATGCCTATTCATCGCTTGGACGAAGAACCACAACGTAAAGCCATTTTAGTCGACCTTACCTGTGATTCAGACGGTAAAATTGATAGCTTTGTCGAAAGTGGTAAAATGTCAAAAAGCCTAAGCGTTCACGAGTTAAAGGAAGATGAAAATTACTATATGGGTGTGTTTTTAATTGGAGCCTATCAAGAGGCCTTAGGTGATTTACACAACCTTTTTGGAGACACTGATTCGGTAGATGTTTGTTTACACGAAAACGGTTACAAGGTTTCTCATGTATCAGAAGGTGATACCGTGGCGGAAGTCTTAAGCTATATTCACTATCATCGAAATGATTTATTAGCGAGCATTCGAAATGCAATCGAAGTCAATATCACTGAAAACAAAATCACAGGAAAAGAAGCTCGCCTACTGGTACGCAAGTACGAAGAAGGCTTGTCAGGTTACACTTACCTAGAATAATTCCCTCAAGAAAAAATAATCTTCTATGACTTAAATATTTCTATGGCTCTAAAATCTTTTTTAGAGCCTTTTTTCAATCTCTCATTAAAGATGTCGTAAGCAGTTTACAGAAATACATAGCTTTAGCTCCCATCTTCCTTTTTAAAATGACTCAATCCTGTAAATTCGCATCAAGACTCAATTGCTCGTTATTAAAGACGAAAGAGCTTTAATTAGGCTAAGTACATTTAGAGTGAGTGCTTTAAGGCCTTGTATTAGTCAAAGCTCTAGGATTTTTAAAAATTCTTATCCCTTTTCAAAAAAGTCTTTGCTATTATCCCTTCATGGAAAAAGCAATTGTAGCCATTGGCGCCTTATTCTTCTTAGGTCATTTTTTAAAGTGGGTCTTTTTAAAGACAAAGATTCCTGATCTTCTAATTTTAGTTATCATCGGTTATGTGGCAGGTCCAGTCCTAGGATATGTCTCCCCCGAAGACTTTGGCAAAGTAGGAGGCCTACTCTCTACCCTCGCCTTGGTGGTCATTCTTTATGAAGGAGGCTTAAAATTAGATACCAATGATCTAAGCACTAGTAGCTTACCTGCAGCTGCTATTAGTGTTCTCGGATTCATAAGCATTGCTGCCATTGCCTTCTTTTGCGCCTTTGTTATTGCTAAGCAAGAATGGCATATCGCACTTTTACTAGGATTGGGAATGGGAAGCACCTCCAGTGCGGTTGTAATTCCGATGGTACAGTTTTTAAGTTGTAGTGATCGAGGAAAAACAATCCTATCTCTAGAAAGTGCTTTTACAGATGTTTTGGCCATCGTTTGTTTTTTAGTAATTACTGACGGTATTGTATCCAATCAATTTAGCATTCAAAATCTATTGGTAGGGATTGGCCCCAAAACCATCGCCAGTGTGTTCTTAGGATTAGGTTTTGGCCTTATCTGGGCGTTTTTACGAACTAGATTTTCCGATTTAACCAGTATGGTATTTGCCTCGGAAGCTTTTGCTTTAATGAGTTATGGTTTGATTGAGCTTAGCGGTTACAATGGCGCTATGGCTGTTTTAGCCTTAGGATTTTGCCTGGCGAATTTAAGCCTACTACCGGATTGGATGAACAAACATGTTAAAGTGAACACCGTGCGTTTTCGCGAGCTGAGTCTTCTTGCTGAGATCAGCTTTTTATTAAAAACCGTGTTTTTTATCTATCTTGGAATTTTAATAAAGTTCAGCAGCTTACAAACCGTATTGTTTGCCTTTTTAATATCGGTTTGCATTTTTATAACTCGATATTTTTGCGTAAAGCTATTGTTCAAAAAAGCAGACTATTCAAAAAAGGATGCCATGGTAACCGTGGCCATGGGGCCGAGGGGCTTGGCTTGTGCTGTACTGGCAACTATTCCGCTACAACGTGGTGTAGAAGGTGGTTTATGGTTGCAAGACACATTGTTTGCCATGATTCCTATTTCTATCATTTTGACTTCAATCTTTGTTATTTCCTCGGAAAGCCCTGAAGTGAGTAAATTCTTCAACCGTTTTTTTGAAGGCTACCAAGACAAGGACTTGATTGAAGAAGAAAGCACAAATCCTTTACCTGAAAGCTAATATCATGTTAAAAAGCTGGGCATGGATTTTACTCAAATAGACCATGCCATTTCAGCATTTAAAGAAGGGAAGCTCGTCGCTATCCCTACCGAAACGGTCTATGGCTTAAGTGCTCCATACAATGACCTCAAGCTTGTTAAAAGAATTTTTGAGTTAAAATCCCGCCCGCTGTTCGACCCTCTAATTGTTCACGTAAGTGATATTGAGCAAGCCAAAACACTTACAAAATCATGGTCTCATGGAGCCCAGAAATTGGCCGAGAAATTTTGGCCAGGTCCTCTGACAATGGTTTTAGAAAAATCGAATTTGGTAGATGACTTAATTAGCTCTGGACTAAGCACTGTGGGAATTCGTTGCCCGAATAATTCCCTAAGCTTAGAGTTTATAAAGAAATTAAACACCCCTTTAGTCGCTCCAAGCGCAAACCATTTTAAAAAAACCAGTCCAAGTATGGCTAAGCATGTAACCGACGTTTTTTCTGAGCAAGATGTTTTCTGCATTGATGGTGGTGTTTGTGAAGTTGGAATTGAATCAACGATTGTTCGTGTTTTTAATGATGAACAACTAGAAATTCTTCGTCCAGGTATCTTAAGTAAAAGTGACTTTAGCAAGCTAGGCTTTGAAGTTGTAAAAAATAAGCTTGATAAAATTGAAGCTCCAGGGCAAATGCAAGATCACTATATGCCTGAAAAACCCTTAGTCCTAAACTGGGGATTAGACTCCCAATTGACAGAAATTCGCTTGCGTGAATTTGGCATTGAGGATGTAGAAGTTCTTGAAATTTCTAATGACCCTTTTCTAGCAGCGAGAAGTTTATATCAAACTCTACGCACCCACACTGAAGCCTCTGCCCTAATGATCTATTTATCAGAAAACCTGAAATTAGATGAAAAATGGACTGGAATATTAGATCGCTTAAAAAAAGCAAGTCGCTTTGAAATCACAGCTTAAAAAATGTATAGCCAACTTATTAGGTCTCAATAGTAGCCGGTGACCAATACTTTTTATTGCTAATAAAATTTTAATATGCGCAAAAAAATTAATGTAGCTCTTGTATCTATTACCGCTTTGTTTTTTTTGATTTTTCACTAAAAGTTTATATCTTAACTAGCTGTTTTAAATCTAATAATTGTAAAATGCCATGACTTCCTGTCGACGATATAGACGGTTTCATCCATGGGAGTTTCCATAGTCTTTCCATATTGTTTTCAATGTGTTTCCATAGTTTATTTTTTTTATTTTTTGACATTTGTTTTTTCAAAATAAAAAAGTCTTTTCACAAAAAAAGTAGGTATTCGCTAAGTGGATAAAAATATTTTTATTTTAATAATTGTGGAAAAATCATGGAAACAACTTTCAAAATTCTTACTAAGTAAAACAAACTAAGAAGGTACCTAAAACATAAAGAATTAAAGTAAATCACTCGTTTTGAAGTCTAAAGTTGTTTTTCAACAGCGGCGAAACGATAAGCATGAAAACTGGAAATGGTATTTTAAAAATTTTATTGCTCGTCTTTTTTACTTATCACCTTAAAGCTGTCGCCGCCAACAGTATCACAAGTGGCTCCCCTTGTGATACAGGAGAACAAGAATGTACTGTTACCGAAAATGGCTATTCGATTACATACAGCTTAAGCGATACAGGAACTTGGGCTATGAATGCCAGTGCCACTGATTCTAATACTACAGAAACCAATCCTGGCACCAC
Source organism: Bdellovibrionaceae bacterium UBA6502 (assembly GCA_002436415.1). GTDB lineage: Bacteria > Bdellovibrionota > Bdellovibrionia > Bdellovibrionales > UBA840 > UBA6502. The sequence continues at coordinate 215,082 of DJMA01000003.1, read as the reverse complement.
TGCCACCTCTACTAACAACAACACAACTACTAATGGGCAAAGTGCTACCCAAGCCCCTTCTGAAGAAGTACTTGAAAGTTTAAACTCTTGTTCTTCATCTTATAGCTATGCCCAAAAACTATGTGACCTTGAAAATAGCCCCATTACGACAGTTGTGTTAACAATACTTCCTGGTTTTGCTTCCAGTAGTTCTGACGATGTAGCGGAGTCATGTAAAAAAGCGGCGGATCTAACCAAAGGAACTACGGCCATTTCTGCAGCGATCACAGCAGCCTGTTGGCAAGCAAAAAACTCTTGTATTTCTAGCTGCGAAGCTGAGGAGTTAAATGCTAGCACTGCAAGTGTTGAGGTGAATGGCAAAGCCAGGACGTCTAACACGATGTTAAACTCATGTAAGGGAATGAGTGTCAACATTACCAAGATGCTTGCTTCCATTAGCCAAGGAATTTCAGCAATGGCTCAGGCACAGAGTTGTGATGACTTAGTTTCTGATGATGATTTATACGCTTGTTATGATGCCGATAAAATGACGGATCCTGAATACTGTCCAAGCATTGCCTGTGATTTAACAAGCTACCCGCAAAATTCAGGGCATGCAGCCTGTGCGGCCTACACCACCAATACCACTTATGATTACTCCGTTTGTACGGGCGCAAATGCTCAGTACAATGTTGCCTGTGCTCCTTGTTACTCCAGCACACCTCCTTCCACTTGTCCTAGTGATACTACTAGCACAACAACAAGTTATGGTGATGAGTATAACGATGCCCTTTATAGTGACTCTTATGATAGCGATGGTCTCGGCAATAGCCTTTCTACAGATGATTTTTTCAGTTCAGACTTTGACGGCTTTGATGGTGAGACAGCAAGTCAAGCCAGCTTGGCTTCTGGTGGAAGCGTTGGAAGCGCAAGTCTAGGTAGTAGTTCTAGCTCTGGCGATAGTTCTGGTCTAACAGGAACTTCTACTGCCTCCGCCAACGAAGATGTGGATACTGATATTTTAGGAAGATTAAGTGGGAGTAGCGGCGCTTCTTCCGGTTCAAGTTTTTCTGGTGGATACGCTGAAGGGGCCGGCAGTGCTTGGAAAAATAATGCTAGAAAAATTGGAGAGGCCACGGAATCGAAAGAAATAGATTTGCAAAAACTAATTGGAGATTTAAGCAAAAAGACACAGGTTAGAGATACCACAGCTTTATCAAACACAGAAAAACTAGCAGATGCAGGGATTACTTCTTCCAATGGTTTAAGCAACTTCCAGAAAGTAACTCGGATGATCAACAAACAAAGGACAAGTCTAGAGGAGTAAATATACATAAAATTGGTGTAGCTTACTGCAAGTAGCGCATCATTTCTGTACAGACGCAAAGCGCATGTAAAAAACTTTAACACCTGAAGGCTCCATTTGGGCCTATATGGCTATTTTTATTATAAAAACGCATCTCCGTACTAAAGTGAGATCTGACTTTTGTCGAATAGAAAGTATGAGAAGACATCCTATAAATTTAAGTTTGAAATTTATTTTAAGTACTTTGGCAATGAGCGCTAGTTTGGCATATTGCCAGCAATCCTTTGCTTGCGATACTCCTGAATGCCAAACGACTCAACACAACTCCAACGCAAACACACAGTTTAATAGTTTTGAAGTTCCAGAATTAACTTACGAGGCTCCAGAGCAAACTCTTGAGCTAGAAACCGATATGAATTCTTTTCTTCAAGATAGTATAAGTGACAACGCAAATATTCAATATAATGCTAATCCACAAAACTCTGGCTCCCAGCCAGCCATTGGCGTAACGACTGACATGAATGGTTTCGTTGGTGACAGCATAAGTAACGGAGCAAACGTCCAATATAAGTCCAAGCTTGGCGGTAATACGCAAACTCCTCAACAACAACAAGCAGGCGATGAATGTGCAAACCAGAGAAATCTCACTGAAAAATGGTGCGACATTGAAAATGATGGTTTCACTATGATGGCTCAAATGATGATTGGTTCGATGGGTAGTACTATCTCTGAATCCTGTGATGGAGCTAAAAATGTCACTTTTATGACAAGTGGTCTATCTAGTACACTTTCTGCCAAATGTCAGTATCACATTTCTTCCTGTAAAACTGCCTGTGAACCTTTAGGAACTCAACAATTAGATAAAGTGGATGGTGCTGATAAAACAGCTGCAGACTACCTTAGGTTTTGCCAAGCACAAACAATGAACTATATGAAACTGACGGCCTCCGCAGCGCAAGCTTTACAAGCTCACTACGCAGCCAAAGATTGTGAATTAACTACGAAAATGCAAGAAGAACTTACTGCTTGTACTAGCGCAGATACAATGAGTGATCCAACCCAATGTCCTTCAGTTGCATGTGATTTCAATACTTATCCGCAAAACCAAGGCCACCCTTCTTGCCCTACAAGTGTTGCTAATTCTGGCGATTACACACAATGTGCTGGTGCAAATGCACAATACAACCCAGCTTGTGCCCCTTGTTTTTCAGCGGCACCACCTGCATCTTGTCCTGCAGATCTTGGTTCTGGTTATGGAGGAAATGAATTTAACGATGCACTAAATGGTGACCAATATGACTACGACGGTTTAGGCAATGCTCTAACCGATGATGACTTTTTTAATTCAGACTTTAACGGTTTTGACGGCGAAACAGCAGCGCAAGCTAGCCTTGCCACTGGTGGTAATGTTGGTAATGCTGGTGGACTAGGGAGTGCCTCCGGTGGCGGTGGTGGCGGTCCTGGTGGTGGAGCACCAGGCGGAGCTGACTCTGGAATTGATACCGACATTTTAGGAAGGCTTTCCGGCTCAGGCGGAGGCGGTGGCGGAGGTGGATTCTCCGGAGGATACGCAACCGGCGCAGGAAATGCCTGGAAGAAAAATGGTCGTGGAATTGGAAGTGCCACCCAAAAGGATAAATTTGACCTCAGTAAACTATTAAAAGACCTTGGCGGTAAAAACTCAGGAAGAACCACAGCTTCCCTATCTGCCGACCAAAAACTAAGCCAAGCCGGCATAACCAAAGCAAATGGCTTAAGTAACTTCCAAAAAGTAACTCGCATGATCAATAAAAAGCGAGTTTCTCTTGATAAGTAAGCTTAAAAGCTTGTGACGCTAAGCTCACAAGCTTTGCCAAGCTGTGTAGATCATTGACTCTAAGTCTCAACATTTTACAATTTTCCTAGCATCATCTAGGAGAATCAGCTTTGAAACAGTGGACGGAAATAATATTTATACTTTTATTTTCCTTTGCGATTAGTTACCTCCCCGTTTCCGCTTTTGAAATTATCGACTTTCAATCCCAAGCCATTAAAATTGAATTACATAAAAGTTATCAAGGCCTTATGAAGGCCAATGAAATCCAGGTTTACGAAATTGATGTAGACTACAAATCTGCTTTTCAAATTGCATTACTACAAAAACGATCCGACATCGATTTTGAAGTGGTCGACGCCGATGGCAATAGCTTGGGTTTTTGTGATGAGCACGGTATTGGCAAAGACGAACGCTGCATTTATGAATTAGACACAGGAAAGTATTATATTGTTCTAGAAGAAATGTGGGAAGAGTTCAGTCCGTTTCATTTAAAAGTAGAAGACGTACATGAGTACGCCTTCTACTAATAGTTTTTCTTTAAATTTTCAGATCCAGGCTTAATCTAAACGTCTAATTTCTTTTATATAAGTATCCGTTCCCTGAATGGATTTTTCGATTCTTAGAATAATCTTCTCCATATCCTTTTCGATATTCGCAAGTTTCACATTAAACTGTCTAACAATTTGAGAATTTAAATTGTGCTTTAAAAATACCACTTCGTCCTGTAAGGCCTTGAGTGACTGCTTCATGCTAGTTTCCATTCTTCGAGTGGATTTCATATATTTGTTAAAGCTTCTCATTGTTTCACCACGCTTTGCTAAGCTCTTTTTTCGATAGTCTCTACTATCAAATTCGTTAGCTTCAACCAACCACTCTTGAAACAAAGCCTCTGCTAAACCATCGATGCGATCTAAGCGACTACTAACATCATCTACTTCTGATTTAAGATCATCATAATCTGATTTCAGATCCGAGTAAGTCTCTGCAATACTTTGCTTGTCTCCAGAATATTCGAGACGCATTCTTTCGAGAACTTCAGAAAACTCTTCTTTCGCATCTTCTTGATCACCTTTTAAAGACTCTATATTGGAGCTAAGCAGGTCGCGTTTTTCACGACCCAATAGCTCCCAACTCTTATAATATACAGTGGTACAAGAACATAAGAAAAATAGGCTTATCGTTCCCACTAAGAGTTTATTCACGAAACATTACCTCCGCGAAAAGCTCTCACCGCGGCAGAAATTACAAGCAATGCGATTGAAATGAAAAATAGAACCTGCGCCATTTCTGCAAGTGAACCCGCCACTCCAGAAAACCCAAAGACTCCTGCTATAATCGCGAAAATAAAAAATAAAAGTGTCCATCCAAACATAATTCTCTCCTTCCATGTTGTTGGTTCTTAACCACTATAGAAAGAAAGCAGACAAAGCTCTTCAAAAAGACTTTAAGAAAGTTTGTAGATAACTACAAATTTAGAAAAGCCCAATAAGAATTAGCAGCTTTCCACAAAAGGCTTCAAGCTTTGATATATAAGGCAACAGGCGTCTTAACAAAAAATTGATAAACTAAGAAGGTTTTACTTTTTCTTCCGTATAAATAAACAAAAGATATACCTTTTTCTAAACTATATGTGTTTTGATTATTTTCTTTGCCCTTTCAGTTCTTTCTCGCTAACTAAGCCCATTGTAAAAATCACTCGGAGGACTAGATGAAATTTTTATTGAGTTTATTGTTTATACTAAGCCTGGCTGTATCTGCTCAAGCAGACTTGACTGTAGAAGGTCAATCTTTCACAGCTCAGGACTACCCAACTGAAGCCCTTGAAAACAAAGTGGCACAGTGTACTGGTTGGGCAACCTGTCCAAATGGAAGACAGATCAGCTGTTATTCAACTGGTGACGGTTGTTATTATCAAGCTGCTAGCCGTGCCATTACTGACTATTGGGGTAATATTATTGGCTACCAATCAGGTGTTGAATGTGTTGGTGTCGATAGATGGGGAAGATGGGTTTCTTCTTTCGCATGGTGTAGATAGTCATGAAAGATGCAAAGCTCTTTTTGAGCACCTCAATCAAGAGCTTTGCTTGCTTATCCTTGTGCTTCCTATACAGCATAATTATCAAAGCAAATCAATTAAGCCCCTATTCTTCAAAATTTGGATACATAAGTAACAAAGAGTTTATCCAAAATCCAAGCCTAGAAAAATCTATATTAAAACAGGCTAGATCCTCATCGACAGCTTGTGAGCCAAAGGAATATTCACACTTTTCAATTTGTTCTTTTACTAGAATAGATAAAGATATTGTCGCGACCGCAGGTCATTGTATCGAAAACCTGTATCACGATAGGGTTCAGAAGAAGAACCTAGAAAAACTCAAAAATTTTGTATTCGTTTTTCCCGACTCAGATTCTTCAAAACTTAGATACTTTGATAAACTACTATTTTTTCGATCTATCCCCAGACACTTTGACCTAGCTGCCATACAGCTAAAACCAGAATCTACGACAACAAGAGACGAAAAAAATGAACCTAAAAGCTCAAATAGTATTGCTCCAAGCAAGAATAACTATATTTTATTGGGGTTTCCTCTACATAGTCCCTTAAGAGTGGAGCTTACCGCAGAGCCCCTATCAAATTATACATCTAGAACCTTTTCTCTCCCTATTCACTCTTTTCAAGGGAATTCCGGTGCACCTTTGTTTGATGTCAAAATTGCTAAGCTTCTTGGTATCAATATCAGCGGCACTCCTGACATGAAATACGACTCCGCAAAAAAATGTTATAGACACCTTACTAAGTCAGAAAAAGAAGCATCACTTAGTTTATTTCAAAGCATTGAGGGAATCCAAGAGGCAAATTTTAACATTCAAAATACTTTTGAAGACGAGATTCACTCCTTAGTTCAGTACCAATTAAAATTCAATAATGTAAATCAAGACTCACTACCAACGTCATTAATTGCAATTCAAAATACCCTGCATAATTTAAAAGATGATTTAAACGATCTTAACGAAATAATTGCAAGCCAAAATATAAGTACAAACTCAATTATTAAGGCATATGAATATGCCAATAAATTTAAACACGAAAAACTAACAAGCTTTCTTAAAAAAATACTTTTACAGAGGAGAAAAAATGAAATTTTATCTAGCCATTTTAACGCTGGCCCTAGTTACGAATTCTAGTTTTGCATGTGAAGAACTCCACGGTATCGACATCACTACAACTAGAATGAAAGAAACAGCTTATCTCAAAATCCAACCATATAAAGTATCTTTCGATGATGTACTTAATAAATTTGAATTTCAAGTAAGCCCGTATTTAAGAGGCTTAGACTTTGACAAATGTAACGATGATTTTGGTATTTATGAGATGTATACACGTAAAGATGATAAAAAAGTCTATATGCTGGTTCACGGGGATAAATGTCATGATGGTAAAACAGGAGGAATTCTTTTGAATCCGAATGGAACTATCATCGGTGGAGTTAGTAAGAATATTATTTTTTGCGAGGAAGAATAGTTAGGAGCAAAGCAATGAAACTTATTATAACGATCTTATACTTTTTTACTATAACGATTAACACTATAGCCTGTGAAGACATCGATGGGATCAATCTAGGAGATTGGGAAAATCCATTAATTTCAAATTACGACATAGCTTCAAGAGAACATAACAGTGATTTATTGAGGAAAGCCGGCTTCACTGAAGCAGCTTTTAACAAGTTTCCAGGACTAAGGAAAACCGATTTTAAAAAATGCTTCGACACTTTCACTTTTGAGTCCTGGATTTCATTAGATGGTCAGGATAGGTATTATCACTTTCTTATCTCAGGCTATCCATGTGGAAATGGTTTAGATCAAGGCCTTATTTGGTCAGATTCGGCCATGATTGGATACATTGAAGACAATATAGTTCACTGCGGTGGTGTCAGCGCAGAAGAAATCAGGAATAACTAAGATCATCTTTTTGTATACACCTGGTTTTAAAATAATGTTGTCTAAAAAGTGAAGATGAAAACGGGGTCCCGCTCGACTCGAAAAAAGTTTTTGCTTTTTAAAAAGCGAAGGGCCGCTTGCGCGGCCCTCGTAAGTTATGTAGTAATCCTAGTTGTTTTTCTAACTTACAAATAAAGTATCTCTTTAGTTTTTTTGTTTTACAAGAATTAATTATTTAAATACTGCATAAATTGCACAACGCGTTTTGCTTTTTCTGGATGAGAAATTTTTGAAAGCTCATTCACTAAAAGTTCCCGAGTTAAATTTATCAACTGCGGATTTGTTGCGGCTTCTTTTTTGAATAGCTCTTGGCAGTCTAAAAGATCCACTTCTGAAAATCGTTTTAACTTCAACTGACTAAACAAATAAAAATCTGGTCGATAGATCTTTGCTTGTGATTCTTGCAACAAGACTAAATGCTCAGAAAAATTTGGTGTTTTACTTAAATAGTAACCACCAGATACATTAATACACTCAGCTGGTACTCCTAATGAACCAACCAAATCCATAAGCTTCATGATCTCTGATTGGGATTGATCATTCATCCCATAGAGATCAATATCCCATGTGGTGCGAGTATTAATACCAAGTAATGGTAAAACACTCGCACCACACAGGACCCAGTCACCGCTTAGCTCTTGACTGGCTAGAATTACGAATTGCTCTAGTAATTCCTCACTCCACATCTATTTTCCCCACAAAAACAGCACTCCTATAGATATTTTGCCAGGCGATCAATTGCAATTCTGCGTAACTTTATTAGCTTCCCGGAAATTTCATGAACTTCTGGGTAGAACTTCTTAATTACTTTATAAGAGGCAAAACGCTCCTCATAAAGTTTTGGAAAATGATCCGCTAAAGCAAGTACCATCGCTTGTAACGCTTCACGTTCTCGTAAGTAGTGTGCAGATCCTGGCTTTCTTTGTTGTATAAACTCCGCACACGCACTTACAAGTAACTTTTCCAACCACTCTATTTGTAGCATCCCATCAGGCTTAGAACTACGCTCTGGTAAAACTGGAAGACCATATTGAATGAGTCGCTCCCACTCTACCTGGCGTTTCTCTAGCTTTAGGTCGTAACCCAAAACCTCTAAAAGAGAAGCAAGATTCGAGATGGACAAATTTGCTTTGCCAGCCTCCACATTTTGGATGCTAGCGATCGAGAGCCCCGACAACTGCGACAAATGAGTCTGGCTAATGCCTAAATCTTGTCTTCGTTGTTTGAGAACCTCTTTCATATCCACATAAAATATTATGCCTAATATTTTATGGGTTTCAAGACATGATTAATTACTGGACTTTTATCCACGACGCAGGATGCAATAGAAAGAATGCTAAATCTCTACTTTTGCGCCCTGAAAGTCTTCGACAGATAAAATTAAGGACCAAAAGCAAGCACTAGCCTATTCATTGGTAAAATATTAGATTGAATAAAATTGAAAGATTCGACCTAAACTATCAGGCCCCTAAAATAGATCGATTTAAGCTTTTTATAGATGGCTTTTACCAAATCCGTATTTTTTGGATCCAATTTCCTAAAACCGGATAAATCAAGATTCTCATTAACACTAAGGATAGACCTAATATTGCAAGTAGTGATGCCATAAGCCTTAACGCTGATCCACGTTAGGATTTAAATCAAGAAGGCAAAGTTAAAGTGACGCAAATTCAGTTTTAGAAGTCCCCTAACTTCTAAATCCCCCAACGATTACCTCTAGGCTTGTAAACTTTTAGAGGTAGTCGTTAAATTAATTTCCGATATGGATCTGTTGTAGATCACTGGAGAATGATAGCAATAGGCTGTAGCAAGGTCCGTTTTTCAAATTAGTGAAACTACTTATGGTTTGACGAAAACTTACTTATAAAAAAATGCTTCAAAATACTTAGCACAAATTTACTGAAATAAAAATCCTTCCAGTACCTGACCAAAATCATCCTTAAGTAAATCAGCGTCTGCTCTTTTATTTACTATATCGGCATAGTCTTGAAAATCCACCAAACGAACTGCACTTGAAGTACTTTGAGAAAAAACACCTGTTCTTGCATACAAGGCATGAATAATGGCAGAAAAATCAGGCACAAGCATTCCAGCCGAAACCTTTTGTGAGTAGATTGGGTTTGATAGAAGCTCCTGAGAAATGGCCTTAGAAAAAGCCGTAATATCCAGATTGTCTATCCAGCCTTTTGAACTATAAAGATTCACGTAGGATATCAACACATCTACAAGACTTGGTAGGTCTTTTACTTGAATGCTAGCAGTCACTACGTCAGTCGTTAACTCACCCATCTTCAAATTACTGAAATACGAATAATAAGGTTTAAGGTTCACCATATAATGTGAGTTTCGCGCTTGTGACAAATTTGAAGCCATATGGTCAAAAGCTTGAATTGCCTGGGCACCAAATGGATTATAAACGCTTTGCGAGCCACTGGAACTAGTGGACTGAGTTTGAGTCTGGCTTTGTGACTTCTGTGAAGCCTGCTTTAAACTCATACTTTTGCCAATTACTTCTGGACTCAATCTCTCTTTTGGCTTTTGTTCCACTCGATTCGCTTCATTCAATAAGCCCTCAGTGAGCGAGGTGTCTACCTTAAACAAGGCTTGCTCTACTTTTTCTATAAACAACTTACTTCCAGGAGACTCTCTAATAAAAAATCTTCGATTGCGGTAAGTGGCAGAAAGTAAAGACTTAATATCTTCGTTGTAACTTGAAAAACGAGGACGGTAATGCTTTTTAACATGAGGATGAGAATATAAAAAACTAGTCATCGACCTGGTGTCTTGACTGTCTCTTGAAAAACCAGAAGATGAATAGACAAATCGCCCAACTCTTTCTAAAAAATCGTGGTAATTGGCTAGATCTTCTTCCGAAGCCACCGAGCATTCAATAGCAGACAAATTTTGACTGCATAGCAAAAAAACAACGAACAAACTTTTTATAAAATTCATGATTTCTCTCCCTGCAGAGAATCTATCACAAACAGTGTTACGCAATTATAAAGCATGCCTATTTTGAAATTTTTCCAATGCTATCGACCTACAAAAGCCTTATGCTCGAGATAAAACAAGGATTCGGTCCTTTTTTTCAAAGCCTTCCGTTTGATATAGCTCAATTGCCTTAAGATTATCGGTGTGAACCAGTAAGGCTAGATCCTTTTTCTTGAGAATTGCCATTTGCTTCATCTTAGCAATCATGGCCCTCCCATAGGATTTTCCTCTATGCTCTGGTTTAATAAAAAAACGACCAAACCATAACCTGTGAGTACTTTCTAGATTGAAATTTACAAATGCAAGGGGCTCTGAGCTTCTATCCATCATACAGTAATAGTGTTCCCGATTGCCTTCATCCAAGATGGGAGTTTTCCAAGAGGTTTTCATTTCTGAATTGTAGTCACGATACCATTTACTCAATATGTCTTGATCACCTTGATTTTGGTCGGTCAAAAACCGAAATTTTAGAGAGTCTTCCAGAGCAGTACCAGAGACTTTTGATAGCTTGGAATTTCTGTAATAGTCAAAATCAAATTGCTTCTTATAAAAGCTTACTCTTTTCAAGAAAAGATCTAGAAAACAATCCTGGGTAAAAATGGAAGCATCCTCTCTAAAATCCTTTTGCTGAATTCTTTGTTCAATCAGCTTTGACACAGCCTTTTCTGATTTTCCATAAAAATGAAGAGTTCCATCGTCACTTTTGAAGCTGACTGCCTCTTCCAAATCATAAAACAATAGAGAAACATTTTGATTTAATATTTGATCCTTTTTTAGATCTAAAAAATTGTGACCAGAAAAATCATTGGCTGAACTTAAAATTTCAAAAATCTGTTCATTTGTCATAAAGCCTCACATAACGCAAGATGTTTTTCACACACAAATATAAAACTCACTCTTATAGTTTCTATTAATATGAGGTATGTTAACGAAACTTCATACCAAAAGCACTAAATTGTATGCAAATCCATCAAATGGCCATTTAACTCAGCTTAAAAACAGCTTAATGAACATAGTATTTTTTCACGAAATTAAAAAATACCTGATATAACTTTTGTTTTCCCCTACTGTGCATCAATCAATCCGGGGGGATAGTCAGATGATAAATACTTCTATCTATAGTCGTTTTCTTGTGTTCACACTGATCACTTTCTGCTTACACACTTTTTCCACTAACTTAAACGCATCAGTTTCTTGCTTTCAGACTGCGGCTGTTAACAAAAAGTCTTTGAAGCATGAATCCTTAAAGCAGATCCAAGAGTTTTCAAAACTAATTACGGACGATGCCAAGCTCAGAGAAGAACTTCAGGACCCTTTAGTAAGTCAGTATCTATATTTGAATTTTTTCACTGAAGGAGTAACTGCCAGAGAGATCTCCTATGTTTTACAAATGATTTCGGATTCAAAGACCACGGGGCCGAAAGATCTTTATTCTATATTGTCAAAATTAGACATCAAAAATAGCTCAAAAGCCGCTGTTCAACAAAACAAGCTAGAGTTTGAAAAACAATTTAGAACTGGGAAGTTTAGACTTTGGCTAAACTCTCTTTCAAAAAATTTCAAACATCTGGTTAAATCTTTTCTAAGTATCCGCTCCACTAAAAAAATGATCGAAGAAGGTATGTCTGTTGAGGTCTTCGATCGCGGATTGTTTGATTTTTACGGAGCTACTCAATTAGGATTACCTGAATCACAATTAAGACCTTGGGATCGAATCCCTGGTGGCTTAGCTGCTGTTCGTCCTGGACAGGTAAAAAACTTAAACCCTTCCACTTGGTCTGAAATCGCTTTTTTCGCCAGTGAAACAGAAGCTCCTATTAATGACTATTCTACGAATAGCGGTGAAATACTTAGGGCACTGATGCCGAGTCTATCTGCTTTTATGGGAAAAACGCATGAGCAGTATTTAGCGCACCAAGAAAAGGCAAAAAAGGAAGAAAAAGACATTGGTCAGTTTTGCAAGAACGTTTGGTGTAAAGAAGAAAGTCGCCATGAAAATGCGATCATGCGATTGGCAGAGCAAGTTACCGGCATGGAAAAAACGGAACCCACAACATTTGCAGCTGATCCGAGACAAGCCTATGACAATATTGACAATGCTCTTATGCATGTGATTGGTCGTAACTCTAGTGAATGGAATGCAAATTCAATCTACTTTTATCTCCGTGCACACTCTCGAGGAGAAACAAACCAATGGGTAGATAATGTTCGCCAAGATGAAACTAAGCATATGGCTGTATTTGCTGGTGCCTACAAATACTTTTATGGAAACAATGTTTTGTTTCGCCTAAAAGGAATGATTGATAAAATACGTAAATTGAAAAGTGAAGCTAGTACATCGAATAGTAACGGAAGCGTTTTAAATGGACACCCTTTCATATTGTTTGAGCTAGGAATGATTCACTACTACGTGGAAAAGCAAGTGCAACAATATATCAAGAGTCTTCCTCTTAAAACTTTAGAAAAAATATTTGAGAGTGAAGTAAAAACTATTGAGGACCAAGAAAGCTTAGAAGTTGATGCGCAAAAGAAACTCAAAATTGAAGCAATCGCTGACAGAGAGAAGCAGAACCGTCTAAATCTACTAAGATGGAAAACCGCCGAAGCTAAAAAGTACCAGGCTCTTAAAGAATTTGAAAATAAGTATGGAGCAATGATTGAAGGACTAATTTCAGGTCATTTAAAGTACTTTGAAGGAGCAGAAGTTTACAAATCTCCAAGAAGCCTAGAAGTGACTCAAAAAATTGATTCTATCAAAATGGGATTAAGCTCCTCTGAAGAAAAACTCTTAAAACTCTCTCTTAAAGAAACTCTAAGAGACTATCAAATCATGAATAATAGCCACGTTCGCTCTAGGAAAGACCTTGTCGTAGAGTTTAAAAATATTCACGAGGGCTTCATCGTTCGAGAAAGACATGATCATGAGACAAAGGTGTTAGAAATCTCTCAAGAGACAGAGCACAGCTTGAGTTTTAAAGTTAAAAAACCTTTAGAAATAGACGATAACTTACAAGCTGGCGCGGCCTTTGAGATTTCGATAGACACTAAAAATGGTCTAGAATCTCGTTATTTGTCTTTGGCTAACAACCCCAAAGACACTTCTCTAGAATTTGCCGTTGGACTTTCTGACAGTAATTTTAAACAAGCATTGGTTGACTTAAAAACAAATTTTAACAGAAAAATCTATGTAAAAGAACTTTCTGGCATGGGGCTAAACTTTCAGTTTGAGCGACCTATGGTATTTATTGCAGGCGGAATTGGCATCACACCATTTCGCTCGGCCATTCAATACGCTAAATACAATAAAATCGGCAAAGAGATATACCTAGTATATGCTAACCGAAAAGAGGCGAGCTTTTTGAAAGACCTTGAAAAAGACGCTCATGAAATGGGGAACTTCTCAGTTACTCACACAATTTCCCAAGCCGAATTAGGTAAGAAGATCATTTTAGATCGAAAGCTACAAAGCCCATTAGAGGTTGATTTTTCCAATAGTGTAAACTTAGTGGGAGACAGAGTGAACGCCACTTTGATTGCAGAGCTCAAACGTCAAGTGCCCAAAGACGCCATCTACTATATCGTCGGCTCCCCTAATTTTGTGAAGGGAATTGAGTCTCAGCTTCTTGGGCAAAATATCGCTAAAGAAAACATTCAACTAGAGCTTTTTGCAGCACCTACCAATACGAGTAATTTCGGAGCAAGTTCTCAAACCAGCAAAGGCTCGACAAAATCTGAAACCGTATGTTTTTGTCATGGTGTTAGTTGTGGTGGAATTCAGGACATCGTTAAAAAAGGTGGAAGCTTAGAAGATGTTATCTCTGAAACTATGGCAACCACCGGCTGTGGTCGCTGTAAAGATAAAGTTGCGAGTATTTTAAAAATGGAAGAAGAATAGTTCTAAATTTTTAGAACTATTTTTCCCACCGAGTTACCGCTTTCAATGAATTGGTGAGCTTTAGCAACTTCTTCAAATGGAATTTCGGTAATTGGGATGGGTTTGATTTTTCCTGATTTGAAAATCTCCTCCAACTTACTGACACAGTCTAAAATTAAATCCTGTTCCCCAAATAGAAAGCTCAAATTAAACCCGATAACTCCTTTGTTATTAGAAATCAAATCAAAGGGGTTAAACTTTGGAGTTTTCAAAAGACCAATTCCAGCTTTTAAATAGTTTAGTCTGCCACCTTTTTTGGATAACATACTGTGCGCACCATAGACCAAAAGTTTTCCTGCAGGCTTTAGATGTTTGTAAGAGTCCAACATGGTTGTATAGCCGTTGGCATCACAAATTATATCATAACCCTCTGGAGAAAAAGCTTCTGCTTCTTTCCAAAGATCTTCTTTGGATTTATCAATAATTTTATCGGGACCAAATTGCTCTAAATACTCTCTTTTGTGACTACTACCAATTACTCCCACCACTTTATGCCCGGCCATCTTTGCAAGCTGTGTTAAAGCCGTACCAACACCACCCGCAGCAGAGTGGACCAAAATTTTTGAATTTGGCCTTAAAACAACATGATGATACAAAGCGTGAAAAGCCGTGAAAAATACTGCTGGAAAACCTGCTGCTTGCATCAGTGAGAACTGAGGTGGAACATTTAATATTTGAGTTTCTGGCACACAAACCTGACTAGCGTATCCATTAAAAAAACTGAAAGCCACAACCTCTTGGCCTACTTGCCATTTAGTGACACCTTCGCCAACTTCTTTAATTACGCCTGCAGTTTCAAATCCAGGAGTAATCGGCCACCCAACATATTTTTTTGCTGATTCATAAACACCAAGTCTAATGCAGACGTCGGCATAATTAATACCAATGCCTTTTACGTCAATTACAACTTCCCCTGCTTTAGGAGTTAAGTCTTCACACTCTACAATTTTAAGTTTGTCATATGAGCCAGCTGAAGGTATTTCAATTTTTTTCATTTCATTCCCCTTGCCTACAAGCTAGGGCGCAAAGATTGAATTGTAAATTAAAATATCTTCAACTCACTATTTTCTTGGATCAAAAGCATCTCGAACTCCTTCACCCAACATATTCAAAAACAATAAAGTAATGAATAAAGCCAAGGAAGGAAAAAGGGCAAGCCACCAACTGGTGCTAAAATTTTCTTGTGCTTGTTTTAACAACTCTCCCCAACTTGGTGTAGGAGGCTGTAAACCAAAGCCTAAATAATCTAAACTGGCTAAACCAGTAATATGAGATGCAATCAAAAATGGTGCAAAAGTAATTACCGGTCCCAACGAATTTGGCAAGATATGTTTGGCGATCATTCGAAAACGACTTGCCCCTAGAGATTTTGCCGCTTCTACAAACTCAAGACGGCGATTCTTTAAAAATTCACCTCGAATGTAATAACTAATAAAAATCCAACCAAAAAGACTCGATATAAAAACCAACCATATTAGATTTGGTTGAAAAATAGATACAATAATTAGTAATAAAAAGAACTGTGGTACTGAATTTAATACTTCAACAATTCTCTGCCCCACGATATCTACTCGCCCGCCAAAGAAGCCCATGATACCACCAATGCCAATTCCAAAAACAGTGGTAATCAACCAAACTAAAAAAGCATAGATGATACAGTATCGATAACCATACATTAAGCGAGTTAAAATATCTCTTCCAGAATTATCCGTACCAAACCAATTAGAAGCGGTTGGGGGACTTGGATAAAAATCCACATTCTTGTTACTCTCATAAGGGTCCCACTCAATGACTGGCCACACAACCCAGTCCCCTCTCTCTTTATCAAACTCTTCCTCTAATTCACGATAGTTCATTAGAAGGATGTCTTTTCTTCCGAACTCTGTGGGATGGTATTGCTTAAAAACAGGAAAGTAAATTTTCTTATTGTAGTTCACCATAATTGGCTTTGAGTTCGCCCAAAACTCTGCGGTGACAGAGAAAAATAGCATTAAAATTAAACCCCAAAGGCCAATCATGCTAAGACGATTTGCCTTAAGCTTGCGGTATCTTTTCAAACTGAGTTCATTTTTAATTCTACTTTCTATCATTTAAAATTTATCCTTGGATCAACAACAACATAGGCTAAATCACTAATTAAATTTCCCACAAGCATGGCAATGGCCTGCAAAAATACAAGTCCCATGATTACATTGTAATCCCTTGCTAAAATGGAGTTATATCCTAAAAGACCTATTCCATCTAATTGGAAAATCGTTTCAATTAGTAAGGAGCCAGCAAAGAAGATAGATAAAAAACCACCTAGGCCAGTAACCACTGGGATCAAAGAGTTTCTCAAAGCATGCTTAAGATAAACCTTAGATTTATCGAGGCCTTTAGCCTTTGCGGTACGAACGTAATCTTTTTTAACTTCCTCTAATAAGGAGTTTTTCATCAAAAAAGTTAATGTCGTAAAACTTCCAATCATATAACTGGCAAGTGGTAAAACAAAATGGTGAATACGATCTTTAATTTGTTCCCATAGAGTCAAATCCTCATAATTGTCTGAAACCAAACCACCAATGGGAAACAAATCTAAAAAACTATCGGAAGAAAAGAAGGTAATCAATAAAATACCAAACATGAATGGCACGATCGAATACATGACAAACAAAATGAAACTACTACTAACATCAAAAACGGAACCATCATTTACAGCCTTATACACTCCCAGAGGAATGCATATCAAATAAACTAAGATCAAAGAGGCGATTCCAAATTGTAGTGACACTGGAAACTTGGAGACAATCACATCATAAGCTGGTTCTTCATATGTAAAACTTTGACCAAAATCCATATCCCAAAGCTTTTTAATCCAAATAAAGTATCTAGTTACCAAAGGCTTATCGAAACCGTACTGCTTGCGAAGATCCTCAATCACCTCTTCAGTGACTTGGGCGGAGCCCATATCCGATCTTCCTCCCCCGGCTTGTGCTTCTTGAATCTGCTGGAGCTTCTGCTCGATTGGACCACCAGGAGCTAAATTGATGATCACGAAGGTTACTAGAGTAATCCCCAATAGCGTCGGTAACATTAAAAGTAATCTTCGTAAGATGTATTGAATCAAGTTGCTAATCCTTTATTTTTCTTTCTCTACCCACCAGTATTCAGAACCGACACTGTAAGTTAAACTATCCTTAACTTTCTTCATGCGTTTTGTATGTCCATACAAACTGTACTTTGGCGTGAACATAAACAAGTAAGGACGATCCATGGCAATCTGCTTAAAAACTTTTTTCAATAAAGGTGCACGTTCTTTGTTACTCATGATTCCGCGAGCCTTATCAATGAGTTTATCCACTTCTTTGTTTTTATAGTCTACAAAGTTCGAACCGCCAGCTACCGCATTATCTGAATGAAAAATTTGGTGAGGATCTAAATGCACAATTCCTCCCCAAGCTAAAGCCATTCCTTCATACTTACGCTCACTACGAAGTTTTTTAAGCGTTTGCCATTCAACCAATTTTAAATCGATATCGACACCAACTTTTTTGGCCTCTTCTTTATAGGTTGTTAAAATTTTAAGCGTCTCATCAGCAGCTGTGATTATAGTTAAACTCATATCAACTTTTTTTCCATTGATCATTTTGTCTAATACGCCATTTTTATCGGAATCTTTCCAGCCAGCTTCTCTAAAAAGCTTCAATGCCTTTTGAGGATCAAATGAATCTGCCTTTACACTACTATCGGCATACATAGAATGTTGATTCCAAGGCCCTGTGATAGGCTCATACAAATTGTATAAAAATTTATCCACGATAAAATTTCGATCTAAAAGAAGAGACAAAGCCTCTCGCACCTTAGAATCATTTAGTTTTGGAGAATTTAAATTCCAGCCAACAAAGCCGTAACCCCTTGCTGCTTTGTTCTCTGCTTTCACTTTAAAAACCTTCTTACCCCAAGCTTCACCAACGGCAAGCTTCTCAAAAGCAATAGGTCTCATCGCTAGAAAATCTAGAGTTCCCTTCTTTAACATCTCCACTTTAACATTGTTCTCTCGCACAAATCGGTAAACGATTTTTTTGTAATTGTAGAGGCCTTTATTACTATCTAATTTAAAACCCCACCATTTATCGTTTCGCTTTAAGATAATCTTTCTTCCCTTTTGCCACTGGTCTAATATATAGGGGCCACTGCCATAAAGTTTTTTATTCATACTTTTTTTAGGGTTTCCGTATTTGCTTTTTTCTAAAATTGGCATACCACCAATAAAGTCGATATTCTTAAAATACTTTTCTTTCACTTTAAAAGTAATCTTATGAGAGTCATGAACAATCACATCGGTAATAAAGGTGTAAAAAGGCCTTAATACAATGGCTTTATAATCAGGATTCATAATGGACTCGTAGGAGAACTTTACATCTTCCGTGCTTATTGGCTTACCATCATGAAACTTTGCATCTTTTCTTAAATAAAAGGTAAAGCTCAATCCATCTTTAGAAATTTCAAACTTTTCAGCTAAATTTGGTTCCACTTCATAAGTATCTGGATTTCTAGTAGTCATGGTATCGAACACATAAGCATGAATGATTTGTGAGTATCCATCCGTCGAAGTGTAGGGATTTAAAGTAGCCGGTTCCCCGCCTAAATCAAAATATACAGTTCCACCCACCGGAGCATTGGGATTACCAATCACTGCAAGTGCTGTAGAAAAACTAAAAACTGAAATTAGGGAGCTTAGAAAAATCTTAGTAAACAAAGGAGCCTCCACACGCTGTAAATATCTATAATCACATCTAGTTTGGGCGATAGGAAAACTTATTACAAGGCCAATGGCAAGATTTATGGACATAAAGCCTGGGAAATAATCACCTAGTGCAGACAGGAAAAATCATCAGATTAGCAGCCAACACACTCCTAGTTCACTGCTTTTGATCCCATGAGCAGAGGAGATTGCCTTTTCAGATAAGCTTAGGTACATTCGATAAAATCAAATAAATTATTTTTAACAAGTTGGTGTAGATTGAAAAATTGGGCGGTATTTAAAAAGTTAAGACAACTATATGACTGGGTTCTTCATTGGTCAGATCATAAACACAATACAAAAGCCTTGGCTGTAATTGCTTTTACCGAAAGTAGTTTTTTCCCTATCCCACCAGACATACTTTTAATTACCATGGGTGCCAGCAAACCCAAAAAATCCATCAGTTACGCTTTAATTTGCACCATCTTCAGTGTCCTTGGTGGAATAGCAGGATACTATATCGGTGCAGAGCTTTGGAGCTTAGTAGAAAGCTACCTCCTTGGTGGCATCATAAAACCAGAACATTTTGAGTTGGTAAAAACCAAGTTCGCAGAAAATGCGTTTCTTGCTATTTTTATCGCCGGTTTTACGCCGATCCCCTACAAAGTCTTCACCATTACCGCTGGAGCATTGCTCATCCCATTTGGTCCATTTGTATTAGCCTCAATACTAGGGCGTGGAATGAGGTTCTTTATCATTGCCGTATTGCTCTATTTTTTCGGTGCAAAAATGAAAGATATTATCGAGAGAGATTTTGAAAAATACACTTTAATCTTAGGTACACTTTTGGCCGTGGCCGTTTATTTCCTAAAGGTAAGAGCATGAGTCTATTTGATATTGAATGCACAGAGGAAGAATCTAGCGTAGTAATTACTCCTGTAAATTGGGAGGTTACAACTTCTTACGGAGGAGGTACATCACTAGCTCCTGATCAAATCAGAGAAGCCTCTGTGCAAATCGATCATTTTAGTGCCAAATACCCAACTCACAATTCTCCAAAATATTTCCTAAGAGAATGCAATGATGCAATCTTAAAGTCTTCACAGACCAATCAGAAAAAAGCCCAAGAGGTTTACGAGACTAGCCCTGAAGACAAGCCTGAATTATTAAAACAAGTAAATGAAGCAAGTGAAGCTTTGAATGATTGGGTTTACCAAGAAACCAAAAAGACTCTAGAAAAAGGAAAAATTGCAGGAAGTTTAGGAGGAGATCATAGCATTCCCTATGGTGCCATTAAGGCAATCTCTGAAAAGCATGAGGAATTCTCGATCTTACACATCGATGCACATCATGATTTCAGAGAAGCATACTTTGGCTTTACTCACTCTCATGCCTCCATTTTCTATAATGTCATGAAGAGTGATTTTGCACCCAATAAATTAGTGCAAGTTGGTATTAGAGACTATTGCCAAGAAGAATACGATTTTGCAAAAAAAGATAATAGAATTTCTGTTTTTTACGATACGGATACTTCGGAAAAACTATTAAGTGGACAACAGACATGGCTAGATATCTGTCATGAAATCACTAGTAAACTGAATCAAAAAGTTTATATCAGTTTTGACATTGATGGACTAGAACCAGCGCTTTGCCCCGGAACAGGAACACCCGTGCCTGGTGGTTTAAACTTTTCTCAGTGGCAATTTTTATTAGATCACTTGATCCACAAAAAACATCAAATCATTGGCTTTGATCTTGTGGAAGTAGCTTCTTTAGAAGGTTCTGATTTTGACGCTAACATTGGGATGAGAATCTTATATGGACTCTGTAGAGCCTGTGATCTTACAAAAGACTTTTAATCAAAAAATAGACTTATAAAAAAACTCAAAGCTAGAAAAACAAAAAACGAGAGCTTATGACTCTCGTTTTTTTATCTAAAGAAGTTTGAATTATCGAGCATATTTTCTTTGTTGGCTCTCACGAATCTCAGCACCTTCGATGCTTAGGCGAGTCCAAGGAATCGCTTTCAAACGAGCTTCTTCAATCGGCTCATCTGTTTCTTCGCATAATCCATAAGTGCCGTCATCGATTCTAGATAGAGCACTCTCAATTTCAAAAAGTTGTTTTCTTAATCTTTCTTGGTTAGCCATGAACTCACTTTCTTGAAGGATACGATTTGTTTGATCCCCTTCATCTCCAGTAGTGTCTTCCTTAACTAGAGTTCCTTTAGCTTCTCTAACGCGATTGATGATATCTTCTTTCGCTTCCATTAACTTGGTTTTGCATTCTTCTACTAAATTTTGAGATACAACCATGTTTTCCCCCTTGTGTTCCTGAAAAAATTCTCCCCCCAAGATTCATTTTTCAGTGGCTACATTTAGACAGCAGATTGTAAAAATTGCAAGTCTAAATCTGTAATAAACTTAAATTTTGTAATTCCGCGTTAGCTGCTTAAATATCGAGCTTTTACCCTTAATAACCAGCAAGTCCCGTAAAAACTTAAAAAATCTTACAAACCTCTAACATTCGCTACAAGAGAAAAAAGATAAACGTAACACATTGAATCAACTATGCTTTTGAAAATCTATAGAAGTCTCTATATTAGCTATGTTCAAGAATATGCTCAAAAAATCGTCTTTCAGAAAAGGCCACTCATTGAGCTTATTTATTAAGCTTTTCCTAGCCTTTGGCCAGGTACCCATTAGACAGAGATTTTCTAAAAAAGGTTAATCCAGATCAATTTTTTTTTATTTTTTTTCGATTTCTTATCGCTTTCCCCCAAAAAGCTAATGTTTTTCTTAAGTCACAAAACAAAATCTCACTATTAAATAAAGCCTCATCCTGTAAAATCCATCAATATTGAAAAACCAAAAGCCCTGTCAGCCCCACCAGTCTTATATTAATAGTGTAGAAATACGTTAAGAGAACAAGCCAATGAATCAAAAGCTAAGCACTTTATCTTTTAAAACAAAGAGAATTAGAAACATAAAACAGTAGCTAATGATGCGAAGGCTGCTCTATAGCTGAAAGGCAACAGAAATAGTAAAGCTTAAAAATAGCAGATATCGCCTAAGATCTCTTAGCTACACATTCAAGTCTACGAGTAAGCCAACTCCCAAAAACACTCCCTCAATCTCCTTTTGACCAAAACTCATCCTCAATCAATTACTTGGTTCATACTATAAGGCTCTAAAGCTTCTGAGCCTTTTAGCCTCCCAGAGAATTTAGCAAGACCTTAAGAGATGGCTTTGAAGGCTATTTCTGTTAATCCTTTGATAAACTTGAGAAACCTAGGAAGGCGTTATGACCTAGGCGGTGGCAGAATCAACCAAAAGACTTACTATACGCCTTTTTTCTTAAGTAAAAAGGGTCCTAGGGGAAACATCAGACTATTTGACTCCATAGAATTTAAAAAATAAAACTAAGCTATGAATCTTACATTAGACATTGTTTTTATTATTGCTGGCTTTGCTTTATTAATCTTTGGTGGAGATGTACTTGTTCGCGTTGCCGTACAATTTGCGGTTCGCTACAAAATCCCACCTGCTACGATTGGCTTAACAGTGGTTGCTGCTGGAACAAGTCTTCCTGAGCTAGTAACTAGTATCGTCGCGGCTTTACAAGGAAATGCTGACATCGCGGTCGGCAATGTTGTCGGCTCAAATAGTTTTAACATTATGGCCGGAATTGGCCTTGCTTGTCTCATTCGTCCAAATCGGGTGCAGAAATCAGCATTAAAAATTGAATGGCCTTTTTTAATGCTCATTACAATCGGATTGTATCTAGTCTCTACGGACCTCTTGATTGGACGAATTGATGGTAGCCTAATGCTTTTTGTTCTTGTTGCTTTTTTCTGGTACGCAGTAAAGAACGCAAAAAAGATTGGCTTAGAAGTGGAGGATGAGGACATACCCGCTGAAGTAAAGGACTCTGTCGCAAAAGACTTAGGCCTTTTAGTGCTTGGTTTGATTGCTTTAATTGGCGGGGCAGAGCTCACACTAACCGGAGCCATCAATCTCGGAAAATATTTTGGCCTAAGCGATAGAGTGATTGGCTTAACGATCGTATCCGCTGGAACTGGTTTACCTGAATTAGCGACATCCGCCATGGCTGCTTATCGAGGTCGCGATGATATTGCCATCGCAAATGTGTTAGGTTCAAATATTATGAACATCCTAGCAATTCTTGGTGTGACTTCACTAATCACTCCATTGCAAGTAAACTCCGACATTGTTAACTACGATATGATTGTCTGTATGATTGTTACCTTCATCTTGCTGCCGATGATGCTTAAAAAAGTTCGAAGCATTATGAGATGGGAAGGTATGATTCTTTTGGGAATGTATATCGCCTATGTAGCAAGTCTACTGTGAAGCGACACCTTATTCACCGTCGCTTCTCTCAGCTTCTACATCAATAACATCATGGCCGTTTTGTTGATACACTCTTCGCTGTTGTGATTGCGTGTTATTCTCGAAGGGGTTTGTTCTCGAACCAGAGGACCATGCCCCTGAGAAACCAGCCCCAGAACCATAAAACTTTACCTTGCCCGATTTCATCTGGGCTTCAAAACCACGCTTTACACTATTAATATAAAACTTACGAGTGAGAGGAAATATCAGACTCAAACCAAAAAAATCAGTAAAAAACCCTGGGGTTAGGAGCAATAGACCACCAACAAAAACCAATAAACCGTGAATCATTTGATCAGCCGGTGTACGACCTTCTGCCATTTCTTTTTGAATTTTCATTAAGATCAATTGCCCTTGAGATTTGGCCAAACCAGCACCAATGATTCCCGTCAATACAACTAACATAAAAGTATTAAAACCACCGATCACTTCCCCTGCTTGAATTAAAAAATAAAGCTCCACGGCAGGGATAAAAATAAACAATAAAAATAAAGGAAGCATAACTTCTCCAAAGTTTTTTATAAAAGACCAAAATTAGGTCTAAGCAAATAGCAGTGTATAATATGGGGTCATTTCTGAAGAAATCAAGTCTTGGGCTTAAAATAAATAGTGAATCATTACAGACACTTATAAAGAATAATGTTTTTTAATTTAAAAAGTCTTGTTTCCTTTAAGTAAGGACAAGATAAAGCTAAAAATTAAAAACAAAATCACTCTGTCTTAGAACTACTACCTTTACATAAAACACAATTAAGAGCCTAACTCAAAGCTCTACTTTCTATCGTAATCCATTAGGTACTCAGAATTTATAATTTATGGATTTCGCTTAAGCTAAACTAAGCCTAATCAGTCTCTAAAAAGTAGAATAGAGATACCTACTAGCAACCAGTTCTTATTCAATTGAGCTCCAATGCTATAAAACAAGAGTAAGGAAAGCTTTGTCTAAAGCAAATCTTCTCTGATATTTCTAATGTCGGGAAAACTCTTTTCAACATAAAATCTTAAATGATTCAATAATCCCAAGACTTCGTAATCATCCTGACAGCTACTAGAAAAAGAGGCTGATTTACAGAAAGCTGAAAGACGATTATTATTCGTGTACTCTCCAGAAATACCCGCTATCCATTTTGCGAGACTTGGGACAGGTAACTCATCATTTAATCGTAGTCTTACATGATTCTTTGAAATAAACTTTGAACGTAACCAAAAGGCCCTATTATCCAAGGCAAGATAAGCGAAGTGTTCATGATATGCCGTTGGTAAAAAACCGAAGTCTTCTTTTTTTAAAACCATACTTAGCTCGGCTAAAAACCTTAGAGAAAAAATACCTAGGCGTGCAACTTGTTTAAACTCCTGCCCCAAAAGTCTCATAGGTGATCCAGACACTAAATCAGGTTTTTCAGGTCTAAGCAGGTATATTTGATTTCTTACATCGGCCTCTCTGAGAGCGCTCTCTCTATCTTTGCTTCCTCTCTTTCTCATAGCTTTTCTATAGCTGCTTTCGATAAATTCGAAATTACTTTCGGTGAGCCCGGTAAAAACATAAGTAGCAGCGGGGTTAATTTCTTGATCATAAAAAGCAATCAACTCATAGTACTTAGGGAACGAAAAACTACTTACAAAAAAATCAAAGTTTTTTTCATAAGTGGAAAAAGCTGGAATGTAAAAGCCTTCACTATTTTCTCCAACCACTAATAAAGAACTCAATTCAATCAATATTTGAACCAATAAAGGATTGATATCTATTTTTTCTAAATTGGAATCACTGGTAGATCTGAAAAAGCTGCTAACTAACTTTTTATTATCCTTATTCCTCTCTTTATATTCGATATCTTTTTGCGAAATACTATTCAACAAAACTTCGCTCTCACTGTCAGACAAAATATTTTTTCTGTTAAATATATTTAAGCTATAAAATTCTCTAAGATTAAAACTAGTGAACTGGGTATTTATTAAAAAACTGGCGATTTCATGACGAAAATTGTTGATCTTGTCCTTT
Source organism: Bdellovibrionaceae bacterium UBA6502 (assembly GCA_002436415.1). GTDB lineage: Bacteria > Bdellovibrionota > Bdellovibrionia > Bdellovibrionales > UBA840 > UBA6502. Next base: position 189,923 of record DJMA01000003.1, on the reverse strand, counting down.
AAGTCAGGGCAATTTAAAAATTCATATTCAAAATAATATTTTTTATAGTCCTCTTTAGAACTACAAGAAATAAGCTTGGCCAATAATCGATTGGATTGATTTAATCTAGATTGAAATTCGATCCAATTAATTTGAGGGTCCAAGGAGTAATTGATTTTTGCGCTTTTCTCATGTCTAGATGAATCATTACTAAAATACTCAATGGAATAGATGTTCTCTAAGTCCGCAGTAAATTCTAATGGAAACTCTGAAATGTTTTTTTGAAACTTATCCTCTAACACATAGGGCGATTTTTCAGAAAAACTGTAGTCCTTTTCATTTATTTTTGAAAACTCTTTTAAAGCATAAGGTTTGTAAGATATTGATCTGGCGTGAGAAAGATTAGCCGTGAGAATACAAATAACAGATAATAAAACAACTGTAACGTGATTTACAAACATCTCACTCATTAGCTTTCTAAATATCCTCACAAATAAGCCCATACTATTCTTTTAACTCCAATCCGATCATGTCTTCAAAGCTCTGAGACAGATAAAAACGCAGATGTGGCACTAGTGACAAGACCTCAAAATCATTGGTCTCAAGTAACACTCCATTTTTTTTACAGAGACAAGATTTCGGAAAATATGCATCTGTTAAATTTCCAGCAATCCATCTAGACATATAGTTAATGGGTTCTGGAGAAAAATATCGAACTCTACTATTGGCGATAAAAAACAATATATTTTGATTCGGAAGAAGTCCAAAATCCTTCGGTTCTATCAAGAAGGACAAGTTTGCCAACATACGTATCGCAGAAAAACCTGCCTGTGAATAAATGCTAAAATTTTCTGGAAAAATTTCTGTGATGTCGAATTGCTGCACCGAACTTTCTTCGGAAGCTAAAGTAAATACATCAATGACCTGCAAGAAAAATAGCTTCGCCTTATCGTTTCCTTCGCTGTATTCACGGCCAAACTCATCTCGATAAACTCTATTGGTTTTATTTTTCAATAGATTGTTATAATAGTTATTTAAATCAATGTCATAAATCGACAATACTTCTAAAGGATCAAAACCCCTTTGAATGCTCTTCATTTTTGAAAGTCCCATAAAAACGCTAGGTTTAGGACGTCCATTAGCACCCTGAAAAACACCAAAGCGTGGATAATTGACAAAGGAGCTCATTTCCATCAAGACTTGAATAAAAAACGGATGTAACAAATTTTTAGTTCGAGGAAATTGTTTTCTAAAAGTCAAAGAAAAGGGAAAAACATGTTGATTAAAAACATCGTTAAACTTTGCTCTTTCTGTAAAAATACTTTTTGAGTCTTCGAGGTAGTTAATTCTGTAGTTAATGGATGAGTACATATTCGCAGCTGCCCAGGAGGAACTAAATTTATTGGCGTCGGGAATGATTATTCTATCCTCAACTTCAAAAAACGAATCATCGTAGGTGCTTATATCCATCGATCGATATTTTGTATTGATTAAAAAGTTTAACATTCTTTTTCTGTAAGAATTGATTTCATCTTCAAGACGAGGACAATCAGAAAAATCATATTGAAAATAAAACTGCCTAGGATCTTGCGAATTAGAACATTGACTCAATTGCTGCCAAATTCGATGAGCTTCATTGTTTTTTGATGCAATCTCTCCCCAGTTCATTGAATCTAAATTAATTTTAACTTTAGACTCTTTTTCATAAATAGTCTTTTTAGAACTAGCCTTGGTAAAAAACTCTGGGTAACGCCTATAAGTAAAATGTAATGCTTCCTTTAAATCCTTCCAATCAGTAATTGCAGCTTTAGCATTTTTAGATTTTTCTAACTTAAACTCATTAGCCTGCTCTTTTAAAAATATTGTAGGCGCCAATGGCTTAAGCTCTTTGGGTCTAGATGCATAGGGATACAGACCAGCAGCCGAGAGGTAGGAACTCATTAAAAGAAAAACAATCAGAGAAATCTTATTCATCGTCAAACTCCAATGAGTTTATATTCATAAATAAATCTCTAACAAAAAACCTCCAGGGATCAATTTGACGATAGGCAGGAAGATGTTCTGCCAATGCAAGAACCCGATAACAATCACAAAAAGTATAATCAGTGGTTCCACTGAGATTAAGAGAGATAATGCCTGGGTAAGGACCTATTAAATCATAATCCCACTTTCCTGGGCTAGTAATGCTTGAAAAATAAGAAGCAGCAGCAACCGGAAACATTCCAAAAGATTCCGGAGCAGTAAAGAAGGATATGTTTGCTAATAGACGGTAGGAATTGTGAACCACTCGCAAGACTCTTTGTAGTTGTCGTGGAAATTGTCCCCAATTTCCTTGGGTTTTCTCTCTCATTGTTGGCCCACTTGTAATAGCTTCGTAATCATCTTCACTCATAATTGACTTTAAGAAATTTTTTTGAGTTTCTGTTAAGCCCAAAATTTTCTCTGCGTATTCATCATTACCAATTCGAAGCTGTGAATAAAAGCTTTCCTCCACTAAAGTACTCAACACTTTGGATCGATTTAAATTGGTTTTATTCGGGCCAAACAAACGGAAATTGGACTCTTCGAGAATATCTCCAACTTGCAACTTGAAATTGGAACTAAACACCATTGGATAAATGTTGAAGGAACTAAACTCTATTAAGCTTTGAACGAACAAGGGATTGAAAGCCCTCGGCTCCAAGGGAAGATAAGAGCTTAATTCTTTCCGGAAAAAATAATCAGTATTATAGGGATAATTGTTTATCACATTACTTACTTTTAAATCTTGTTCTCGCTTAAATTGGGAAGAAACTAGTTTTTTGTCCATTAGTTCGTTGCGATGATCGCCATTTATTGGCGAATTCAGTAAGAGGGAAAAAACTCTATATTTTTGTAATTCTAGCTGTTCTTTAAGCTGTGGACAGTTTTTAAATTTGTAGTTTAGATAGTATTGAGAAACAGTCATTGAACCAGCGCATTCAATTAGTTCACTGCTAATTCGATCAAATTCCGAATTGATAGAAGCAATTTCCAATGGATTGTAAGCCGGATTCAGTGAAAAACTCAGTTTTATTTGCTCAAAACTACCGCCAACTTGCTGCCTAAAATAATTCTTATGCATCTGACTTAAAGGAATTGTAACTGATGTTGGTGAAAGAATATTTTGCCAATCTTTGGTCAGTTGATGAGAAGCTTCCTCAAAATAAGGAATGTTCCTCTGACTGTCTTTAAAGAACAGTTTTTCTTTTGAGAAATCAAATTTTCTTTTACTGAAAATACGATCTCCAGAAAAGGCCGGGAAACAGCTAAAAATTAAAAAGAGCATAAGTGCCATCTTCATCAGTGGCCTCCTTTGCTCAAAGGAATCAATGGTGTATTCATTCCTCTCAAAAATACTTGGTTTGGCATTTGCGGATGTGAAACTGGAATCAATGCATCGATACTTTCATTACCTACATACCAATAAACATTGTTCTTGTAACAGACCGCTTCCAATTCACCAAATAAGTGAGTGTTCATTTTACTTGTTTTTAAAAACATCGGATTCACTGACGAGCAATGGTACTTCATCGCCAAAGTTTCGTGATGGAACAAACGTCGCAAACAATTTAGGTAAGATGCGCTACAGGCTTCTGCGATAAGCTTCTTAGATTTCTTGTGGGCTTTTTTAAAACTTCGCTTGTCTTTCTTAAATACTAAAGTGAAGTTGTCATTGTAAGCCTGGTCTTCATCCACCGATGATATTTTTTGTATTGGTAATTTTGCCAGAGCTTTACTATCATCTTTTTGAAATTGATAAGATAGACTCAAATCTGATTTCACTGAACTTACCAATTGTAAAAGATTTTTTGCCATTGTCGAAACACGGTCTTGCGCTTGTAATTCAGATACTGGCATCAGACTGAGTTCTGATAAAATTTCTTGGTTTCTATCCAACTCATTTACATAATCTTCACCCATCCCAAAAACTTGCTTACTCATTTCATAAATTTCTTCTCGCTTTTGAGGTGATAAATTTTCAACTCCCTGCCTGAGAACCAACTTATCAAATACATTCGTAGTACCTTGGAGAGATTGATAAACCTTTGGAACAGATTCTTTCATCAAAAAGAAAAATTCATACAAATGAAAATAGGTAGCCGTATCCCTATGCTGGGCCTGCTCGTGCCAAATTAGATCAAAGTTATTTGGATTATAGGTATCGTAGTATTGAGCCAATTTTGTTTTCTGTTGAAACTCACCTAAAAGAGTCTTCTGTAAGTCGTCCAAAGGCTCTTGTTCTAACTTGCTACGATCTGCAAAGGTATATCCTAAGACCTCTAGGTCCGTTTTTTGAAATGCCGATAGATCCAAAACTCCCAGCAATTGCTTTCCAATGTCGAAGTTTTTATTATAATATCGATCTACTAATTCATTAAAAAAATCATGGTAACGCAAAACAGTTAAAGTTCCGACTCTTGCTGAAAATACAGCGTAAGGATCATCAACGCTACCAATCCTATATCTAGTACTTTGCCCTAACATCTTATTGGCTTCTACCCAAAACTCTTGAGGATCATAAGTGTTGAGCAGGGCTGAATAAGTATTTCTTAGGCCTTTAAAATACACTTCCAGTTCCTTTAAATACAAAACTTCTAGTTCAGACATTAAACGAGTTGCTCTTGAAAACTGAATCGCAAGAATGTCTTTATCGGTACTGCCCTCTTCGAGCCTGTTGCTCAGTTCAACGAAGTCTTTGCGAATCTGTATGAAAGGATAATTAAATCGACTCTGATAAAGGTACTGTGCAAAGTAGCTATCGCCTCTAAGGAGTTCTTCAATCAAAGATTCATAGTGTTTGGAAGGTGGAATTAACCATCTCTCTTTTAATGCTTGGTAAGTTACGATAGATAAACTATAGGCTTGAAACTCATTATCGATATTTCGACGAATCATATAATTCATCAGCTTACGTAGTTGCAACTGATCATCCTCTGATAATAACTCACAGGATTCTTTGCTTTGAACTTTCGTTAAATCAACATTTTCCATTCTTGAGCCGGTTGATTTTTTCAATGCTGGAGCAGAAGCGCTATTCGAATCGTTCCGAGAATCTTCACAATCCATTTTTTCAATCAAGCGATCTTTGTTTTTTAAAAGAGCTGTCACGTAAAATGATAGATCCTCGAAATGTATTCGTCCGTAGTTAATACTATCTAAAACACTAGCCGGCCAGTGTTTGATTTGCTCACTAGGCAATAGCTTTTCTGTTAGAATACTCACGGCCTTTTTATATTGTTCCGGCATTTTTTGATCAATTTTTCGCATTTCTGGAGAAATGGCGTGGACAACTTCGTGGATGATTGTGACTAAAGTGTCGGTCATTGGCCTTGCAAGATCAACCATCATAGTTTTTAGAGAAGCACTATGAACTCCATTCACTCTGAATACTCGGTAGTCAAAGTAATCCATCATATCTAACATTTTCCCTGAATGCTTTTCCGCCTCTGAAGAAATCTCGGTTCGCCTTTGTGGTGAAAAATCTTTGAATAAGGTATTGTTAGGTCCCATTGAGGCTTCATCAAAAACAACCTCTTGTAAAAATTGGGTATACATTTGCGCCACTCGATTCAAAGCATTTGAGTTTGACCGATTGGATCGCTTTGCAGTCTGAATCAAACCATTAATTCCTTCTAAATAGTTTTTCATCCAAACAAGATACACTTGCTTACTATATTCATTAGGAAAGCAGCCCAAGTTTAAAAAATAACGTAAACTTTCGGCTTCTAAAGCATAAAGTCTATTACGTTCTTTTATATCGAGACCGGCTAGTTCTTGAGAATGAATTAGTTTTGAAATTACTCTTTCGGGTTGATCTTGCATTTGCAAAAGATCTAAGAACTCGTGAAAATGAGAGCTTTGTAAAGCAACATCCTCCGCTTGAACAAAAACCCTAGAGTTTTTTAAATCGATAAGATCATTTCGAAACAAATTTCGAGAGCGGAGATTTTTCGATAACTCCACTGGAATACGGTCAAAAATAGAATCACTACTTTCAATACAGATGCGAGCGAAGGCCTGCCCTGATGAAACCAGAATAAAGAGGCAAAAGAGTATTTTAAAATAAGTTCTCATGAGGAAAATATAAATTGCCTAACTCCAATGAAAGAATACATTAACTAACATTAATGATCTGATTCAAGTTACGTGCCAAAAAGCCACTGAGAAATGCTTTCTAAGTAACTGAAAACACAAGCTTTTTCTAGGTGTTTTTATGTTTTAGTTACAAGGTATTTTAAGCCCTGTAAAAGCCTCAAAAAGCGAACAAAAATTGTTTCCAGCCCAAAAAACAAAGCCCCAGGCAAGACTGCTGAAAAGTCTAATAAAAACAGACTATTACAATAAAAAAGCTGTGAACAAGCATTAAACGAGAGCCACAGGCAAAGTAGTACTTCTTTGCTGAGGCTTAGATCCAAGCACTTGAAAATTCTAACTATCTTTACTGGCCAGTCTTTAGATGAAAAGCATACAGTCCTGAAAAGTTTATAGAGCTTGAGAGCTCAAAAATCATATTTTCATTTATAAAAACAAACATTTAGGACAAAACAACATAGATTGGGCCAAAGCAAAGTTTCTCGCATATTTCCGTTCTTACATTTATGATCTGAAAATTAAGTGAGGTTTAATCTATGCAAAACAATTTGGTAAACAGTCCTGGACTGAAAATCTTTAACTTTTGGTACTTAGATGACATTCATCATCTTTTGAACCAAAGCTTTGAGTTACAGGCCGACAATTACCAAATTTCCTTTTGTTATAATCAGTCGAGTTTCGATAGAGCACTTACTCATTTAAATTCAGGTAAGTCATTACCCGTTTTTGTATTTTCCTTTTTATTAACAGAAACGGAGTTACGTCATTTTTTATTCGAACTGGAAAACTTAGCTTTTAATGAAAATGTTTTCGTGTTTACACCCTACCCATTTGCCATACCAGGCTGTGTACAAAAAAATTTAGACCGAATGTCTAGAGATCAGCTCGAAAACTTTCTTTCTGATGAAGATAAAAACAATTTCGAACTATTCCCCAACTCAGGAAGCTTAAAGCTTTTTGAATTGTGGCAGCAAGGAAACCTAGATATTTCAAGCTTCTTGCCCAGAGACCTACAGCTAAAAAAGGCTGTCTGGGAGTCTATGTTTGAGCTTTTACTATGGAATGGTTCATTGAATAAAAATATGCTTGAGCTTAAAGAAAGCATTGCCCACGATATCGAGTTACTTGATAAAGCCAATATTCTAGAGGTACAAAACCAAAATTTTAGTTTCTCGAGCTTTTTACAAACAGAAGTTAAAAAGTTTAAAATCAAACCCAATTACGATAAAATTCAAAATTTTCTAGAAAGCTACAATGAGGCTTATTGCCAACTCAGCAATGAGAAGCGTTATTTTTTGTCTGCTCTAAACCAGTCTTTTGATCCAAAACAAAGGATTGAAGAAGATGAACTCGGTAAACTTAGTACGGATGAATTAGAAATCATTGAAAATGCTCTAGCAAGAAATCTTAGGAAAAACCCTCACTGCATTTTTACAATGCGGTCTTTGACTTTGGTTTATTATGTTAATAGCAAAAAACTGGAAGCTTTAGAACTTGCTAGCAAAATAGTTAAAGAACTTTCTATATTAACAAGCTGGAATTCCTTTGAACAAAAAACCTTTATTGAAGCCCTCCAACAGTTTAATCGCAAACAATCTTTTTCAGAAAGTTTAGAGCTTTCCGAAAAATTTGGGAACCGTTTTGACAAAGATCTATTATTACTATTATGGATTGAACAAGCCACTGCCTATAGTGGTTTAAACGACAATGAAAGAGCCAAAAGGATCTACGAAAGGTGCATTGAAAGATCTCGTTTTCTCGACATATCTGAGGAGAATAAAAATATCATTTCAAAAGCCGTTGGAATGTCACATTTTCAACTTGGTCGGGTTTATGGTAAGAAGTCTGACAACCTAAAATCCAATGAACACTATGGAGAATGCATAGCTTATTTGGAAAAATTAGGGAACCATTACGTTGTTTCTATTGCTAGATTAAATCGTGCGTGGAATTTTCTAGAAAATGATATGTTTCCTGAATTTCTCAGTGAGAAACAGTTTCTGAATGAATTGCTAAATGTTCATGATTTCAAACACACGGCAACTGGTTTTGAACTCGTAAATGGAATCTTTTATCGTAAAAATGCTGACTTTAAAAAATCAGAAACAGCAATTTTAAAAGCCCTTAATTTAGCGACCGAAGTAGGTAGCAATAAAAGTTTAGAAGATATCTACCAAGAATTAGCCTTGTTGTACGCCTGTCAGATGCAATGGAATAGAGTTTTCTCCCTTCGCACCAAGCTAAAACAAGAAGCTCCGAAAATATATGAATCTCTAAAGGACTTCTTTTCTGAGCTGATTCATGAAACAGAGGAAGACAGCAATTTACCAGTCTATATCTCTAAGCCAATTGGTAAAGTAGAAATTAAAGATCACGGATATCCTCTAGCGAAAATCAGAAATTTTTATTTTCAAGTTTTGCAAGGAATGGAAAATTTGAATTGGGAAGAGATAGAAAGTCTTTTACTTCACAAAAAAGAGACCAATCTAGAATACATTATGTTCGGTCTTTTAAAATATAAAAAGAGTCTAAAAGAGCCTGACTTAGATTTTTCGATGGATGAACTAAAGGCGAGATTGATGCTAGCTAGGAATCATATTGAGCAAATTGATATGTTTAAAGAAGTCGTTCGCTGCCTAGAAGAAGAAAAAGATTTTTTAGCCACTGAAGTTTGGGAACAACAGTTAAATATCACTAAATTTCAATTTAGAACCCTATTTCAATTTTTGTTTAACGGCTTAAGCCAAGACTCCTTAATGGTTCATGAAAACTTACACGGTAATTCTCAAAAGAAAATTGCCGATCAGGAGTACGATTTATACATTAATGGTCAAACCCGAAAACTTTTTATCAAAAATGAAGACTGTTCTGAAATCATGAGAAAAAAGAAACAAGTAAAATTCTTGGTTAGCTTACTAAAGCTAAAGAGAATTACAAAAAGTAGTATGGCCAAGATCATTTGGCAGGAAGACTATGACCCATGCATTCACGATGCGAGAATTTATACTCTGGTGCAAAGAACCAAACAGTTAATTCCGATTGAAGGACTCATTGAAAGTGAGGATGGGGCCTATTCTTTGAAGTCAGGTCTAAACTACCTAGTGATCGAAAAGAAAGAAGAAATGTGGAATAGAAACTCCACTTTTCAGACCCTGTTGGAAACTTTCCAAAACAATCCAGAGGTTTGCCATAGTAAATCAGAATTATTGGAGCTAGTCGATAGCTCCGCCTCGACACTTAAACGGGAGTTACAAAAGCTTTATTTGGCTAACAAAATTGAAAAAATAGGCAAAGGTAAAAATACAAAGTATCAATTAGCCAAGTAAAAACAACTACTTACATTCGGATCAAAAAAGTAATTGGATGTTTTCTTTATTTTAAAAACTCACTGTTAGTCTCCTAATACCAACAACCCATTAAGGAGACTGAAATATGAAAAAGTTTTTAATCCCCCTTGTGCTTATGGCACAAACTGGAATGGCTGACTTACCTGCCGAAGGTCATGCTGCTGTTCCTGCCCCTCACAATGCACAGCCGCGAATTTCACAACTTGGACCAAATTATTGTGGTGAAAACTATGATAAAATTACCCCGAGCTTTGATTACTACCAATCAATGCAAATCTCTGATCCAAATCTTAAATTCTATATGGATCGTCATTATTCTTGTAACAACATCGTTGATCAATTAAACGAGCTTGCCGGCGAAGCATCTATTTATGTTTATGAAGGTGATCTTAAATCTGCCAATGACAGTATGGTTTCTGTGATCTTCCAATACGCTCAAGAAATGCAAGACGATGATTTCTACCGTGACCCAGCCACTGTGATCGCGATCACACAATCAGCACAAATTCTTCGTTCTCTTTTACCTAGCTTTGGCCTTTATCCAGAAAATGAAGTGGTTAATCGCTTGAACAGTAATACACCTAGCATTCCAGGTCGTACCTACACTCCATCGAACATCCAATACGGAACTACTAGCTTAGTTCTAAAAGAGTTAATGGACATTATCAACTACGCTTATGACGAAGTAGATTCTTATGTAGCAGAAAAAATTCAAAGAGACTTTGAAAATGGCGAAGATTTTGAAAGCCATTCTTTCGAAGCAACATTTCTTGAAAAAGCAGCTAGCTGGGAAACTTACAAATTTTGGTCTGATAAAAGCAGCAATAGCAGAAGCGTTCCTTCTTTCTTAGAAGACAGACAAAATAGCAGTAGACAAACATTAGATAGACCAGATCTTGTTCGATACAGTCCGCTGACTAACTATGACAAAAAGCACTTCAAACTAGCAGCCTTTATGTACGATAAGTACCAACACATTGATCAATATCAAACTACTGTTGAAAAACAATTAGACAATGTTAGCGCATTCGCTAGAGCCATGGCTCGTGTTATTAACAACACAAGACATAGAAACAACTACACTTGTATTATCAATGAACTTTACTACATTGCTGACTACGCGCAGTTTCAAAAGTGTCGTGTCAATGACTACAACAAACTACCTGTGATTACTAGAGTTCGACGAATGCTAGCCACTCAATATGGAAAGCTTGCAAGTCTAAACTCAAGTTCAGGCTACGTAAACATTTGTGGAGGTCACTAATGAAGTCTATCCTTTTAGGACTTCTTTCCATCACCATGAGCTTTATGGCTCATGGTGAGCTAAGAGTCGCAGATAAAGATAAAATCACTCAACAGGCAGATGCTCCTGAAATTAGACTTGCTCACAAAAACCCATTATTAGTGGCAAATCCATTATCAGTACTGACTGAAGAAACACGTTTGAACAAAATTTCTCAGTTTGTTTTAGAGCCAGGCTTATATGAAATCAAAGGACCGAGTGGAAAAGGAAAAACTTCTCACTATTTTCTTCTAGAAAGAAGTGTTGATAATTTTCACCAGTACTACGCGATGATCTTTCCCACCGATTTAAGGAAAAAAGGTGTATCCAGAGGATATTTGATGCATGGAACTGTTTGGCCTGACAAAACTAAAACTGTATTTTCGAGACTAGTTGTTAAAAATACGGGCTTACTCGCTCCTGAAGCAAACCTTAGTCAAGATCCTACAATGAAGCATTTAGTAATCACCAAAGGCTATGACAAGGGAGCTGAATATTACATTACAGGATCTCATCCACTTTTGAAAACAATCACCAAAGAAGACCAAGAAAAAAATATTGTTGCTCTCTCGCTTGTAACAAGTAGAAAAAAAGTACCTTCGACGAGTATCCCTAAACCGGGTGTTTTTGGTGATCCAGAATCTGGTCAGGCTTTTGTCAATGGCGATGAGTTTAATTTACCTGGCTTTCGCTTTAGTATGATTGCCCAAAACGGTTACGAAGGAAGTATTGTTGGCTTAGCAATATCAAGATTAAACTTAATGGCTCGTGGGAGCAGAACAGAGAGCCAATACACCGCAATGGTTAGTTTTTTACTTGATGGAGGTTTTTGGCACGAAGATGCTTTGATTTACTATCAGCCCATCACTGATTTAAGAGAAGGTGTAGATGAGTACGGTGAATTTGACTTTTACTACTACCCTTTAAAAGACTACAGAAATCTATTTGAAATGCTTGGAGACTTTTTTGAGGATTTATTTTCTTAGGAGAAAAAAATGACGATGACAAACTTAAACCGCATATTTTGTAGTGTCTTGATTGCATTCTCCTTGAATGCAAACTCTCAAACCTACCAATACAGTGATAATTTATATGAATATTTGACTACCGGTCAATTGAATGAAGATTTCGAATCTCCTCGTACTCAAAATGACCTGCAAATCATAAATAGCATCACTGCCACTGTAAAAAAAGAAGGTTACTCAGGAGATGAACTTCTGAACCCAAACATCGGAATTGGCTATTTGCAAACCAAGCAGGAAATCGGTTGGATATTAGAGGATGCCAATGAGACCAACACAATGGTTGAAAAACTAAACTACCTATTAGAAGGCGTACAGGACATTCGCAGCTTAAGTGGAGGAAACTTTTTTGAGCTTTTACCTCGTATGGTATTGAATCGCTGCGAAGAGTTGGTTCAAATTACCGCTCCCCTTTCTACGAAATCCAAATACTACACCAAGGTACAAATGTTTTATGTTAACTTCTTGGATCAGTGCTATCTCACAGCCGACAATTACCTTGAATATCGTCAACGACTTGTGAACAGTAGTTTCTTCTCTGAAGAAGATCTAAAGTTTGTTGATGAGTATTCGGTTATGAATCAAATGAAGTTTCCCGACTATGAAGACCTACAAATCATCGACTATGCAGTAAGGACTGCAAAGATGATGTTTGATTACACCAATACCACTGACCTTACTGAGTCAGCCCAATCTGTAATGATGGTGAAAATACTGCAAAACTTAGCCCGAGACATTCAAGACGATATCCGTGCACACAGAGACCCTAGAATCATTTCAATTCTTAGAGCCATTTCTAAAATACAGCATCGAAATAGAGGTTTTAAAATGGTTCTAAATTTGGTGAAAAACAATGTAGGACCAGATGATATTGATTGGCAAGAAGCCACAGGAATATTAAGAGCAAAAATAGATACATTGTTTCGCTCTAGGCTAAATCCTTTGGTGTTAGAGTTAAACCAAGAAAAAGTAAAATTATAGACAACAAAGAAATTATTTTAAACTACAGAAAAACAATTAAAAAACGCCTATTTAGGCACTACAATGCAAACATTCGGAGGAACAATGAAAGCATTAATAAGCCCCCTAAAACTATTCCTTTTAACTGCTGTAATTGCAGCTAGCTTCACACCTTCATTTGCAAAAGCAAAAGATTGGGATACTGAAGATATAGAAGTCAGAAGCAGTGAGATGAAACAAATGATTGAAACTGCCTTTTACCTTACTCAAGAAGAGCCTAAAGTGTTTTGCGACTACGCTTTTTTGAACCAAGCTTTAAATGCAAATAGCGGAAAACTTGGTTCTTTTATTGCAGATGAAGACGGTAAAATCACAAAAGAAAGTATTGATGAAAAAGTTTTCGTTGCTGACTCTACTGATAGCTTAGACGAAAAAGTGCTTATCACTTTAAACTTTGATGAGTATAAATGCTTGGTGGAATCTCAAGGATTCTCTATTTAAATTTGCGAGCCTGGGTTCTTCCCGGGCTTTTTAATTTTATCTATCTGCTGTTTCATTTTTAGGATAGATGATTTTTTCGAATGATCTTTTTTCTTTTACTCCTCGGTTTAGAGCTTCGAATGAGCCGGCCTTCTGAAACAAAAGTATTTTTCTCAGACACGGTTTTGGCCTTCGGCTTTGTTTTTTTTGTTTTTTTGACTTTTTTCGCTTACTCCTCGGTTTAGATCTTCGAATGAGCCGGCCTTCTGAAACAAAAGTATTTTTCTCACTTCTTCTTATCTAAACCTCGTCGTCTACTTTTAATTTTTCTGGCGCGTGGGGTATAGGGCGGCTTTGCCGCCGATGGCTGTTTGAGGCTTTTGCCTCAAAGGTGCTCTTGTTTCTTTTTTTTGAGGAGCCGATGGAGTTGTTTTTAGTTTCGTCATTTTATAGTGACTTGAATTTCCTGGGCTTTGGCTTTCGGGTCAATAATGTTATTTGAAGTTTTCTTAGATTTTATTTTTGCCTTTTATATTACTCAAAAAGGAGAACCCCCTGTATGAAAAAGCTAATATTTATCTTATGCGTACTATTTGCGAGTCAGTTTACTTATGCCGATGATTATTCAGATTCGATCATTGACGACACTGAAAGCTATCTTATCCATCAACTGGGCAGAGACTTAAGCGAAGAAGAAAAACAAATTGTAAGTAATTTTCCAGAAGTAATTCACAAAGTGCAACAAACTCTAGATAGAGAACTTAGTAGAGAGCAGTATTTGGATATGCGAGCCGAAGTCCTCTCTGCAATCCTTCGCATGGAAGAAAAAAAGGCCCAAGATGTCTATGCTCAGGAACAACTTAAAAAAGAAAATTCTCGCCCTCAAATTAATAACGACTTTGGTAGTTTAAAAACCAAAGCATACAGAGACAGAGTGGAAAACAATTACTTTGCTTTGATGATTTGCGTAATGGGTACCGCGGGGCTTGAGGCATCCACTGAAAAGAAATCGGCTGGATTTAGTGCTGGTGGTGGGGTTTGTATTAATCTCTTAGAGCTAGACGTGTACTCGATCATTTTTGTTTCACCAACAAAAGCAATCAATGCTCAACTTGCTGGCTCAATATCGGCCTTGTTCGCGGTTTCCGACTCACCTCAATTTAGCGGCAGATATGAAGGAATTCGCGCTGGCTTTTCTTTTAAATTAGGAGCTGAAGGAGGCTATTACTCAAATCAAGAAGCTTACTTAGGATTCTTTGGAGTACGTGGTGGTTGGGGATTTATGTTAAATGATAGCCCTATTGAGCTTCACCGCATTGCTGGATTTTAATTTTTAAAATTCAATTTTTTGTCAAAAATAATCATCTCAACACTCTATTCTATCAAGCTTAGAGTGTGAGTTGTGAAGATTCCGAAAATTAAAGCTCTTAGGAGCTTTTTAGTTCTAAAACCAATGGACAATGATCTGAGCCCATCACATCTTTTAAAATGTCTGCAGATTTCAAACGAGAAACTAATCCAGGAGATACCGACATATAGTCGATTCTCCATCCCTTGTTTCTTTCTCTCGCTCCAGCTCGGTAAGACCACCATGAATATCGATCCGTCTCTTGCGGATGGAAATGACGGAAAGTATCCACAAAACCAAGGTCGAAAAAGCGATCCATCCACTCACGCTCTTCTGGCTTAAAGCCACTCGTGCCATTTAATCGAACCGGATCATGAATATCGATTTCACTGTGAGCAATATTGTAGTCTCCAACTACTATAATCTCTCGTCCCTCTTCTAGTTTTTCTTTTAAGTGCTTGTAGAGCATATCTAAGAAATCCATTTTAAAAAAATGTCTTTCGTCGCTTGCTGCGCCATTTGGATAGTAAATGTTGTAGAGTAAAAAATCTTTGTGATCACTAACTACAAAACGGCCCTCTGTATCGAAACGCTCTTCACCAATAATCACATCTGTGGAGCTTGGCTCTTCTAGAAAAAAAGATGCCGTGCCTGAATAGCCTTTTTTCTGCGCCTCTGACCAAACACTGGACTCGAATCCAAATTCAATGTCAGTCATCTCGACCTGTTCTCTATGTGCTTTGGTTTCTTGCACACAAAAAATATCTGGTTTCTCAGCTTCTAAAAAATCTAGCATGCCTTTTTTTAGACATGCACGAATTCCATTTACATTCCAACTAATTATTTTCATGCATCTTTCTTACCAGACAACAAGATGGCTGGCAACAAAGTGAAATCAACTATCAAGGCTGTGCCCAGAACAATCGCTGTCATAATCCCAAAGTTAATATTTGGGTTAAATGTAGCAAAGGCTAAAGTTCCAAAACCACAAATTAAAATTACTGTGGTCAAAACTAATGCCGGCCCCGTAAACGTAAGGACTTTCGCAATGGAATCTTGACTGCTATAGCCGTCTCTTCGGTGTTTAAGGTAATTCGCTAAAAAGTGAATGGTGTCATCAACCGCGATTCCTAAACAGCAAGAGATGATTACCACTGTCCCCATATCAATGGGAATGTTTAGTAGATGCATTATTGCTCCACCAATAACAATCGGAACGGCATTAGGTATCATGGACAACAATCCAATCTTCCAAGATTTGAAAATAATAATCATTAAAATGGATACAAGTACTAATGCCATTCCCATCGACTCAAAAAATGTTTCTACGATATAGCCGTTCATCTTTTGGTACAATGGAACTTTCCCTGAAACACTCGCATTTAAGCCTATGGATTTTGCGTAGGCTTCCCATTTATCAAACTCTTCCAAGACAGTTTTTGAATCATGGATGTTCATCAAGACCGTCATTCTAGTTTGTTGATTATCCAATGTAATTCGATTATTGAGATCCATCCCTTGCGGAAGGCTCATGGTGTATAAAAACAACTGCTGGGCAATTACATTTTGATCATCTTCTAATTTATAAAACTCTTGCTGGCCTGCATTTAATGATCGGTTCATGCCCTTGATGATATCTAGCACACCCACTACTTTGGAAACATAGTACTGATCCATCAGCCAGTTCTGAAACTGTTCAGCTTTTCTTAAAAACTCAGGATCTTTTACTCCATCAACGCTACCTGAGTCCAATTCAATTTCAGCCCCCATGGAACCACCAATGTCTTTTTCCATAGTTTCATTTGCAACTCGTAGAGGAACCTTATGCGTAAAGTACTCGTAAGGATCGGAGTTTACCTCTGAATCTAGCGCGATCACAAAAGATCCAATGGTTAATAGAGTCATTGAAATTAAAACGGGGATTCGAAAACGCACCAAAAATTTTGTATAAACCTTCGATTTAGCTCCAATGTAATCTGATTTTTTTGTTTCGCTAGTTTCATCCTCCTTTATATTTTTAAGAGGAAAATACTTTAAAAGTGGAATGGCAAGAAAGATAGTTACGAACCAAGCTAAAATTGTTCCATAACCATTCATCATACCCATATTGGCAATGGGAATAATTTTAGCCGGTGCTAAACTGAAAAAACCTATGGCCGTTGAGATACTGGTCACCAAAGTAGGCATCAAATTTTTATCTAATGAGCTACGAATGGCCTCAATGTTCTTTTGTCCTTGCTTTCTAAAAATCGCATAAGACATGAGAACGTGTACAATATCGGCTATACAAATTGCGATCAGAGTACTAGGAACAGCAGAAAGCATCACATTAAAAGTGAATCCGCTTGCAGCTCCAATTCCAAAGGCTGCTAGTATACTAAAAGCGATAATCACAAAGGCATAAATCACTCCACCAATACCACGGAAGCTATAAATTAAAAATAAAATCACAAGTCCAAGTAGTATAGGCAACATGGTTTTCATATCATGCTCAGAAACTTCTTGAAAGGTCACATTGATCGCCGCAGAACCTGCTATATGAAACTTATGTTTGCCATCACCAAACTCTTTTTCTAAGTTTCGAGCGTAATCCAATGTATCTTTGTACATTGGGATTTCCTCCAAGGCAGGCTTCATTTTAGCAAAGATCATGGCACTTTTTGCATCAGAGCTCATTAGGTATTGTGGAATGACCTCATCTTTCATTGCTAGTTGTTTCTTTCTCGCAAGGTATTCCTCGCTTAATTCATCTCCCTCAGGTAAAAAAGGATCAACCTTTAACTCATCCTCAGTAGCCTCTGTGAAATTGTGATTACTCAAAGAATCCACTCGAATCACACTAGGAGCTAGCCACATTTTTTCCGTGATTTTTTGAATGAGCTCAACGCTTTCCTTAGTGAATACTCCATTGGGAGTTTCAATTAGAATGGCGACGTTTTCATCATTGCCAAATTTTCTTTCGAAAGCATCAAACTTGGCAAGTAATGGATCATCTTCGGAAAACCATATTCGATAAGAAAAATCTTCCTTTAATTTGGGAACTTGAGAAATCAAACCACCGATTAATATTAAAACCAAAACAATACTGATTTTGCTTTTTGTTAATACAAAATCGCTAATGGCTGTTGTCCACTTTTGTGCATTCATTGTTTGCCCCTTTTATCGAAAATAGTAGATCCATTTTCCATAAATATAGTTATCCCCATCCTGTCTCTCTAGACCTAGAGGGAAAGTGTCTTTTTGTTTTGCCCAAACAAATCTAGAACCTAGTTCGATTTGGGTCTTTGCATTTATTCTTGTGGTGTACTCAAGAAAGAAGGCAGATTCCTCTTCTCGACTCACATCTTTAAGATAACCGATCAAATACTCGGTTCCTTGCATATCACCTAGGCTATATCTAAGCCCCAAGAACAAATCATTCTGAAATGTGTAGTATTGAGCCAATTCTTCTGCGTCAGCTCCGAAAGCACTTTGAAATTCAATTAAATAGTTTAATTCTCCCCCGCTATCTAATACGCTAGGAAACTCGTAGCCAAAGGCCAATACTTGATGAGCTTTGGGCTCAATGCCAGAGTAGCTATGTTGGTAGGTTTTATTTAGGTACTCTAATTTCCAAACACTACCAAACCAATTGGACTGAAGATTAATTCCATAGGCATTGGTAGTAAAAACAATTGGATTATAAGACGAACCGTTAAAACTAAACAACTCTAACTGACGATCTGGTCCACTGTAGTAAAGTAGTCGATAGTCCATTGAATCTAAACTTTGCTTCCATTCAAAGGCAAAATTACTTGCAGCAGTCGCTGAGTACAATTCATCAGTGTCTTTTACAAATAGGCTATCAGAAATATAGCTAAATCCGATGCGAGATTTAGCACTAGTATTGTAAAGGTTTTCAGTAATTTTAGGTAAAAAGATTAAACTCGCTGTTTTCTCAAAACCCTTCCAACGTAACATCAACATTGGTTCACCGACTTGGTCTTGTTCAAAAAACTCAGTAGCATTAATGATATTAAATGGATGAAAAAGCTCTAAGGCTGACCAGTTGAAATAGTTAATACCGCCGAGATAATCAAAATTTTTGTTCTTTAACATCCACCAGGCTTCTTTGGCATAAAACTGTGAAGAATCCTCGTCTTGAGGGACTGAACGAAATACTAAATTTAAGGTGAAATAATCTCGGTAGCGCTTTGCTTTATAGATTAAATTTGTATAAAAATCACCGTAGTTATCTACTGTGTCCTCAGAATTGTCTTTTTCATAAATTCTAAGTTGAGGTTCAAAACTTCCCTCAACCTTTATTTTCCAAGGCGATTTTTTTGCCAAGGCTGACGGAATGCCAGCGATGGACAATATTAGAATAATAAAAGGAAAAAAGACTTTATTAAAAGCCATCCCCTGCCAACTTAGTAGAATCAAATTTTGATTTTGATATTTTTGCACCTAGCTTGCGCTTCTTCCACTGTAAAATTGATTCCTTTTTGGTTTGAACATTTTTGATGTGAATTTTCATTGGCCGATAAATGCCTTTGTACAACTTTTTATAAGGGCCGAACATTGCGACTTTCAATAGTTCGCCTTTTTTATCAAAGTATTCTATCTTTAAAGGGTTTTTATATTCTAAATCCGAATAAACCACCTGCTTAGAATAAGAAGAGTATTCATCCGTTGGAACACGCTCCATTTTATGTATGTCGCGTTTTTTCATTTTGCTTTGTTCGATGTATTTCCACTTAAACTTTTCAGGCTCTTGTGAACCCATATCTTCGTAAGAAAACTCAGATCCCATAAAAGAACCTGATTTGTTTCTTGAAGAAATTCTTTTAGTCTTTTTTAAAGCCGGAAGGTAAAGCCACTGGTCATCGGACTTTTCTTTAAAAGCATGGGTCAAAAGCTTGGTTCCTTTTACATCTGCTGGCCAAAGAAACTCATTGATCGATAAGTCCCCTTCATTGTCTCTTTCCAATATAAAATTGGTCATTTTTCTGTTGGTCTTATCTCCATGAGCATTAATAAGAACCATGATCATGGCCGAAAGCTCACCCTTAAAACCAGAATTGGCCTTTTCATTCTCTTTAGCGATTCGAAAAGCTTTTTCTTCAGGGCTTTCAGCGTAGGCACTAAAGCCAAAACTTAAAACTAGGGCTGACACAATCAGGGACTGAATTAGTCTCATTTTTCCTCCAAAGCCGTGAGTGATATCACTGCTATTTATTCATTTGAGATAGTTTTATTGAAACATGATTGAGAGAAAAAATTGAGTGGTATTAGGGGTTTCCAAAGATTACCAGGCCTAAGCAATAGTAAAGGGTGAAAATTTTGCCGGTTTTTCTTTGTAGGAATAAAATATTCCAATGATTTTAGCTAAACCAATGAATTCACTTAAGTATTTAAATCCCCCCTAGTTATGTGAAGCAATTTTAAGGACCAAAGCTTTGCCTCAAACTAAGGGGCTATGAGTCCAAAAACCTAATAAGCTTTAAGTTTAAATTGTGAAATAGAATGGCTTTAAACAAGAGCTATTCTACCTAAGAATAATTGGTAAAAACCGACCTCCTTTATTGTGGATGGCTTTAAGCTATGTTTGTTAAATCACTATTTGTATTCCTAGTAAATTGGATCCTGACTCGGACAAAACCAACTAACCTAAAAGATTCTAGCTACTGTGTGAATCTTTTCGTAACTAAGTGAGCCAGTTGTTATTTGGCAAAACATTTGTTTTTTGTAATAGAAATTATTTATATAAACCATTGATATTACAAGATAAATAAAGATTAATGAGCTTCTATAAAACTTCGTTTTAGCAGCTAAAATCACCAATAATGATGTTTCCTAAACTCCTAGAAAGATTACCCATTCCCCCTTACGGCGTGACATTATATCTAAAATGCTGTTTCTTCTGCGAATGGAAAAATCAGACAATAAAAAAGTATTAGAGTTTACGTTCACCGCCATTGCTATCGGTATCGTTGTTGGAGTTGTTATGACAGCTGCAAACGTTTACCTTGGTCTTTATGCTGGGATGACAGTTTCTGCATCGATCCCTGCCGCCGTTATCGCAATGGGTATTTTAAAAACCCTTAAAAGATCTGCCATTTTAGAAGCGAACATCGTTCAAACCATGGCATCAGCTGGTGAGTCTTTGGCTGCCGGTATCATCTTTACTATCCCCGCTCTTGTTTTGGTTGGTGCTTGGAACGATTTCGAGTTTATCCCAACAACTTTAATCGCAATTTGTGGTGGTTTGTTAGGTGTGATCTTTATGATCCCACTTCGTCAAAGCTTAATCATTGAAGACAAAAGCTTAACCTACCCGGAAGGGGTTGCCTGTAGTGCCGTATTAGAAGCTGGTGCTGAGAACGAAGGCGCTGGTCTTGGAAGTATCATCAAAGGTTTAGCAATTGGTGCTATTTTCAAATTAATGAGTACAGGCCTTGGTATTTTTAAAGGTTCAGTTGAGTTCGCAACTCGTCTTGGTGACCGTACTTTATTTGTTGGTTCAGACATTTCTCCTGCTCTTTTAGCTGTTGGTTATATCGTAAAATTAGAAGTTGCTCTTTTAGTTTTTATCGGTGGTATGGCTGGTTGGACTCTTGGAATTCCTTTCTTGGGAGTACCAGCTGGAATGGAAGATGCTAGTGCCCTTGATGTCGCTTGGACTTTATGGAGCACACAAATTCGTTACCTTGGTGTTGGTGCCATGATTACTGGTGGTGTTTACTCTATTTTCAGTGTTCGCAAAGGGATTAGCTCTGGTGTACGTGGTTTAAAATCAGCATACTCCGCTGGTTCGAATGTAGAAGTGAAAAGAACTGACTTGAATATGGGACTTATCCCTATGTTAGTAATTTTACTTCTTTGTATCGCTATGATGCTTGGACTTTATAATTATTTAACTGGTAGTTTTGGCGTATCCGTAATGACTACGATCTTAATGACAGTTATTTCTTTCATCATGGTTGCCGTTTCAAGTTATATTGTTGGTTTGGTTGGAACTAGTAACAACCCAGTATCAGGTATGACAATCTCTTGTTTATTAGGAACAGCGGCTTTCTTCTTAGTATTAGGTTATGAAGGTCAAAGTGCTATTTTAGCAACTCTTGGTGTTGCTGCGGTTGTTTGTTGTGCTGCTTGTACATCGGGTGACTGTTCTCAAGATTTAAAAACTGGTGTATTAGTAGGAGCAACTCCTAAGTATCAACAATACGCTCAGGTGATTGGGGTTGTAATTCCAGCTCTTGTAATTGCACCTGTTCTTACTCTTCTTCACCACTCTTATGGTATTGGTGATCAACTAAAGGCTCCACAAGCAACTCTATTTGCATCCATCGCAAAGGGTTTGTTTGGAACTGGAGATCTTCCAATGGGAATGATCTATACAGGTATGGCTGCTGGTGTGGTGATTATTGTTTTAGATAAAATCATGGCCGCTAAGGGTTCTAAGGTTCGTCTGCACTTAATGCCAATTGCTGTTGGTGTTTATTTACCAGTAACTCTTGCGGTACCAATGTTTGTTGGTGGTTTAATCGCTCACTTTGCTGATAAAAAACTAGGTAGAACTGGCGATGAAGCTGAAAACACAGATAATGGTGTTTTAGTTTCCTCAGGTCTAATTGCTGGTGAAGCTTTAATGGGTGTTATCATTGCCATCCTTCTTTACTTAGGAACTAACTTAAAGATTGAAGGAATTGGTCATACACTTTCTGATATTTTAAGTGTTGCCGCATTAATTGGTCTTGCTGTTTACCTTCGCAAGAAGGCGATTGAGCAACCAAACTAAGACTTAAGTTTTAGGATTTAAAAGGGCTCTTTTTTAGTCTGATTCTAATTTAAAACAGACCAATAAAAGTCCTATCAATGCTTCCGATAAATTATCGGAAGCATTTTTTTTGATTCATCCTCAAGAAAACGAGACTCTCATACTTTGTTTTAACTCTTGGTAGTTTGTATTTTGACAGGCTTTTTAAAAATGCAGCTAAAACTTATTTGCAACTCAGAAGGCAAAAGCTCTAACAGAGGCGTTCAATCTTTTAAAAGCTAAAACTACCGACATAAAACTCTAAGTTTTCAAAACCATGTCATTATTGAGAAAGCCCATGGCCAAAGCAATACTTTGGTCCGTAGACAGCTATCGCGCTACTTTATCTATAATCCTTCGTCTAGATAAAAGCACTCAATTAAAGTTCATTTATAGTTGAACCGAAAAGTGTTACAGAATGAAACGAGAACCGAGAGCAGCAAAAATTAAGTTTAAAGATCACAAGACTGGGGATAAAAAACAGCCTCACCTAAAGCTTGTTGGTCAAAAGGCAAAACTTCCAGAGAAATACAAAGAGTTTTCGCAATTGGATGGTACTCATCCTTGGCAAACTCAAGTACCGGAAGGCTTTATCGGCTATCAAGCTAGAGTGGTAGAACAAGCAGAGGTTGCTTACTTCAACTATGACTTAGCCATTGAAATGGGATTATTACCCAAAAATCATCCTCATAAAATGACGAAAGACCTCAAAGAGACCCTTGTCGATACTTTTGGTCTTGTAATAATCAATGAATACGACCTTGAAAACAATATTTCCTACCCTGAGGAAAGCATCAAACCTAACCTATATATGGCTACTCGCTATTTACAGCTTCAGCATCCAAACAAACAAGGTAAAACCTCGGGTGATGGAAGAAGTATTTGGAATGGCGTCGTAAAAAAGAACTCTAAAGTTTGGGATGTATCAAGTCGTGGAACTGGAGTTACTGCCTTAGCACCTGGAATCATTGAAGCAGGAAAAAACCTGCAAACAGGCAGTGAAGAATTTGGCTATGGTTGTGGCTTGGCTGAAATTGATGAGCTTTATGCAACAGCGATTATGTCTGAGATTTTTCACAAAAAAGGCATTCCTACTGAAAGAACTTTACTTGTTTTAGAAACAGGGCCAGGAGTTGGGATCGGTGTTAGAGCCGGAGAAAACCTACTTCGCCCTGCTCATCTATTTTCTTTTTTAAAACAAAACAATCACAATGCCTTAAAAAGAGCTTTTGACTACTACATAGATCGCCAGGTTCAAAATAAAAAATTCGAAGCCTGTAAGAGTGACTCAGCAAACTACAACAAAGTCGTCAAAGAAATCAGTGAATCTTATGCCAAATTTGTTGCCCGTCTGGAAAGTGAATACATATTTGCTTGGTTTGATTGGGATGGCGACAATATGTTAATGGATATTGGCATTTTAGATTACGGTAGTATTCGTCAGTTTGGAATTCGTCACGATGAGTATCGTTATGATGATGTATCTAGGTATTCTACAAATTTAAATGAACAAAAGATTAAGGCACGAAAAATTGTCCAGTGCTTCTGTCAGATTCTTGATTTCTTAAACACTGGGAAAAGAAAAGCATTAAAAGACTTTGAGAATCACAAATACATGAAGCTTTTCGATAAAAGCTTCGAACAAGAATTGCTTCATCTTTTTGAAAACAAGCTCGGCTTAGACAATGTAAATGCAAAACTGAAACAGCGTACTTACCAAAAAGACCTTAAAAATCTTCATGAAATTTTTTGTCGACTAGAGTCACACAAGGTTTCAAAGCAAATTGAATCCGTTGATGACGGGATTAACAAGCCTCCTTTTTTCAATGCAAGAAGCCTAATCCGCGAACTTAGCCAAAAACAGCTTACCAATGAAGAACTTAATTTTGATGGTCTTTTTGAAGCCGTTCAATCTGAATATGCTATTAAAGCAAGTCAATATCAAACGGACCAAGCCTATTTAATGATGCTTGATTTTTGTGATGCTTACTTTAGTTTTATGAAGAAAATAAAATTGAGCGACAAGCTAAGAGACAAAATCAAAGCTCAAGTTGAAATCGTAAATCACCCTGAGAGAATTACCGGTAATTCCATCACTTATATAGTGAATGAGATCATGTCCTTACGTTCAAAAAACCTTGCTGGCGAAGGCTTGCAAAAGTTCATTGAGCTATTTATCTATAACCAGCTAAAAAAGACACAACCTTATTTGCAGATACCTAAATTTTCAGGAGTACCTAAAGAGGTTTTAAGAGAAGCCATGCATATTGTTAGAGAGCACAACGAAGATATTTAATTTAAAGAATTCTCCTGTTTCTTTGATCCAATAAAAATGAGCTTAACGAATCAACTGGAATGAAGCATTAAACAATTCTACTTCTTCTCCCTGTTTTTCAAATAAGAAGCTTCCTTCACAATCCCTATTCAAACTGTGCTTTAATGTACTAATTTGATATTTTTTGCATTTCTAGTCTTAATTAATCTTAATTAATTTAGTGTAGATTCATGAAATTCTCTTGAAATACCGAATAGTTAGACACTATGAAAACAAGCTTAGGATATACTTTGTTAATAAACTGCTTGTTGGGCAGTTTAATTTTAAGTCCCGCGTACGCTAGAAGTTATAAGGTTAAAAGTGGTGACAACCTCACTGGAATTCTTTATCGAGAGGTTCCAGGTCCTATCTATGGAAAAAATAATAACCTCGAAAAAATCATTCAACTAAATCCAAATGTTAAACCACATAAGATTCTACCGCAAACAGTGATTCAACTTCCCCAAGGGATTGGCGAGTACACCCAATATGAACTGCAAAACGGGAAACAAAACTTTAACAATGAAATACCCGTCGCTGAAGAAAGTACTAAAGATACATTGAAAGAAGTAGATTTAACCAATAACTTTCAACCAAGAAAAATTGATACTATTACAGAAGCGCCTTCTATCGGAGAAAAGTCTTTTAGAAAGACAGAAGAAAATTCTAGCTCCTCATTTTATCTCTCTCCTCTTTTGTCATATAGTATATTAAAAAGTGATCAGGGTTCAGGTTCTAGTGCCAATGCTGTTTCTGATCTATCATTCGGCCTTAGTGCCTCATGGAAGCATTTTTGGTCTGAGCATTGGCAGAGTAAAATTTTTCTCGAGCACCAAAGTTTTAGTTATGAAGTTTCAAGTAACAAAACCCTAGCCGACAATTCCAGCATTAGAAGTAGTATGGGTTTTGCCGGTATTTATAAAACAAATTTTCATAGCTTTGAAATTCAACTAAATTACTCCCAAAAACCTTTTTTAAGAGGCCCTAGTTCCTCTAGCTTGGATTTGGAAGCAGTACAAGCCATGGGTTTGGGACTTGAATGGAAGTATCTATTTCTCGAAAGAAGAGACCTAAGCGCTAAATTATTTCTTCCTTTTAAATACGATCTCTCAGGTACAGGACCAAACATTTCAACGGATGGTGGTCTTAGCTACGGCATTGGAGCCAGTATCGAGCAAAGTTTTGAATGGGGCATTTTATCATCAAGCATTTCTTATAGCACTGAGAGCAATGCCTTTGATTCGACCAATACTTCAAATCAATTACTTTTTATCTCCTTCGGAATGTCTTACTACACAGGAGCTAACAATGAAAAATAGTCTGATTTTTTTATTCGCTTTTCTATTTTTAACAGCTTGTGAAAACCCTCTCGGTGAACTTGAGCAAAGCTCTGAAAATTTTTGTGCAGGGATCGATGGTCAATATGATCGTTTTTGTAACTCTACCCGCCTTACATATACAAACCACTGGGATTTTTCAGACTTGAGTAAGTATAGCTATACCAGTGAGTTCTTAGACTACGACAACGGAAAATTTGTCTTAAGAGAGATAGATCAAAGCCATAGTGGTAGTGATTTTTCGTCAGGCACAGAAAATGGTGTCAGTTACAATGCTAGTTCGCAAAAATTGATATTAGATAAGGATGCCACACAATCAGAATTGAACTCTAGTTGGACACCTTACTGGGATAAGATGGTGATGTATCTTCAAATGGAAAATAACGGTTCTGACACTTTGGGAAAAAACAGTGTTTCAGGATCTTATGGAGATGTGGGTTTTACCAATGACTCGTTTAAGGGATCTTATGCCGCCCAATTTGATGGTGATGCTGATCACTACAAGGTAACTGACATTTACGCCAACGGAACAGGCAGAGACACCGGCTCTTTTTCTCTTTGGTTCTATAACAGTTCAGAAAGTATTAGTGGTCATAAATACATTTTTCGATATGTGCTAAACGGTGGAAATGACATTTTATTAGGTTTCGAAAGCGGTGGATCTGCTTATTTGCAAATCCATGGAGCCTCTAGTAATTCGAATGCGAGTATTGATAATTGGCAAGCAAAAATTCCCAGTCAAAAATGGACTCACCTTGCGGGTACTTGGAACATCACTGAAGAGAATAGTGTAAAACTATACATAAATGGCGAAAGGGCGGCCACCGCTACGCAAACAAGTATTCCTGAAGGTTCGGTATTTAACAATTTCTATATTTCTTATCTTAGCTCCCAAGCCATTCTAGGTCGCCTTGATGAAATCGCTTTTTGGGAAACAGACCTGAGTGACTCTGATATTAGCCAAATCTATCACCGTCAAAAGCAAAAGTACGCGGGATCCTATGACTCTAAAGTCTTAAAGGCTGGAACCAATGCTAGCTGGACAGAGCTTCTTCCTGCCACTGATTTACCTTACGACAAGGAATATACTCCTTATTCTACTGAAAAAGACAATTATACAGATCAAAATTATAATCTCCACGACTCGATCATTGCTTTTTGGCACTTTAATGAAAGCTCATGGAGTGCAACAAGCAATGAAGTTATAGATGCCTCTGGTAATTTAAACCATGGAACACCAGGGAATGCAGCGGCTACTACAAGACACGGTAAATTTCATCGAGCCGGCGAATTTCTTGGCTCAGATAACAGTACTATAAAAGTCGGAAGTTCAAGTAAGTATATCCCCACCGCAAACTCCCCTCTTAGTGTTTCTGTTTGGGTTAAGCCTGAAAGCATAAATTCCCAAACTAACACCCAAAGAATAATATCCTTTCATCGTGGTGATGCAGCTGGAAGTTCTCTTGCTTTAGGCGTGGGTAGTAACAGTAAAGTTATGTACTACAATCATGCTAACGAAATTTATTATAGCTCCACCATTGACATAGAAATTAAAACCTGGACCCATGTCACCCTTACCTATTCGGGTACTTGCTTCCAGCTCTACATCAATGGAACACCTGATGGGTCTTGTCGAGTTGCAAATCTTTTAGCGGGTGGTAGTTTTCAAACTTTCATTGGTGGTTTTAGAGAGAGTAGCAATCTCTTTCAAGGCTATTTAGATGAAATGGGGGTTTGGGGCAGAAGCCTTTCCGCCGCAGAAGTGATTGAGTTATACAGAAGAGGAGCAAACCGAGTTAAGTATCAAGTTAAATCTTGTATTGATGAAAACTGTAATTGTAAATCCTATGCCAGTGGCGGATCATCAACCGACTGTGATGGTGATGGATTGCTCAATACTGTTGACTCAAATGATATTCATAAAGCAAGTTTTATCGGACCAGGTGGCGACTCAACAAGTTCTTATTCAGAAATCTATAACCGCAATGTATCAGACTATACATTGAGTTGTTCTACAAATACCTTAGAGACAGACTCTAGCATTTGCTGGGACTATGAAATGAGTTTTTCAGGAAGTCCTAAAGCAACACAAGCAAGCTACAGCAACACTAGCTTTGCTAGCAGTGCAGAACTTGATCAACTACCTTACTTCCAGTACAGAATTATCATGGAGGCAGATGACAATAGTGCCTGCTCTTCTTCGGCATGTTTACCAGGCCTTAGTTCAATGAATATTAAGCCTGATGGAAGATACTATGCTGGCGGCCCTGTTGTTAAAAACACAGAAGGATTAAGTTACCAAGAACTAGATTCCTTGAGTTTTGAGGTAGCAGGTTCTTGTAATATCAAATACCAACTCTCCCCTGATGGAAATAAATACTACTATTTCAATGCTAGTTCATGGGTCGAAGCCTCAGAAGAAAACTCTTCTTATGCAAATACTTCCAGTGTACTAAACTCAAAATTATCTAGTTTCTCCAATCAGTTTAAGAATGGTAGTTTATATTTTAAAGCCTTCTTATTGTCTGATATGAGCCAAGACTGTGAGCTAAGTAAGGTCACGGTCAAGCACGGGGAACATAGCTTATAAATAAAAAATTTTTCAACATTTTTAATGAAGCAAACTAAGGATTTGGCCTCTTAGGTCGGTTCCTTTTGGAAAAGATGCAAAAGAGTGGCGAGCCACTTTTAGCTGTGGTAGAACAAGCAAATCACTTTTTAGGGAATAAATAGCCCTCGGAGTAAAATATGAGCCAGAAACTGACTAATATAAAAATTCGTCTGGATGAAAATTTAGATGAAATTGTTGAAAGACACGTACCTAATTATTCCTCTTACCGTATCCTTAGAAAATCCATCGATGCTCGAAAAAGGCATGAACTTCGAGAAGTTTATAGCCTAGAAGTATTTGAACAAAATGAACAAGCAAGTAATCCTGATTTTTCTCTGGAGAAAGCAAAAACCCAACCGCCACAAAAACCCATTATCATAGGTAGTGGCCCCGCTGGATTATTTGCTGCCCTTCGGTTTGTTGAAAGAGGTGTTCCTTGTGTTTTATTAGAACGAGGAAAAGAATGTGCGCAAAGAATGTTGAAGATCAACCGCTATTGGCGCTATGGGGAATTAGACCCTGACAACAACGTTTGCTATGGTGAAGGTGGCGCAGGTCTATACTCTGATGGCAAACTAATTACTCGAATAAAAAGTGAATTTATTCCCTATGTTCTTGACCGCTTGATTCAATTTGGCGCTCCAGAAGAGATTCGGTATTTATCGAATCCTCATGTTGGCTCTGACCGAATTCGCCGAGTAATTCCTAAGCTTAGAGAGTTTTTAAAAGAAAAGGGATGTGAAATTCATTTTGAAACTAAGGTGGAAAAAATCTTAGCTAAAAACAATAAAATCATAGGTTGTGAAAGTAAAGATGGTAGAAGCTTTCACTCCGAAGATATTATTTTAGCCACAGGACATTCTGCCAATGATATGTTTTATCACCTAGAGGATATTGGGGTTTTTATGGAACAAAAGCCCTTTGCCGTAGGTTTAAGAATTGAACATCCACAAACAAAAATCAATAAAATTCAATATCGTGATTTTCACGATCATCCAAAACTTGGTTCTGCCAATTATAAATTAACCTGGAATTCTCCAGATAAATCTACGGGGGTTTATAGTTTTTGTATGTGTCCAGGTGGATTAATTTTATCCTCAGGAACCGAGACCAATGGCGTAGTCTCTAACGGAATGAGTAATTATCGTCGTAACTCCCCTTTTGCCAATGCCGCGATTGTGGTTAGCGTTGATCCAGGAAAGAATTCATCGGATAAATTTTCGGGACTAAAATGGCGAGAAAACTTGGAGCAAAAGGCGTTTCAAAAGGTACAAAAAAACTCAGGAAGCAAAGAACTCCCTGCTCAGCGAGTCACTGATTTTTTAAGGCAAAAAGTCGGTCAGGTTGACAAAGGCTCTTGCCCGAGTGGAGCTAGTGCCGTTGATTTCAATCAACTTTTACCTAAAGAGATTTGTGAGAATCTTAAAGAAGCTTTGAGCAGCTTTGATAAAAAAATGCCAGGCTTTGTTGATAATGATGTTCAACTTTTTGGAGTTGAGAGTAGAACCTCATGCCCAGTACGAATCACTCGTGACAAAGAGAGTTTAGAGTCTTTAAGCCACTCTGGCCTTTACCCTACTGGCGAAGGTGCAGGCTATGCAGGTGGAATCACAAGTGCCGCTGTAGACGGAATAAAAGTAGCCGAGAAGATCATAGAAAAATATCTTTGAGACTCAAATTTTGAGTCTCAATAAAAACCAAATTTATCTATCGATAAGTGCTAGGTGCTGTTAGGGGCTCTGACAAGCGTCGTAACTCACGTTATTGGTGTAATCACCGTTTACATAGGCTGAATAGGAGCACGGACTACAAACACAACTCTCAGTCGTTGTCGTTCCATGATTAGGCGCTGGTAGGCCATATTCAAGCGCTACCTCTGAACAAGTAACTGAACCAAATGAATCTCCATTTTGAGCTGCTGTACACACATCACCATGTGGAGAACCACATTGGTTACCGCTTGTATCGGGACCACTGGTCACAACTCTACTCCCTCCACAACTAACTCTATAGTAGGTTGAACCCGAGCACCTATTCGCACTATTATTTAAGCCAATTGCACTCCAAGACCTACCTCTAATGTTACCGCTACCTGTACCCCAAACTGTATCTGTGCCATCCGTAACACTAACCGCTGCAAAATACTCTGGGATATCAGAACTACCACAAAGTACTCTAAAATCACTTCCTGCCGAGGAAGGAATATTCCAGGTATTTTCAATACAGGTATTCGTGGTTGTGATAACTCCATCACCAGGGAAACCACCACCTCCACCAACAGAACAGGTGTACTCGTTCACAGTATTGTTCACTAAACAATTGGCTGGAAGATCATTATAGCATTCATTTCCAAGGTCACTAGCAGTGCTACAACTTGAAGATCCATTCGAACAGTGAGCAGGATGGGCAGTGCCCAATTCACATTGAGCCTTTGTAATTACTCGAGTTCCCGTTAATGCCCAGCCATGAGTACTTGGCCCAGCACCACCGGAAGTAACATAAGCAAAATCAGTAAAGTTATCTTCACAATCTGCTCTTAAATAGTAGGTATAAGTCAAAGTATCTCCATCTAAATCTGTTGCAGGAGAAGTTATCTTCACGTGTAAATTACCATTAAATGTCGAGCCATCTAAATAGATGTCAAAATCAAATGCACTTGGTGGATTGTTACCTCCTCCGGAAGCGCCTTGACACCAATATTCAGTACAAGTGTTGACTGGAGTGGATGGGCCACTACAACTACAAGTAGCGTCGTTTACATATAAGGTTGGTCCTGAGCCAGTTAAGTATGCGTAGTAGCAGGTTTGACCATTTTGTCCCGATCCACATGTCATATCAAGAGTCGCATTCAAACCGCCATTGCACATATCCCAACCATTACCTGTAATATATGACTCTGCCAAACTCCAATCCCCTGTATCCCAAGAATCGGTATATCCTGAAGCATCATTAGGGGTAGCTGTACACGATAATGAAGAAGCTGGAGTACAATATACTTCGATCGCACCAAAACTGTCAGCTGGAGTAGCCGGACACGATGGATCAGAATTTGGTATATCATACCGACTACATGATCCCCATTCTCCTGCAGTCCAATCTCCAGAACAATTCGATTCTGAACCGTCGTCTGAATAAATTACTTCAAAGTCATCTGTAACCACTGTACATTGAGATGGGAATCCCCCACTATAGGATCGTTCGTAGCATTTGTCAGGATTTACGGTTTCACTACAAGCAGCTCCAGTTCCACTTCCCCCAGCCGGTCTAAATGCCTCTGGGACGTCAGCACATTTTCCAGTAGTCCATTGTTTTGATCCAGGAGTTGATGGAGCCGAAGGCACAGATGAGGTACAAAACAATTGCTCAGTCACTTCCGTTCCATTGTCATGTCTATCATAAGAGTATGATCCCATATAATAACAAGAGCCCGATCCTGAACAACAAGAATTATTCACTGAATCCCCAACGGAAGGAGTGGAACCTGAACAACTTAAAGTATCTCTTGCATAGGTAGTACCAGAACATCCCGATTTATCTTGGCAGGTTCCTGAGCTAACAATGGCACTACAACGAGATGGATCAGAAGTAGATGAAATACAATCCGACCAATCGAAAAATTCAGTTTCACCTGTTCCACACAAACCTACTGCAGAAGTATCTGCCATTCGACAATATGGAGAAGCCGATTGATACACAGAACCCGTTAAACCTTGAATACTTACTGGGTTACTCGTTCCTAAAGTTCTCAAAGGATAGTTTGTGGTGTTTTGAGTAGTTGTCGTTCCTACCAATGTTGAGTTTCTGGTATTGAAGAAACTTCTTGAAGCACAAGAATAAGTACCACCATCTTCACAACTTGAGAGAGAAGAATAACCATCAGGGTCTGTTGTAAAATCAGTACTTGTAGGACAGCCCGCTGGACACCAATCTCCACTACCAGGTCTTGTTTCCACACACTGCAAGTCAAAATTTGGCAATTCAGAATTTTCACAACTTGACTCAGAGGTGAATGTTGTACCACCAGGGCAACCTCTACCACAATATCCACCATCTAAGTTATAAGCAGTAATCTCTGTACAATTTGCAGCACCATGTACCGAATTACAGTCCGATTGATTAGCATAGTACAATTCGTCTGAGGCACAGGCCACTTTTGCTTCACAAAGCATTGGGCTTGCAGTACCACAAGCAGTAAAAGGAACACAAACATTTCCAGGCGCTCCCGTACAGGATGTTTTAGGAAGATTAGAACTGTCTCCAAAACATTCCATTGGTACTGTAGAGCTACCTGTACAACTTAAAGTTCCACCACAACCATCTGGAGTACTAAAACTTTCTCCGGAACAAAAGTTTGCAGAAACATCAGCACAAGTTAAACAAGAATCAACTCCAAACGGATTTAAATTTGGACAAAATGAATTATCTAAACCTTGCCCAGAAGCAGCGTTTGTCGGTAAGTTATCACACGAACCTTGCGTAGCTATACAGCTTCCTGCAAAGTCGATGTTTACATTATTAGAATCGTCTGTCCACGGATTAGGGCTTGTTTCATTGTAGTTACACTCAAGAGCTGGAACAGAACAAGACTGAATTTCACATTCCTGATAATGAATTCTATTCGTAGAAGAATCAAAACAGAAACGAGAATTTTGGGAACCATCTGCTCCACCATCATCCAATGTAGAACAGTCTAAAGTACTAGAACAACTTGGCATCGTCGAGTTTGCATTTGTGTATACATGACCAACAGGGAAATCATCCGTTCCTCCTGTAAGATCTTGTGCGTATGTTCCAGTAAAATCACAACCTGTACACTGATAACTATAAGTAGTGTCAGCATCTGTTCTAGAACAAGTTTTTCCAAAGGTATCTTGAGTACAGCCAACTTGCGGTGAAGTTGGATCCGTGTAACCACTAGATATATTTTCACAATCTTCAGAGCCAGCAGCACCACAACCACAAACGTAGTTTTGTACCGTCGTCCCATTAAAGCGAGAAGTTGTACTACCTACTGGAGAACAAGAATCCCCTTGAATATCTCCCGATGGAGCACTTCCACAAGATGATGTGTCATTACATGAATAAGGAGTTTGATCTGTACCAGAAATATCGTCACACGTATCCCCTATAGTACAAGGACTTCCTAGAGAGCTACATGTATCAGCTGGACAAGTACCTCCTGCTGAATAGCCTGAAGAACAAGAACATAGCTGTAACTCACATCGAGTTCCAGCCGAAATTGAGTTACAACTTCCATTTCCAACATCGCCGGCATCTGAGCAGGTACCAGGCGATGAGCAAATGGGAAAAGTTGCACAAGTAACATCCTCAATACTAATAAGACTCCAACCAACCGTTCCCGAACAGGATGGACCTCCACAACTTGTAGTAGTTCCAGCAACCCAGGTTCCTGTACAACTACTAGTTGTCGTGTATTCCCAAGTCGATCCACCACCACAACTAGTTGAGCCTGTATTAGACCAATCACCATCACATGTATAAGGACCATCTTTAATTACCCAGGCAACCGTTCCAGTTGGTGAGGCAGGGGTGGTTCCATTGTTACAATTTCTAATATCGCCAATATTAAAATCCGTTTGTCCCGGTTTTAATTCTAAATCTCGACATGCTCTACCCACATCAGTTAGACAAGAAGAATCTGTATAAGCGTCGGCAACTGTAGATACACAAGTCGCATGGTCTGTTGAGCTAAAAGTGGTCCACTCCCAGTCTCCATATACATTTGTCCCGGCGACACACCACTCATGCCCATTGGTTTGGTGTCGAAGGTGCTCATTATCTCGGGTTTCTTGCCAACCACAGCTGGCACCATTTCCTTTTTCCCAAGTACAGCGTCCACCATTGGTGTCATAGTTAGCGGACTCACCAGCTCCAACACCTTCTGCATAAGTAATTGCAGGAATTCCAGCACCAGCATATTCAGTTTGATAAGCAACATAACCACGATAGTTAGAATCAGGTAAACATGCTGCTGGATTCAAAGTGTTACCTGACATCAACGGAGCATAAGCTGTAACCGAAGTACTAGTATTAATGTAGTTCGGTCGCCCGCTGATGTCTGATTCTGAAATTCCAACTCCACCAATCGACCCTAAAATCAAACAAGCCGCTGCTGCTGCTTCACTAGAACTACAATCAACTCCACCATTAGTACATTTCAAATTGGCCGAACTACAGCTTCCAAGACCTGTAATATTGTTATTACAGTCTCGGTTCCAACCACAGGCACAGTCTGCACCGATAAAATCTGTTCCAGAAAAAGCACCACAGGCAGGAGATGGAGGAGGTGCTCCACCTAAGAATCCCATAGTAGTTCTTCTTTGCAAGCCCCCGACCGTTGTAGGATTTCCATAAGAATTGGTTTGGTCCCAGAACACTTCGTCTTGAGCACGACATACACCAGCGGCATCTGAAGGCACATTAGATCCACCACCTACACTACCAACTTGATCACAGTAGTAACCAGGTACGCAATCAACCTGATTACAACGATCGTTCCTACCACTCAAAGAACCACTTGAATATCCTCTAACCATATAAGTATTCACTTCTGTAGAGAGATCTACCGACGGTTTATCATCTGGAGGATTATCCGGTCTAAATCTTCCACAAGCATCAATCGCCGCACCGGCGATTACACCAGTGATAGGAGCAGCAGAATCTTCTCGACAAGAGTTACTTAAATTTGGCTGAGAACACGTAAAGCTATGGGTGGGATATTCATTATCAGGATCTATAACCCAATTTGGATTTCCATATAAATCAGTCGGAGTTACAGGATCAATTACATAGTTTGTATGAAATCTGTCAGTCACGTACGTATAATTGTCTTTATTAGAAGTTGTAACTATATCAAAAGGAGCGTCAGAGCTAGCAACCTCACAAACCGCCGCCATTGGGAGCGGTCTTGTTCCTGCGTATCGACCAACTTGATGTTGAGGTTTTTGAACGCGTATTCCATATTCGAAAAGCGGTGAAACACCTGATTGATACATATTAAAAGTATTACTCGATAAAGCTGTATTTCCGTTATTTACTTCAACAGTAAAGTCTGTACTGCTTTGAGGCGTGAAATCAGCAATCCAATAACGGAATCCCATCTGATTTGGCGCTCCGTCGCCACACAAGTCACATAGTTGCATGGCGACCATATATTCACCACTATTGGCGGCTATTGCATCGATCATTGGACCAATAACCGTCGATGAGTCCAAATTACAATCAGTTAGTAACAATTCTCTCGAATCCGGTGGGCCTGGAATTGTCCCAGTTTCAAAATAATCCTCTATCGTATCACCAGAACCATCTTTATAGATCTCATCAACGGGTCGACTTGGACCAAAGTACCATTTTACTCCGCCACCAAAAACATTATACAAATGAGAATAATCTGCCTGATCTGGAGGTTCGAAGGCCGGAGTCCCACCACCACATTGGTAAAGCTCGCCAGTTTCACCATCTGCAGACTGGCCAAAATTTGCGTTTAAAGTATTTAGAAGAGCGATTTCATTGGGACGAGTTCCATTGCCTGGCAACTGCTGAACCCAATCATTACTTGGATCAGAATCACCATTTATATGTAAGGAACCAACCAAAGCTTGACCAAATTCACCAACTAAATATCTTCCGGCTGCGTTCTGCACGGTTCTGATGTTTCGTGTGATTGCGAAGGGTCGAAGTAAATCCACCTTCCAAGTAGAGCTTCTTTCAGCCGAAACGGAACGACTGGCATCCACTATCTTTACTGAGAATCTATATTCACCCTCTGAAAGACCTTTTATTCTCATCCTTAGGTTCTGATTGGTTTCATCCAATGTAGTTCGAATGTTTTCAAAACGTACTACAGCGTAATCTCCATCGGCCTGCATTTGGCGTAAACCTTTTTTACCATCTGCATTGGTAGAATTTCCAAAAGGGTCAGTTATATCTAAAATTTCAGGATCAAAACCCGCAGCAAAAGTTCTAGGAGGCATTGTACATAAAAACCAACCAGAGTCCCTGTAAGCCATAGCCCATTGAATGGCAGAGTTAATTGCAGCAGCATCGGGCTGAGCTAAATCAACCAATTGAACCCCATTATGAAAAGATTCTCCATAATTTGGTCTCATATACTCTAAACGACAAAATGGCACACCGGCCACTGCACGCATATTTGCTTCCACTTCAATCGTCGGAGCAGATCCTGTATCCCCACTGCCTTCTCTTACCTCACCACAATATTCGTTAGTTGAAGTTGGATCAATGCTTGTCACTGGAGAATAGGGGTCAGCAGCATCGTAAGGCAAAGCACTCACTGTAGGATCAGCTAAAACTTCTGGAACCAATGAAAGTCTAGATTGAGAAAAAGAGTTGTTGAAAATCGCTATCTTAGTTTGGACATTGCCATCAGCGTCTTGTTCTTCATATTCAACTTGAATGGTTACTCTTAAACCTGAACTGGTTAAGTTTCCAGTGTTTGCTTGAGTTCCAGGAGGAAGGGCTTCAAAATCAGTGCTACAAGAGGTAGTTTTGTTATTAGAAAGTAGATCCTCTTTTTCAAGTTTTAACCAAACATTTAGTGAATTTTCTTGAGCACTAGGCACATCAATTAACTCTGATGCAAAAATCTCTTGGAAAAAATCTAAAGTATCAGCCCTCACCGTTTTCGTAGTATCTATCCAAGAGTCTACCCCTGTTTGATAGTTACTGTTGGCGATGATCTGCAAACCTTTCGTTTGCGTACAGAAATCAGGGTATTCGTTATAAAAATAGGCCAATCTAGATATAATGGCTTCCATTGACTGCCATGTATGAACTGAATTTGCCATAACGATGTTTGCATCACTATTGTATTGATTTTCACAGGCAGCTGTTAGATTTGCAGTTCCACAAACCCCAGCAGCTGTCATTTCTAAGTTTAAGCCACTTGAAACTCTAAAATCAGTAACACTCCCATCAAGCACTTCATTGTCAAAGCTTCCTGGTGAAGCCCCTTCAAAAACCCAATCCGTAGAACTAACTAAAGCCGAGGTGTCCTGACGCCAAACTGGAGCAAAGTAATATCTTGCACCGGCATGTTCAACTCCGTAAGTAGTAAGTGGATCGGTATTGGTAGCTGGACTTACTGAACTATAATTGTAGCCCGACAATGCATCTTTTGGGTCGTGATCTACGACACTCCCCGTAGAACCATCTGCCGCCGTAAATGGATGATTTGACGGATAATAATTAACATTCCCCGTTCGAGAAGCATTATCCTTCGTCTTCATCAAATCCATAATATTTTTAGCAGCAATTTGCCCTGAACTGGATTTATTCAGCTGAATGGCATTCTTTCTTGTTGAAACAACGCCTTGTGAAACTAATATAGCACCCCCTGCTAACAGACTTGCTCCGATTAGCACATTAATTAGGGTGTTCCCTTTTGAATCTTTTAATACTTTTAATACGCGCACGATAATATTTTATATAGCTTCGAGACACTAAACAAAATGAATCAGTATTTTGCGCCAAAACAATACACTTAGGTCCAGCCAAATGTATTAAAAAGAGACAGGCTTAACATTTAAGAAATTTTAATCATTAAACTTTAATTTATTATGCCAAACGGATTTGCCTTAGACTTAAAAAATCTCTTATGCTTATCCGTTAACATTTAAAACTCTCTTAGAGAGATAGAGAGTTTTCATAGATTAAATTTCGAGAATTACTAGCTAAAGACTTTCTCTTTTTACGATTCGCAAATATCCAATTTCGAATAAAGGGAGTTTCATAATCCACACATATTTCGTGTTCCTTCTTAAACTCCTTCCATGTCAATGGAATCCCTGCTTCAAAGAGTAATCGCCAAACGTCTTTCTGAGTGTCTTCAATGGGTAAATCAAAATCTTCAGTACCATGAGTGATTAGTATCGGAGTTTCGTAAGCAGCCTCACTGACCTCTTCCAACCAGTTTTCGAAAAAATAGATATAGCCACTAATTCCAATGATTCCACCTAGCCTTTGTGGGTAGCGAATTCCCACATCAATAGACATTAGAGAACCTTGGGAAAAACCAAGAAAATAGATGTTTTCAAGCTTCCAGCCTTGCAATTGCAGTTCCTCTAAAAGACGAAAAATCTTTAAACGATTGCGAGCCACTTCGGGCCCCTGCTTCGGTGGAAAGGCATACCAGGTGTAACCACCATCATATTTTCTAGGCGCGTTTAACAATAAGTAGGTAAAGCCTTCTAAAGGAAGCTCTTCATCAAACTCACGAAATGGCTTTAAAGAGTCACCTCTACCATGCAGAACAATCATTAATTTAGCATCTTCAGGGCCCTTCCAAGTCTTTGGAGGGATCACTTCATAGTCAAATTCAGTCGTAAATATCATAGATTCAAATTTCCGAGATTGATTAGGGGTTTGACGCATAGTATAACGATTGAGACAAAAAGTCAATTATCAGCTTAGAAAAATCAGTTTTCAAACTAGCAAAATAACTTAATCTTTTAAGCTCTAAAACACATAAACCACTGATATCACTTAATTTTTTATAAACAGCTTTTAGTAAAAGGCCTCCATAAAGTATAGTCACATCCCATTTTTCAATGAAACCCATTTAACAACTCCCCTAGTAAAAATGCTTCCAAACTTCCCCAATGCCCAAGTTAGTTTCAGTTCTAAAAATTTTCGCCAACCAACAAGGAAAGCTCATGGGAATGAAATAGATGCCAGCCCAAAGCTCTTATGTTATAAATCCAAAAAACTAGGAGAATTGTATGTATATCGTTACTGGAGCAGCTGGATTTATCGGAAGTGCCTTGGTTTGGAATTTAAACCAAATGGGATTCACAGATATCATTTGTGTGGATCAGTTTCGCAATGGTTCTAAATGGAAAAACTTAGCTGGCTTAAAATTTACTGATTTCATTCAAAAGGAAGTTTTTTACGATATTCTTGAAGATCCAGAATACATCAAAAAAGTGGATGGCATTTTTCATCTAGGTGCTTGTTCCAGCACCACTGAAAAAGATATGGATTTTCTTTGTGACAATAACTATTACTTTTCTCAAGTTTGTTTTAAGTGGTGTAAAGAGTTTGGCAAAAAGTTTATTTACGCCAGTAGTGCTGCCACTTACGGTGAAGGTGAAAATGGTTTTGATGATCGCACAGATAGCTTCGAGCTTTTACCTTTAAACCCTTATGGCTATTCAAAAGTTTTGTTTGATCGCTGGGTGAGCCAACAATCAAAAAAACCGAAAGTCTGTGCTGGCTTAAAATTCTTCAACGTTTTTGGCCCTAACGAATACCATAAAACGGAAATGTCCTCTGTAGTTTTTAAATCTTTCCACAAGATCAAAGAAGAAGGAAAGATGCAACTTTTCAGAAGTCACCGCCCTGATTACAAAGATGGAGAACAAAAACGTGACTTCGTCTATGTAAAAGACATCACTCGTTGGATGATCGAGTTAATGCAAATGAAAGAGGTCGACGGTTTATTTAACATGGGCTTTGGCGAAGCTAGAACTTGGAACGATTTAACCAATGCTGTTTTTAAAAGTTTAAATTTAGAACCAAAAATTGAGTACATTGATATTCCAGAACATATCCGTGATCAGTACCAATATTTTACAGAAGCTAATATTTCCAAGCTGAAAGAAGTGGGATTAAGCGAGCCACAATGGCCTTTAGAAAAAGCAGTAGAAGATTATGTGGTAAATTACCTTTCGAAAGAAAGTCCTTATTTGCGATAAGCACAAAATTCAAGACACTTAAGCAATTCAAATAACAAGCTCAGGTTTAGCATCTGAGCTTATTTTTTTTAAAATGCCCAAAAGCATAAATATCCCATTGAATAGGATTGTGCTTATTAAATAGGAATAAATCTAAAATCCTTAGATTTCTCAAATAGCTCTATTTAACCAATTCTTTATATTTATAGCCATTTAAGCCTGTTTTTAGGGAGAATTATAGCTAACCAAAGTGTGTCTTATAGTTCACCGGTATTTTCTATAGAGCAGGAAACTAGATACATTGTATTCCAGCAAATTCTATTGTGGTTTCCTGAATATGGGCTAAAACAAGCAAATGGGAAATCGGAATATGTGTTGGGGCTTTAGACAATAGAAGCCCGTTCATTTATTAGGAGAGGAAAAATTTGACGCCTGTTCATGTTGTACTTGTAAACACTCAATACCCTAGAAACCTAGGGGCTGCGGCTCGTGCTTGTGCCAATATGGGAGCTGGAAAGTTAATTTCAGTAGCTCCAGAGTGTGAGACCAATCATGTCGAAGCAAGACAAGGTGCTGCTGGTGCTCAAAAACATCTAGAAGAACTTTCAGTTTATAAGAACATTGAAGAATTCATTTCTTCAGAGCCCGATGGAATACGCATAGCCATGACAGCTCGTTCTGGAAAAAACCGACCGAACTTCTTACTTCCTCAACTTTTAAAGGGATTTGAAACACAAAACCAAGAAGGAAGCTTTCAGGAAAACACTCCAATTTATTTGGTGTTTGGACCTGAGGATGATGGCCTTAGTACCGAACAATTGGAGGAATGTCAGTATTCGGCAAGCCTACCAATTTACGGTGAATTTAAGAGCTTGAATCTAGCACACGCTGTACAGTTAGCTCTGTATATCGTTCAGTCTTGGCGCGAAAGCATGGACTTTACTAGCACTACTGACTCTGAACGTGAAGTAGTGGATTTACAATCTGGTCCTTTAGTGAAAGCCTGGCTATTAGAGCTGGGCTTTGATTTAAGTTCTCCAAGAGTAAATGCCGCTAAAATTCTTACCAACTTATTAGACAGAAGTCTTCCAAGTTTAAAAGAAAAACAGATCTTCGAGAAAGTAGTTCAACAAAGTCTTCGCAAATTAAGAGAGGGAAATAAAGAAGATGGAACTACTGTGTAAACCGATTGGAAAGATAAAATCACCATTCAAAAACAAATTTGCAGTACCAAGACAAGCGGGATTAATCAAAGAGATTCATTCCAAAATCACATTCAATAAATCCTACCAACCAAGCTTAAGCTTGCAAGGCCTTGAAGGCTTTAGTCATGTTTGGATTTTATGGGGTTTTCACCTAAACAACTCAGACAATTTCAAAGCCAAAGTTAGTCCTCCTCGTTTCGAAGGAAAAAAACAAGGGGTCTTTGCAACGAGAAGTCCACATCGTCCAAATCCAATCGCTATGAGTGTTGTTGAATTGGTTGATATTGGCCCAGATCATATTTGGGTAAAAGGTGCTGACCTTGTTGATAAAACACCAATTCTAGACATTAAGCCTTATATTCCAGAGTATGACAGCATTCCTGATGCTCGATCGGGTTGGCTGGAACTGGTACGTGAAAGCATCGATGAAGTAAATATCTCCATGAACTGTAAAACTAAGTTCGATGATTATTTTGAAAGAATTGATGCACAAAAAGACTTTATCAATTCAGATCAGTTGATTGGCTTTTTGTCGAATCTAATCAAAGAGGACCCTCGTCCTATGCAGTCTAGAGACTCTAGCAAAGAAAATGTGAAAGAGGATTTTGTTTTAGACATTTATAATTTTGAGCTATTTTTTCACATTAAAGATCGTATGGCTGAGATTAGGGATTTTAAATTAAAACGTGGTCCGCGAGC
Organism: Bdellovibrionaceae bacterium UBA6502; assembly: GCA_002436415.1. GTDB lineage: Bacteria > Bdellovibrionota > Bdellovibrionia > Bdellovibrionales > UBA840 > UBA6502. Next base: position 147,710 of record DJMA01000003.1, on the reverse strand, counting down.
TAGTTAAAAGAGCGGCTGTTTCCAGTTTATTTTAATCCTTAAAAAACAAAAACTCCAGGCTTCTTGGCTGGAGTTTTTTTGTTTTCAATGTGCGAGCTGATCGAATTTTAAAACAACAGATATTCATTGAGCTGGCATTAATAGGAGGAAGTATAATATTGGCGATACTCCCCGCTCTTTAAATTTTCTATTTTCTATTTTCTATTTTCTATTTTCTATTTTCTATTTTCTATTTTCTATTTTAAAAAAGTAAGAATCAACTCCTGAAGGATACAAGAGCGATCTTCTAGTTTTTTTCTCTATAAGCACATTCGTTAAATTTAGTTCCACCAAGATCTGTTTCAAACTAGAAATAGTATGTGTTCGCAAGCAAGAAACAATTCCATCCCAAACCAACATAAATGGAATGATGGGGATCAAGTATGTAAAAATAAAACTTGGGATAATAAACTTTTTCTCAACCACAAATGGAAAAAACAAAAGACTCAAAACTCCCCCAAACAACATAGAAACCAAACTATCTGGAGTTTTTCGACAATACTCCAAAACTAGAATTTCTTTCCCCTGGCCCAAAGTGTTTTTAAGAATTTCTTTTACTTGCTCATTATTAAAGTGATGAAAAGAGTTAACAAACATTTTCGGCATTTGCTTAGAAGCTTCGATTTTTAAAAGATCAATGGACTCTTCTGCAAACTTTAAATCCTGATAGCCTAATGAGTTAATCTGCTTAGCAAACTCAGGGCTCTCATCCGTCATTAGATCTGAGAGGTAAAACTTTGCTCCCAGATTTTTATCTAAACTTTCAAAGATTAACTGATTCACATATCCACTCCCCGCACATGGGTCATGAATGCTCTCAGCGCCTTGCCTCTCTACAAACTCTGAAATCTCTTTGCGCCAAAGTTTATGAATCCCAAAAACAAAGTAAATCTTACTCATGAATTCTCTTAAAAACTGATGATAAAAGGCTGGTACCGATGATAAATCCCCAAACTCAAAACTATTTACTCTCAATATGAATCCCCTTGTATCAGCGCAATTTCTCTTGGCTCAAAATAAAATAGATTTCTCAGCCTCCATTTTATCACTCATACCCAAGCAAAACGTATCTATTTTTTTGACAAGTCTAGAGAAACTACTCTCAGGTCTAAATATTTGTTTTATTTGCCTAAATTTTGATTTATCAAATTAGTCCACAATCAGGAGTTAAATGTGTTTCAAAAGCTATTACTTATACTTTTCTTTCTTAACTGTGTAAAAGCATACGCCCAGGTTCAATTTACCAAAAACGAAGAAATTATACTTTCGCAAATTTATCAAAATAAAATCCAATCCGGAGAGATAAGTTCCAAAATTAGCTACAAAGACTACATTCAACAAGAGGCCGCTATAACAATGCAAGTCTTCCGCTCCAACAAAAAAGAAACTATAAACAATATGGACCCTTTTCACCGTCTTCAAATGTATGGAGATATGCCTAAGTTTGAAATCAGCAATGGCGAATATTTTTTAACCGCTCTTGACTACAATAGTAGATCTCCTTTTCCGCTACACGTTCAATTTGGAAGAATGGAAAATGACCAAAAATTTAAAAGTGCCAATCGCATGCCTTTTAGAGCAGAATATATCATCGTTAGAAGCGTTAAGATTGACGGTAAAATTGGTCTTATCTTCTCCGCGGCCATGCCAGAAAATAGTACGGCATTAGACAATCAGACATCTAAGCTAATTGAATTGTATGTTGAGTTTAACTCGGAGCTTGTTCCAGAAGTAAAGAGCTTATCATTTTTTGATCCCTATCTGGAATCAAATAAATTGAGAGCATCAATTCAGGCTTTATACACGATAAACTTGTTTAAAGTTTTTCAACACCATTCTCTCTATGAAATTTGGGGTAGTAAGTATAGAACTACCGGATCTAAAGTTAAAATGGACAATCAAACAGAAATTTTAAAAGACTTAGAAAGAACACTCCTACCTGGTAGCCAAAGAACACAAAGCTTACTAACGAAGCCGAAATGCCAGAACTCTGGAAACTCCAACACTAAAGTAAATCAGGTATTAAATTCTTTTAAAACGGGTAGGAAATTCTAAGCATCGATTTCAAAAAAATAATCACCAGAAAAGTTTTTCTGAGGAACACTTAATTTGCGAAGTATGTCTTGTTCAAAGTTAAGGTGCTTTGAAAAACTTTTCGCCGTGCTGCCTTGGCTATTTTGACCGATGAAAAAATAGTACCGATCAATGACCTTTTGTTGCCATAAAAAGTCAAAAAGCTCTGCTCCTGGCTCTACGAAGATGGATGACCATTTTCTCGTGCTATAAAAATACTGCTGCATTTGCAATATCGAATCCTGGTCCTGCCAGTTTACTTGTACAAACTCAAAGCCGTTATCTTTAATGACTTTAAACTCCTTAGCTGGACTCAAAAAACATACTTGTTCAGCTTGCCTTTGAGTTAAAGCAGGAACATCTAAGGCTAAATATTTATTGGGATCGGTACAAAAAACCAAAAGATCAGGATAATATTCTTGGTCTTCACGAACGACACTTAATTTAGGAGAGTCCTGTAAAAGAGTTTTTCCACTCACTGACATACAACTAAAAGCATGCCTTAGGCGGTAGACTTCTTTACGAGAGTGCTCGTTAGTCACTCGAGCAGTTTTCCCCTCGGGTCCAGTGATTTTATAATCTTTGGACAGTCCTTGTTTCACAGCCCAAAAGGGGCGTTTCTCTTTCATATTCGTTAAAAAAATTGAATTTTGGTACTCAAGCTCTTGCAAGTATTTACTATGAGTTTCAACCAAAATACCTTTCTCACTCACCAACATAGCGCCTTTGCCATTAACCAATGGATTCGGGTCCATCAAACCAATGACCAATCTCGAAAAAGGAAACTGCCTCACTAATTCGGCGCATGGTGGAGTCTTTCCATAATGGGAACAAGGCTCAAGCGTTACAAAAATACTTCCACCTTCTACCTGAGAGGCCTCCACATTTTTCAAAGCATTTACTTCAGCGTGTCCTTCCCCATATTTTTCATGATAGCCAAAAGACACCAATTTTTTTTCTGAGTTTAAAACAACACAGCCTACCATTGGATTGGATTTAACATCTCCCCATCCCTGGTAGGCTATATCTATTGCAAGCTTCATAGCTTCGTCATCAGAATACTTTTCGCCGAGGCGAGCTTTGCTCTTCACAAAACTCCCCGACGCTCTTGGTCTCTTTCAATGGCTTCAAATAGAGCCTGAAAATTTCCTTCGCCAAAACCGTGATGGTTTTTTCTTTCAATCACTTCAAAGAAAATTGGGCCACAAAGATTTTGTGTGAAAATTTGCAGTAAATAACCTTCCTCGTCGCCATCTACTAGGATTCCTAGTTTTTCTAACACAGCAAGGTTTTCCTCTACATTGTCTAAGCGATTGGGAATGTCTTCATAATAAGTGCTCGGAACATTTAAAAAGTCGTCATGCTCTTTTCTTACATCCGTTAAAGTAGAAACTATGTCGTTGGTTAGCAAAGCAATGTGTTGAACACCACTTCCCTTGTATTCATCTAAGTACTCTTGAATCTGTGATTTTCCATCAGAAGGTTCGTTTACAGGAATCATTATTTTTCGACAAGGCGACATCATCACTTTAGAAGTTAAACCTGTTTTAGATCCATGAATATCAAAGTATCTTTTTTCTTGGAAATTAAAGACTTTCGAATACCAGTCGCACCATTTTTGCATATCTCCAGCTGGAACATTATTGGTTAAGTGATCAACTCTTTGAAACCCTTTACCTTTCACTTCTCTGCGATCAGAAAGGTAATTGTATTCGTCTTCAAAGATATTGCCCTTGGTTCCATAGGTGTCGATAAAATAAATTAGGCTATCACCAATTCCAAAAATCGTTGGGTAATCGGTGAGGAAACTTTTCTTACTAGCTTCATTGTATAGTTTAGCATCCTTTGACAAGACTTCTTCCACAGCATTGGGTGCGTTTTTAACTCGAAATCCCATGGAACAAACACTTGGGCCATGCATTTTGCAAAACTCAGCTGCAAAACCGCTTGGCTCGGTATTTAAAAGAAAATTGATATCTCCTTGGCGCCAAAGTTCGATTTGTTTTTCTTTGTGGTCTGCGATTTTTTCGAAACCAAATGCGGTAAAAACTTTTGTAAGTTCTATTTTGTCGGTATCAGCAAACTCTACGAAATCCATTCCATCTAGGCCCACCGGGTTTAACCATTCAGACATAAATTCCTCCCCTAAATCAATACTACCTTTTATTAGCTTTCTATAAGACTTCAGGAGGCTATCACGGGCAAATGGCCGATACAATCTCTGAAAAGCCGCTTAATTGCCTCATAGTTTGCATTTTGAGCATTCTCAGCTGGCTTTCACTTAATAAGTAAAACTAATAAACCGGAAACAGTATGAATAATTAGGCTTTTTGTTAGCTTTCGATTATAACTCTTTCTGTCGCTAAGGCGGTATTGGCTCCCCCCCCTCCTTGCTGATATCGCCGTGACAAAGATTTCCCTCCTTGAGCAGAAATGCTCAAACCCCCGATTGGGCCGAATGCGTTCGGCTCTTTTTTTTGCCTTTTTAGTAAATATATTTAATTTTCTATTTAGCAAGTCTTTACATTTTGGCACACAAACTGCTTTGTATTGGTTAAGAGAGTTTAAAACTCTAATTATTGGGATCTTATGCCCCTACAACTGTATTGTGGGGACATTTTGTAACATTTTGGGTAAAAGGGATACCATGCAAGAAGCTAAAGGCCATGTTCTAGTAGTTGATGATGATAAAGAAATGATGGATTTGATCTCCGATTTCCTTTTGGCAAATCAATACAAAGTGAGTTCATTTACAAAAGCAACCGAGGCCATTGTCTATATTAAAGATATGGAAGAAAAGGGCATTTTTTTAGACCTTGTCATATCCGACATTAATATGCCTGAATTAACAGGGATTGATTTAATCCGTAATATCCACCGCACCCAACCAGATCTACCAATCATTTTGATAACTGCCTTTGGATCCGTTGATACAGCTGTTGACGCCATTCGTGCTGGAGCATTTGATTATGTTGTAAAACCTTTTCAACTTACAGAACTTGGTGTTTCTATCGATAGAGCGGTTCGATTTGGTAAAATTCAAAATGACAACAATGCCCTTCGAAAAGAAGTGAATAAAAAGTGGACCTATAAAAACATCTTAGGAAAGAGCCCTGAGATGAAACAAATTTTAGATTTGATTCCACGAATAACAAATGCAAAAACCAACGTTTTGATTACTGGTGAAAGTGGAACCGGTAAAGAAGTGATCGCTAGAGCCATTCACGAATCTGGTGATCGAGCCAATAAAAACTTCGTTCCAATCAACTGCACAGCAATCCCCGAAAACCTTTTAGAGTCTGAATTATTTGGACACGCAAAAGGATCTTTCACCGGAGCTCATCAAAGCAAAAAAGGCCTATTTGAAGAAGCGGATGGTGGAACACTCTTTTTAGATGAAATTGGAGACATGGACCTATCGCTTCAAGCAAAATTATTGCGCGTTCTCCAGGAAAGAAAAATTAAACCCGTTGGTGAAAACCAATACAAAGAAGTAGATGTAAGAATTTTAGCTGCCACCCACAAGAACTTAAAAGAATTGTGTAAGCAGGGAAAATTTAGGGAAGATTTATATTATCGATTAACAGTAATTCCTATTCACCTTCCACCTCTTCGTGAGAGAAAAGAAGACATCCCTGCCTTAGCTGAATTGTTTCTAAAAAAATATTCAGCAATCAACAATGCCAAGGCGAGAAGCTTTTCGAGAGCCTCTATGGAAAAACTAGTCGATAATCACTGGGAAGGAAATGTTCGTGAATTAGAAAACGTCGTAGAGCGTGCCGTGGTTCTATGCCCGAACGAAATCATTTCTGAAAACTTTTTTAGCTTTGATCGAATTCGTCCAAAAGAGTCAAACAACAGTTCTGCAAACAGTATAGAACTAAATTTTGAAGAAGATCTAATTAGTCTCGAAGAATTAGAAAAGCGCTATATCAAAAAAATCCTAGACCACACTCGTGGCCGCAAAGAAAAGGCTGCCAGAATTTTAGGAATCAACCGTAGAACTCTTTATCGCAAAGAAAGACTCTATGGTTTTGTGGAAGAAGACTAAATGCCAGCGCAAACATTTTACTTTGCTCTTTGCTTTGTAAGCTGGCCCATTTAATTACGAAAAGACTTTAACAACTACTAGAAAACTTTTGATTAAAGGACTCTGTCGGAATTTTGGTTTTTCTTGCAATGAATATATTAAAGAAATTAAAGGCTTTAAAAAGCTTTTATCCGCAATAAAGAGGCTAGTTTAAATACTTTTTTAAACCTTAATTAAAAAACAAATAGCAGAGGAAATAAAGACCTACTTCCTTTACCCGTTCTTAGAACTTATCTAGTGATCCAATAATTTACAAAACGGTTTTTGTGAACACAAAGTCTTTTAAAACACTGCTTTGAGTAGTGTTTTAACGAATAATCAATTCTTGAATTAAATAAACTCAATTACAAATTCGGTTCCAACATTTACTGTGGATTCTACCGAAATATTACCGTCCAATTCATCGACGATTCGATTTACAATCGCTAAACCTAAACCAGTTCCCATTCCGATGTCTTTTGTTGTAAAAAATGGCTTAAAAAGATTCGTCATATTTTCATTAGGTATGCCGCAGCCATTGTCTTGAACTTTAACGATGACTTTATCCTGCTTTTGCACAGCCGATAAAACGATTTCACCTTGCAAAGAAGGCTGTAGTTTTTGCCTTTCCTGAATTGCGTGGATTGCGTTGATACTTAAGTTTAACAACACCTGTGTAAACCTAGCTCGCTCACCATTAATGCGTAAGTCTTCATGGCAATCTAATTTAATTTCAACATTGGAATACTTTGCCTTTTGAAATAGTAGTTCTCCAATCTCGTGAAAAATTGGATTTAATCTCATCGGCATTAATTCAACGCTTTGTTTTGATCTAGAGATTCGAAGTAGAGAATCAATTAATTTTGAAACTCGATCGATCTGACTAATAATTACCGACAGACCACTCTTCATCATATCTGTTAAATTTGGCGCCATTTGCAAAAGCTCTGCACGTCCACGAATAGTTCCCAATGGAGTACCGATTTCATGTGCCAAACCTGAGGCAAGCATTCCCACAGAAGCCAAGCGATCTTGGTGCATAATCTGCTCTTCTAGTTTTTTCTTTTCTCGAATATCAACAGCGATCCCCATATAGCCAGTCACATTTCCACAAGATTCTTTAAATGGCGTGATGGTTAACAAAACCGGAACATTTTCCCCTGCTTTGGTTTTATTAATGACTTCTCCGCGCCAATAACCCTTTTCAGGGTTTAAGATATCAGCCCACATTACCTTGTAAAACTCAGGGTCCTGAGATTCGGCTCGTAATATTCTGGGAGTGTCCTTTGTGGCCTCTTCATAAGAATAACCATAAATCCTCTGCCAAGCAGGGTTTACATAAACCAATTGATTATCTTTATTTGTGATCATGATAGACTCACTACAGTCTTCAACACAGCGAAAAAATATATTTTGTGGATCTCTCAATATTTCCAAAGACATAGGCAGTATAAATCGCAATTTTAGCCCAAACTGTCAAACAGATGCGGTTTATTGGGATTATATACCTCAAAGTTTAAAGCTTTGAGACTTTATGAAACCTATTTAGTCCCTCTGCCTTATTCTTGGTACTTGAAAATCAGTTGAAAGCAAACATACGGCCTCCCTGGCTAATTTTGATCATCTTTCAAGCTCGGCACAGTTTTTGCCCTATTAATATGTAAAAGTGGAAATGAGTAACCTGGGCATGGAAAATTTATCTCAAATCGAAATTATGGACATTACAGAGCAAAAACTCTGTAAACACTGTGGGACCATTTGTCCCGATAGTCGCCGTGAGTTTTGCTGTATAGGTTGTGAAAACGTTTTTCAATTTATTAATGGGCTTGGACTAAACGACTACTACAAACTGAAAACCTCAGACGGCGAAAAGGTTAGCAGGTCCGTAAATGCTTATGACAAATTTGATTTCCCCGAACTTAAATCCGAATACACTGAAGATCTCGGGCAATCACTCCAACTAAATCTCTATGTAGAAGGAATCCACTGCGCTGCTTGCCTATGGATTTTAGAGCGCATCCCACAAATACTTGAGGGAGTGATTACTGCTAAATTAAATATGGGCAAGTCCCTGCTACAAATGGAAATCGCTAAAGACCAAAAAATCGCAGAGATTTTAACTTTAATTTCTAATTTTGGTTACAAAGCCCAAGCGCTTAAGAGTATTCATGATTTAAAAAACAAATTAGACAAAGAAAAAAGGGACGCCATCACTAAAATTGGTATTACGGCCGCTATCACTGGAAACATCATGCTTATGTCGACCTCCATTTACGGTGGAGCCTCCGGTAAAGAAGCATCTCTGTTTAATGATATAAGTGCTGGACTAATGTTGGTGGTCTTATGTTATTCCGCCACTGAGTTTTATCGAAACGCCTATCAATCCATTCGAAACCTGCGTTTCTCCATCGATATAAGTTTAAGTCTCGCCATATTATTTGGAAGTTTCACCAGTTATTGGCATTACTTTTCAGGAAACTCTGCAATTTACTTTGATAGCATTTCCGGGTTTGTTTTTTTGATTCTAAGCTCCAGGTATTTGATTAAATACGTTCAATGGGAAAGCTTAAAAAGACCAAAAAAGGAAAGTCCTTATTTTCCTGAATTGAGTGAGAGAATCCTTGAAACTGGAAAGTCAGAAGAATGCTTAAGTAAACAGCTCTCTGTCGGTGATAAATATTGGGTTCACAAAAACACTTATGTTAGCTGTGACTCCGAACTTCTTTCTAATTCAGCCATGATGGATGAATCCATGGTTACTGGAGAGTTTCAAGCAGTCCTCAAAAAACAAGGTGATCTCATTTTAGCTGGATCGAAAAACCTAGGAAACAAGATCACCCTAGAAGTAGTTAAGTCTCAAGAGTTCTCTGACATTTATAAGCTGTTTTCAGAAACCGAAGCTTTGCAAAAAAACCATTTTAACACTGAGGCCGAAAAGTACGCCAAATACCTAAGTTTGATGAGCTATATTTTTGCATTTACAGGCTTTCTCTATTGGCATATAAACTCAGGCCTCCAAATGGCCATGGAAGTTGCTTTAGCAGTCTTAATAATAAGTTGCCCCTGCGCATTTGCCATTGCAACTCCTTTGAGTATTCGAAGAGCTAGTGATCTTTTAAAATCTTGGGGCGTGTTCATTAAAAATCCAATGGCACTCGATAAACTCAATCAAGTTAAAAATATTTTTCTTGATAAAACAGGAACCCTCACCCACCGAGATATTGAAATTGATGAGTTACATATCTTAGACAATGATTTTTCAAAAAATGAAATACTCTTTCTGCTGTTTCAGTTGGAGAAATACTCTGCACATCCGTTTGCTTTAGCAATAAGAAATTTTTGCCTCAAAGAGGACTCATACCTTAAAGATGACGAAAGCCTTTTACCATTAGAAATCTTAGGAAAAAAAGTTTCTATGCAATACCAAGGCTCAGAGTTCACAATCACTGGTAGTGATAATGCCGGCGAGTTTCAACATAGTTTAGTTTTAAGTAAAAACTCCAAGCCTATTGCTAAGCTGTACGCAAATTCATTTTTAAAGAAAAGCATTCCCAAGTTTATTAAGGAGCTACAAAAAAGGTCTTATAAAATTGTGCTACTTAGTGGTGACAAAGAATCTTCTGTTCAAGAAGTGGCCAAAACACTAAATATAAAAAACTACTTTGCACAAGCTAAGCCTGAGCAAAAGGCCGAACTCTTAAGAAAATCGAAACATAGCTTAATGATCGGCGATGGAGCTAACGATGCCATGGCTTTAAAGGTAGCAGACATAGGTATTGCGACAACCAATAGCATTGATTTTGCAAACCAAAGCGCCGACATCTGCCTAGAGGAAGCCAAAATTGAAAAAGTTTTGGATTTACTCGTTCTTGCAAAAGCCTTGCGAAACAATATTCTCAGTAATTATTTAATTAGCGTCGGGGCCAATGTAGTTTTTATTTATCTCGCTTTAATCGGGAGCTTAAGTCCTCTTCAGGCTGCCTTTATCATGCCGATCCAATCTTTCATTTTGAGCGGCAAAAGTGTTTTTATGTTGCGTGAATCACGATTTGAAAATCAGGAGCAAGCATGGAAATCGTAAGTTTGTTAGTAGTAATTGCGATGTTGTTAGCGTTGTGTTTTGTTGTTGCCTTTGTTTGGGCCAGCAAAAGAGGTCAATTTGATGATCTCGATACACCGGCATATCGTGTTTTAATTGATGATCAACCAGTTCAACCAAATCAGGGAGAAAAACAATGACGGATCCAAAGGCCGAAAGTTTTAAATACGATGATGTCATCGTCAGAAACTTTCTAATCGCAACTATCACATGGGGCGCGATTGCATTTTTAGCCGGTTTACTTGCGGCTTTGCAATTAGCAAGTCACCACTTTAACTTTAACCTAGAATGGTTAACGTTTGGTCGACTTCGTCCACTTCACACCAATGCAGCGATTTTTGCTTTCGCCGGTAATACCATTTTTGGTGGTATCTACTACTCTACACAAAGACTGTGTAAAACAAGAATGTTTAACGATACTCTCTCCAAATTGCATTTTTGGGGCTGGCAGTTAATCATTGTCTTAGCAGCAGTAACTCTTCCACTAGGAATCACCCAGTCTAAAGAGTACGCCGAGCTGGAATGGCCAATAGATATTTTGATCGCAGTGGTATGGATCATCTTTGGTACCAACGTAATCGGAACTTGCGTAAAAAGAAGAGTCAGTCATCTTTACGCAGGGATTTGGTTCTATTTAGCTACGATCGTTACTGTGGCTGTTTTGCACGTTGTAAACTCACTAGAACTTCCTGTTAGCTTTGTTCAGTCCTACCCTGTATTTGCTGGAGCTCAAGATGCTTTGGTTCAATGGTGGTATGGTCACAACGCAGTGGCATTCTTTTTAACAACTCCTTTCCTTGGTTTAATGTACTATTACGTTCCAAAGGTGGCGCAACGACCGATCTATTCTTACAGAATGTCTATTGTTCACTTTTGGTCTTTGGTTTTCATTTACATTTGGGCAGGACCTCACCATCTTTTAAATACAGCTTTACCTGAATGGGCCCAAACACTTGGAATGGTTTTCAGTGTTATGCTTTGGGCACCAAGTTGGGCTGGTATGTTGAACGGTCTATTAACTTTACGTGGGGTTTGGTACAAAGTTCGCCAAGAACCAATCTTGAAGTTTTTCGTAGCCGCTTTAACTTTCTACGGTATGTCTACGTTTGAAGGTCCTTTACTTTCCATTAAATCTGTTAGTGCCTTAGGTCACTACACAGATTGGATTATTGGTCACGTTCACTCGGGTGCTTTGGGTTGGAACGGTCTTTTAGGTTTCGGAATGATCTACTATTTAGTTCCGAAACTATGGAAAACAGAACTATACTCAAAACGTTGGGCCAACTACCACTTTTGGTTAGCATTAATTGGTATCATTCTTTATGTAGTATCTATGTGGACTGCTGGAATTACTCAAGGTTTGATGTTGAACGAAGTGACTCCAGAAGGTCAGTTAGCTTACCCTGACTTCATTGAAACATTAGTAAAAATCATTCCATTGTACTGGGTTCGTGCCATTGGTGGAGCGATGTATATCGCAGGTTATGTTTTCTTAATCGTAAACGTGGTAAAAACAGTTAAGTCTGCAAAAGCACCGGTACAAGACGAGGAAACTTCTTTTGTTCCTGAAGTGGTTCAAAAATCTTCTAGCTGGCACAGAAACCTTGAGGCTCTTCCTGTTAGCATGTTGATTTTAAGTCTTTTAGGTATTTTAGTTGGTAGTGTTCTTGAAATTCTCCCAACTTTTTACGCACAGAGCTTTGTTCCTAAAACTGTAAAAACGGTCCCTTACTCTGCCTTAGAGATACAAGGTCGAGACATTTATATTCGTGAAGGATGTTATGTGTGTCACTCACAAATGATTCGCCCAATGCTTGCTGAGACTCTTCGTTACGGTGCTCCTTCTACTCTGGAAGAAAGCATTTACGATCGTCCATTCCAGTGGGGATCAAAACGTACTGGCCCAGACGTAGCTAGATTGGGTGGTAAGTATCCTGATCTTTGGCATTTAAAACATATGAAAGATCCACGTAGTACTTCAGCGGGATCAATCATGCCGAACTACGCTTGGTTAGAAGAAGCAAAAATTCGCTACGATCAACTACCTAAGAAAATTCGTGTGATGCAGGCTCTTGGAGTTCCATATCCTGATGGATACGACGAAAAATCCATCGAGTTGGCAAAAGCACAGGCTAAAGAAGTGGCCGAGAACTTAAAACTAGAAGGTGGCTTTACCACTGACTACAGCCAAAATGAAATCGTTGCTTTGATCGCCTACTTACAAAGACTTGGAAAGATGGACTCAGATCAACCAATGCTAAAAAAGGAGGAGTAAATGAAACTCGTTAGACTCGCTTTGAGCGACTATCCCTTTGTGGATCTAAGTGTAATTGGTTTTTTAATTTTCTTCCTAATCTTTTGTGGCATGCTTTTTTGGATTTTCAGAAAAGGAAGTAAGAAGTTTTACAACGACATGAGTAATTTACCTTTAGAGGATTAAGAACATGAGTGATGATAAAAATTTAAAAAAAGACGAACTTTTTTCGGATGAAGAGATCCTTGATCATGATTACGATGGGATCAAGGAGCTTAATAATGGGATGCCATTTTGGCTAACCTGGTTGTTTGTTGGTTCTATTATGTTTGGAATCATCTACTACATCCACTACACTTCTGAGTCTGCTGAAACCATTGCCCAAAGCTATGAAAATAGCTTGGCAGAACATACTGCTAAAATGGAAAGTAAACGTGCAGCGGTTTCTGTAGAGGACATGATTCAGGAACTAAATACTCCTGAAGCAATTGCTGAAGGAAACCAAGTTTTTACCACTCGCTGCGCTGCCTGCCATGGGCAAGCTGGTGAGGGAGGAATTGGACCAAATTTAGTGGATAAATATTGGATTCACGGAGACGGTAGTTTAGCGGAAGTGGTTAAAGTGGTTGAACATGGCGTTACTGAAAAAGGAATGCCTGCTTGGGGACAAGTTATGGGCATGAAAGATGTGATCACTGTTTCATACTACATTGAGAGCATTAAAGGCACAAATCCACCAAATCAAAAAGAAGCACAAGGTAATTTAATCGAGTAGGTAATTATGGAAAATGAAAAGTTAGATAGTCAGTTGACGACTCAAACCGAAAGCGGCCAAAGATTAACAGTGATTCCTGCAGTAGTAAAAGGTCACTGGCACAAAAGGCGATTTTACTTTCAATGGGTCCTACTTTTCATTTTCCTAGCCATTCCTTGGATTGAAATTAATGATAAGCCACTGCTACTTTTCAATGTGGCTGATCGAAGATTTATACTTTTTGGATTAGACCTTTGGGCAACAGACGCTCCATTGGTCTTTTTTGTTTTTGCAATACTCGCCTTCGGACTATTCTTTGCAACCGCCTTATGGGGTAGAGTTTGGTGTGGATGGGCCTGTCCCCAAACCGTATTTATTGAACGAGTTTTTAGACAGATAGAAATACTCATTGAAGGAAATCATTTAAAAAGGCGTAAGCTTCAAAAGCAAAACTGGAATTTTGAGAAAATCAGTAAGAGATTTTTAAAATATTCTATCTTTGTTGTTTTAGCTTGGATTTTTTCAAATAGTTTCCTTGCCTACTTTGTAGGGAAAGAGCACTTATTTGAGATGATGGGACATAGTCCCTATGATAATCCAGAGAGCTTTGCTGTTATGATGGTGTTTTTTGGTGGTGTTCTTTTTGACTTTGTTTGGTTTAGAGAACAGTTTTGTACAATTGTTTGTCCTTACGGGAGATTTCAATCGGTCTTAATGGACACCAATAGTATGTTAGTGGCTTATGATGAAAAGCGTGGTGAGCCCCGTGGAAAGCTGAAAAGAAATGAAGACAATAGCGCTAAAGGGGATTGCATTGATTGCAATAAATGCGTCACCGTCTGCCCTACTGGTATTGATATCAGAAATGGTACACAAATGGAGTGTATCGCTTGTACCGCCTGTATTGATGCCTGTGACGATGTGATGGAAAAATTGAAAAAACCAAAAGGCTTAATTCGCTATACTTCAGAGCGAGAACTACAAGGAAGAAAGGTTCAACGTTTTAATGTAAGAAGTATCGTATATAGCATTTTACTATTACTACTTAGTTCAGCCCTTATCTATAGCTTAGCTGGAAAAAAAGATGTTGAGTTTCAACTTTTACGACAACAAGCTCTCCCTTACCAAGTCGTTGAAAAAGATAGCTCTAAACTGATTCAAAATGTGGTACAAATTAAGGTCATGAATCATTCGAGTAATGAACATGCGGTTTCCTTTAAACTGAAAAACAATGAAACTGGCATTCGAATGATCAACCCTATTCCAGTTTATAATTTAAGCCCTGAAAAAAACATCAATGTTAGCTTGATATTACAAATAGAAGACTTTAAGAACGTTGGTAAAACAGTTAATATTGAAGTCTTTGAAAAAGAAAAGTTTTTACAAAGTATTTCTTATCAACTTAAAGGCCCTAGTGCCGGGGTAAATGAGTGAGTTTTTTAGAGATGGTTAACTCGGGCCAATGGATCGTGCCCTTTGGAATTTTAGCTCTTAGTGCCTTTGGTGGGCTTCACTGTATTAGTATGTGCGGCCCCTTATGCTTAGGGTTTAATAAGTCTATTTCTGATTCTGTGAAATACCATCTTGCAAGACTAGTCTCTTACCTAATCCTAGCTAGCATAATTTTTTATTTTCGAATTAGTTTAAAGGCTTCAGCCATTTGGCAAAGTATTAGTTCCGTGGCGGAGCTTTTACTTTTAATCAGCTTATTAGCTATGGGTGGATATTTAATACTTAAAAATTCCAACTGGAATCCCCTCAAGAGGAAAAGTTCAAAGTCTGTTTTTCCCTTTCAAAAGATTGGTAATTTTTTAGCAAGAAGAAACCTTTTAAGGCCTGAAGTCATCGGCTTTGTAAATGGTTTCATACCTTGTGGCTGGCTATACTCTTTTTTAATTGTTGTTGGCTTAGCACCTACCTTAAGCCACACTTACCTTTGGACTTTCTGCTTTTGGTTTCCTAACTTCTTAGTGCTTTTACTTTTACAAAAAGGATATTCTTTAAGTTCGGCTTTTTCTTTTCGCAAAGTGCAGATTTTATTTGCAAGTGGGCTGATTCTATTTTCTACTTATCGTATAACGAATTTTAAGTATCAAAAACTTTATCAAGTAGAACCGAGACAAGAAATTAACGACCAGGAATCTTGTCACTAAATTCAAGGACATCTTATGCGTAAACAACTTTTGATTTTATTACTAATTCTTCCTCTCTTCGGCCTTGCCAAAACAGAAAGTTGGCGCCTTGAAATGCAGAAAATGCGAGGAAGTATCGCAAAGCTATCGATCTTTCTTTTTTCTGGTAAAGAGTTTTCTAAACCTACGCAATCCAAAGAGATTTCTGAAGGCCTTTCTTACCTAGTAGAAGTAAGCGATCAATTGGATGACAAAATAAAAGATTCTGCCGAAAGCAACGACCCGGCCTTTCCTTATATTATTGAACAATTAAAAGACGACTTGAAAACAGGACAAAAAGCTTTCAAGGAAAAAAACTATGCGTTTGCTAGATCAACACTAAAATCAGCTCTTAACCGTTGTTTTCAGTGTCACACTCAAGCCTACAAAAAGACTCAATGGAGCGCTCCCCATAAGCAATATGTTTCTAAATGGCTTAGTACTGAAGAGAAAATTAATTACCTAGTAGCCATGAGAGATTTCGCCAGTGCCAAACTTTTTCTAGAAGAGAGAATCGATTCTTTTCTACCGAGCAAAGAAAACAAGTTAGAAATGGAAAATATTCTAAATAAATACGCGGTAGTGGCTATCCGTATGAATCTTAAAAAAGAAGATATTCTCAACAAACTTGAAACTTTTAATAAAAAACTAAAAATGAAAGACTCATTGGCCTCTAAAACCCAAAAATTGATTGAAAGCATTCGCGAGCTTCCTGATCTAAAAGAGCGTGATAGCCTGGCTAAGATTAAAAAGTTAATCGGTAAAGCAGAGAACAAAAAAGAATACATTACCGATGATTCGGCTTTAATAGAAAGCTTGATAGCGGCTCAGTCCTTACACGATTTACTTCGTGAAAAAAAAGTGAAGGATTCTGAGAAAGCTGAAGTTTACTATATGCTGGGGCAATCCTACCAAAACATCAATGATCCCGCTTTCTGGGATATGCATGAAAATTACTATGAGTTCTGCGTGAGAAACAAACCACATTCTGCATTGGCTAAAAAGTGTTTTAATGAGTTCAAAGATAGCATCGTCTTCAGAAACACTGGAAGCGCGGGAACCAATCTCAGTCTCAGAGACAAGCTAAGAATCGATCAGTTAAAAAAATTGAGCCTTTAAGGCCCTCAAATACAAAAAGAATTCTTGTTGATCCCACTACGTGATTAACAAGAATCCATAATCGGTGGGACAAATATAAGTAGCAGAGTTTTCATAATTATTTTTATACCTTATTTAACTCATAGCCTTTTAACTGTTATTTTGTATTTTTAGTAATTTAAAAAGCCTTGTTTTAAACTTTAATTTTACGCCTTTTGAGTTAATGATTTTTTTCAATTTGAAAAGTCTGTTCAGTTTCTAATTATAATAAATTTATTTTAAGATACTCTTCGCACCTTTTAAGAACTAAAAGGGAAAACTCTGTTCACTCCTTAAGCTCATTGTGATCGTTGAAAGCTCTCATAAAAGCTTAAAACTTCTTTTGCTACACGCACAGATTTCAAATCCCAGCCTTCAACATAAAGTTGGTTTGGATCTTTAGCCCTTGATAGAGCTACATAAGCATGACCTGGCTCCCATAAGCCAGCCATATCAACTCGCATTCGATCTAAACTTGTCCCCTGGGCTTTATGTATGGTAGTGGCATAAGCCAAAGAAAGTGGAAAGTTTCTAGCAATGGCTACCGTATCCCCTTCTGCATCCTGAAAAGAAAAATTCGTTTTTTCCAAACGAATGAAGCGTCCATTCAAGAGTTCCACCTCTATTTCTTCTGAAAAGATATCTCGAATATAACCAAGAGAGCCGTTCACAAATCTTCCCATTGGATCATTCTGCCGAACCATTACAAAGGCACCAATTTTAAAGACCAACTCCTCCGGAACAGGAGCGCTTCTTTTTAAATTATCCAGATAACGCTTATCCCCTTCATAAATAGTTTCAAACTTAACTGGAGCATCCTCAATTTTATCCAGTTTTTCTAGATTGTAGGACTCTACCTTTGATTTTCGAGGATACAAATGAACGATATCCTCATCTTCTGGAGCTTCTCGCATCCTCTCACTCAAAAACTCATTCAACTCTTTGGTCATTTTGCCCTGTCGCAAATCGGACAATAGATGAACAAACTGATCATCGTCAGTTCTCATATTGTGAAGTAACTCTACGGATTCAAAACCACTAGCTTGCCAAGATGGATCTAAGAAACACCAATCCTTTTTAGAACCATACATATTCACTGGCGGCAGCTGAAAAAAATCTCCGACAGCAATTACCTTTAAACCACCCCAGGGTGTACTTGGATCGAGTGATAGTCTACAGATTGCTTCCGCTGCACGAAAAGCCAAAGCGGAAATCATGGAAACTTCATCAATGACAAAACCTTCTACTTCATTTAAGCGAGAAAAAAGCTTATTGTCTTTTAGTGCTTTTTCGATGGTATCTTCCAATCCGCCTTCCATTATTCCTAAAGAGAAAAAACTATGAAAGGTTCTACCACCAACCAAAACCGCGGCCGCCCCGGTACTTGCTAAGACTGGAAAAGTCTTCGGGCTCTTATCTTTTAAAAAATTTTTAATCAAATAAGACTTCCCCGTACCTGCTCCACCAGTAAGAAATACCCTCTGTTTGGTATTTAAGGCATGCTCAGCAATTTGTTGTGACGGACTTAAATGAGAACTCATATTCTCCAAATATAAAGCAATCCCCCAAAAAAGAAACCAATAAAACCCCTTAGCTACCAACAAAAACAATAGTTCTAAGCTTAAAAAGAAAGCAAAAAACCCTAAAAGCCACGGGAAAGCCACGAAACCCCTTCCCTACTTGTTTACTTTAAACTGCATATAGAATAGGATGACCCATTAATTATTTTTCGACATGAGGTTAGAAAATGAGTGAAGTTGTTTACTGTAATAGAACATTAAATTTAAAAAGAATTAAATACATCGGTTTTGATATGGACCACACCTTGGTTCGTTATGATATAGAGAAGTTTGAACACCTTGTTCACGAGGAAACTCTTAGAAAATTACAAAACCTAATGGATTACCCCAAAAGCGTTGGAGAAATTCCTTTCGAGCCAACACGCGTAATTCGTGGACTTGTTGTAGATCAAAGAAATGGAAACGTATTAAAGCTTAACCTACACGGTGCCATTCGCCAAAGTTATCACGGTACAAATCCAATCGACTATAGAAAACAAAGAAAAATCTATCGTGGAACAATGGTAGATTTAGGCGATAAAAACTTTTTGGCCATTGATACTGCCTTTTCAATCGCCTACCTAAATATCTTTATGCACCTTGTAGACATGAAAGATCGTGACTTAGATTTGGATTTACCTAGCTACGAGCAAATTTCACAAGATGTCTTAGATTGCGTGGATTTATGTCATAGAGACGGAAGTGTGAAAGACATTGTTGCAAAGGATTTAGAAAAGTACATCATCAATGATCCAGAAATGGTTGCCTCTTTAGAGCGCTACTTAAAACACGGTAAAAAATTATTTGTACTAACTAACTCGGACTACAATTACACCAAAAAGCTTTTAGACTATTCCATTAACCCTTTTCTAAAAGAGGCAAAGCATTGGTCTGAAATTTTTGAATTTGTAATCACTTTAGCTGCCAAACCAAGATTTTTCTATGACAGTTTAAATTTCATGAAAGTAGATCCTGACACGGGTTTAATGAGTAATCATGACGGGCCAGTAACACCTGGAATTTACCAAGGTGGTTGCGCTTTAAAATTTACCAATGACATGAAACTAGACGGAGAAGATATCTTATACGTAGGTGACCATATCTATGGTGATATCGTTCGTTTGAAGAAAGACTGTAATTGGAGAACGGCATTGGTGGTAGAGGAACTTCGAGATGAAGTGGCCAAAAACATTGAGGCAAAACCAATTTTTCAACAAATTTGGAAGCTCATGGAAGACAAATCTCCCCTTGAAGCTGAACTTCAAGCATTAGAAGACCAAAAGCGTGAAAAAGGTAAAAAAGATTTACCTGAAGAGCGGATGGATGCTTTATTAAAAGAAATTAATGATGTGGATAAACAAATCAGTAATTTGATTGGTGAGCATCAATCTGTGTATAACCAGTACTGGGGCGAGGTAATGCGCACAGGGAATGAGGAAAGTTATTTTGCCGCGCAAGTTATGCGATACGCATGTGTGTATACCGCGAATCTAGGTGACTTACTTTCTAATTCCCCTAGAACCTACTATCGATCTCCTAGAAATCGATTGCCACACGAACATGTATAATACAAGAAAGGCCTCAAATAGAGGCCTTATTTATTTAAGTGAATAGTAAGTTTCTTTTGCTTTTTTGAATCCACTTTAGCTTGATCAAAACTCGGCGGTCCAAAACTACTTGCGGGAATATTGTTAGACACTCCCCAAGGCTCTAAAGCAATACCAAAGGCATCCGTCTTTAGTTTATTATTAGCATCCAAATCATGAAATACGCTAACTGCAAAAATACCTTCTTGAGCCAATTTTAATCTACATTTAGCCTGGCTATTTTCTACCTTCACAATTTGTTCATCCACTGGCTTTGCCGAAGTCTTTAAAAAGTCTTTTGCTTCAGTGACTATGGCACAAAGCACTTGGCCTTTGTTATTATCAAAGCCTTTAATGCTAATTTCTATTTCTACATTCCCATATGCTAGTAGAGAAAATAAATAAAAAAATAAAAGCTTATAAAAGAGCATCACGAACTTCCACCGAAACTACTTCTTTATAAGTCCAACCAGAGTCGTAGCAATCCACCTCGATCAAGTGCGCATTTTCAATGATTCCAGAGTCTTTTATTCCTAAGGCTTTTTCAAGCTCATGCCAAACTCCACCATGCGCCACAACCAATGCCATATCATCATTTTTTTCTAAAATGTAATTCATGGCATCCACCACTCTTTTTTGAAAATCTTCTCGAGTCTCCCCTTGTGGAGGTTGAAATTCAGTGGTTCCCGGTAAAGGTAATTCGTGAAAAGGCACTCCTTCCCAATCACCAGCTTGCCACTCTCTCAAACCTTCAACCAACTCAGGTTTTAAATCATAGTTCTGCAAAACCTTTTCGGCAGTCTGCTGAGTTCGAATCATTGGAGAGCAATAGACTTTAGTAATCTTAAGTTTCTCCGGTGAAATATTTTGCCCCACTGAATCCGCCTGCTTCAAACCTGTATCATTCAATGGAATGTCTGTGCCACCGCCTGCCATGATTCCATTTTTATTTGCATCGGTTTGAGCATGGCGAATAAACAAAAACTTCTTTTTAGGTATTGGCATTTAAACTCCCGGTTTTTTAACTAAAAACTGTACTACGGCGGCCATTCCACTTTGGGCAAGGCCTTCATTTAATTCTCTATCTAACTCCTGAGCAATAAGAATTTGATAATCCTTAAACTCTTCTAACAACTCGTTCAACTGAAACAATAACTTCTTTGTAGGGGGGCCAAAGTTTTTGTAATTTTGATTCTCTTCTCTCAGTCCTTCAAAAATGAATACTCCACCCTCTTTTAAACATTGGTGAACTTTCCGAAAAACTTCTTTTTTAGCACCTTGAGGAGCGTGAAACCAGCACCACAAAACCAAAGATGACTGAGGAAAACTCTCTATTTTCAAAAGATCCTCTTCTAAAAACCTTAAGTCTAAATTCAAGTCTTGGCTTTTCTCAATAGCCCTTGCAATCGCAGGTTTAGATCTATCAATGGCGGTGACTCTATAATCAGATTGGGCCAGATGAAAAGCGTTCCTTCCTTGCCCACAAGCAAGAACCAAAGCCGATTTATCCTCAGGAAGATCAGAGGATTTTTTTAAAAACTCTAAGGCCTCTAATAAAAAATCATTTGGCTCAAGACCGAAGGCATCCAAATTTTCTTGATAAAGCTTATCCCACATTTCAAGCTCTCCAATCCCCATTAGTTTACGTGAAGACTCTACAGTCGCAAATCCTTTTTAAAATTCTTAGCACGATAGACTCGATTACTGGCAAGAACTAAGACAAATTAACCCGATTTATCAGGAAAAACTTTACCCACAACAGACCAAAGGATGACGCCTTATCCTTCCCTCTTTTTCATAAGAAGCATTTCTTTTAAGCACTTCGCCCAGGCCTTAATTATTTAAAGAGATTTTTGTGTAAGAAAACTTTCTCCTATGAGAAGCTAGAAGAATGAAATATTTAATGGTCACAGCTCCGATTCTACTCGCTCTTTCTGTATACTTTTTTGAACTTTCACCAAACAGTCCAGAGCTTAATGATAACGCCATTGTAAAAGAGACTCCTGTCGTTAAATCCACTGAGGAGCTTTTTCCTTTTGTTATTGCTAAAAATCAAAGTCTTTATGAAATATTGAAATCAGAAGGAATAAGTTCGCAAGAAATATTTAGTCTTGTTGATGCCAGCAAATCCACTTTCAATCTTTCCAGGTTAAACCCAAAACAAAGAATTGCCATATTTAAAGAGACCAAAGACGACGGTAGTAGTGAGCTTCATGGTCTTCAAATTCTGATAGAGCCAACTAAAATTCTAAAACTCGAAAAAATGAATAAGGTCTGGACTGCCGCGATACACAACGAAAAGGTAGAAACCCGCATAAGAGATTATCAAGGGATCGTAGTTTCATCGCTTTGGGAATCCGCCACAGAGTCAGGCATGGATTCAGAACTGATTGTTCAGTTAGCTGAAATCTTCGCCTGGCAAATCGACTTTAACCGTGAACTTCGTTCCAATGATCGCTGGAGAATTGTCGTTGAGCAAGAGTTTGTTCGTGGCGAACCTATTGGATGGGGCGATATCTTAAGCGCAGAATACATCAATGAAGGCGAGCTCTACCAGGCCGTTCTTTTCAGGCAAGATGGCGAAAACATCGGGTATTTCGACGCTGAGGGAGAGTCTCTAAGAAAAATGTTTTTAAAAAGCCCTATTAAATTTGGTCGAATCACTTCCGGTTTTAATCGTCGCAGGTTTCACCCGATTCTTAAAATTAGGCGCCCACACCTTGGTGTGGACTATGGCGCTAGAAGAGGAACACCTGTTATGGCTGTTGGCGATGGTAAGGTAACTCTAGCTAGCTGGAGAGGCGGAGCTGGAAACACAATAAAGATTAGGCATAACTCCATTTACAGAACGGCCTACAAACATTTACACAAATTTGCCAAAGGGATTCGCCCTGGAAAAAGAGTTAAGCAAGGCCAAATCATAGGTTACGTTGGCTCGACGGGATTATCCACTGGCCCACACCTACATTACGAATTTTATAAGTATGGAAAATTCGTTGATCCTCTAAAGCAAAAGTTTCCATCAGCTAAACCAGTTTCAGAAAATTTAAAAATGGCTTTTTTAGAGCAATCTAAGTCTTTCTTTTCACAACTACCTGATTGGAACGGTGTCGCAGTTAGTGCTAGTTCAGAAATCAGCTTAGAGGATCAAGAAAAACAAGCTTTATAGACTCTTCTTACTACTAATTTTTTCAAGAACAAAAAACTCGAACACTTAATTGCGAAAGAGAACTTAAGCTAACTAAAAATAGCCAGCAAGCTTAAAGCTCTCCAAATTGCGTTTCGATTTACAAGACTCACAAATAGAGATATTTCGAAGCAATTTTAGCTTATCTACGATTAAATAGGCCAGGTCTAAAGAGCTCTTGAACCATCTTAATTTAAAAAAAATGAACTGGGCTATAAGTTTTCTTTTAAGCCAAGCTTCAAAGCTTTTCGTTAAATAATTTGAAAACAAAAAAAGCAGCACTTTTTGATGCTGCTTTTTTAATTAAAATTTTTAGTTCAAAGCCTTATTCTTCTGGCTCCTTAAACAAATCAATGATCGAATCTACCAAAGTTCCACCCCTTTCTGTCCATTCAGACTTAGAGAATTTCTTCTTTTTATTTTGAAATAGATTTTCAATCCCTTGGTCAAATGCATCGACTCCCATCGTTCCCGTTTTTATATAACCAGAGGCATCTGTCATATCGATTATTTTTTCAAAAGCTTTTGCAACTTCAGGTGTATAATGCTGTCCACTATCTCCAAAAACATAAGCATAGCGATTGAATTTTGACATTGGATATTCTTCCAATATTTCTATACTTTTTCCGACACCTTCTTCATAGGCGGTTCCGCCACCTCCAGTAACACTCCAGGCCTGTTTCTCTGTAACCTCTTTTGCTTCGGTATCAAAAACAACATACCTAATGATCACATTGTTGTATTCTGATTTGATTTTCTCTTTTAAATTAATAGCAACAGTCTTCGCTCTCTGCAGAGGATCTCCCTTCATAGAGATACTAAAATCAACTGCTATTAAAATGACCGCATCAAACTCAGGCTGCATTACCTCAACGCTCGATTTTGCTACGTATTCTCCTTCTGGCATATAACGTAGACCTGTTTCCACTATTTCTTGATAACTAAGCTTGTCGATTTCATTTTCCAGAAAAATACTTTTTTCTTCTTCTGTCATTTTCGAAAATCTTTCTTCGCTTTCAAATCTCTGTTGCCATTCAAATTCTAAGCCTGCAAGTCCATAACCCATGGCTTTTTCTACCACTCGATCTTCGCGTAATGGATCTCTATTGAGCGTAACAGATCCACCTCTGCGAGTTGCAACTTGACGACTTCTACCTAAAGTTTTTCGAATATTTCTTAACTTAAGCTTATCATTAATTAACTCAATCCAATCTTTCCAAGGAACTTCAACGAATTCAGGATTAGATCCGCCGGCTCCGCCAGGACCTTCCCCTTCACCTTCTTCAGACTCTTCGCCCTCTTTTGGTTCTCCTTCGCCTTTACCTTTACCCTTACCTTCTCCTTGGCCTTCCCCTTCACCTTCGCCTTTGCCCTCTCCTTGTTTTTTTGCAGGAATTCTTAAAATCTTTCCAGGCCAAGCATCAAAACTAACTAAATCAGTAAAAGCATCTGCATAAGGATCAGCGACACCCTCACCATCAACAATAGCTTTCTTATAGGCTTCTCTTCGTATTTGCGCGTATCTTTGGTCCAATCCAAAAAATGCTATTTCAGGAAAAACGCGAACTTGCATACCTCTATTAGTAGCAACCCCTGTTCCCTGTCCGTTCATAGCTCTTTTTAGTGCGAGAACCGTTCTTTCTTCAACAAAACGAAGATATTCAGCAACTGCTAAAGAAGCAGAAGGTGCTGTCGGCAAAATGGCAGCGGTATTAGAAACAGCACCTTGAGTTGCGGCTCCAAATTTCTGTCTCAAGTCTGAATCGATAACTCCTTGGTACTTTTCGCTTAGCCCAAGAATAGAGTCTTCGTAATAAGTTTCTACTGAGCTCATTAAAGTTTCTCGAAAGCCCTCCAGCTCTTTATCTAAGCTATCATTGGTGCTCCAGTATTTTACTTCAACTTTTCGATCTGGAGAAACAATGATACGCACCGGAATCAGCATAGGCTCATTCAGTTTATGTACCTCTCCATCCTTTGGAAACCATTTAGCATTTTTTTGTAAGTCTTTAATTTCCGCCTTGGTTTCTGCATCTAATTTTTCAGCAATATAATAAGAAGGAATTGCTGTATCTACCGCCACACTTGTTTTATAGGTGCTTGCAAGGTCGTAAATCTTCTTCGTCGCACTAAAAATCTCTAAAGGAATTCCATGGTTCTGAACTAAATCCTGTCTTAACAGGATGTATCTACCTGCATGTGATTCTTCAATAAATCTAATCCTTGGCATCTTATCGCCACGATTACCTACTTGCCTTGCTATCTTGTTAATTAACCTTTTAGGATCATTACTCACTACAAGAATCAATTTATCATCTGGATCCTGTTTTATACTTGCATCGTAACGGGGATCGCCTTCCTTCAACTCTCTAGTCATGATTAGCTTTTTATCAATCAACCATTGCTGGTCTAATGCTAAACGTAGAAAGCTGGCATCTGAATGGGTTTCAATGATTTTACTCGCATAAGAAACAAATGCTGCGTCTAAATCAAATTCAGTTTCGTATTTCTCTTTATGGTTCTTTTTAAATTTGTTGTATAAATTCATCCATGCTTCAAGCCCCAACCAGTATGGATTGTTTACAGCTGATGCTGGATTTACTTTCTCTTTCGTCCCCAGAACCTTAGCCAACAAACTAGAATAGTCAATCCAGTGCCTCATTTCATTGTACTTAGAATGCTTCGGTATAATAAACATAGAAAAAGTGGCAAAGCCCTCATTCATAGTTTTAGTCATGGTTGCAAAGCCTTGCCAAGCTTCCCTTTGTTCAAAAATGCGTAACATTTCGTGCTGCCAAGGCTTTAATTTGGTCTTACCCAGAGCCGTCATAGACTGAAGCATTGAACTACTACCGCTAAATTTTTGGTCTTCGGTTCTTTTTTTATCTAAAGTTTTGATTAGAGAATCAACACTGTCATAGGAACCAACCACCAAATCTTGGTCTATCTTCATGCTATATATTTTTTGATAAAAAAGACTAATCTCTTCCCAAGAAATGTTTTGGTTGTATTTCAATTGGTTCATCAACTCAACCATTTCAAAAGCCGAACGTGCAGCATCCTCTGGCTTCCTAATTTTTCCATAATTCGATGTCTGAGACACATGATTGTGCCCTAAAACGTGAGCAAAAATCGACAGCTGCTGAATCCAAGGCGTAGTATCCTGAAAATACGAATGACAAAGTGGACAACCTGAAGTCACAAACTCATAAACCGAACTAGATTCTCTGGCAGCTTTAAACACCAAACTTCCATCAATCGCATGAGGAGCAGGATGGGCTCCGTTTGCTAATAACAATGCTAGTTCTTGGCTAGAGGCAAAGGTCGCCACATGTTTTGGGATATTAAAATTTAATTTAAAAGCAATATCAGTAAACTCTTCAGCTGCCACTTTGATCTTCGCCATATCATCTACATCTCGATGATGATCTACCCAATACAATTTACCTGGCTTCGAAACCGGAGCCGCCGATGCAGAACACTCCTGTTGTTTTATCCCTGTAATTTTATTTGCAGGCTCAACAGCAAGAAGATCCACACCCAATAGAAGAAATAGAACTAAAAACCACTTCATTACTGCCCCCCTTGTTTAGGAACCGCGGAAAATCTACATTTATTATAAAACTGGCTAGAGCGTGATGAATTTTTCTGATCAAAATTAATATTCATATTTTTAATTAGCTCTGAATTTTCCATTAGATTTAATAACGAACTATGGGCTCTTGGCCATAAGAGTGAAAAACGATTTTTGAACAAATACTCCTGCACGGAAGCTCGAGAGCCCACTACCATATTTGTAGAGAACTGCTCCAAAATTGCCAATTTGAAACTAAGGTATTTATCCCAGTTAAGTCCCGCTATGGCTTTATCCATTACAAACAAAAATATTCTCGTCTGTTCGTAAATAGAATAGGATTTGCGAGAATCGGAATCTACCTTCATTAAGCTGCGAACCATCAAGCTAAGCTCCTGAAAAACCACATCCGACAGTAATCGCAATTCTTCTGCTGTATTATTCAAAGCTAAACGTCTCTCAGACTCTTCGTCAATTAACTCCAACCATTCATTAAGGTCCGAACTAGAACTTGCATTTTGATAGATAATCTTCTCAAGCAAAGCTTGCAGGTGTGGACTAAGCTTAGCACTCAATCCTCGAAAAACTTCGGCCTCCGTATTATCACTCGTCCGTTTCTTTTCCCCTATCATCACAGATAAATCATCGCGATCTTGTGTCTTAAAAAAGTCTGGCGAAGGGTAGAAGTCTACAGATCTATTTTTTTGTCCATCAATACTACTTAGTAGACGATAAAAATTTTCAATATCGTCAGAATGTTTCAAACCATAAAAAGATGGGTCCAATCGGACTGCGCTCAAAGGAATCTGCGACTTTTCAGCCAAATGCTCTCCAAGAGCTAATAAAATTTGCTGACCAATTTCTTGTGTAAACTGATCTCCTGTTCCTGAAAACTTTAGTAGAGTCTTTTTATAAAGTTGGTCAAAAATCATTACTCTATAACTATCAATCATGACTTGCAATAATCGGAAGTTAGCTTCCTGACTTTCCCCAAGCTTTAATACCTGAGTGTAGTCCTGCATGAAGTTATCGATATCTACTTTTCCACCAAGCTGAGCTCTTCTTTGCAACATCTCCATTTTCTGTTCTTTTGATGGAGCCAAAATTTTTAAAGGACCATTAATGTTTTGGGTAATTTCCATTGCGGTTTGAACAGCTCTAGATTTAAAAGTTCTTGCGTCCAAATCTGAAAAATAATCAACAATGGTAGACACAAAATCATTTGTAAAAAGACTCAAACGGTTTTGTGAGGTAAAATCTGATTCAATGGAAGCTTTTAAATCTCTAATCATACCTGGAAGTTTTGCATTTTCAGAAAACTTATCGATTTCAATGATTCTAGAAATTCGAGCCAAATGTGATTTATCAAAAGAGAATTCTTCACTATTTAAAGTTGCTACAATTAGTTCTTGAATGCTCATATCTTGTGGCGACTTTTTATATTCCGATAGTTTCGACTCTTTATCCGTTGGATTTAAAGTTAAAGTGATGTTCAAATTCCCTACTGGTACTTCAACGACCTGTCCATCTCGTTTTGCATAATAGATACCATCCTCTGCATCTAAAATTTCATAAAGTTTCGCCAGAACCTTCCCCAATACCTTCGGGTGCGCTTTACTGACATCATCAAATAAAATATCCCCCCTTGCTCCGTTAGGTCCTGTTAAAAAGTTGTCCAAATGTCTTAATATATCGCTAGTTGTTAAACTCGATCCCCTTTCTGAAGATTTAACGCTCGCACCATAATCAGGAACAACCTTTTCTAAATTGATAAAGAAGGCTCTTGCGTCAGAGTTATTGTCTTTATTAAAATTATAAATTTTGTTATCCACAGCCTTTTGAATTGCCAGCCAAAGACTGGTTTTTCCTGTTCCTGTGGGACCAATCAAAATGATCGAAGATGGAACTAATAATGCCGGATCTTTTTTAGTTTGACCAAGACGTGTCTTTTTGATTTGCTCAATAATTTCAATATCGGCGTCATGATTGGATTTAAAAATTAAGTCCAAAAAGCGATGAGAACTTACTATTTTTAAAGGGTCATTCTCTGGAAGCGTTTCTAAGTTTAATGGAGTTCCATATTTCTCACTCAAAATCCTTTCAATAAGAACCGTTGTGATCGTTCGTTCATTTCGCAAATCTGAATTACTAATTAACTGTCTGTAAAACTCGTTCACTATATTAGTCAAAGCCATTACAGGGGCGATACCATTTGCATCGGCCACGGCATTAATTCGCTGTACGTAATAGTTAAACATCATTTTTTTAACATGCTCTTTTTCATCAAAGCTCAAGTCGTCCCAGTTTTTCTGTAACACAGGGTCATTACTTGAAATGTTCTTAGCATCAAATTTATAACGTAAAAGTTTTAAATCCGCCTTTTCTTCAAAAAGTCTTTCAAACAATTTGGATTGATGTTCCAAACTAGGGCGCGGAAGATTGTGAATTTCAAAATGCTCTATAAGACCATATTCAGCCTCAAAAGCTTCTGCTTTAAATTCATTGATTTCAGCTTCAGTAGCTAGAATCACCAAAGAAGTTTTACTGGTTGTTTTTGCTTGGGAAAAATCTTGCAAAGCAATTCTCTCCCCTTCTGTTGCCATCAAGTACAAACTGTGAGGCTTCTTAGAAACAACATGAGTTTCACTCTCTTCTTTGCCAATGACATCTCGTTCAGACTCTTCCTCACTAAAATCATCCGAAACATAGCTTAGCTCAAAACTATTATCACCTTGGTCAGCCTTCAATCTCCCCATGCTATGAATTTCAGACCACTGCCCTAAAATAATGCTCGAATTTCCTTTGGTTTTTTCTTTATCTAATGTTCTGTATAGATCCATAAGAGCATTCTGATTTGTTACTGTGGATCCATTGATAACATTAAAAAGTAATTTGCGATTACTCATACTTAGAAAGCCTTTACTATCTTTCCAATTTGCTAGAATCGAATTAAACAAATAAGTCTGCAAGGCATCTGGTACTACAAAGATATGATGTTTCTCGGGAGTTTTTCCCTTAGAAATGTCTTCTAATTGCTGTAAAAACTTTTCGAACAACTGCGATTTATACTTATCAGAACTAGATTTCTTTAAAAAGGCAAAGCTTTCATCATGATTTGGATTTGTAATTAACCATGGATTTTCCCATGCACTTGCATCACTCCCCGAGGAAACTCCTGTGAAACTAAGGTGTTTATACTGACTGCGGTTAGGAAAAATTTTCGTTTCCGGATCAGACAAATCGATAAGCTTGATGTTTCTGGCAGAAGCTTGGGAGTCCTCTAATAAGTATGGCGCACCAGATTTTTCAAAACGCACTCTTGATTCTATAGACTTTTCTAAGAAATTCAAAATTTCAAATCTCTTTGGGTATGCAACATTCTCCGTTGCATCAATGTCAAATTTATAACTCAAAACCTCAGCCTTCTGGCTATCTGGCACCTCTGCTGCCAATAATAGGTAAGCTGTTTTACTGCCTTCGGCCTGTGGGAGTACTAAACTAACAGAATGTAATTTTGCATCTTTAATTCCATGTAACTCACCCACTTTGTAATAAGCCTTACCAACACCAGGAATATGCACAATCACTTCGACAGTCTTTTGCCCTGCTCTGAAACTTTTATCCACAAAAAATATGGTGGCTTCTTTGTCTGATAATTTTTCTAATGCTGGATCAAAAATCTGTGCTTTCTTAGAAATAAACATATGTTTTTCATCACTTAAATTAAACTCAACTAGCTGACCTTGCTGTACAAGATAGTTTCCTGCTGAGTAAACTCCGGACACTCGGTTCTCATTACTTACACCTTCTTCTTGAAAAACTTGATAAGTCAAAGCGGAGGTCATCTCGATTTCTTCAATTGGCTTTATGTATTTTTTTGTAATACTACCCTGATTAATAGTCTCAGATAGATCAAGAAGTGCCTTGGTGTAATCCAAATCTTGTTCCCATATGACTCGATCATGCTCCTTATTGGATTCAGTAAAATAGTCGTAATATTTTTTATCTACATGTCTAAACCCAAGTTCTTCCTTCGTATAAAAATAAGGGCTAATTTTAATAGATTTCAGATATTGCAATTTCCCAACACTCGAATCTACCGGTATGCTAATTTCAATAAGTGATGTGCTTTCTGATTTTTCAAACTTTTGAGATAAAATTAAGTATATGTTTGAGTCGGAAGAACTAAGATAGAAAACACTAAGATCAAGCGGCAACTCTGGGTAAACCGAAGAAATTTCTGCAACTTGTCCGTTATAATAAAAATGAAGAACCTTTTCAGCAAAAAATACTTCTGCTTCAAGATCGCCAACCGTTCGGACGTAAGGAGCGTCATTTTCAGCTTGAAAGTCTACCCAAGCTGTTTTTAAGGGCGCTTTTAGATTCATTTTGGTTACAATTTCTGCTCTGTTTTTTTCAATATCTACAACCTGCAGCAAATTTGTACCTAAAGAAATTTGTAACGGTGGTAAGGCTGTGGTTTTAAAACTCTTTAAATCGATTCTAGGAATATCAGATCTACCATCCCATTTATTCTCAAAGCTTTCATAAGTTGTAGCAATTAATTTCTTATGATTAAGAATTCGTTTTGTATTTTCTGGTTCTGGAAAACTCAAATAACGAATCAGTCGGTCAGAAACAAAGGCGCCATTGATCTGTCTACTATTGAGTTCGTAGTTGTTGTAAAATCTATTGTCTAAAAGTATTGGTCTTTGCTCAAAAAAGATTTTTTTATCCGAAGACTTACTTAGTCCAATTTTAAAGAAAAAGGTATAACCATCCTCCATTAAACCTTTCATTGAAATCAAATATCCACCTTCAATATCTGTTTTCATGACCACTATATCTGAATGATTAAGAATAGGAGGAAGTTTGACAAAAGATTTATTTAGTTGATCTAAAACTTCGTTTTCACCTGTACCAATTTGTAAATAACTCTCTGGAGAAGAGGCATCGGTATATCTAGAGATAATAGTGATTTTTCCATCAATAACAACAACCGCTTCGTATCTACGGTTCTTTTCATGAACGGTTTCTAATCTACCAAGTAAAACTCCCTCAATTGGATTGATTAGGATATCCCCTTCCAAT
This sequence comes from Bdellovibrionaceae bacterium UBA6502, assembly GCA_002436415.1. Lineage (GTDB taxonomy): Bacteria > Bdellovibrionota > Bdellovibrionia > Bdellovibrionales > UBA840 > UBA6502. The sequence goes on along the minus strand of DJMA01000003.1, from coordinate 116,117 downwards.
GCCAATTTCGGTTTAGTGATTGATTCCTCTAAACGATACAATCCAGGATTCAAACTACTATTTTGTGATTCATCCGCAACCACCAACATATACGGTGTAGCGCCATTGTAGCTCACTGGATACTCTTTGTTAGCTAACAAAGAAAAAGAAAAACCTAAGATGCAAACAATATAAAGAACTATGCGGGGCATACCTTCCTCCAAAAACGGAGGCCCCCTAAGCCTCCTAGTATTCCCCCCTGAAATTTAATTTATTCGCGTAAATTATTACTCTACATCTGTGCTAGAATCCGCAGCTTCCTGATAAATCCTTTCCACAACAGCTTGTAAGGCTTTTTCATTGTAGCCGTATTTTTCCATCATTACTTGCTGGAACCTCTGCCAAGAAGTTGCAATGTCTTGATTCGCAACTAACTCACCCTTAGACAAGTCTTTAAAACCTGCAAGTAAGTTAAGATCTTCAGTAATTTTAGATGAAAGGTAATGTCTCACAGCAGCCATTAATCCAGGATGTTCTTCGGCAGACCTTTCACCAGTGATCATACCCTCTAAAGCATAGCTCGCAATAAAATCTAAAGTGAACTCTTCCCCTTCATAGGTCAAGAATGCTTTCTTCACCTTTCTAACAAAGTTTTCATTCACAGGCATAACTTCATTGGAAGCATCTTTGTAAGTAGACTCGCCAGCCTCCATGGCCTTCGCCATTTTTAGGAAGGTTTGGTAAGTACGTTTTTCGTGAGCAGGATCTGCAATCACAGCAGATTCAAAGTCTTTTCTAAATTTTGGAATATAGACAACTTTTAGTAAACCATCAAAATATCCCACAATTTGGTGGTATAGATTCGCAGGAATATTATCACGATTATCATTAGCCATTTGGTCTAAAGCCATTCGAAGAGCTGTCACGTCTAATGTATTATTAAATCCAGGTTTCGAGGCAATGTATAGAGCTGTATTGATCCAACGAGTTGCTTGACGAGTTGGAATTCCCGCTTCCCCTTCACCCATTTTCTGAGTAACACTAAAAAGCTCATCATGAATCCCTCTACCGAAAGTAACATCGCCATTAAAGTAACGAATTCTTTGAATTGGCTCTGTATAAACGGTTTCCTTCAATACATCTCCCGCCAAACCAGCGTTTTTAGCTTCGTTTACTTTGGTATACATTCTACTGGCAGCAACAACATCTGAAATCAATTCCCAAACATGTGGAGCAATGGAGATTCTATCTTTTCCGTTCCCAATCCATAGGCGGTAACGACCATGAGGTACAACTGCTTTTTGACCAATTTCTGGAGATACCCAGAGTTTATTTAAAAGACTTTCGCTCTTCTCAGAAGAATTTGGAAATACTCGAACCAATTCTCCAGTGGACTCTTCACCTATTTTCTCAGCAAATAACTCACCACCTTTCATATAGGCTAAAGTTTGAGCGATCACATTTGGTTTTGTATCGTAATTAAATGGGATGTTTTGGTATCGATCCAATGCCGCATCACCGGTTTCGTCTTGTTTGATTTCACGAATATTTGCAGTATTGGTTGCCGTTAGAATTAACATATCCAAAGGCACTTTCATACTACTACCATTTTGGATGTAGCGATCTTGGAACAAAGTTAACCATTTATTTTGCAAGTCTTTTTCATTACGTAGCACTTCATCTAAGAACAATGCTGTTCCTGAAGCTCTCGCTACAATACCGTATTCGTAAAGCATTGGATTATCTGTTGAAAGACTCATAGATTTAACAATGTTTTGCTTAATGAAAAGCTGATCTGGGTTCCAGTCTTTTCCTTGGGCATCAAGCATTGCCGTATCTTTTAAAACCACTCTCTTTACATCAACATACTCATTAAGTGCAGCAATGATATTTTCGGCAGATAGTTCCTTACCTTTCTCAATTAACTCTTGAGCAAGAATTTCTTCACGAATTTTTTCTGTAAGAGGGCTTGTCTCCAAGAAAGGGTTTGGATCGGTTCCAACCATATCACGAACTACTTCTTTTACCTCACCATCTAACATTGCTTTTTGGTAATTTTTAGGTAACAAGACCAATGGGTTTTCGTTCAATCCATTTTCAAGAGTTCCGACGTATTTTCCATCTAGCTTTTTTAAACCAGAGCGAAGGGCTTCAATTTTGTCGAGGTTTTTCCAACTAAATGTATAGTAAGCGAATTTCTTACCACCAAATTCTGTCGCTGCTTTAAGGCCACCGGTAATCACTGATAAAATTGCTGATTTACCAGAACCATGAGGACCTACAAAAGAGATTACGTTTGCATCGTCAGCAACTGCTCTTTTCAGTTGAGAAACAAACATAGAGGTCCCGGCCTCTTGTCCACCGACCATTTTGTAGCCGTTCCATTTACTTGGAGTATGAAAAAAGTTTGAAACAAATGTTTTACCAGAACCATAAAGGTCTTTTTCAATAAAGCCTGCATTGTTAACAATGGCTAAAATTCTCTGTGCGGCATTCATACCTAGAAATGGAGATTCCGCCATCATATTCTTTTCTGGTGATACCAGGTCCTGTAAAGTCCAAACCTCAGCTCTTGCCAAAAGTTTATCATCTATAAACTTTTCTTTGGGCAACTCAAAACCTTTAGGTTTTTTAGAAGTTTCAGATGCACTTTTAGTACATTTAGACTCATCAGCGGCTTGTAATGGGTTTACTAGTAAGAATGAAAACGCCAAACACATAAATGACTGGATAAACAATAATTTAAACATATTTCCCTCGTAACTCTTTTGAATGACCGGAAAATACTCATTGTTGTTTTTATACTCAAATTATTTTACAATTCATGCAAGATTTACAGCTAATCTTATTGTTTTATGACAGCTACGTTTGTGACTCATAATTTTTTTTAATAGTAACTAGGTAAAAAATAAAATGAACGCTCTAAAAGTAAGTTCTTGTCCCAAAGTTTTTTGGTCGACTGAATGTTTCCATCAAGACTAGTTAGCTATAATCACCACATAAAATAATAACCATCCTGGGAATCCTCCATTAAAGAGGATTCACTTTTAATTATTTTTTAGCAGTGCTTATTTAAAAATTATATTACAAAATTAGGCGGCGTATTTTTTTAATAATTCGTCCATTTTATCGATGAGAACTGGCTTTACCAAAACATCTTTCATTCCAGCCTTAAGACACATCTCTCGATCGTCTGAAAATGTGTTGGCTGTAAAAGCAATTATATTAGGAGCTTTATCGCCCAGGATCGTCAAAATTTTCTTGGTAGCCTCCAAGCCATCCATCTTTGGCATTTGCATATCCATAAAGATCAGACTGTAAAAGCCTTCCGGTTTGTCTTCCAATATGGCAACCGCTTCAAAACCGTCACTCGCAAGATCAGTCTTATAACCCAGCTTTTCCAAAAACTTTTGTGCTACCATTTGATTGATCACATTGTCTTCAACCACTAAAACTAATTTTTCATTTCTATCTTCAACACTTTCTAAGCGAGAGCTATCAATTAACTGAAGTGAACTTTCAATGACTGGCAATTCTATTTCAACATCCATTCTAGTTCCATGATTTAGCTTAGAGCTCATTTTAATTTCCCCTTGCATCACCTCAACTAATTTTTTGGAGATGGATAGCCCTAAACCTGTACCTTGTGCTGACTTGGTTCTACTGTCTTCTGCCTGCGTAAATGGATCGAAAATATTTTTCTGCTTCTCTTCACTAATTCCGATACCAGTATCCACAACGCTAAATTGTAGTAAAACACGGTCGTTTTGCTTTTTTAAAACTTCCACATTTAGTTCTACAAAGCCTTTCTGAGTAAACTTGATTGCGTTGGACAATAGGTTCGTCAAAATTTGACGGATTCGGTTTTTATCGCCTAGTAAATTTTTAGGAGTATCAGGAGCAATGTTCAATTTAATCTCAATGTCTTTATCGTCTTTTAGAAACTGGCTAAGTTGAATTATATGACTACATAAATCCCAAACTGAAAACTGAGCATTATCAAGTTTAAACTCATTGCTACCCATTCTACTGAGGTCAAGAATGTCATTTAAAATCACCAAAAGACCTTCACTACATTGACCAATGGTATTGATCATATCCTTTTGCCCTTGGTCCAAATCTGTGTCTGTTAATAGATCAATCATTCCTAAAACTCCATTCATTGGAGTTCGAAGTTCATGAGACATATTCGCTAAAAAATCAGATTTGGCGGCGGCAAGTTTTTTCGCTTCATCATAAGCTTTTTCTAAAACTTCTTTTTGATCTCCTAAGTCTTTGATCACCAGTGATAAGCTATCCAATTCTTTCTTATAGCTAGCATCAGAAATGGACAATAACAAAATAGATTGTTCTTCTAGGTGTCTCACCAAAAATTGTATTTCGTAAGTTTTTTGAAAAGAGTTGTTCTCTTTGGGCTCATAAAATGCTTTAAAGCGTCCCCTTTTATTAATTGCTTTGATTGCGCGATCTCGATTTTCAATGGGAAAAACATCGAACACATTTTTTCCCACAGAAACTTGGTCAAAAGTTTTCTGAAAACGTTCGTTCAAATGCAATAGTTCAAAGTCTTCGAGACTAGCCAAGGCCAGTATCTCATTTCCAATGTCTAATGCCTCTATGAAAGTTTTCTGAAATTTCATATCATCACATCCAAGTTTTAGGCCGCTACGATCTGCTCTTTAGTAGACCCGACCACTGCCATAATCGCCGCTATATCGGACTCATCAACTCCAGCTTCATCCAAGACCTCTTCCAAGTATCCAGCTACAATTAAAAAATGTTCTTCGCTGATATTTAAATGCTTGTGAGCGACCCCCAGGTCTTTACCCTCGTACTTATTTGGTCCACCTAGTGCTAAGCCCAAAAAATTCACCTGGTGTTGCATTAGCTTCTCTAAATCCACAGCCTGGAAGTAGGGTTTAATCTCACTGTCTTCCAATAGTTTAGAGTAAAACTCATGAACTAATTTTGCCAGAGTTTCAAAACCACCATATTTATCAAACAAGTTTGTAGCATTAGACATAGAATCCCCCATCATCTAGCTTATCGGCATAAATAGCGGGAAAAATTGAATCTTTAGGCTTTCTAAAAGAATGTTAAGGAGTTTTAAGTTTTCTAGTTATTCTTAAATCGAAATAAGGCAAAAATGTTCAGTTCATTTTAATTGAGAAAACTAAGCCTGGGCCTGTTTGCGGTTTTTGCATTCATCTGCTTTACCACAATAGTCACACTTATCGCCCATAATACGGCCTAGACCACCACAAGAGCCCTTTAATGGCTTATTGCTAAAAATCACCCCCAGTGCCATACCAGCTATTACTACTGCCAGAACACCAACTGTAACTAATATATAGTTCAATAAATCCATAAAAGTCTCCTTGCTCGAAATATAATCCGATTTTCCCTGAAAATCTATAGTTGCATGGGATAAAATGTTTTTTTCAAAAAGCGAAATGCTTTCCATAGCCCATGTGAACTACTTTTTATAGTTCAACAAGGTGTCGAAACTATTAAATTTATTCATTTTTTCATCAAATCGAATCAAATAGACTTCTAGCTTATTCTCTAGAGCAAAAGCCTTTGCTTTCTCAAAACCCATGGCCATCAAGGCCGTTGCTATGACATCTGATTTTAGACATTGATCAGTAATCACACTTACAGAAACCAAATCACTACGATAACTTTTTCCAGTTTTAGGATCGATGGTGTGATTATATCGAATGCCATTTTCAGAAAAAAAGTTTCGGTAACTACCTGATGTAGCAATTGCTCTATTTTCTAGAGCCAAAACCTGTTGTATCGCCTGTTTATCAGGCTCAGGCACCTCAATGGCAACTGTCCATTTCTCATCATATTTTTTACCACTAGCTATTAGTTCACCACCGATATCTACTAAATGATTATTAAACTGATGAGATCGTAATATTTGTGAAACCTTGTCTACGGCGTAACCTTTAGCGCTGGCAGATAGATCAATCTTTGTTCCTTGAATTGATTTTGAGACAAACCATTTTCCATCTTTTTGTTTTAATTTAATTCTTTTGTAACCCACAAGCTTAAGCTTTTCTGCGATTTCGTCTTTACTTGGAAGCTTACGTCCTTTTTTCGGTCCAAAACCCCAAAGATTAACCAATGGGTAAACCGTTGGATCAAACCTACCTTGTGTTTTTTCTGCAAACTCTAAAGAAAGCTTTAAAGTCTTGGCAAAGTCTTCGGAAATTGGAAAATCTTTGTCCTTGTCTACCAAATTAAACAATGAAATTTCTGAGTCCTTCATATATGTCGACATCTGAAGGTTTAAATTTTTCAACTCGCGCTCAATCTCTTCTTGCAATACTTCTTTGGAAACTGAAGGAAAATCATTGATGTACTTTACACTATAATAAGTCCCCATAGTTCTACCCTGAATTTGCAATAAATCTGGTTTGGAACTACAAGAGCTTATAAAAGCACCGATTACAAAAAGAAAAAGGAAGAGTGCCACTCTTCCTTTCAACAAAATATTTTTCATGGATTAACCACCAAAGTCATCTAGCATAATATCTTCTGGCTCTACACCCAAGTTGATCAACATATTGATCACAGATTGGTTCATGATTGGAGGTCCACATAAGTAGTACTCACAATCTTCTGGAGCCGGATGATTTTTCAAATACTCTTCATAAAGAACGTTATGAATAAAACCAGTGTATCCATCCCAGTTATCCGTAGGTAAAGCATCTGATAAAGCTACATGCCATGTAAAGTTAGGGTTCTCTTTTTGAATTTCATCAAAATCTTCCGTGTAAAACATTTCTCTTACAGAGCGAGCCCCGTACCAGAAAGTTACTTTACGGTCTGTTTTAATTCGTTTGAATTGGTCAAAAATGTGAGAGCGCATCGGTGCCATACCTGCTCCACCACCAACAAAAACCATCTCTTTATCCGTATCGCGAGCAAAGAACTCACCAAATGGCCCTGAGATTGTAACTTCATCGCCTGGCTTCAAATTAAAAATATAAGAAGACATGATTCCAGGAGGAACATCATCTTTTCCAGGAGGAGGAGAAGCAATACGCACGTTTAACATGATAAGGCCTCTCTCTTCCGGGTAGTTTGCCATTGAGTAGGCACGAATTGTTTCTTCAGACTCGACGGATTTGAATTTCCAAAGATTAAACTTATCCCAGTCCTCTCTGTATTCTTCAGCTACATCAAAGTCTTTGTAGTCAATAGCCAGACCAGCAGGTCTTTCAATTTGAATATAACCACCCGCTTTAAAAGGTACGCTTTCCCCTTCAGGCAATTCTAAAACTAACTCTTTAATGAAAGTGGCAACGTTATCGTTGGAACGAACTTTACATTTCCATTTTTTAACACCAAATACTTCGTCCTCAACTTCAACTTTCATGTCTTGCTTAACCGTTACCTGACAAGAAAGTCTTTCTCCGTGTTTCGCCTCACGCTTTGTAATGTGAGATTTTTCAGTTTCTAAAATTTCTCCACCACCATCAAGAACACGAACTTTACATTGAGCACAAGTACCACCACCACCACAGGCAGAAGATACGAACAATTTATTGTCTGCTAATACGTTTAATAATTTTCCACCAGCAGGCGCGGTAATTTTCTTTTCGTCGTTTACAATGATCGTTACATCACCACTAGAAACTAGTTTCGACTTAGCTGCTAAAATGATAACAACTAGTGCTAAAACTACTCCGGTGAACATTGCAACGCCTAATACGATTTCTAACATTTTTTAAGTCTCCTTCGCTAAAGCCTGCGTCCTAAAGTTGAATTCCTGAGAAGGATAAAAATCCCAAAGCCATTAAACCAACGATCATAAAAGTAATTCCTAATCCACGTAAACCATGTGGAATATCAGAGTACTTCAACTTTTCACGGATACCCGCTAAAGCCATAATCGCTAGGGCCCAACCAAATCCAGAACCTACACCATAAGTTACCGATTCTAAAAAGTTGTAATCACGCTCAACCATGAACAAGGAACCACCCAAGATCGCGCAGTTCACAGTGATCAATGGTAAGAAAATTCCAAGAGCGTTATAAAGTGCCGGTACATATTTATCTAGAGCCATCTCTAAAATCTGTACCATCGCAGCGATCACACCGATGTAAGAAATCAAACCTAAAAAGCTAAGATCTACACCTTCAACGCCAGCCCAAGCTAGAGCGTTTTCTTTTAGCAAATAGTTATAAATCAGATTATTTACTGGAACCGTAATGGTTTGAACCACCACTACCGCAATCCCTAATCCAATGGCAGTCTTTACTTTCTTAGAAACCGCTAGGAATGTACACATCCCCAAGAAGAAAGAAAGAGCTAAGTTTTCAATAAATACACTTTTTACAAATAAACTAATATAATGTTCCATCTACATCTACCTCTTAGCTTTCTTCGTTCTGCTCAGGCTTCCAAGTTCTCAAAGCCCAGATAAATAAACCAATTAAGAAAAAGGCACTCGGAGCCAATAGCGCCATACCGTTTGGTTGGTACCATCCACCTTCATTAACAGGAGCAAAAATTGTAATTCCCATTAATTTTCCAGTTCCTAAAATCTCTCTAAAAAACGCAACGAAAATCAATACCACTGAGTATCCAATTCCGTTACCGATCCCATCAATGAATGAAGCTACCGGCGGGTTTTTCATGGCATAGCCTTCTGCTCGTCCCATCACAATACAGTTTGTAATGATCAAACCAATAAAAACGGACATTTCTTTTGCTACATCATAAACAAAGGCTTTTAAAACCTGATCCGTAACGATTACCAAAGATGCAATGATTGTCATTTGCACAATGATACGAATGCTTGATGGAATGAAATTACGAATCAAACTCACACAAAGGTTTGAAAGTCCCGTAACCGCAATTACCGCCAAACACATAACCAAAGCTTTTTCCATTTTGGTTGTTACTGCCAAAGCAGAACAAATTCCCAAAATCTGTAGAGCAATTGGGTTATTATTAAATAATGGATCGAATAATGTCTTTTTAATACTACTCATTTTCTCTCTCCCTACTGCTCTTGAAACTTCTTAAGATAAGGACCGAAACCATCAGCACCTAACCAATAACGAACAAGACCTGTTACACCGTTACTAGTAATGGTTGCTCCCGATAAGCCATCTACCTTGTATTGTTTTTGTGGGTCACTAGGATTTACACTACCTTTAATCACTTGAATCATTGGCTCTAAATCATCACTAAAAGCTGACTTTCCAGACCATTGTGCTTTCCAAGCAGGATTATCTACTTCACCACCAAGACCAGGAGTCTCACCGTGCTCGTAAAAACCCAAACCTTTAATCGTTTGTAAATCAGGGCTCAATGCAATGAAACCATAAAGCGTTGACCAAAGTCCTTTACCATTAATAGGTAAAATCAACATCTTCACCGAACCAGACTCCATCACTTTATAAACTGTGGAGTATTTTGATCTCGTTTTAATTCCACCTAAATCTTGATCGGCAGGAATCACTTCTGACATGCTTGGATTTTTTCTAGCTTTTCTTTGATCAAAAGCTTCTGGCTTCATGTCTTCCATTACATTTCCAGAATCAAGCTCAATCACTTCGGCTTTTATCGATTTATAAGCTTCAATAATTTGTGCCTTGGAAGCTTTTGCGTCCACTAATCCTGCTGCCTGCAAGATGTTCTTTTGAATATCTAATTTCTTGTTAGCCTCTTGTAGTGGCTTCAATCCCACAGCGGCAGCAGCCACTAAAATGGAACAAATCACACAAAGAACTGCGGCAACAAGAATGGTTTTCGCCGTACTATCTTTTTGCATATCTCAACTTCCTTCTTGCGATGTTTGCATTCATAACAAAGTAGTCAATTAAAGGAGCAAATACGTTACCAAATAAGATGGCAAGCATTACGCCCTCAGGGAATGCTGGGTTTACTACACGAACTAAAATCACCATCAAACCGATCAATGCTCCGTAGAAGTACTGACCTAATTGAGTCATTGAAGCAGATACTGGATCAGTAGCCATGAAAACTGTACCGAAAGCAAAACCACCTAAAACCAAATGCCATGCCGGTGTAACAGCAAACATTGGGTTAGTATCACTTCCTACCATATTCATTACGAAAGCAAAGAATACTGTTGAAAGAGTCATGCTCAACATGATTCTCCATGAACCAATGCCTGTAAGAATCAAGTAACCAGCTCCAAACAAACACGCCAAAGCACTTGTCTCACCCATAGAACCAGGGATTAAACCTAAGAATGCCTGCATCCAAGTGTAGTTAAAAGAACCTACCCCCTCAAGAGCAGCTTGTCCTAGCAAAGTCGCTCCAGTAAAACCATCAGCTGCGATCCAAACAGCATCCCCAGAAATTTCAGCTGGATATGCAAAGAATAAGAAAGCACGAGCTGTTAGTGCCGGGTTTAAAAAGTTTTTACCCGTTCCACCAAAAATCTCTTTACCAATGACTACACCGAAACTAATACCAACAGCCACCTGCCATAATGGGATGGTTGGAGGTAAAATCAGCGGAAATAAAATACCTGTTACAAGGAAACCCTCATTGATTTCGTGGCCACGGACAGAAGCAAAAATTGCTTCCCAGAAGCCACCCACCAAATTGGTTACCAAGAAAACTGGTAAGAAATAAAGAGCACCTAATAGGAAACAAGAAAGGATGTTTCCGGCATCAACACCAAAACCCAATGCATGAAAAAGGCTACCTCTCCAACCAGCAACTTCAGCAACACCCATACCCGCTAAAGCAGTTTGTGCCTGAAACCCTGTATTATATAGTGCCATCATGATACATGGTCCAAGGGCCATAGCCACTGTGATCATGGTTCTTTTTAAATCAATACCATCACGAATGTGTACGCTACCTTTAGTGTTCTCTCCAGGAGTGTACAAGAAGGTATCCGCTGCCTCATATAGTGGATATAACTTTTTTAGTTTTCCATCGCCTACGAAGTGCTTATGTTGAGCGTCTAAAAAATCTCTTAAAAACTGCATTAGCCTTCCTTTTCAATCGTCGTTAAGTTGTCACGTAAAATTGGAGCAAAATCCACTTTTCCAGGAGCAACGAAAGTTAATAAAGCCAAATCTTCTTCTGCCAACTCTAAAGCACCTAAATCTTGAGCAAGGTCTGTGTCTTTAGCAACTAGTGAACGAAGTAACTGAGTTGGAAGAATGTCTAAAGGCATTACCTTTTCAAAACTTCCAATTGGTACCATTGCACGAAGAGAACCGTTAGTGTTTGAACCAAAAGCAAACTTCTTCCATGGCATCATTTTAGAAACATAAATGTTTTTTACAGAAAACTGATCGAAACCAGGCTTATGCCAACCAAGAAGCTCACGTTTTGTATCTTCTTCGATAATTGTGATCTGGTTATGGTAATGACCTAAGTAATGGAAAACTTCGTCTTGGGTTCTGCCATTGAAAACAGATCCACTAATAACGCGAGCTCCAGCCTTTGCCTCACCTTGAGCGATTTCTTTCATACAAGCGCCAAGTCTTGTTTTTACATAACGAGGTTTATTTGCGTAAGGTCCTGCAACAGTTATCATTCTTTCTAAGAACAATTTACCAGTGGCAAATAATGCTCCGATCGCAATAACATCTTGGTAGCCCACATGCCACACTGGTTTTTCCATACCAGCAGGATCTAAAAAGTGAATGTGAGTTCCAACATTACCCGCCGGATGTGGACCTTTAAATAATTCGGTTTTTACGCCATCCATCTCAACAAATGGGATTGGAGCTTTCGCATCCTGACAAACATAAGTTTGACCATCTGTTAATTTTGATAAAACAGCTACACCGTTTAAGAAGTTTTCATGATTGCGCTCAATCGCTACATAAGTAGCAGGAGCCAATGGATTTGTGTCCATTGCATTGATAAAAACCGCACTTGGATTCGCATTAAGGTCTGCCACTTTTTCAAAAGGACGTTGACGAATGCTAGCCCAGCTACCTGATTCAATCAGTAAAGCCTTTGTTTCTTCGCGAGTGTAATCAGCGGGAGCTTTGTCTTTGTAAGACTTAAACTCAACCTGCTCTTCACTAGCATCCAACTCAATTTCCATTGTTTGGAACGCACGCTTATCGCCGCGATTGATGGCTTTTACCGTACCTGCACCAGGAGATGTGAAAACGAGTCCCACATTCTTTTTACAGCTAAACAGGCTTTGGCCGATTTTCACTTTGTCACCTACATTGACTAACATACTAGGTTTCATCCCAACATAGTCAAAGCCAGTAACTGCTACAGATGTCACTTTTTTGGATTCATCAATATCCATGCTCGGCGTACCAGTGATTGGTAGGTCGAGTCCTTTTTTTAGCTCAATCATAAACCTTACTCTTTTTGTTGATTTAAAAATTTTGGCTACACTATAGATAGAAACTGCCTAAGACTCAATCTTCTATTCCGAAAAATTGACCAGAAACTGAAAAGCCTATTTGCCTAAAAGTATTCTTAGAATCTCCTTATTTATTTTTTTACAAATTCATCGAAGGAAGTTTAAAAATGAATAAATTTACTATGCACGAAACACTTTAGTTACGTAAAAAGAAGCTTTTAGTACTGAGCAATAGCTTTATTTTGCATAATATGTAGGCTTATTTATATAATTCTAACAATCCTTCTCCAATTTTTTACATTCAGTTTATTTTGCGACTCAATTTCAATTAGACATGGATCTAGAACAAATAACAGCTTTCGCTTATTTTTTAAGCTAAGTTTTTCATCCGTTTTTCAATAATGTACTTTTTAGACTCCGGGCTGCCATTGGAATTCGGTTTGTGTTTAAATTATTATTTCAAAACAATCTAAACTCGCCCATTCAAATGCGGATGGAATGTACATAGATCCATCAAAGTTATAAGAATTAAAAAATCCGAATTCGGTTAACATTCACAAGAAATACAGAATTAGGTTTTGCCCACTTATCTCTAGTTCAACCGCAAATCAGTGAACTAGCTATTAGGTTCAACTCTGATTCATCAATGCTTTTTAAACTGGCCCCTTTAATTGCGGATAGACCTTAATAACTACTGAAAAAGATTTGTTTAAATGAGCTTGTCCGAGTTTTGATTTTCCTTGCAATGAATACAGAAAAGAATTTCAAGCCTTTAACACTCGTTCATCCGCAATTAAAGGGGCCAGTTTTTTAAAATTAAAAGTAACTAACAAGCCTATGAAAGCTATGGCAAAAGTTAAGCCCCACTAAGGCTAGTGATGCGCCCCCTCTTTTAGAGCCTAAAATAAATAAAAGGTCTTTTTGCGAAACGAAACCCTCTATTAGCAGCTATTTTCATAGAAAAATCTTCAAACTCAAAGACCGTTATTTTCGCTCTAAGAGTCATTAAGCCTAGATTTAAGAAAATTGTTCCCTATGTTCCAGTTTTAGGAACGCTTTGTTCCAAAGTTGATATACTCCCCTCAATAGCTCCTGCATAGTGGTTTCAAGAACACAAAGTTCTAAGAAACGAGGAAAAAAATGGATGTATTTGAATCAAAAACTTATATCGAATATCTCAAGTCAGAGCTTGAGAGAAGACTAGGGCAAAACTCTAGTTATTCGTTACGAGCTTTTGCAAGGGATTTACAGATCAGTCCAGGGAATCTTTCTGAAATCGTAAAAGGCAAACGTCCTTTGTCAAAAAAGAACGCTCAGAAAATCGCTGGTAGCCTTGGATTAAATCCCATTGAAGAAGAGGCTTTTTTAGCTCTTCCTCAAGAGAGTAAAAAAGCATACAACGAAATCAAAGAGCGCAAAGAAATCGATCTTGAGTACTTTAAGCTTTTAGAAAATTGGTACCACTTTGCTATTTTAAATCTTCTAGAAACAAAGCCTAAACCTCTAAGTGCGGAGCAAATCGCAAAGCGCTTAGGGATTAAAGTGATTGAAGCAAAGCTTGCTCTAGATCGATTGGTCCACATTGGCCTAGTCCTATACGACCAAAACAACCAATGGACTTGCGTAGATGATTTCGTAGAAACTCCAACAGATATACCATCCATGGCCATCAAACGTTATCACCAACAAATTTTAAACAAAGCCATCGCTGCTCTGATTGAACAAAGCCCAGAAGAAAGAGAGATTTCTGGCATAGGCATGGCGATAGATTCAAAAAATTTAAAAGCGATCAAAAAAGACATCGACGAATTTCAAAATCAAATGATCGAAAAATATTCTGGAGTTGGTAATCCTGATGAAGTTTACCAATTTGAAACGGCACTTTTTAAATTGAGTAAGAGGTAATGAAAATGTTTATGGCAATTACAAAAAGTTTATTGATGCTAAGTCTATGTCTTCCTTTGGCGGCACAAGACTTAATGGCACCAACCAAAGTAGGCAATGGTGACAACGGCGCCGACCTTGAAGGTTTTGAAAAATTAGAAAGTGGTCCTATCGTAAAAGCTCGTGACTTGGCCATTGAAAAAGTTAGAGCTTTAAATTTAAGATCCATTCGAGGCTTAGGTAATTTACAAACTGAATTGGAAAAATCAGATTTATACATAACTAAAAAAGACATCAACGATCGTGAGTTGTTAAAGTTAGGCGCGTTTGAAAGTGATCGAATGGGATACATCTACGCAAGGACTTTTGCTAGGCCCTATGCCGCAACCAGATTCTTTCCAGTGGCGAAAAGCTTAGGCCAAGACCAATTGGTTGCCCTCCATATCCATGAAGCTTTACATAGAAGCCTTCCACAAAGCATTCGCGAGGATGAAAAGGTGGTTTCTGCAATCACTCTGGAAATTGTAAATCCAGACGCTAACCGTGATGATATTGAAAAAAGCATTGCTAGCTATATGCCGAAGGAACTTGAACCAACTTCTTACAATTCAGCAGGTAGATCCTTTTTCTTAGAAGAAGACATGATTCAAAGAAATGTTTTTGAATACTCTTATGGTGCATTTTTTAATGACAAAGATGAAAACTCAGAGCTAACAAATATTAATGAAGTTCATCATTTAAGTAGTAAGCTCTACCCTTTTGGTGGCTCCTTATCTGGAACAGGTCTTGGATTAAGCATGGGCTGGTACGACATTGACAGTCAAAAAGAAGTGGGACCTTTAAGTCTTAGTCTGCAACATCAATTGGTAACAAGCACACGTTTCCGTTTGTTTGGTTTTATAGAACATTCCATTGCACCAACAACTGAAATGTTTGAGCAATCTTCTTTTAACCGTGATTTAACAAAATTAGGATTAAAGATGTACAGCTTCAAAAACAAAAACCTACAGCTAATTAACAGTCTTGTAATTACAGTTCCATCTTCCGCTACCGACAAACGCTTGAGTACTCCGGTAGTTTATGACTATGGTTTTCAGTATCATGCCAATGCGACACTTAGAGGATTGATTGGCCCGTTTGGCTTAGGCGGCTTTTTAGACTACGCCATTGCCGAAGAAAGAACGGTAACGAATGGTAGTTTCCAGACGATCGAAGATCGAGAGGCTCTACCTAGCGTAGGAATTGAACTTGGTTATTTTGCTGAAAACTTCAATGTGAAACTTTCAACGAGAAAGGCTTTAATTAGCGACTCTCAAGATATCGACTACAGCCGCTTTGGAGACATTAAAGACTTTGGAGTTGGCGATCAAAACTTAAAATTAGGAGTATCTGTACTATGGTAAACTTAAAGAATTTCGCAATCTTTGGATTCGTCCTATTACTAAGTGCCTGTGATAATTTTCGAAGCGTGGAAGCTCCCAGAGTTTTCAAGTACGAAGTAGCGACAAATTTAAAGCTCATAGATATAGAGGAAAACTCTCCTGACGCAAAGTGGACTTATTCGCAGCAATCCTATGAAATTGATTCCTACTCTAGAATTTTAGTTAAAACGGATGGTTTAAATTCTGAAGAAGTTTATGTAGATGACAAATTCATTATGGCTTTTAGTATTTATAGCGCGAGAGGGGATCTAACAGAAGAAGAGTTGGCAGGTATTAAACTTTGTCCTGTAACTAAAAATTGGATGATTTACGCTACTTGGGAAAAAGCACATCCTTTTCAAGATGGAAGCTGGAGCAAAACTGGCGGAGACTTCAATGAAAATGAATGCATAAGTGTCGCAGCCTACAATATTGCCAAAAACATCATTGAACCTCCAGAGGATGATGACGATCAGGACCAATATGAATTTGAAGGGTATGGCTCTGAATTTGATAAAAACAATGAAGTCTATTATAAAACAATTACCGAATCTAATGGCTGGTGGTCTAGTCGTGAGAAAAGAGTTCGTCGTAGTGATTCTGAAATAGCAGAACAAAAAAAGTTAAAACTTCAGGCCTATGAAAAAGAGAAAGAAAGACGAGAAAAACAAAAAGCCTTACAAGCGCAAATAGACTCAGAAGCTTTGGCTCCAAATGGACCGGCAAGATTACAGTTTAATATTAGTGATTGGTTTTTAAACGGTCCACTTGCTACACGAGGAAAAAACTTTGGTTTTGTAATTATCTCTGAACATCAAATCGAATTTTTATCCGAGCAGTCTGCATCAAAACCGACAATCAGTTGGACAGAACCAGGATATTAATCTAGTCATTGTGCCTAAGGTATTTAATTAGCTTAGGCACAATTTTTCTTGGCATAAATGGTTTCGCGATTATTTCTGCGACACCCATTTTTTCTACTTCTTGAAAATCCAGGTCACTATAGCCACTCATAAGTACTATGTTCTTTGACGCCATTAAACTCTCAGTTTCTATTTTTTCCAAAAATCCAAGGATATCAATACCAGCTTTATCCTTAATTCGAATATCACTTAAAACTAAGTCATAAGAGCTTTCTCGAAGTTTTTCTAAAGCCACACTGAAGCAATTTGCTTTTTCATTCTGAATTTCATGTTTCGTAAAGCTTTCTGTTAGTAATTCTAAAAGTAAATTTTCATCATCCACAATTAAGACTTTAGGCTCTTTCACTTAAGCACTCTTTTCGTTGCTTACAGCCACGATGGGGATTGAAATTTCAAAACAAGTATTTTTAGAATTATCAAGTAGCATGAGACTACCACCATGATTCTCAATAATGCTCTTTGAAATGCTCATTCCCAAGCCAGTCCCTTCACCCTTTGGTTTGGTTGTAAAAAATGGCGAGAACAATTTTCGACGAACGCTTTCATCTTTGATACTACCGCTATCTTGAATTAAGACCTTAAGTTTATCATCGACAATGCTAGAATCGATAGAAACCCATGCTTTGTCATTCTTCTTTACCGCATCATGGGCATTATTTAACAAATTTAATAATACTTGAGAAATTTGAATGTCTCGACATAGTAAATGAGCTGGTTCGATATGCTGAATCTTTAATTCAATTTTAGAGGTCTTAAAGCGCTCTATACATAAATTGAGTGTATCTTCCAAAATCTCAGGAAAAGCAATTTGTGACATTGGGTCTTGCTCAGACCTTCTCGAATAAGATTTAAGGCTTTTGATGATTTTACTGATTCGTACCGTTGTTTCCTCAATCTTTTCAACCGAATTTTTCAAACGATCACTATCTACACCCTCTTCGATATCTGCCAATAATATATCTGTATAGCCTAAAATTATTGCCAAGGGATTATTGATCTCATGAGCTATACTGCCTGACATCTCCCCTAATGTGGCCATTTTTAAAGTTTTGGCCTGATGAACTCGTAGCTCTTCCAACTCTTTGGCGGCCTTACTTCTTTCTAGCGAATACATCAAAGAACGACTTAGGTTATATGCATTCATTTCTGATTTTTTTAAATAATCCTGAGCCCCACGATTTAGGGCCTCCAACGCCAAAGAGTCGTTTTCATCTCCCGTTAAAACAACAATCGGAAAATGGTCCTCCAACTGCTCTTTCAGTTTTTCCAGCCCTAAAAACTTTTGCGAATCAGGGAGCGATAGATCTAAGAAAATGATATCAAATGATGTATTTGCAACTTTAACCAGTGCATCTTTTAGACAGTTTGAGTGTTGAAACTCAAAATTTATTTCTGGATGCTTTTCGCGTAAGTGTTTTAACGTCCTTTTAAAAAAAAGAACGTCTTCCGGCGAGTCTTCCACCAAAAAAACATTCAATGAGTCTAAAGTACTTAGCATACAAACCTAATCCCAATTTATTTACGTTTTTCTAATCGGGTTTGTAGCTAGAAATTTTAATTTTTAACTTGGAATTAACTCCGACCTGGACTTTCGGTTTTAGGCAAGACACTAATTTCAAACCAGTAATCGGTTAGCATTGATAAGGCAGAAACAAAACCAGTGAACTCTACAGGCTTTTGTATATAGCTATTTGCACCAATTTCATAACAAGCATCAATATCCATTTGGTCCCCTGAGGTAGTCAGTACAATTACTGGGATTCTTTTTAGGCTCTCTTCGGTTTTAATAATTCGTAAAACTTCCCTACCATCTAATCCAGGTAGATTTAAGTCTAGGAGAATTACACCTGGCAGCTCATCGGTTAAATCACTGTATTCGTCTTTTCTTAACAAATACTTTACAGCCAAATCCCCGGTTTTCAGTCGAAACAAATTGTTTTTTGCACCCGCTTTTTTAAATGCTCTTTGAACAGTAATAAAATCTTCATCGCTATCTTCAACAAGTAGTATGTTTGTATAATCAATTGGTTTCATCTTTTTGCCCCTTAATGGTAAAGTAAATCACTGTTCCTTTACCCAGAACAGATTCTTTGACTCTAATCTCTCCACCATGTTTTTCTACCGCTTTTTTAACCAATGTCAAGCCTACCCCTGAGCCACCTTCGAATTCATCTCTTGGATGTAAACGTTTAAAAATGGTAAAGATTCTTTCAAAATGCTCTTCTTCAATTCCGATTCCGTTATCTGCAAGCTCAAACTGATGGTAGTTTCCAGGCAAACTTTGATATTTTAAACGAATCAATTTTACTTCATTTAAATTATAGCGAATTGCATTTTGAATTAGATTACCAACGATGATTTGTAGTTTAACCGGGTCACAATAGATCTTCGTAAATTCACCTTCTAATTCTACTTGAATCTGATTATTTGAAGTAGACGTATAGGTCTCGGCAATTTCAAGAAGTAATTGTTTTAAATCCACTTCAGAATAGGAATTACTTTGCCTTCCTAATCTTGAAAAAAACAGTAGGGAATCAAGGTATTTTTCTAATCGGCCTGCCAATTTCTGAATAGTATTTAAATAAGATATTCCTTCTTCGTCCAATCGATCTGAATAATCCTCCACCAAAAATTGAGAAAAGTTTCTCATCCCTCTTAGGGGCTCCCTTAAATCATGAGAAGCAATATAAGCAAACTGATCTAACTCTTCATTAGAAGCTTTTAATTCAATTTCAAAAAGTACGCGACTGTTAATATCCTGTATTCCACCAACTAGTGATTGCTTGCCTTTTGTTTTTTGTGAGTGTTTACCTGTACAATAAAACCAGTGGTAATCACCATCATCTTTCATAAATCGACATTCTAATTCAAAAGAGCCTCCTGTTTCTCTAGCCTGTTCAATTTTTTCTAAAAGATTCTCTCGATCTTCAGAGTGACATCTATCAATAAATTCTTGATAAGAGCGCTTTTCTGCATATTTTTTCACTCCAAGTAGATCCTGAAAACGTTGGCTCCATAGCATTGTATCTTCATCACAATTCGGACGCTGCCAAATCCCTACCCCAGCACCTTCTACCGTAAGTTCAAGCTTCTCGTTGGACTTTTGTAAATCCAATGTTTTAGCAGCAACTTCCTTTTTAATTCTACGGTTAAGTCTTTGTAATATTTGAATCACAATACCAATTAAAAAAAGCAATGCTCCAAGTAGTCCACTAATCACATTGATTCGAGAAACACTGAGTTCTTTCCAATTAGATTTGGGAATACTTGATTCATAAATCAACTTAAACGAATCGAAAGAAAAAACCTCTTTTAAAAAGCTCTGTTCAGGTTCATCAAATTCCTCTTCTGAAGATTTGTATACGGTTTCAGCCTTGGTGATGCTTGTATCTATAACTACAATTTTTTCATCGATTCTAAAAAATGGAAGAATTTCATTGATAAATAGTTCTTCAATTGGAAAATAATAAAACACGACCCCAAGGTTTTTTCCATCTCGCCCTTTGGTGAGGCTTGATAACATAACCCAATGCTTAGAGTTTTTTGTGTAAAGATCGGTACGACTTAAAATATTTAAGTTTTCACAAAAGTCCTTATAATTACTGTTTACAATGAATTTTTGTGTCGACTTTAAATCCGTCCAGCAAACTTGATGAGCTGGTGAGCTTTTCAGTGCTATACCAATAAAGTCATGAAAGTCTTTTTCGGAGACTTCTGTGGATGACTGGAAGAAGGCCTGTATCGAATTTAAATTACTCTTTTTTTGATCTAACTTTTTCTGCAAGACCAATACTCTTTGAGAGTTATAAGATAAAAAAGCCTGTTTTTTAATATCAAGATACTTTTGTAATTCAATTTCTCGATAAGAAATAGCAACGAAAACTGCACCCAAAAAAATGGGAAGGACTTTAAGGAGGTTTATCATTTAATAACCTCTAAGAATTTCTTTGGATAATTCTTCTTTAAAAATGCCCATTGCTTTTTCTGATTTTCTCTACCAAAGTTTTCCGTTAACGACTCCCACCTTTTTTCTACATTTGCTAAAACTAGTTCACTTGGTAATGACTCTTTTAATGCTCCATCGATTCCGTCTTTTAAAATGGAATAGTATGATCCTTGCCCTCGTACATATAAATCGGGAATACTTTTTTCCATTGCTTCTTTGTGAGTTTGCAAAAAGTCTTTACTATAAATATCGATAATTTTTGGATCTTGATAGTGAGTTTCTAAATAAGGATCAAAGTATCCATCCGCCTCACGCACGGCACGTTTGGAGATCTCTGCACTTGTCGCAAAAAGACTCACTAAATAAGCCAGTTCGACATTTTTGGACTTAGCACAAACCACATAGTTCCAACCCCAGTTAAAATACGGCATTTGAAATTGCTTTGAAGAATGTTGGCCTCCTGGAGGCAAACTATAAATTAATTTACCTTTAATTTTAGACTTAGCAGAATTTAAGTACTTTTGGGTTCCTCCCCAGCCTAAATTGCAATATTTATTTCCTTCGGCGAAGGACTTAAAGTTTTCAAAAAGTCCATTTTTGTAAACATCCTTTTCAAGATACTTTGTCACTTTAACAAGCTCGTCTAGAGCTTGAATGGCTTTCTTATTTGTGATTTGTGGTTGGAAGTTATCGTCAAAAGGTAGCATTGCTTTTGAATGTAGCCTCATCCAATATTCCCAAATGCTGTAGTTTGAGTTTCGATATAGACTTCCTCCAAATTTATTTTTAGCTGGAGAGTGGAAAAACTGAATTTGTCTATCAAGCTCCTGCCATGTCTTTGGAGCTTCAAGCTTGATACCATATTTTTTTTGGTAATTCTCTTGGGCCTTAGGATCCGTTAAAAACTCTTTGTTCAAAAATAAAATGTAAGTATCACCATCAGCTTGGTAGCCGTAGAAATTTCCTTGGTAATAGTCACCTAATTTGTATTTTTGATTCGCGCTCAATTCTTTGGGTTCATATTGTTTTAGGTAGTTTGATAAATCAACAATCGCCTTAGCCTCAACTAAATCAGGAATACCAAAAGTTGATGTTATTCCTATATCAATATTGTCTTGATCCTTGTTTAATTTGTCTTTTAATAAAATTTCAGAGGAGATGGAATCTAGAGAGCCTTCAACAAATTTAAGACTAACTCCTGTAAGCCTTTTTAACTCATCCCTGATTGGTAGTAAATTGGCTAGGCTTCCCTTCGGATACAAAATACTTATTTCTTTGCCTTTAAATTTCTTTTGAATGATTTCCGCAATTTGTAGGTGTTCATCTATTTTTTTAGCGGCAATTAGATTTATGGGTAAAGACAAGCTAAGTCCGGAATAGCCCAAACATTTCAAAAGATCTCTTCTAGTCATTGTTTTTCCTCCAGAAAGTATAAATATTAAAAATTTATACGGCCAGGTTCAAGAACTTCCTTCTCAACCCGGCCTCTTTCAAAAAAACTAAACTGCAAATTTAAAGCATTTTATTAACTTTTGAGTTTAAGTCTAACTGAATAGTTATCACTTAATATAGACCTTAAAATCTCCCTCACCACTTACTGCGACTACTTTGAGTAGGTAGTATCCTCGACTACTGTAACGAGAGATTTTCTCATCAGCATTCGCTCCTGTCGACTTTTTGTATAACTTAAACTCTCTACCGTTCCATCGGTACAAATACAGGTCAAAGTTTGCGTCACTAGGTCCTTGTAAATATATTCTTTGGGTCTTTGAACGCCTCAAATAGTAGTAAGACCCATCTGGCATATAAGTAAAATCTCCACTTCCAGATAAGTTCCCCTCGTAGATCTCGCAATTATCACAAGGAGCCGGTCTCTCACTAACTGGTTGTCTTATCTCCACCGTTTTTTGAACTTTAGACATTGCCCCTTTGTCATCTATGGCAACAACTTCAATGACATAAGATCCTGCGGCAGCATAATTGTGAACGCCTTCGTAAGCTTCAACTACAGTGCCATCGCCGTAATCAATGACAACACCAATCACTTGACCATCTTCATCACTACTTGAGCTTTTAACCGACACACTTAAACCGTCTACAACAATTTCCGCATCCACAACAGGTGCTTTATTCTCAGGTTCTGGCTTCGGTTCCACAGGCTCTTCACCAGGGCTGCTATCATCACTTTTATCAATAAAGACCGTGCTTAAAAGCAAATCAGGGGACCCACTTCCTGGATCACTCAGTTTACCTGCGCTTGCGTTTTGTAGTATTACTGACTTTACTTGATCAGGCCTAGAAACCTCTTCATCACTCCCCAATACCAATGCAGCAACACCAGCTACATGAGGCGTAGCCATTGATGTACCGCTAATTGTTTTTGTTTGACTATCGTTTTGATACCAAGAGGACTTGATTCTACTTCCTGGAGCAAAAATGTCGACGCAATCACCGTAATTGGAAAAGCTTGATCGACGATCTCCTTTTTGAATACTACCAACAGTAATTGCATCGGAGACTCTTGCTGGTGAATAGTTACAGGCATTTTTATCATCATTACCAGCAGCGACCACCGCAGTAACACCACTTCTGACCAATGCTTCGATGGCATTGTCTAAAGTCTTAGAAGTCCCACCTCCCAGACTCATATTCACAACTGCAGGGTCCTTACGATTTTCGATAACCCAATTGATTGCCTCGACAATGTTAGAAACACTTCCGCTTCCTCCACAGTCGAGAACTCGCACACCAACAATTTTAACGTCTTTTGAAACACCATAGGTCTTACCCCCAATGCTTCCCGCCACATGAGTTCCGTGGCCATTACAGTCCGTTGCATCCTCGTCATTGCTAACTGTATCGATTCCATGTTCGGCGCGACCCTCAAATTCTTCATGACTGATTCGAACTCCAGTATCCACCACGTAAGCATAGACTTGGCGCTTCGATTTTGGATACTCATAGCGATCATCTAGATTTGAACTTTCCTGATCGATTCGGTCCAAGCCCCATTCTGGATTCTCTTGAACTCCCACCGTACTCATACGAATGTCTTCTTCTATATAAGCAATTCGTTGATCTACTTTCATCTCTTCAATTTGTTTTGAATTCAGGGAATAGACTGCGGCAGAAACAGCTCCGGCAAAGCTCTTTTCGGATTCAACTCCGTATTCTGCGCCCACATTTTCTGCCATTGTTTTTACAACAGCTGACGCGCTAAGATTTGCGCTACTTGCCGCTTGTGCGCTGACAACCGCAGCTTTATTAAATACGACAATATAGTTTTTATTAGCAATATCTTCTGTTTGATTTAGTACTGGAGTTAAATTCTCCGAGTTACAGGCCGCTAAAAAGATCCAGCAAACACTTAAAATTCGTTTTTTCATGTTTCTTGCAGTCAAAGTTCCCCCTCCTAGGATTAGAATGTCAGACAAATAGACGTCTGAAACACGACTTTCGGTTAAACAAAGTCGAGGGAACTAGACCATGGTCTTAAGAATTTTTTATAATTCTATTATTTTAGAATTTTAGAAAGAGATTCTCTTTATGCAGAGAATCTCACACACATACTCTGAATGTCTAAGAAAAGAGTAGAGTCCTGAACAGTCTCAATATTTTTCAATAAGACTTTTTTAAACTTAGAGAAAAAATCATTCCCCAAAATAGTCTTTCAACTCTCCGGAGTCTAATTTTGTAAAATAGGATTTTGTTTCCTTACGTACCACTTTCACTAAAAACAAAAGAGCAACTAAATTTGGAAATACCATTAAACCATTGGCAATATCACTTGTATTCCAAACGATCCCTAGGTAATCCCCTTGTAACAAAGCTCCGGCTCCTGCAGCCAGTATGATGATGATTCGAAGTTTTAAAACATTTCCTTTAGGAAACAAATAGTGAAAACCTTGCTCTGAAAAATAAGCATAGGCAAGAATGGTTGAGAAACCAAAAATGATACTACAAATACTAACTAAATATGCCCCTATCTCAGAGCCTAAACCCCACTCAAAAGCGGTTTTTGTGATAGCAACACTTGCCACATCAGGATTACCATAAACCCCTGAACTTAAGATGATAAAGCCCGTCATACTGCAAACGATGATGGTATCAATGAAACTTCCCATCATTGCGATCAATGCTTGTGGAACCGCTTCTTTCCCTTGAGCCGCTGCTGCGGGAATGGCAACGCTCCCTAATCCTGACTCATTGGAAAGAACCCCTCTTGAAACTCCCAACTGCATAGCTTGTTTTACAGTATGTCCAGCTACTCCACCAAGGGCTGCTTCACCACTCAAGGCTGATTCAATGATTAGACTAAAAATAGCTGGGATCTTATCCGCATTAAAAATCACCGCAAGTAAAGCCGCAGAGACATAAGCTAAAATCATCAATGGAACCATTTTTTCAGATACATTGGCAATGCGTTTGATACCGCCAAATAAAATGAAAGCGATCAATGCCAATAAAATCAAGGCCGTCAAAATGGGTGGTACTGAAAACTGACTACTCAAAGCAAGGGCGATGGAATTGGATTGTGCCATATTTCCACTACCAATACTTCCAACCAACATGATTGCAAAAGCATACCAAGCAGCAAAAAATCCAGCAGCAGGAAGTTTTCCTTTTAGGGCAGAAATATAATACATAGGTCCACCAAAATACTCAGCATCAGCTTTTTGCCTATACAACCTACCCAACAAAGCTTCTGAATACTTCGTAGCCATTCCCAAAAGAGCACTAATCCACATCCAAAAAACAGCCCCAGGTCCACCTGCCGCGATTGCAGTAGCTACCCCAGCAATGTTTCCATTTCCGACGGTTCCAGCCAGGCCTGTCATTAGCGCCTGAAAAGGAGTTATTTCTCCGGAGTCTTTTTTGGTTCTACCCGCAAAAATTAATTTAAATCCCAAAAAAAGTTTACGAAACTGGATTCCACTGGTCATCACAGTCATCAATATTGAAACAGAAAACAAAAGTACAATATTAAGTGGCCACCAAATCATGCCGGCTAACTGCCCTGTCCATTGTAAAAGGTTGTCTAAAAATAAATCCAATTTTCTACTCCTCGTATGAAAACAGTATCCTAATTGATTTTCTCTGCATGAAAAATAGGATTCTTTCTAGTTTGTAAAAAATTATTTTGCTGAACTTGAAGAAATTAAATTATCAAGTAAAACTCTATAATATGAAACTAAACAATATTTCTCCATTTCACTTTGCTAGAAGCAGCGCAGACCAAATTAGATCACTTACGAGCAGTTTAGATCTCTATGTGCAAAAGAGACTGTGGCTTAAAATTGTACTGTCTATGATTTTGGGAATGCTAACAGGCTTCCTACTGGGGCCAGATTTCAAAATCATTTCAATAGAAAGTTCTATTAACATAGGAAATTATTTGGCTCTTCCGGGCCAAATTTTTCTAGGCTTAATCCAATTAGTGGTAATACCCTTAGTTTTTGCTTCAATCATTTTAGGAATCGTCGGCAGTGATAGCATCGAGAAATTAAAAACTATGGGTAGCAGAATCACTATTTATTTTGTGAGTAGTACCATTGTTTCTATCCTAATTGGCTTTTCTGTTGCACTGCTATTAAAGCCCGGCCAATGGATTGATAGAAGTATTTTGACACTAGACAAAGTTTCAGACAATACAAACCCTGGCTTGCAGTTTGGAGTCGAAAATATTGTTTCACAACTCTTACCCCAAAACTTAGTACAGGTACTTGCGGATGGCGAAATGCTACAAGTAGTCCTCCTAGCCATATTTTTAGGTATCGCTTTGATGAGCCTTAGGAATGAAGAAGCCAAACCATTGGTTTCCCTACTCAATACTTTTCAAAAACTATCAATGGTAATCATTGGCTGGTCCATGAAATTAGCTCCGATTGCTGTATTTGGCCTCAGTGCCCAACTTTTTTTAAAACTAGGAATTGGTGCCGTCTATAGCCTTGCGGGTTATATCCTTAGTGTTTTACTAGGTCTTCTAATACTTTTTTTCTTCTATTTGATTTTAGTAAAAACACTTACCAAGGTCCCTATTCTAAAATTTATTTCTAGCATCAAAGAATTACAATTACTTGCCTTTTCTACGTCAAGCTCCGCCTCTGTAATGCCTTTGAGTATAGAGACTGCAGAAAAAAAACTAAATGTAAAACCAAGTGTTTCACAGTTTATAATTCCTCTGGGAACTACTATTAATATGGATGGTACAGCTCTTTACCAGGGAGTCGCCACTATTTTTCTAGCACAAGTTTTTCAAGTTGAATTGAGTATTGGTCAAATGTTCTTAGTGATCGGTACTGCAACCTTATCATCGATCGGTGCACCCGGTACTCCAGGTGTTGGGATGGCTATATTAGCTAGTATCTTAAGTGGAGTTGGAATTCCAAGTAGTGGCATTTTTCTAATTTTAGGTGTTGATCGTTTATTAGATATGACTAGAACCGTATTAAATGTGACGGGGGACATAACTGCGGCCCTAATCATAAATCAATATTCGAAAGAGTAGTTAGTACTATTGAGCTCTTTGAAAAAGATAAAATCAGTATCAGACCAAAACTATTATCAACCAACATTTTCTAGTAAAACCAACAATAAAAAACCTCCGATTATAAACCGGAGGTCCTTCATTTTTCTAGTCAAATATACTAACTTCTAAATACTTTTTAAAAAAGTATTTCTAATTTAATTGAGCCAACACATCGTTAAATGTTTTACTTGGTCTCATTGCTGCGGCAAGTTTTGCATCGTCTGGTTGGTAGTAACCACCCATATCGATCTCCACACCTTGAGCAGCATTAAGCTCTTCAACAATGGCGTTTTCTTTATCAGAAAGAGCAGCATAAACTGGAGCGAAAGCAGCTTTCAAATCTGCATCTGCACATTGAGCTAACTCTTCAGCCCAATACAGGCATAGATAAAAGTGACTTCCACGGTTATCTAGCTCACCCACTTTACGGCTTGGCGATTTGTTCGTAAGTAAGAACTTGGTGTTCGCCTTATCTAAAGTTTCCGCTAATACCTTTGCTTTTGCATTGGAAGTTTTCTCTGCAAGGTCTTCAAGACTTACAGCAAGAGCTAAGAACTCTCCTAAAGAATCCCAACGAAGGTGGTTTTCCGTAGCAAACTGTTGAACATGTTTAGGAGCCGATCCACCAGCACCTGTTTCAAACAATCCACCACCCGCTAACAATGGAACGATAGATAGCATCTTAGCACTTGTACCAAGTTCTAAGATAGGAAATAAGTCCGTCAAATAATCACGAAGAACGTTACCCGTAACCGAAATAGTATCTTTACCTGCTTTTACTCTTTCACAAGTGTAAAGAGTAGCCTCTACTGGCGCCATGATTTTAATTTCTAACCCCTTAGTATCGTGCTCAGGCAAGAACTTCTCTACCAATTTAATAAGGTTTGCATCATGGGCACGATCTTTATCTAACCAGAAAACTGCTGGTTGGCCAGTGGCACGAGAACGATTTACACCTAGTTTTACCCAGTCACGAATCGCCACTTCTTTCGTTTGACACATTCTAAAAATATCTCCTGCTTCAACGTTTTGTTCCATTAGAACATCACCCGCAGAATTTTTAACAACTACTTTACCAGCTGTTGCGATTTCAAAAGTTTTATCGTGTGAACCATACTCTTCCGCTTTTTTAGCCATCAAACCAACATTGGAAACATTCCCCATAGTCGGCACATCAAAAGCACCATTTTCTTTACAGAAGTTAATGGTTGCATCATAAACCCCTGCATAACAACGGTCTGGAATTACCGCTTTAGTGTCTTTGGCTTTTCCATCCGGTCCCCACATTTGACCAGAATTTCTGATCATTGCTGGCATGGAAGCATCAATGATGATGTCACTTGGAACATGAAGGTTTGTGATTCCACGATCAGAATCTACCATGGCTAATTCTGGGCGAGCTTTATAAAGCGCATCCATATCTGCCTTGATAGCTTCTTGCTTATCCGCAGGAAGCTTATCCAGTTTTGCATATAGATCACCGATTCCATTATTTTCATCGAAACCAATTTCTTTTAATTCAGCAGCGTATTTATCTAAAACATCTGCGTAGAACACTTTTACACAATGACCAAAAATGATTGGATCAGAAACCTTCATCATGGTCGCTTTCATGTGAAGAGAAAACAAAACTCCATTGTCTTTTGCATCAGCCACTTGTTTTTCGAAAAATTCAACCAAAGCCGCTTTCGACATAACAGAACTATCAATGATTTCATTTTCTAAAAGTGCTAAGTCTTTCTTAAGTTCTGTCGTGCTCCCATCTGTTCCCTCAAGGCTAATAGAAACTTTGTCAGCTTTGTCCATTTGGTAGCTTTTTTCTGAACCGTAAAAGTCACCAGCTTCCATATGTGCAACGTGAGACTTAGAGTCTTTAGTCCAAGCCCCCATGGAGTGTGGATTATTTTTTGCGTATTGTTTTACCGCATCAGCAACACGGCGGTCTGAATTCCCTTCGCGCAATACAGGGTTTACAGCAGAACCTAAAACTTTCGCATAACGAGCCTTAATTTGTTTTTCTTCTTCATTCTTTGGCTCCTCTGGATAAGCCGGAACTTTAAAACCATGCTCATTCAACTCTTTAATTGCCGCTTGCAACTGTGGAATAGAAGCACTGATATTTGGAAGCTTAATTATATTTGCACCAGGAGTTTTTGCCAACTCGCCAAGTTCTGTTAATGCATCTGACATTTTTTGATCATCCGATAGATTCTCTGGAAAGTTAGCTAGGATTCTACCTGCTAACGAGATGTCCTTTAGCTCGATCTCAATGTTTGCTTTTTTTGTGAATGCCTCAACAATCGGTAAAAAAGATTGTGTTGCTAAGGCTGGAGCTTCATCAGTTTTCGTGTAGTAAATTTTAGACATAGTCTCCCCTATGGATAGTGAAATTGTTTAAAAGCCCGGTGAGAATAGCTGATTTTTGCGAATGTTTAAATCATTTAGAAGCTTTTGCCGCTATGAGAAGCGAGTTTTTCCTGCTTTAAACCAAAGCCCTCCTATGGAATGGGATAACTAGCCATGGAGATTCGCTAAATTTTTCGGCACAAGCAATAACGAGCATTTTTTTAACCAGCAATTCATAGAAACAGAAGTTTCTTCTAAGCACTAAGCTTTTAAATTTTCTCGAAAGATAAAGGCAATTTTTAAAGGCTGAATGAGCCCTGTAGGATTTCAAATTTTATTCAAAAATATCAAATTTTCAAACAACACCATATAGTCTTTAGCCAGTAATTTAGACTATTTACCGATCTTTTCAAATAAAAATAAGCACTTATCAGATGCCGCATCAGTACATTTTTCTGGCTTAAACTTTAATGCTACAGAAAAGTAGAATCCTTTGGTAGCTATAGGCCACTGCTAAATCTTAGAGCGGGTCTAATTCAATTCAAAATCGGGGGGCAAGTGTTTCATAAATACTTACTACTATTTTATTTTACTTTTGGGTTCACTGAAATCTATGCGGTAGAAACGGCATCCGTATTGCCTAAAAAAATTGTCCGTGCACGTTTGGTGAATGTATATTCCAACGACGTCCAATATAACTATAATAATGATGGTCAACTTAGTGGATTGAGCCAAGGCTTAAATCAATCTCTCGATATGAGAAGCTTTGCCAAAATGAATAATGATTTAGGAAAGCTTTATAATGCTTTAAATAGTTTAGAAAGTGGACTGGGTGACGAGTTAATTAATTCTCAAATTTATAGTGACACCCAGATGCAAGTTCACCAAGCCTTAGTTGCCGCAGAATATGGTATCAGTAAGAAGATAACCCTTGGTCTAAGAGTACCTGTTGTTCGCAGAAGACTGAAAACCTCTTTTGAAGTACAAACGATTAATAACGCTAAGGCCATATCGCAAAAATTAGGTTCTGGAATTTCTCCCGATTTAAAGGCTGGTTTAGGTAAAGTTGCTGCTACAAATTTTGATGGTGACTTTTTTGCCGCTGCTGCCCTTGAATCTAAAGGTTATCAACGCCCTGAAAGTTTTGATAAAACTGATTTAGGCGACATTGAAGTTGGCTTAAAGCATAGGTTTTATTCCACTCCTTCTCGCGACATGAGCTATCAAATTGGCTTACGACTTCCAACTGGAAATACTGGCGAGATAGATAATCTATTTGATAGTGGAACCGGCGGAGGCAATTGGGCTTTAGGAGCTTTATTTTTTCATGACTACAAACTAAATAAGAACATCACCTTTGGCTTAATGACAAAAGCCGTCTACAACCTTCCAGACACACGAAAACGCGCAGTTCCCAGAGATGAAGACGATAGCCTACCTTCACTTTTGGCAGAAGATGGTCAAGTTCGAGATGTTACGAGAAGGCAATCCATTGACTTTGAATCCGAAATTTCTAGTACCTATACCTTTGATTCTGGAGAATGGGAGATCTGGGGTGCCTACCAATACAACGAAAGTGCCAAGGATCATTTTGAAGACTCTTCAGAAAATGATCCTAGCCTTTATTATCAAGGCCTATCTGAAGGAACAGACTTCAAAGAGTTAAGCGCAGAAGTTGGCCTAACTTATTCGACAATCCCTGCCTTTGTTGCAAAAAAGTTTTTTGCTCCTATGCAAATCGATGCACTTTATAACACTCGTATTAATGGAACCAATACATCTAAAGCCAGTTACGTTCGCGTAGATGCAAAAGTATACTTCTAAGGAGAATGATTGTGAGAAAGACAGTTTTAATTAATTTAGTTAGTCTCGGTTTATTAGTAGGAGCTTGCTCTGATCAGAAAGCTCCAACCTTAGACAGATCTATGATCACAGATCAAAACAAAGAGGTTTTTCAAAAACCTGTTTACAGAGATCTTAACGACCCTCTAGCTAGTAGCGATGAGTCAGCCTGCGATTTAATGGCTATGAAACTTGAATCCAGTCAGCAAGTTAAGCATTTCAGTCTATTTGATCGCTTTGAAAAGGACAATGATCGCCTTTTACTAAGAACAAATATTGCGAACTCCCCCTTTATGCTTTTTTATATCGGAGAGGTTTTAAACTTACCGAACGAAGAACAGTTTTATGAACTAGCAAAAGAAAAGTATAAAAAAGGTGAGCTATCGTGGATTAAATGGAAGGTTCTAAAAAATGCTTACGCCTATTGGCCAAGCAAATATCGAGACCTTATGTATAGTGCGCTCAATGACGAAATTGCTCTAAACTACCCTGGTATTTTTGGAGAAATGGGCGAAAGTAAAACTTCTCTATTTTTCAATATTCATCGTAAGGCTTTAGAGTTCAATTTAGAGCAAAAATTAGACTTGGACTATGGAGCTCTTACCCACAGTGTAACTTTGTTTCCATCCAACCAATGGCAAGACATTCAAAAAGACAACGAACAAATTTACGCGAGCCTAATTCAAAATTTTTACTACAAGAAAAATATTTCCGAGAGAAATTGCGCCAGTGTTTTAGCCCAAAGAATGTTCGCACAACTTTTAAGTATCAAAGGTTTTGTTGGCCCTGAATATAATGAGAACGACTTTTCACATTTAAACCCACTATCCGCTGAACGCCCCGACTTTTCTTTGGTTCCTTTTTTAGGGGTCTATATGGACGAAAACGGACCAATGCTTTTGAGCGCTGAGGAAATTGCAACATACAATCCTGCCAAACACAAAATGTCCTTAGGCGCACCTGCTGCCAATTTAAAATCTAGTTTTGCCTTTCAAGATTTATTGGCACGCATTCATTTCTTTCGAAATATGATCCAAGCTTTCCGCTTTGCTAGTCCCGCCGAAGCTTGGGTACAAGCTGAGACATATTTGCTAGGTGACATCAGCCATCCTACAGCAGGAATTTTACCTGTAGAGGCCTCTTCTCTGGCATTAGGTTTTACCACCATGGAATTAAAAAACATCGCGTCCGATTCTTTGTTTTTCATAAATGCCAAGGGCACAAGCTTAAAACAAGGTGAAACTACCGCGGGCGCTCTACTAGGTACGAAGCTTGAAAATGAAAGTATTAGAATTCGACTTAAAGAAGTGGTTGAGTTTAGCAATGCAGTTGTATTTTTAGAAAGGGCTTTAGAGAGATTTAAAACTCGCCCAGCGCAAGAGTGGCAAAGCATCAATCCAGTGTTCAGCCTAGAGCTACTAACGAGTTTACTTGGAAAAGAGTTATTAGCCGAAGACCAACTACCCAAAGCTTTTGATCAAACGAGTACTTTGATAGCTCAATTAAAAAAGCTTTACATGCCTCTAGCACAAATGCTCGTCAAATTAAAGACCGACCAATACTGTGCCTCTGAGCTAAACTATGATCTGTCGACAGCAGACATGACCATCACGAAACTTTGTAATGCAACTGAGTCTAATTCAATTAAAACGGCCAAACAAAACTTAGCCATTCACACAGACACTCCACTTTTGTACGAAGAGTAAGAAACAACAAAGCCCAGAAATGAATCTGGGCTTTTTAACTAAGATTTTTTCAGATACATCTTTTAACTTCTTAAGCTTTTATATCTGATCTTTAGCAAAATCCACTTTCATTTTTTCTAAGAGATCAGCCCTCGTCATTCCTAGTTTAGCTATGGTGTCTAAAACCCTATCTTTTGGGTGTCCACATACTTCAAAAAATAGTCGTCCCAAAATCACAGACACTCGATTGCCTGACATACAGTAAAGATATGTTTTGCCTATTTCTGAGCATCTAATCTTTGATTCAAGTTCTTGTAAACGACTAATGTCCACATCAAATGGCGAACTTACTGGAAAGTGGAAATAGCTAATCCCAGCTTTTTCAAATTCTTCTTTATCCTTGAAAGAAAACTCTCCTTCCGTTTTCATATCAATCACATTTGTTATTCCGGCCTTTTTCAAAAGATCCACTTGCTCTACTGATTCTACCTTTGGACCAATCAGCAAACAATCCAGCTGAGCTAAACCAGTATAAGTACCTAAGCTAAGATTTGACTCTAGTTTTTCTAAATTTATTGCTTTCATTATTTCTCCCAAACTGATTTTGTAAAATGAAAAAGAAGCATTCCCATAATCATACTAAGTACAAAGTAAAAAGCCTCTATTTTTAGAGTGACTAAGTTTACGATCCCTGGGCCTGGACAAATACCAGCAATTCCCCAGCCTATTCCAAACAAAGCAGAACCTATCAATAATTTCTTATCTAAATCCGAAGCCGTTGGTAAATGCCAGTTCTCTGAAAAGAAGGGCTTATCTCTTTTTGTCAGCAAACGAAAAGCGATCAAATTGAAACTCACCGCTCCTCCCATAACAAACATCAAAGAAATGTCCCATTCTCCAAAGACATCTAAAAAGCCAATGACCTTATGTGGGTTAACCATGCCTGAGATAACTAGCCCTACACTAAAAATGATTCCGGATAAAAATGCGACGATTGTTGTTTTCATAATAAAGCCCTCTTAAGCGCAACAGTGATAATGCCAAAAAGCATGAAGGTGATAGTTGCAAGAATAGAGCGCTTAGCGGTGCGAGATATTCCGCAAACACCATGTCCCGAGGTACAACCACTTCCAAGCCTAGTACCATAACCAACAATCAGACCGGCAATAATATAGTGAGCCACTGGCAAGTTGAGTTGATAATCAAAAAATTCAGGATTACTGATCTTCATGCCTATACCCCCGACAATCAAGCCTCCAAGAAATGTGTAGCGCCAAAAATGTTCTGCCTTTATTTTTCCGAGACTCAAACCGAGAATTCCACTAATCCCCGTAATTCGTCCTATACCACCCAGCATTGTTGTGCTTGAAACTCCAATAAGAATGCCGCCAATTAGTGCTAAAACCATACTTTCTGTCATTTGCTTTTCTCCTAGCGAATCGGAATTCTCAAATAGCTAATACCATTGTCTTCAACCTCTGGTAAGTTACCGCCGTCAACATTGACTTGAACACTTGGTAGCAAAAGCCTTGGGGCATCTAAGGTTTTATCCCTTTCGGTTCGAAATTTGACGAACTCTTCTTCCGTTGTCGTCGCTTTAATATGAACATTCTCTTTTTTATGTTCACCAATACTTGCTTTAAACTTTAACTCTCTACCACCGGGCTGGTAATCGTGTCCTGTGTAGGTGATCGTTTCATCCGGAAGCCTGTACAATTTATTATGAACTGAATCGTAAAGAGAACTTGCGGAGCCTCCTGGAAAGTCACATCTTCCAGTTCCATAGTCCGGCATAAACAAAGCATCTCCGGTAAAAACATTGTTTCCAATTTTGTAACTTGAGCAAGCTGGTGTGTGACCTGGAGTAAAAATAGTTTCCATCTCTATTTCACCAAAACGATGAACGCCTTCAGCCAACAATAGATCAAACTGGGTTCCATCTACATTAAGGTTTTTTAAATTATAAAATTCTTTAAAAACAGCCTGTACGCTACGAATGTGTTCACCAATTGCTAACTGAGCTTTAGGAAATCTTTTCTTTAAATCCTGTGCGCCCGACAGATGATCTGCATGTGCGTGAGTTTCTAAAATCGCCAAAACCTTCAAGCTTTTTTGGTCTACAAATTTCTCCACCTTATCGTTAGATGCAGTATGGATTTTTGAAGCCGCTTGGTCATAATCTAAAACAGGGTCTATTACAACCGCTTCGAGCAAATTGTTATAAACAATATAAGTCAGGGTATTGGTTGCCTCGTCATAAAATTCTTTAACTTCGTAGCTCATGCTTCCTCCCTAAAAAGGTTTTCAATTCTTAATTAGTATGCCAACATTATCCAGTAATAACTTTGATCTAGATCAAATTCTTGGAGATTTTTGTGAAATCCAAAATTTTAGACATATTCGTATCCCATAATGAGAAGCTTATCAGTAAAGAGCTAAAAAGAGGAGAGATTCTCTATCATATGGGTGATGAGCCGAAGGGCATTTATTTAATTCAGGACGGATTAATGGGACTCTTTCATATTGCCTCAAATGGTAAAGAGAGCTTTTTTAGAATTTTTGCAAAAGACCATATATTAGGACATAGATCCTATTTCGCAGAAGATTCTTACCATGCTTCAGCCCTTTGCTTACAGCCGTGTAAAGTTTCATTTCTTTCCAGAGATATCATAGATGATCATTTTAAAAATCATCCTGAAGACTTAAAACCAATCCTCAAAAGAATCGCATTAGATCTCGGAGAAGCAGAAATTCGAATCGCTGGTTTAAAAGACAAAACCGCAATTTCAAGAATATCAGAAACTTTAATTTTCCTAAAACTAAAGCACCCCGACTACCCTTGGACGAGAAAAGAAATCGCGGAGTACTCGGGAACAACCATCGAAAGTGTAGCGAGAGCTATGACCCAACTTACAGAATTGGGTTTTATAGAGAAAGTGGGCAGAGAGTACAATATTTTGCATCAAAATAAGATGATGGAGTATATTTCTCAGCAAGATTGATCCACATCAAGGTTTTCTTTTTTAAGCTCCCTTATCCTGAATAAGAATTAAAAAAGGAGTTTCTTATGATTGCCTATTTTCTTGCGTCTTTGATTGGTTTGAGCCTTGGTCTCCTAGGTGGTGGCGGGTCCATCTTAACCGTACCTATTTTGGTTTATGCTTTAGGAATGGAGGCAAAACTCGCCATTGCACTTAGTTTAGCAATCGTTGGAGCCACTAGTCTTTTAGGTGTTTATGGGCACTATAAAAAAGAGAATGTAGATTTAAAAGTCGCACTAATTTTTGGACCAGTTGCAATGGCCGGTACTTTTTTAGGTGCAAAACTAAGTCAATTCTTAACTGGTCAAATGCAGCTTCTCCTTTTTGCCGGAATCATGCTAATTGCCGCTGCTTTTATGGTGAAAGATAGAAAAGGAGATGAGGAAAATTCTGAGAAGCTAGAAGTTAAAGAACTCAATTACCTCTTGATTGTTGCCGAGGGTATTTTTGTTGGTATCATTACCGGTCTTGTTGGAGTTGGTGGAGGGTTTTTAATCGTACCTGCACTAGTTTTAATGACAGGACTACCGATGAAACGAGCCGTAGGAACCTCTCTATTAATTATTTCATTAAAATCTTTTGCCGGATTCATCGGTTACATAGGCTTAGTAGAAATCCCTTGGGATTTTTTATTGAAATTTACAATCGCTTCAGCAATTGGAATTTTTATCGGTACTTATCTGGTGCAATTTTTATCACAAAAGAAGTTAAAAAAAGCCTTTGCGGTGTTTTTAATATTTATGGGAATTTATATTCTGTACCAAAACAGAGCTAGCTTCGGCTTAGCACAGCTAGAATCGGTCAATAACAAGTCTACTTCATATGATCAAAAAACACTCCGAAATCTAGATGCCTAGATTCTTGAATTTTTTGATTTAATTTTTTGGAGTGCTTAGCCCGATCTTTGAAGAATTTTTCTACCCAATAAGCAGTATCTTCTTTAATCTCATACTTTTCTCTTGAGCCATAAAGAATCGCTGCTGCTGATGACAATATTGGGGCTGCCATAGAAGTTCCTTTGTAGTAGCCAAAAACTCCACCGGCTCTTGTGGAAAACAGACCTTGCTTAGGATTATTGTAGTCACAGCCAGGTGCTGCAATCTCCACAAAGTCTTTTGAAAAGTTCGAGTTATTGCACAATTCATTGGTTTGCACTTCATAAGCCCCTACACTCATAAAACCAGGAATATCAATGGCGTAGGAAGCAGGTAAATAGAACTCCTCATCCAAAGACTCAGATTGGTTACCTACAGAAGAGACCACAAAAACTCCATGTTTCACTGCCGAGGCAATGGCATAGCCTAAAGTGTCTGCTTTACCAGGACTACCGATTGAAATATTAATGATATGAGCCCCTTTATTAATGGCGTAGTAGATTGCCTCTTCGATATCCTCACTCATTGCTCCTTTATACTTGCCTGTTACATTTAAAATCATTAATTCTAAATTAGGGCCGATTGGTGAACCGATTCCAAAATTATTATTACTTTTAGCGGCAATCAAACCTGCTACATGAGTTCCATGATCATAGAAACTCTTATGAGACGGATCTGAAACCTTAGTGCTAAAATCATAACCGTAAACATCATCGACATAGCCATTTCCATCATCGTCAAAGTGAGCTCGCCCATTTTTTTCTAAGTCATTCTCCCAAATAAAGTCTTTTAAATCTGGGTGCTCCATATCAATCCCAGTATCAATCACAGCAACAATCACCTTCTGCTTTTGCATCTTTATTAACTTGTCCAATTGCGGATTGTCTAAAAGCCCTAAAGATTTCAGATGGGTTTGTTGAGAACTTAAAGGGTCTTGCCAAATCGCTGTTGGAAATAATTGCCTTCGATTTGACACGCCAATTATACAATTTTGCTTTTCAAGATACTTAGCCAGTTCTGATGAGTTCGTTTCTTTTTTCACTGTGTAGACTAAACTTTTGTACCCGGCAGGATAAATATTCTGATTTTCTCTCCTATCACCTTTTAGCACAGAAAATTTCTCTCCCTTTAAATTAGGAGAGAAGCACTCTGGCTTTACTAACATGCTCAGTTCTGTATTTTTTCTTATTAGAAAATTTTCTTGTTGAGAGCTAGGAACTAAAATATTCTTAGTGTCGATCTTTGTTATATAAGGAGCTTGCTCTGATAAAGATAGTTTCGTTTTATGAAATGGCATTTTGAAACTTAATTTAGATCCTAAGAAATCAAACTCTGAATTTAAATATATGATTCCAAGGCCAGCAACTAAACTCATTACTAACAAAGGTTCTATCTTTCTCATACTTCTCCCCCACTCTAAATCTATTGAAGCAAAAGCAATACCAAGTGATCAATCTTTTTATTTTTTTGTAGTCTCACTGAAATGACGTCTTAGAAAAAAAAGTTTGGCTAAACAACTTGATAGGAATTGAATGAGATAAATTTGCTCAAAGCGAGACGATCCATACAAGACATTGCGTCTCAAAAATAGAGAACAAATCGTTTAAAAACTCTCAAATCCATTTAAATACCATTAGAAGTAAGTTTCTAAATGGTACAGATTTTGAATTTTACTTAAGTGACAACAACAACGGGGGACCAATGAAAACTTTAATTTTTATCACACTACTAATTGTAAACAGCATGTTTGCACAAGCAATGGAGAATCAACCAAAGCTCGTTAGCACCGATTACCATACTGGCTATATCCCTGATGGTTTTGACACAAATGACAATGTGCAAATTGTCGGAGAAGGACTGTTTTCCAATACCTGTATGCGCCCAGCAAACTTCACTGTTCGTATTGATAAACAGAACAAAAAAATACACATTAATCCACGAGCCTATGAGTACCAAGGTCAAATGTGTGCGATGGTTCTTAATCCGTATAGCCAAGAAATTAATCTCGGTCTACTAAGTGCTGGCAGTTATGATGTAATCCAACACGGACTTTATAAGGCAAAACTTGGACAACTTAACATTCGCCTAGCCCCTAACTCTGAGCCAGACGAATACATTTACGCGCCAGTTTCAGAGGCTTCTTGGAATTATAAAAATGGACGAGGCTATATCACTTTAAAAGGAAGCTTTACTAGCACATGTTGGAGTATGAGAGCCATACAAGTGGACATTCAAAAAGAAAAAAATGTAATCGTTGTTCAACCAGTGTCTAACATTAAAAAAGACACTGCATGTGCCGATCGCATGGTTCCATATGAAAAAACTTTTGCCGTTGAAGGCTTAGATGCGGGTAGGTATTTACTACACGTAAGAAGCACTAACGCTAAAGCCGTAAACAACCTAGTGAATGTTTATTAACTTATTAAGGAGACTGAAATGCAATTCCTCAAGAGCTCAATCGCCGTAGATGAATATGTTAGCCCTATAGATCACTTTGTGAGTGCAGATACAAATTTGCATGATATCTACAAGCTAATGGAGGAGAACTCTTGGCGACACATTCCTATTACTGAAAACAACAAACCCATTGGAATTTTAAGCGCACGAGACATTTATTTGCTTAAAAGTTTTCCGAAAGCAATGGATTTGATTGCAAGGGATGTGATGATTAAGAATCCATACACTGTAGAGTCTGGATTTGCCATTGAAGATGTTGCATTAGAAATGTCAAAACGAAAAATCGGTTCAGCCCTGGTTGTAAATACTGAGGGAGAACTGGAAGGAATATTTACCTCAACAGATGCATTAAACGCGTTAATAGAAGTGGTTAGAGGCGAAACCAAATAGAAATTTAATCCAAATAACAGAGGAGTATTTATGAATTTAAATATCACTTACAGACATTTAGAGGCAACGCCATCGATTGAAGAAAAAATCAAAAGCAAGGTGGAGCATCTAGAAAAATATTTTCACGGAAATCTTGATATTCATTGGGTTTGTAGCATCGAAGACAATCGTCATATTAGCGAAGTGAATGCTCATAGCGGGAAAATAAATTTTCACGCGCGAGCCGAGGACGAAACTTTGTATAAAACTTTTGATGAAGTAATCTCTAAGTTAAACACGCAAATTCGACGAAAAAATGATCAAATGAACAAACATTAATAAAAAAAATCCCCTAAGTAATCTTAGGGGATTTTTCGTGTCTCTAATTTTTATCCATTATTTGTAAGGTACTTTAACCCATATTCCATTTGTGCCTCTGATACTAGGA
This sequence comes from Bdellovibrionaceae bacterium UBA6502, assembly GCA_002436415.1. Taxonomy (GTDB): domain Bacteria; phylum Bdellovibrionota; class Bdellovibrionia; order Bdellovibrionales; family UBA840; genus UBA6502. Next base: position 76,028 of record DJMA01000003.1, on the reverse strand, counting down.
AATTCTTTTTCCAATGGCATTAACTCTTTAGCCACAAGTTTACGTCTTCGCAAAACCGTGTCAGCTCTAGTCGGTAAAAGCTCCTTCAAACGAACCCAAAGGTGGCGCTCGATTCCAAGGAGACTATCAAGAACTTTAAACAGCTCCGTCGTGCAGTTTTTCTTAGCGGTATGGTACATTTCAGTCTGGTTTTTATTGCGATCAGCTCGAACCAACAATGCCAATAGAAAGTTAGTTTTAAATGAATAGTCACCTGCCAATTTTAACTGTTGGTTTTCGTGTTGTTGTTTAAGAACAATCTTTTCATAAGTGTCTTCAAGAGAGCCAAATTTTCCGGAAAGAGCTGATTTGTTTTGTAGTCCTTTTCTTAAACCATAGGACTCACCATGATTTTGAGTAGACTCAAAGGACACTACAACTTTCGAAGTTTTTTCTTCCTGTCCCCAGTTCGTTTCATTTTGTCCTACTAGGTAAACAAAGTCCACCAAATCAAAACGCATCTGTGTGTGAGCGGCTACAGGAGCAAAATGCTCAATCTGAAAAATAGCGTCTACCACTAAATTTTCACGTCTCGGGACAAAGGCCAACCAATAGTTTGATTTATGTTTAAAATTGGCTACGACAAAATAATCCTCTAAATTTACATTTTCTGGCATTTTGTATTTTTCAAGGCGAGGATCATCTTCATCAACAATGGATAAATTTCTACGCAATTCAAAATCCAAACATTGCCCAGCGTATTCACCTTCAGGCATTACCGCACCGGTTTCAAAATAGTCCTTTTCATAGACTTTACACTCTTCTTTAGCACCAGCATTCAGTCCTGCGAATACAAAAATAAACGATAAAACTAATCTTAATTTCCCCATTTAAAATCTCCCTCTAAGCTTTGCTAACACAGCTTTTATTGGCTTTCAGAGAAAGCTTTCCTTTTTGCTTTTTTTACATGTTTTGAGCTTATAAGGACATACAAAGGCCAGTCTTTCTTATACTTTTTCTATTAGCCTTAGTCTGTATTTTGTATAGGGTATATTTTGAGCCTAATCATTAATCATGAATCATTCCCCGAGGCAAAAATCTATTAGGAAATTTGCCAATCAATCGCTGACTGATTTTTACTCACCAAGTAATCATTAATTTTTGAAAACACCTTCGAGCCAAAAAAACCACGTCTTGCACTAAAAGGTGATGGATGAGGCGATTCAAGAACTAGATGTTTTTCACGATCAATGTTCTCACCTTTTTTCTGAGCATATGCACCCCACAAGACAAAAACCAAAGACTCTCTTTCTTGATTGAGAAGCTCCACAACTTTGTCTGTAAACTGCTCCCAACCTATTTTTTGATGACTACCAGGATTTTTCTCTTGAACACTTAATACAGCATTTAGGAGTAAAACGCCTTGCTCATCCCAATGTTTTAAAAAACCATGATCTGGAATCTCTAAACCAAGGTCATCTCGCATTTCTTTGTAGATGTTTTTAAGACTTGGTGGGATTTTTTGCCCTTTCTCAACAGAAAAACTTAAACCATGAGCCTGGTTTTCACCATGATATGGATCTTGGCCTATGATCACGACTTTTATGTCATTTAATGAATTTTTTGAAAAAGCTGAAAACATTTTTCCTTTTGGTGGAAAAACTTTAATCGCGTTTGCAAGGTCTTGCTCAATTCGTTTATTCAAAGACAGCATATAGTCTTTTTTAAACTCATGGGACAAATGAGTCCACCAAGTGGGATGAATTTGTTTCTTCGCTTCATTCAACATTAGGAATTCGCCTTCGCTCTTTGCCTCGCTCTCTCGGCGTACTTGCTAGCTATGGATTTTACTTCTTTAAACTCTCGTGTGCTAACCAAAGCAGACTTTGTGACATTTGCCGCGCTGGCCATTTGATGCATTTGCACCACCCTCTCTTTGCTAGGAGGATGAGTACTCATTGCATCTGATAAGCTCGCTAAAATACGATTGGATGAAGATTTTGCTTTTTGCTCCATGGCATAAAGTTTATTATAGAATCTGCCAACATGATCTTTATGGTATCCAGCGCGAACAGAAGTTTTAAAACCTACACGATCTGCTTCCATTTCATCTTCTCGGCTATTTGCCATAAAAGCGTATTTTTGAATTAACAAGCCACCCGTTGTGCCTGCTATGGCTCCAAGCTTGGCAGCGTTTTGCAAACACTCATTATCTTTGGGTTTACACATTAACTTTCCTAAACCATAGCCTGCAGCTCCGCCAACAACGCCGCCTAAAATGCTATACCATATAGACTTATCTTCTTCCCTTTTCGCTAATTCCATTCTTTCTGCAGAATGTCTGGCCACAATATGCCCTACCTCATGCCCAACAACTCCAGCTAACTCAGCCTCTGAGTCAGCCATTTCAATCAAAGGAGCTGTTACAAAAACAGTTCCTGCTGGCAAGGCAAAGGCATTTACATAAGGAACATCTACTACACTGAAAGTATATTGATATGGGTTTCCTGCTAAGCCATTACTAGCAATAATTCTGTCGCCCAAGTTTGTGATATAAGACTGTAGTTTTCTATTTGGAATCTCAGGATAGTCTTGTTTCATCTTTGGTAAAACTTCTTGAGTCAAACGTCGCTCATCCGCAGGGCTTAAACTAATTTCTTGTCCCTCGTTACTTCCTTCTCGAAAACGATCTGAGCTACCAGTAGCACAAGCCGCCAATAAAAGTGGTAGGCTTTGGATAAAAGCTCTTCTACCAGCCTGACTAGCAGTTAAGTCTTGCAAGTTTCTATCAAGTTCTTTTAAAACGGGATCTTTCACTTTGTACTCCTAAATACAGGCAAAAAAATAACGAATCTAGACCGAGGAATCAATGGCTTATTTAAATCATTTTTTAGTCTTACAATTTTGAGACTTTCGTGGGTAGAACAAGACAAAATAGCTGTAGATTTAAATAAATTCCTGTTATCCTTAGGCAATGCCAATATTAAACAAAATCAGACTCCAATTAAAAGAGCAGAAAGCTTTCAATTTAATCGAATTAATGATTACCGTAGCGATTATTGGAGTACTAGCAGGAATTGCTGTTCCAAATTACACAGAAACCATTTACCGGGTTCGCGTAAAAACAACGATTAGCCAACTCACTCAGTTAGCCAAAACTTTACACGCACTACGCTTAGTAGAAGACGAAGTACTATTCAATTTAACAGCAAGTCATTGCATACGTTGTGATTTTGCAGCAGTTGGAAGCACATCAGACTCTTGGGTTTTAACCGCTGCTGACCTTGCTGATTACGACGCTTTAGGCATGGCAGGACCAATGCGAGATGCATGGGGGCAAATCATTCTAGTGGATGAAAATGAGCAAGATACCGTTAGAGACTCAACTTGCAATCAAGATGCTTTCACTTCCGTTGGAGTTAATCGAATTTATGAAGCAAGTGAAAATAACCCCGCACAGGGTGATGACATTCGACTTTGGTTACCTTTTTATAGATCAAAAGAAGCAAGCTGTGTAACGCGACCTAAAATCCAACTTGGACCAAATGTATACTAAAAAAAATTACTCCTAGAAAAACCAAACATTTGGAGGAGGTTTTTCTAGGAGCATAGAGAAGAATTAAAACGTCACTTTTATCTCAAATGAATCTCTAGCCAGAGATCATTTGGTCTTCAAATGCACTCAAACCAGCTTTTGCTCCTTCACCAACAGCAACTACAATTTGCTTGTAAGGTACTGTGGTAACATCACCGGCGGCATAAATTCCTTTAACATTTGTTTTGCATTTAGCATCCACTACAATTTCACCAAATCGATTTTTTTCTACCAAATCACCCAAAAAGCCAGAGTTTGGAATCAAACCAATTTGCACGAAAACACCATCAAGCTCATGGGTTACTAAATCTCCTGTACTACGATCTTCGTAACGAAGGGCTGATACTTTTGATCCATCCCCAATAACTTCATGGGTTCTAGCATTTTTAACAATTCTAGCATTCGGTAAGGATTCAAGCTTTGCTACTAATACAGCGTCTGCTTTTAATGTATCATTGTACTCAAATACGGTTACGGATTTAACGATACCAGCTAAATCGATCGCAGCTTCAACTCCAGAATTACCACCACCGACAACTGCAATGTCTTTTCCTTTGTAATAAGGGCCATCGCAATGTGGGCAATAAGCAACTCCTCGACCTAAATGATCTTTTTCACCAGGGACACCTAACTCTCGCCACTTAGCTCCAGTAGCAACAATCAAAGCTTTTGTACGGATGCTTTCACCTGTGTTTAGTTTTAGCTTTTTAACATCAGCATTTTCAACTTCAGTTACTAGGCGATGTTCGTATAAATCGATATCGTAAGACTCTAAATGTTTTGCTAAGGCAGCAGATAACTCAGGGCCCTCTGTGTAAGGAACCGAGATGAAGTTTTCAATGCCTTTTGTGTCTTGCATTTGGCCACCAACCACTTCACCAATGATCGCAGTTTTTAAGCCTTTTCTTACTGTATAAATTGCTGAAGAAACACCTGCAGGACCTGCACCTAAAACAACAACATCATAGTCTCCTAGGTCTACTGCTTCCTGACTGATTTCACCAGCACCATATTCTTTTTCTAATTTCTCTAGCAACTGACCAAAATTGGTTTTACCAGAATGAATCATATTATCGTCTTTTATTACAGACGGTACTCCTTGTACTCCAAGCTTATCAATTTCTTCTTGGATGTATCCACCATCAACGGTTTCGTGTTGAAAATTCTCGTGATGAATCGCCATTAAGTTAAGGGCCTGAACGACATCAGGACAATTTTCACAACTTAAAGACATAATGGTTCTTAATTTTACTGGCCCTTTGATTGCTTTCACTCGATTCAAAATTAGTTGGTCAGGCTGCTTACCTTTACCATCAGAGTTTAAAATCGCTAAAATCAAAGAAGTAAACTCATGCCCCCCTGGAATACCAGTAAAAGAAATTCCATTCGGCTTATCATTATGTTCTATATGAAAATGAGGGTTTTTAGAGTCCGCTCCCGAAGAACGAGCTTCGATTTTATCGGAAGTACTAGCTACTGCTTCTAACATCTCTACTAGCTCAGTTTGTTTGGCGTGAGAGCTGTTATCGTAAACTAAGGTAATCTTCCCTTCCAGAGCAGAATATACTGATTTCAATTGTTCCAACATAGCATTATCTAACATTTTAGTCCTCCTCGGGGAAATTTAGGGGTACACGATGTACCCCTAACAAATAAATTACCAGTAGCTTAGATTTTACCTACTAAGTCTAATCCTGGCTTAAGAGTCTCAGCACCTTCTTCCCATTTTGCAGGGCAAACTTCATTCGGGTTTTTAGCGATGTATTGAGCAGCTCTTACTTTACGAAGTAACTCATCAGCGTTACGGCCAATTCCGTTATCGTTTACTTCAGCCAATTTAATTTGACCTTCTGGATTGATTAAGAAAGTTCCACGGTAAGCTAAACCAGCTTCTTCAATGTGAACACCGAAGTCACGAGTCAATTTACCAGTTGGGTCAGCAAGCATTGGGTAGTTGATCTTTTTGATTGTTTCAGAAGTATCGTGCCAAGCTTTGTGCGTAAAATGTGTATCAGTAGAAACTGAATATACTTCAACACCCATTTTTTGGAACTCTTCATATTTGTCAGCCATGTCACCTAACTCAGTTGGGCAAACAAATGTGAAATCCGCTGGGTAAAAGAAAAGAATTGACCACTTACCAAGAAGATCTTCATGTGTTACAGTTTTGAAATCATCTTTGTGATAAGCTTCTACAGAAAATTCTTTTAATTGGCTATTTACTAAAGTTTCCATTTTTCCTCCTAATATGTTTGTAATGGATGAAACCACTTTAAGGCATAAGCTCAGCTAGGGCTAATTCATAAGGAATATTATTTGATAGGATAAAGCTATCGCTCAAAGATTAAGCGATAGTTGTTATAAGTACTTAAAATTATTATATTTACTAAAGATTAATAAAATTACGCAGGACAGACAAAGGCCCAAGCTCGTTTTTCGGTATGAGACACCACTGCTTTTAGCCAGTCGTAAAACCGAAAAACATCCCGAGAAACTAGCAGTTTTATTAAAACAATTTCCGTTGATTTTTGCTTTGTAAACACTAGTCTTTGTCCTTAAGTTCTTCGTCTGTATACCATCAAAAGAAATTTTAAATTCATAGGTTTGAAAAACAAGTGAGAGATTTAAGCTTTCATTTTCAAAAAGTAGTGCACTAAATGTTAATAAAAAAGGAACAGCTATACTTCTTTTAAAAGCTTCTCTGTTTTTTGAATGACGTTCGTTCTCTTAGCATAATGAGCCATGCGAATTTGTTGGTCTTTATCAATTAGAAATACCGCAGGTCTAGCAAACTCTTCATCAGTTAACTCAAGTCCAAATTTTTTAATGATACTTTGCTCGGGATCACTTGCCATCAAGTAAGACATTTGCTCTTTTGCTTTCCACTCTCGGACTCGATCCAAATCTTCATTGGTAACCACTAAGACAGTCACATTTTTACGAACTTCTTTTAACCATCGGTGAACGGAACCCATATGACTTCGACAAAACATACACCAAGTTCCACGAATGAAGTTCAGCATCAAAGGGCCACGCTCTATAAGCTGTGACAAAGGTACTGTTCGACCATCAACCAAAAGGGCTTCAAAATCAGGTGCTTGATCTCCCGTTTTTAGAGTTTTTGGTAATTCCTTATAAGATCTTTCAAAATGATTAATCACTCCCATTCTAAACTCCTTTTAAATCAATTACATGACATCAATTACATCAATGTCTTGCCTTTTCAAAGACCTTACCGACTTTGGTAGATTTTCAATTATGATCTTTTCTAGTGATTCAATGATGCTTTCTTTTAAAAAGCTTCGTGAATAAATCAAGCTTACTTCCCGAGTTGGAACTGGTTTCTTAAACTTTTTTAAGTAGGTGTTTTTTTCTTCTTCATTTAGTTCGGCCGCAGCTAATTCAGGTAAAAGAGTATAACCTGTACCTCGTTTTATGATATTTTTTAAGGTTTCTAAGTTTCCTCCGGCAAACTCAACATTGTCTAATATACTTCTCTTTCTTTCCAAGGAACAAATCTTCAAAACCTGATCTCTAAAACAATGCCCTTCCTCTAGCAACCATAGGTTCTCACTGGAAAGATCTGATTCTGAAATCAATTTTCTATTTGCTAAAGGGTGAGATTGAGAAACATAAGCGTAAAAGGGTTCAAAAAACAAATGTCGTTCAATCAAACGGTCATTTCCTAAAGGAGTAACCAACAAACCGGCATCTAGTTTGTCATTAAGAAGGTGTTTTACGATATCTTCAGTTTTAAATTCGTTAATCTTAAGATTAACTTTTGGAAAGCTCTCGGAAAACTCCTCGATAAACAATGGAATAACATAAGGTGAAAGGGTTGGAATGACACCGAGGTGAAAATCTCCCTTCGGCTCTAAAACCCCTTGATTAGCAATATCGAAAACTTTCTTATGCTCGCGCAATACATTATGAGCTTGAGCTAAAACTTCTTTTCCTACTTCTGTGGTTAAAATCGGTTTCATAGAGCGATCAAAAATCACCACTCCAAGTTCCTCTTCTACTTTTTGAATTTGAGTAGATAGACTTGGTTGAGACACATGACAAAGCTCCGCAGCTTTTCCGAAATGTCCCTCTTGTTCAACAGCAACTAAATACTCCAATTGAGTAATGGTAGGCATAATTTCCTCGATAGTTTTTATCTATTAAAATCTATTTACTGATCATAGCAGTGTAAGCTTAGCAGTCAAAAGCTTTCTCGTCGGGCGGGACCAGCTCATTAGCTCTAACTATCTTTCGATAATATTCTCCACTTGGTCTTAGCTTTCGCTCAAAGCTATTGTAATCCACCTCGTAGAGACCAAACCTTGGCTCAAAACCTTCGATCCACTCAAAATTATCTAACAATGACCAGTGCATATAGCCTTGAATTGGCAGTCCTTCCTGAATCATTTGCCAAATTTCTTTCAAATGAGAAAAGATAAACTCTGAACGCATTCTATCTTTAAAGTCTGCGATGCCATTTTCAGTGATGAGAATTGGTAGATCGGGAAATCGTCTATGTAAATCTTTAGTCACAATGCTCAAGCCTTCAGGATAAATTTCCCATGCTAAATCTGTTTGTGGTCCATTAGGATTTGCAATTGGCTCAAAGCGATTTTGATTAAAAGGGGTAAATTTTATCATATCTCTTGAGTAATAATTTAAACCTAAAAAATCTTGAGAGCCTTTTAGATCATCGATTTTTTCACAAAAGGAACCAATAAGCGGTAGCCTCACCTTGTAGACTCCCGTCTCAATGGCTTCTAGAAAAGATTGATTAAAAAAATGGTGGGCCACTTTTGCGATTAATTGGTCAAAAGGATGCCACCAACGATAAGCCTTAAAAACTCTTAGATGGTGAGAAAAACCAACTTTTAAACTTATATTTTTAAGCCTAGAAGCTTCCTTTAAATACTTATAAGCCTTGGCATGAGCCCTTAAGACCCCATAGGCTGCTCGCATCGTAGCTTTAGTATCAGTTTTGCCTGGTGGAAATAGGCCTGCTCCCCAACCAACACTAACAAAAACCATTGGTTCATTAAATGTGATTATCCATTTTAACTTATCTCCTAAAAACTCATAGACTACTTTTACGAAATTTAAAAACAGTTCGCAGCAATTAGCATTTTCCCATGCCCCCATTTCCATAAACCACTGCGGATGGGTAAAATGATGAAGAGTTAACATTGGCGCTATTCCAGCATCGATCAATAAATTAAGTTCTCTTAAATAATGCTCTAAAATTTGATGATCAAACTCCCCTTTGCGAGGCTCCACTTTTGCCCACTCTATGGAAAAGCGATACATTTTTAGGTCAAGCTCTTTGATCAGCTGAGTATCTTCTTCCAGGCGATTCCAATGATCCGTTGCTAAACCACTTTTCTCAGAATTGGCAATTTTCCCTTCTTGGTTTTCCCAATTCCACCAATCCGAGTTAATATTATTGCCTTCGATTTGATGAGCTGCTGTAGCGACTCCCCACAAGAAGTCTTTAGGAAATTTCATGAAGTCCACCTATTAAGAATAATTAGAACAGTTTACATATCGTCTTTTACCAAGATTTTAAAGATTAGTTAATTTAAATAAAACATTCGCTAACGATTGGTACTAATAGGAATGAAAACACTCTATAGAACTAAGGGCCCAATTTTATAATAAGGTAAACAGACTTCTAATTAATCTACTAATTCTACGATTCCAGAGCTTAAATCAAAAAGCCATGTATGAATGACAAGACCTTTTTCCACCGCTTCTTTTACAAAATCAATCTTTAGAAGATTCTCTTTTTGCAGAAGAATATTTCTCTGAATTGCTAAGCTTTCATTTTCACAAAGTCCATGTTTTTTTAGGTCAGAACTCAAGGGCTTTAACCAGTCTTGTAAATGTTTGTCGACATTATCTTCCATAGCAGCACGTACTCCACCGCAAGCGGAATGGCCACAAATCACAATTTTGCTTATTTTCAAATTTTCTACAGCAAACTGAAGTGCGGATAGAACACTGGTATCATCTGTTAAAATTTGATTGGCCACATTGCGGTAAACAAAAAACTCTCCAGGTGCTACTCCAAACATTTCAGACAAAGAGATTCTGCTATCTGAACAGGTGATAAAAAAAGTTTCTGGAGATTGCCCACTTGCCATTTTTTTAAAATAGTCAGAATTAAGATCTAATTTTTTTTCCCGCCAATTCGCCTGATGTTCCAAATAATGTTTCATATTTTTCCCTGTTTACTGAAAACCTAATAACCAAAATACACTAGGACAATTCACTTTCCAACTAAGTAGTTGGCAAGAAAATGGTCAAACATAAAAACCTATGTCCAAGAGCTTTAAAAAAGAAAAACTCACCCAATGCGAGTGAGTTTCATCTATAAAATTTAGATTGGCTTGTACTAGGCGATTAAACTGCTCAACATCCAAGCGGTTTTCTCATGGTACTCAATTCTTGCACCAAGAAGACTATTTGTACCTTCATCATTGGCACCTTCTAGGCTTGGTAACATTTCTTTGGCAGTTCTCACTACTTGCTCGTGGTCAGCCAATAAATTCTTGATCATTTCGTTCGCTTCAATTCCATTTTTGGGATCATCTTTCACCTTACTCAATTCAGCAAACTCTACATAGGAACCTGGAGCTTTTTGTCCCATAACTCGAATGCGTTCAGCGATTTCATCCACAGCAAGAGCTAACTCGCCATACTGAGTTTCAAACATGGTGTGCAATGTCTGAAATGCAGGGCCAGTTACGTTCCAGTGATATTTATGTGTTTTAAGATAAAGCGTGTAGGATTCAGCCAATAATCTTGATAAACCTTTTGCAATTTCTTCGGCCTTAGCCGCTTCAATTCCGATATTTAAATTCATAATTTTACTCCTGTTTTTCAATAATCTAAAGCTTTTGATTTATTTTGTGAATAAGTTAAAAGCAATTACTCGATAAGAATAAACTATTATAGAAGCCGATAGCAATTTCTTTCGAGAATACTAAGCCTTAAGTTTATCTGAATAAGCCTATTGGCTACCTCTCATTGACTCTAAGCTCTTTTTCGGTACAGATATTTTATAAAGGCATGCATTGTGAATAAATGTATTAGTGCTTGTGACCATTTATACAAATACCAAGGTAACCTAGGCTTAAATTCGTGAATCCCTGCAATCACAAGTTTTTGCTTAAATATTTCCCGAAACTCAAGTCTTCCGCGGCCAACTCCTTTAGCAAGTAAACCACCTCGAACGTAAAATAACTGACGATTTTCGGTGGAGCGATCTGGTGCAAACTTTAAAGTAAGTAGGGGAATATTTACTCCAGCGATCATAAATTTCACATAAAGCTCTTCAATCTTTACATAAACAAAAAACTTAAAGAACTTCGGTAACCAATGAAAGTACTCCTCTGCAACATCCTGAGCCGTCATTTTTTGTGGAAGGACTATTCGCTGTAAGGAGCGTACTTCATTGTGTTCAGAACCAGCCTGATATTTAAATGCTGCTGGTCGTTCTTTTGGCTGTATGTGGTAAGATAAATCAATGGCCTCTTTGGGACTTTTAAACTTGTAATTTGGAATCTCTAAACGACTGTCTTTTCTAGCCACCATTCTATGTTTCAAACTCGCTATCAAAGGGTAAACTAAATTTTTAGGAGCTCCTGCCACTAGGCTCACCCAAAGCTTGGATAAATTTGGACTAAAAAAAGGAACGGGAATGAGCAAAGGTTTTTTATCATACTTACTAGCTAGGTACTTCATCATTTCGATGTAAGTAATATTGCTACTTCCTGCCAAATCAAATTCTTTGGAATAGCATTGATCGTTCAAAATACAATATTTAATGGAGCTAAGAACGTCATCGATGTAAATTGGCGAACTCTCTATTTGCGTCCACCTTGGACAAAGCATCAGCGGTAGACGCCTCACTAAATTTTGCATAATTCGAAAGGAGCTTCCTCCCTCACCGATCACCAAACCGGCACGCAAACTAGTAAGAGCTACATCTACCTCTTTAAAGGCCTGTTCCACCTCTAAACGACTTTTTAAGTGCCGACTAAGGTTTTCCTTTTCCGGTATAATTCCGCCTAAATAAATAATTTGTTGGAGGCCACATTTTTTTGCTGCCTTAGCAAAATTATCTGCCAACAACAAATCAAAGTCTTCAAAGTCTCCCTGAACCAAGTGCGCCGAAGGCAACATAGAATGTACTAGGTAGATTCCCAAGTCACAGTCTTTCAGACCCTTTTCAATGTCCAGTAAAGAGAAGATGTCACATTTTCGCCATTTTAATCGATCCGGAGATATTGACTTTTTCTCACTCCGGCTTAGAGCAACAATCTCATGCTCGGTCTCGTCCAAAAGTTTTTGAATTAACCGACTTCCAACAAAACCACTTGCACCTGCGATTGCAATCTTTGCCATTGTATCTCCTAAGTGCACAAAGTATAGCTTGGCAGCATTGCTTTTCAATCAATTAAACGAAGAAATTTTAATTTGTATAAAACTTTAACGTGGCTGTTTTGTATTACTTGGGCAGAGATTAAATCTCTGCCCTATTGAATTAGTCTTCAATCGACTAAATGTTTTCTTCTTGTTTTTTCGAAAAAATTCTTTGAATGTATTTTCTTGATAAGAATAGGATTTGCTCTTTAAAACTCAATTTCTTAACGGGCTTTATTTTAGCTAACTTTGAGTCTAAAACCTCAAGAATATCGGAGCGATTAAATGCTTTTGCCCAATCATAGGCCTGCATTCCCGCTGCATTTGTTGAATCTAAGCTTGCACCTTTTTCTAACAAAAGATTCAACATATCAACATTTCCTTTATAGGAAGTTATCATTAAGACTGTATTTCCAGCCGGGTCCTCTTCGTGAATCGAAACTCCGACAGCAATCAATGATTTGGCGAACTCAAACTGTTGGTTGTATATCGCTAGCATCAGGGGCGTGTAGCCTTGATTGTTTTTTTCTTCTAAATCTATTTGGGCACCGGTGGAGAGCGCTTCAATTAATGCGTCTAAATCTCCTGTTCTAGCCCAATGAAAAATTTGTGATTCTTTTGGTCTTAGTCTGTGTAGTTCTCTTTCTTGCTTTAACATTTCGTCCTTTTTAGCTCAAAATCATTGGTAGCACTGGCAATTTACATGAGGAAGAAGTGATGAAGAAAAGATGCCAATTGCTACTGAGTAGTTAGGTAGTACAATTTAACAGTGACCGGATATGTCCTTAAGAAGCTACCTATTTCCTAATTTAAAAATTATAGCAGCTGATCATTGAGCGCATAGATATTTTTAAAAAACCCGCCCTCTCGTTTAATTTCCGTAAAGAAAATCAGGATCTACCAGACTTAAATACTACTTTGCCGTCATGCATTGCACATGACTCACCGGGGTATTTATTAGAAATCTAACAAAGCTCTCTTCTCCCGTTAGACTACTGAGAGTCAAAATCAAGAGAGCCTTTTTTTAGAACTATTGAATCACAATATAAAGCTCACCAGAGTCATCCAAAATGCCATCGCATTCTGAGTCTAAATCAATTTCGCACCAAATCGGAAGCTGCTCATCTCCCGAACCACTTTCATTTCCATGCTCTCCAGAAGAGTCATTTTCTGGATCACTGGCTGTTTCACCCGAAGAATTATCTTCGGAAGTATCAGTCGGGACTTCAACAACTACCGGCTCACATTCACCGAGATAATCTTTTACTCCATGTTCTAAGCCATGTCTTAAATGGGCTGCAATGGCCTCCATTGGCAAAGTTAAACTTTGATAGTTGTCGGGATTCCCCTTCGGAAGATGGCAGATTTTCATAAAAACTTTAGACTGACCTCTTATGACTAAATACTCTTGCAGATCTTCAAGGCTAGTATCAAAAAGGTTGTGCTTGTTATTTAACTTTAGTTGGTATTCTGTTTCTGTTGCCACACTGGCTTGTTCTACTTTTTCTATCGGAACTTCACAAGCTGCAAAATTAAAACTAATAAACACTAAGACTGCGGGAAATATATGTTGGTTACTCACAAAACCCTCCATAAGTTTTTATGAGCGTTTTCCAAACAAATACATCCACAAAAAAAGGAATTCGCTAGAATCCATCATACCAAAGCTTGAAGATTAGTTCCAACATTGGCCTAATTATTCAAGATTGGGTACTATTTCAAAACAGTCTTTAAAAAAGAAATAAATCCCGTTGGGGCCAAATTTGGTCACTCTCTTTTTTCGATAAAAGCTTGCACACATACAGCTTCCAAGATCTTGAAATCACGGCCTTTTCCATAGAAATTTCAGCAACTGTATAGTCTTAAGACAATCATGGATCTTTTACTCAGGGACTAATAATTTTAAGGCTTTAGGGTTATACTCGCAGTTCTAAGCAAAAGAGGATTTTAGGATATGAACAGATTGTTATTAGGTTTATTGATTCTATTTTATTGCGCTGGTGCATTTGCCGAAAAAACAAACCGCTGCCATTTTAGTGCCGCAGACCAACTTAGCTTTTTAGAAAAGTCTAAGATCGCATCCGCCGTATTAGATCGAATTACCGGAATTGCCAAAACCAATCAACGTCTTGATGTTTTAGATCAAACCTTCAAAGATACCGAAGTTAACTTTTGGAAAGGTGCTTTAGAAGTTCAAAAAATAGAAGTACAAGTTAGAAATGATTCTACAATACAAAATCTAGGCTTAGAAGGCGACCCGAGAATAGTGGTTGCAAACCACCCTACTGGATTGATGGACGGTATTGCTATCGGCTACCTCACAGAAGTCTTGGCAAAACGATCCGATGTAAAAATCCTGTATAATGAAATGCTATCTAAATTAATCCCAGACATTAAAGACAAGTCCATTGAATTAGACATAACTAGCCCCAATAAAAGACTTAGAGCCAAAAAAAATGCAGCCGCCATTCAAGAGGCCACTGAGCATGTTAAAAATGGTGGCTTACTCGTGGTTTTTCCTGCTGGCACAGTTTCTTCCTTTCGACCTGAGCCAAACAAAGACTTAGGCATAGTAAAAAGAATTCTCCAGGCTCGAGTTACGGATTCAGTTTGGCGCTCTACAACAGCAGAAATTGCCTTAGCAACCAAAGCCGAAATTACTCCGGTCTACTTCGAACAAAGAAACTCCATGCTATGGCATACTTTAAGTGCTCTTGATTCTAGCATCGAAGTTATGAGTCAAATTTTGACTCTGAATAAGTATAAAATTAACCTTGGCTTGAGACTTATTTTTGGAATGATTAATGAATTCCATAAAATTCAACCTGGTACTAAAATTTTCGCAAGAATAGGCGATAATATAAAAACGGCGGATATTTTTCCTAATGAAGTAAACGCAAAAAAATCTCCTGAAAGCTTTGAATTAAATGACCTTATGAGAAAGGCCGTTTACGATCTGGCAAAAGAAGATACTAAAGATATCTCTGAGATTGAAAAACTTGCCTATCAACTAGATGTAACAAGAAAAATACCAACTCGTGATTATGGGAGAGACATTCGTAAGGTTCGCGGAGACCTAGAGTATGTAAACCATGACTATATCCCTAGCCAAGAAACAGCCTTTAATGCGCTTGTTGGTGCTCGTGAAAATGGTGATGCCCGCTCCCTTTTACGAAAAAATTATGACGGAAATGATTTCGAAATGATTTGGATCGAAGGAAAGAATCTAAATCAGAATATCTTAAACCGCCTAGGTATCGATCGCAAAACCACGTTTAGTGAAGTGGGCGAAGGAAGTGATAAAAAACTCGACATAGATGAGTTTGATATTATTTATAATCATTTAATTTTAGTAAATCATAGTTCAAAAGAAATCGTTGGTGCCTACAGAGGTGGCGAGACAGGGAAATTGTATGAGCAGTTTGGTATAGAAGGAATCTATTCTCATGAGTTTTTCCAATATGACACAAAACTTTTCTCTGAATTGAACGCAGTAGATTTTGGTAGAACCTATATCCTTAGTAAATACCAAAAGAGTAAAGCGCTATTTGCAATCTGGAGTGGCTTGGCTGAGTTTTTAGTTTTGAATCCACAAATTAGTGCCATGGTAGGACCCGTCAGTATTACTCAGTCCTACACCAAGCTCTCACAAAACATCATTGCAGCTTACTATCTTAAAAATCATGGTGTAGAGACTATTAGTGACCGACCTGAAGCCAAAATCATTGGAAACGTTCGCCCGCCAGATGAACTAAATCCATTCCAAGCATTAAAAGAAATGCGGGACCAAGACCTGATCACTACAGAGGAACTTACTCAAATTTTAACAATGCTTGAGCGTGGTTCCCCAAAAGATTTTGATAGTTACATTTCAAAGGTTGAAGTTGCTGCGAGAGCTGATTTGATCAACAAATTATCCACTGAGGAGCTAGCTGGAATTCCTGAAATGTCTGGAGTACCACCACTTTTAAAATTTTATACCTCGTTTACAAAACCGGTTTATTCTGTGGCAAATTTCGATAATGCCTTCAACACAATCGACCTTGGAATTGTTGTACTGACAAGTTCAATGCCTAACAAAAGTTGGATTAAGTTCCTTGGTACTCAATCCAAAGAGAAATTCCGTGCCTACCAAGACGCCCAAAACAGACTTTATCCTGGTTGGCATAAAGAAGAAAATTTAATGAAAGTTTCAGAGTAGATTTAGGATTCGTTGATGAACTGGAAAACGAGACAGAGAAAGAGCATAATACCAAGCTTATTCGTAAGCTTGGTGTTTCTGTATTCCTTCGAAACTTTCGCCAGCTCCCCGATTAAACTTAGTGTAGTTCAATGCAAAAGTAGTGGGTCAACGAAAAGCTTTGTAAGCGGTAGTTCAACAAAAACCCCAAGTAGCAAACAACTTATTTTTGAGGATGGCACCCAAGGCTATCATTTAAATGTGATCGACTTTAGACACCATGATATGAGTTCTGAGGCCAATACCCGAATGCACACTTTAGTACGCCTTGAAGTCATTAGTACTTATGAAAAAGAAGGACTTGCTACAGAAAAAGTGGTTAATACTTTTATGAAGGGTCTTGATGCAAAAAGAGCTGATCCAATTTCTTGGTACTATATCACTCACACAGCGCAAGACTCCACCGTAGGCATTGTCGCTACCGCCAAATTAGTTCGTTTTAATAAATCTGATATGCATCCACAAACTCTTGTTTCTAGTTCTAAACTCAGAGAGGCTTTGCCGATGTTGCCGCGATTTGATTTAGAAAAAAAATCGAAAGCAGTATATATCTCTGAACTTGGTAGAAAATCTTCTTACTACCTACCTGAGCATGAGTTCTTCAGACAAGGACCTTGGATTGAGTCTTATACAAGGCTAGTGAAAGAGTTTAATAAAACTAGAGAGAATACAGAGAATGTTCTTGAAGAAAAGAACCAAATTTTAAGTGAGCTAAGAAAGTTATGGGAGCAAATTCCAGAAGAAGCTTTCTCCATTGCCGAAATAACTGGCGTCACGAGTAAAGGCTTTTCAGAACTAAATTTTAGTGCCCTTAAAATATTTATGGATCAAATTAAAGTCGATGCGAAAAGCTACGGCCTAAAACGACTTTATCTATTAGCCGCTAGTGATCCTGTGCGAGAAAAATGGAAACGTCATGGTTTCAAAGTACTGGAAGGTGGAAGTTATTTTGACGAGGCCAGTGGCATGACCAAGACTAAAATGTATCTTGATCTCGATTGATCTAGAGATTAAAATAAAACCTTAAAATCAATACTTATAAGCCAACATCTAGTTCGTTGCTAAGAATCAATTTTAGTTGCGCAGGAGCCAAAACTTTATGGACTTTGATAAGAAGATCATTTTTGAAAACCTTATTGATATCATTGCCGAAGAGCTGGATGTTTGCATACGTGCTGCTAATTCAGCACACGAAGCTGCCACCCATGAAGAGCTAGTTGCCGAAAATAAGTATGATACCAAAGGCTTGGAAGCTTCTTATTTAGCAGGAGCACAAGCACGTCGAGCAAATGAATTGCAAATTGATATTGATGAAATCAAGAAAATCCAAATCAAAAACTTTTCAGAGCAAGAAGCTATAGACTACTCTAGCCTAGTAGAAATCGAAGATGAGGATGGAGCTAGTAAGTTTCTACTCATTGTTAATCGAGCCGGAGGCTATAAAATTCAATACCAAGGCGTTGAGATTCAAAGCATTACACCAGCATCTCCCCTGGGACAAAAACTCTGGAAAAAGAAATTGGATGATGAAATTGAATTAAAAACACAGACTCAAAGTAAATACTATTCTATCATTGGCCATCATTGATTCCTTTTTGTTAAATCAAAACAGAGCCTAGTCACTTCAGCGACTCCTTCAAATGTTTTCGTTGTTTTTTATTTACTCTCTGTGACAAGACCTCAAAAAATTGAAGTATTAACAGATTCGCTTTAAACTTTTTCAGAAAATTCCACCAAAGGGGAAATATGAAAAAGATAATTTTTTTGTTTATTGTAAGTCTATTCGCTTTCAACGCAGGTCATGCCAAAAATATAGAGTATAAATCTGGTGATAAAATCTATGAGGGATTTTTTTTAAAGAAGTCAGAATCTGCTCCATTGATTTTTATACACCACGATTGGGATGGCTTAACAGCCTATGAAAAGAAAAGAGCGAAGATGCTTTATGATATGGGTTATTCCGTATTTGCCCTAGACCTTTTCGGAAAAGGAATTCGTCCAACCGAGGTAAAAGATAGAAAGCAACATACTGGAGAGCTTTATAAAGATCGTCAAAAAATGCGTGCAATTATGAAAGCCGCCTACAACAAGGCAAAAGAGCTTAATTTAAATGTTTCTAATGCTGTATCCATCGGCTATTGCTTTGGCGGCGCATCCGCTCTCGAACAAGCAAGATCCGGTGAAAACTTAAAAGGATATGCTACATTTCATGGTGGGCTCAGTACTCCTGACGGTCAAGACTATAGCAAAACAAAAGGCAAAATTATAATTTTTCACGGAACAGCCGATGAGGCAATTTCAATGGAAGTTTTTGCTGAACTGGCTGAAGAATTGGAAAAGGCCAAAGTTAAGAATGAAATGATCACCTATAGCCAAGCACCACACGCCTTCACCGTTTTTGATGGCGGAAGATACCACAAAGAAGCCGATGAAAAGTCTTGGGCTCGACTTCAAGGTTTTCTAAAAGAAACTCTTTAGAAGAAAAAGAGAGAGTAAGTTCTCCGGATCTTGCTCTCAACCCAAGTCCAGAAACGCTCAAGTTACAATGCTCTGAAAGTAATTAAATTTCAAAATAGCAAATAGTCTTTTCTTAACTTGAATCTCAGTCTTGCATTCGAGATAATACTGCAATGATTCAAGTTCAAAACCTAAATAAGCAATATGCCGACGGCAAAAAAGCATTGAGTGATGTAAACCTAGAAATCAAGAAGGGTGAAATCTACGCCCTTCTCGGACCCAATGGTGCCGGAAAAACCACTATGATTAGTATAATCTGTGGTCTTGTAAACCCTTCTTCAGGCAAAGTAAAAATCAATGGCTTCGACATCATCGATGATTATCGAGAAGCACGTAGTCTAATAGGATTGGTTCCCCAAGAACTAACCACAGATGCCTTTGAAACTGTGTGGAATACAGTTAACTTTAGTCGCTCACTTTTTGGAAAACCTAAGAACCATGCTTTCATAGAGAAGATTTTAAAGGATTTATCCCTCTGGGATAAAAAAGACAATCAATTAATGACTCTATCCGGTGGAATGAAACGTAGAGTAATGATAGCCAAAGCACTCTCACACGAACCATCTGTTTTATTTTTGGATGAACCTACGGCCGGAGTGGATGTTGAATTGAGAAAAAGCATGTGGGATCAAGTGTCTAAACTGAGAGAGTCTGGGGTAACTATTATTCTTACCACTCACTATATCGAAGAAGCCGAAGAAATGGCTGATCGTGTGGGAGTAATCTCTGGCGGAAAACTCATCTTAACTGAGCCAACAAAAACCTTGATGAAGAAATTAGGTAAAAAGCAAATGCTCATCGAATTAGAAGAAAAGATCTCCGAGATCCCTGAGGCTCTTAAAAAATATGAGTTAAGCCTTGGAGAGAACAAGCAACAAATCCATTTAAATTACGACATTAAAAATCAAGACTTCCGCATTTTAGAATTTTTTGAAGATTTAAAGGCTGCTGGAGTTCGCATTCATGATCTTTCAACTCGCCAGAGTAGTTTGGAAGAAATTTTTATTGAGTTGGTGAAACAATGATAAATTTAAGAGCTGTAGGTGCAATTTATAATTTTGAAATGGCAAGAACTTTTAGAACCATTGGTCAAAGCATTGCCTCGCCTGTGATATCCACTTGTTTGTACTTTGTGGTTTTTGGTTCGGCCATTGGTAGTCGTATCGATGCAATTAATGGCGTTAGCTACGGTGCTTTTATAGTTCCCGGTTTAATTATGCTAACAGTGCTAACGCAAAGTATTTCCAATGCCTCTTTTGGAATTTATTTTCCACGATTTACTCGAACCATTTACGAAGTCCTATCCGCTCCCATTTCCTACGTGGAAATATTACTGGGTTATGTCGGAGCCGCCGCTACAAAATCCATGATGGTGGGTATAATTATTTTAGCCACCTCTGCACTCTTTGTGCCTCTAGAAATTCAGCATCCCTTTTATATGCTGTGCTTTCTATTACTCACTTCCATCACCTTCAGTCTTTTTGGTTTTATCATCGGAATATGGGCAGATGGCTTTGAAAAACTACAATTAATTCCTATGCTTATTGTGACGCCTTTGGCTTTTTTAGGTGGTAGTTTCTATTCGATAAAGATGCTGCCTCCACTCTGGCAGAAAATTTCATTAGCTAATCCTGTGGTTTATTTGATCAGTGGATTTCGCTGGAGTTTTTATGGAGCTGCCGATGTGGACATTGGTTTCAGCCTCTGTATGATTGGATTCTTCTTAATTTCCTGTATCGCAATTGTGGCAAGAATATTTAAAACCGGCTACAGAATGAAGGCTTAACTTATCTATTTACCGTCTTTTGCTAGGAACCCAAATCTTTAATGGATTTGGGTTTTATTTTTTTCATTCACCAAAGTCTCTTATTTAAACCTTCAAATTTAATTAGTGAAAAACTGGCAGTTCCTCAACATACTGAACTTTATACCTTTCAAAGCTACGAATATAATCTTTCTTTTTGTAAAAATAGATAAAGCCTAAAATTACACCCGCAATTAAACCATAGAAATGCGCTCGATAACTCACCTGGGGTTCAAAACTAGTTGGAAAAAACAAAATCAAAGTTACTCCAAATACTCGAACACTTCTTTGAAAATGATTGTATTGCCTCTGAATATTCCAATACAAACCTAACCATAAACCACCCACCAAATAAACCATGCCAGAAGCGCCTAATAAAAAAGAAGTGGATGGATAAGCCAATACTGTAAACAAGTTTACGAAGCCAGCTAATACGAAGGACAATACGGGAAAGAGCCAAACTCCAAAATAGGCATATAGAAATGTTCCAAAAATGAATAACAAAGGTAAGTTAGATAGCAAATGCCCTGTGTTGCTATGAATTAAAGTAGCTGTAAACATTCTCCAGTATTCGGAATGTTGCAGTAATCTATCTTGAGAAACTGCCATTTGGTCAGCTAATCCCAAAAAATTCTTCCAATAAGCGAAAGTGACTAAAATGATAAAAAAACAAAAGTAAGCTGATCTAAAGTAAGCAAAGCGCGGCGCCTTCAAACTAATTAAAGTTGTCACCAACCTTCTTTCTTCAATGTATTTGATCGGTTCATCCTCTAAAAAATCATCCTTCATCTTTAAGATTCTACCCAAAAAAATTAGACTTGGCCTTCTTTTATCCAATTTTCTCGATCTACGCCCAAAAATCCAATAAAGAAACAAGGATGTGTTTTAAATTCTTTCCGTTTTTATCGATCAAGGCTACAGTAGCTGCATGAAAGTTTCAAACAGCGTACATGAATCCATTGGTAACACTCCCCTTATTAAAATTCCTTCCCTTAGTCAGTATTCTGGAAGTGATATTTATATAAAATGCGAACACCTTAATCCAGGTGGGTCCGTAAAAGATCGTGCAGCCTTGCAGATGGTTCAAGATGCCATAGCCGCCGGAAAGTTGAAAAAAGGTATGACCATCATCGAAGGAACGGCTGGGAACACAGGTATTGGATTATCTTTAGTTGGGGCTTCTCTGGGTTATGATGTTGAAATCGTTATGCCCAACAACCAATCTAAAGACAAAGAAAGAATGATTCAACTTTATGGGGCAAAATTAAATACAGTTGCACCAGTGCCTTTTAAAAATGAAAATCACTTCTACCATACAGCAAAAAATAAAGCCCTCGCAGAACCAGAAAAATATTGGTGGGCCGATCAATTTGAGAATCTTTCAAATTATAAGGCGCACTACTTAAATACCGGGATCGAAATTTTACAACAACTGGACCGGGTGGATTACTTTGTATCCACGAGCGGCTCCGGTGGAACCATTGCCGGAATTTCGAAAAGATTAAAAGAAACAAATCCCGACACCAAAGTTCATCTTGTTGATCCTTACGGATCAGGCTTAAAACACTATTTTGATCATGGAGAGTTTAAATCTTTTGGCGACTCATTTACTGAGGGCATTGGTATCATGCGTTTAGTAAGTAATTTTAAAGAAGCAAAAATAGATAAAGCCATCCGTCTTCCTGACGAAGTCTTAGTGGCAATCGCATATCATGTAAAAAAGAATGATGGCATTGCCCTTGGCCTTAGTTCAGCACTTAACTTATCCGCAGCTTTTTTTACCGCCCTTGAAGCTCCAAAGTCATCAAACATTGTAACCATCAGTTGCGATCTTGGTGAGCGCTCTGCCGCAAAGCTATACAATGAAGACTTCCTAAAAGAGAAAGGCATTTCTACACAAGCTATGGACATTAAAGACATTGCTCAAATGACTCTTGATTATGGAAATAAAAATTTGGAGAACTAATGTACAATGAAGAAGAGGTCTTCTTTCAATGTCCCTATTGCTTCGAACAAATTTCTTTTGTTTTAGAAACAGAATATGGAGAACAAAGCTATATTGAAGACTGTGAAGTTTGTTGTCGACCGATTGAAATAACCTACAGCCTTGAAAACGAGGCTATTAAAATATTGAGACTCGAACGAGCGAACGGATAAGTTAGATATGATCATAGATTCTACCTACAAAAGTCCCTATCTTTTTTCTAACCCTCATATAGATACGATGTATCCATATTTTTTTAGAAAAACGAAAGCCCCTCTATACCAGCGTGAGCGAATATATCTAGAAGATGGGGATTTTTTAGATTTAGACTACTTGAGAAACAATAATGACAATCTAGTCATCTTGTCTCACGGTTTAGAAGGTAGTTCTCAATCTAAATATATCCAAGCCTTAGCAAAACATCTCTTTGAAAATTCGTACGATGTTCTTTCTTGGAACTGTAGAGGCTGCAGTGGAGAACCAAATTTAGTCCTAAGGTCTTATCATAGTGGTGTTTCTTATGATTTAAAAGATGTGGTTTGTTCAGCATTAAAAACAAAAAAGTACAAAGAGATTCACCTTGTGGGCTTTAGCATGGGCGGAAATATCACACTTAAATACCTTGCTGACTATTTAAATGAAATTCCAAATGAATTAAAATCCGCCATTGCTGTATCAAGTCCTCTTCACTTATCAGACAGTGCGGACTCACTAGAAAATGGTTTCAACCGAGTATATTCCAAACATTTTATTTGGACATTGGCACAAAAAGTAAAACAAAAAACACTTCAATTCGATCATTACAAACCAGACCTTATTCGCTTTTACAAAATGAGTAGCATTCGAGAATTTGACAATCTATTTACAGCCCCTTTAAATTCCTACAAAGATGCCAACGACTATTATAGCAATTGCAGTAGTTATTTTGTTTTAGACCAAATTCAAATTCCAACATTAATTATAAATGCTAAAAATGATCCTTTCCTAGAGGGTCGTTGTTACCCCACGGAACTACTACAAAACAATTCGCTTGTTCACCTGGAAGTCCCTGAATTAGGTGGTCATGTCGGATTTCGTTCAAAAGAGGAAGTGTACTGGAGTGAGAAAAGGATTTTAGAGTTTATTCAAACACAAAACTAGGACGAAAACACTTATTGCTCTGAACTATTTAATTTAAACTATTCAAATATCGGGCTTCGTTTTAGCTCCGGGCCCAAATATTTTTCCGTGATTCTTTCACGAATACCTTCAGCAACCATTTTATTAAACTCTCTGTTGAGCTCTGCGTATAACTTCTTCGCTGAATGCTTAGTACTATTTTTAGAAACCATCAAATAGGAAGGCTTTGCAGCTAGAATGGAATAATCTAGTTCTTTATAGGAGTTTAACTTATAGGCTTCTTTTAAGTAAAACCTATACTCTTGGGAGTTGCCAATCACGGCCTTCACTTTTCCTAGCTCTAAAGCTTGAAACATATCTTCGATTTCTTCAAAGCGAACCAAATTGACTTTCTTGGCACTAACAAGTGCATTAAAATCATCTCCTAAATTTTGTCCACTCCCCGTTGCGAAACTTTTTCCGTGTAAGTCTTTGTAGGAGTGAAATTCAAAATCGGAATCTTTTCTCGTAAAAACTCGATAAGTGCTTTTGTGAAAATACTCATCCAAATAAAATGCATACTCTTCTCTTTCAGGAGTTTTAAACCCCGAGAATCCAACATCTATACGACCCAGTTTTAAACTTTGTTGAACTAACTTCCAGTCCATTTGCTTAAAAATACAATCATAGGAAATTCTCTTACAAAGCTCCTTTGCGATTTCTAGGTCAATACCATCTGATTTATCCCCTCTTGTCATAATATAGGGAGCAAACTCTACTACGGTTGCCATAACTACTTTTGGCGCGGCCATGGCGCTATTTGAAATCAAGATCAACAATGTGAAAAAGTATTTTATCATTTCCAAGCCTCTATTCAAAAAATATAACTAAGAAAGCCTTACAACTCAAGAAGACTCCTTGTTTCGATTTGAATCTAGTCTGTTTTTTTGAAAGCCTTAGAAAGTTAAATAAGAAAAATGGAAAAATTAGAGTTTATCAAAATAGATAAGAGGTTTTTCTAACAGCCTCACAAAAAATCTTTAAATCTCCAATGAAGCTATTTCCTACTATCGTACAGCTTCAATGCTTTGATTTACATTCGTTGAATCTACATTAAAGCCATAATGCTCAGAACACTCCCTTGGCATTTCACCAGAACTTTGACAACATCTCGCCATGATTGGCGCATGAAAAGACATTTTTCTTGCACGTTCCTTTGCTTTTGATCCGACAGAATCTGTCATATCTGCAAACTCAGCTCTTTGTCGACAAATCTGCATATGTGCAAACTTCCCCTGCTCTTTCACATAACATATTTTTTGCAAACTTCCCTCTGTATCATACTCATAGACATCTGTCTTATACGCAACTCTCTGAGCTAGGCCACTGCGAGGATTCGTCTCTACTTTCATTTTTGTTTTCTCTGGCGTACCGACCAACAAAGTTTCAAACTCATTCTTTCCATTACAGCTTGAGTTTTGGCTCTTCGGAGGAGAAAACTCTTTAGTGAAAAATTCTTTTAAATAATCTGTCATTCCAGTACAGCTGGCTTGCTCTAACACGTCCAAAGGTTCATTAAAATAATTCACTAAATTTTCTGAGAACTTATATTGGGGATCACAGGATGAATCTAAACTTTTGTAGTTATCGTTTACTTCACTACATGCGGTTTTAGATACCGAAGCTAAACTTGCCACCGCGCCAACGAGTCCGGTGCCTAGACCGATTGTTTTTAATTTTAATTTAGGATGTCCTTTAAGCTTATTTAAACGGAGTTTCATAGTTTTAACTCGCTCAGTACCAGAAATGGCTGCTCGATTAATACTATCCATCATTCCTCGATCCACACCAAGGTTATACATGAGATCAAGATACTTTCTTCCTCGAGAACCGAAGTCTTTGGAGTTTAGCCGTATCCTATCAAGAATTGCTTTGGGATTTCGATAGACTTTTTCATAAGTCTTGCTGTCTTGTAAATCTTGAAGTTGTTCGTCCAACACCTTAGAAATCAAAGTCTTTAATTTATTTTGATCTTTAAGCTTGGTTCTCCTAGAAACACTGAGCTCTTCCGGTGGAACTTGATACCTTACTCTTCGATCATACCGTACTTGATCAGAATTTCTACCCGATGCTACTAGACCTCTTTCTTTTGTAAGGCCTTTTGTTTCATATTCTTCCAATGCCTTTAATTGCTCTGTTGCAAACTCCAGTGGAACATTGGCTTTAACGTAAGTAGAAACTTCTTTTTGCGCTTTTGCCATTAGTTCTTTTTTTAAAGCAGCTCGTTTACGTGGATGGATTAAGGAATCTAGATTTTCTTTATACCACCTAGCCCTTGCTTGTTTATAAGCATTCTGTCTTAAGCGATATTCACGAATTGAATTCTCTCTCTTGAAACCATTCGCTATTCTATCGCTCAAGTTTTTCTCTGCTGCTTTAACTTCTTTTTTAATGGTTCTAGTAAGCAAAGACTTATGAAATAAATTTCCAAACTTTTTCGAACCAGCTGCGACACTAGCAAAGCCTAAAGAAGCTGCTAATCCGGCACAACTTGTTTGATCCATCGATAAAGAACAATCATGCTTATCAGCAAGATCATAGGCGAGCCCTAAGGATTCGGCTACTTCATCCTCCGATTTACAGGCATCATTGGCGTAACTAGAAATACAAATAAATAGAAATGAAAAAATTAAAACTATTCGACTCACAAGTCTATTTTCCACTATTTTCTGTTTGTATTTCACTCAAAAGACATTAGGGCAACTAGCTTCAAGACATAAATCTTAACCAAAGCGGCAATTTTATCCACTTTCAAAAAAACTTCCCATTTTTAGAGCCGAATTATGTTGTCTCGAAAAACTTCAAAAATGAATTATACCAAGAATAGGACCTAGGTCATGAGGACATTGGAGAAGATTCTCTTTATAATGAGGCTAATTCAAAAAAGGAGATTTTGATGAAGAAGCTCGTTATTGCTGCCTGTCTTTTCTTATTACCTATAAGTTCATTTGCTGGATTTAAATTTAATCCAAAAGTGAATTACAATCTTTTAGAGTACAATAACAATGATGCTACTGGAGTAGGTTTCGGTCTTGGCCTTGGATATTCTTTTGTAGGCCTCTATACAATGCTAGAATATGAAACTGCTGAGCTTAGCGTGGATAACTACAACTCAGATCAAACCATGAAAAACATGGGACTTGTTGTTGGCTATGAGTTTCCAATTTTACTAAATGTTTGGCTTAACTATGTTTTTGATGCCGAATTTGGAAATGATGAAGGAAGTGGAACTAAAATTGGCTTAGGATATTCTGTAGCGCCAATGATTCAATTGTATTTGGAAATTTTTAACCTTGAATACGATAAATCCAACGGAGTAAACTTAGCCTCTAAAAGAGAGTTATCAGGACAACAAATAGGCATACAGATTCCGTTCTGAAGCATTTTCATAACATAAACCAAACAAAAAGATTAAAAATTAATCAAAGAGTGCTGTGCGGTGATGCCAGGCACTCTTTTTTCTTACCCGCATTAATAACCATAAGTACCTAAAAATACTCAATAAAATATAAATCATATAAAGATTATATAGCAAAATTAGATTAGCTCACTTGAGTCGCAACTGGACTTATGTTTGAATGGTGTTAGCAAAAATAGAGGGCTTTATGACTGATGAAATGTTAAAACTTGAAAACCAATTGTGCCACCGTCTTTATGCTATTTCCAATGCTATCACTCGCACCTATCGTCCACATCTCACAGAACTGGGACTTACTTATCCGCAATTCTTAGTGATGATGGCGCTTTGGGAAAAAGAAAATGTAGCCATCCAACATCTAGTAGCTAAAACCAAAATAGATGGAGGTTCATTAACTCAAGTACTATCTAAAATGGAAAAAAATGAGTTACTTAGCATTCATCCATCCGAAGAGGATCGTCGTAAAAAAATGATCCGCCTTACTGAAAAAGGTAAGAATTTAAAAGAAGAAGCAAAACACATCCCTGAAAAACTGTCTTGTAAATTTAAAACAGTAGAAAACAGTGACTTCGATAAAATGATCGAGTTATTGGATAAGATGGGTTGTGATTTAGAATTATAAAACCTAATTATTTAAGGGCTCGAGACTTTCTACTTGAAAGTTCTTGGCCCTTAAATTGTGAATCTCACAGACTGCCAAGACCAAAAGATTTAAAGTAAGTCCATAAACCATTGCAATTTTTAATAAATTGATTTGTTTTAATTTATCACTCATACGCATCCCCTAACTTACATACCACTTAGATATTAAAGAAAAGTGCGAATTTGATGCCAATGCCTAAGTATATGAATGCAGGTGACTTACGAAAGTTATCACAACTTTTATTGGCGTTTGCATAGCAACTTCAGTTGCCTAGGCAACAAAACTTGCTAAAAATAAATTCTACAAATGAGACAAGCCCGCCTCAAAATCGAGAAGCCTTTTTTTCAAATCTAAACCACCAGCAAAACCGGTCAATTTACCGTTGCTCCCAATCACTCGATGACAAGGAATTATGATTGGAATCGGGTTGTTTCGATTTGCCATTCCAACCGCACGCATAGCTTTGGGATTATTTATTTTACTCGCAATGTCGCCGTAAGACTTTGTCTTACCAAAGGGAATCTTTTGTAGTTGCTTCCAGACCTTGTTTTGAAATTCAGTCCCTTTTGGCGAAAGAGCTAAATCAAATACATCTCTCTCGCCGTTAAAATACTCAAGCAATTGCATCTTCGCTTGTAGAAGCACAGTTTTTTTAGGGGAACTGGAAGGCTTTTTGTTGGCTACTTTTTTGAAAGAAGATTCATCCCAGGAAATTCCACAAATGCTTTCTTCCTCTGATAAAATATATAAATCTCCAATAGGACTATTCATTTTGATCCACTCAATCACTTGAGACTCCTTTATCTGCCAAATTCTGACATTTTGTAACAGTTTCCATGCTGTTTTCCAAGGCTTATTCGACCAAAGGTATTTTTACTTACAGGCGTCTTTTATAATTTTTGTGACTATGTCTCTATTTTGATTTCAGCTTTTTACGGGATTTTCTGAACAACATACTGAATAAAATTTTCCCTAAGCTTGTTCGGTGTCTTCTCGGCTTGTCACCGGACTTATCCATTACTTTATGAATTTCGTCTTTTGAAATTTGATGAATCCCATAGTGAGCAATGGCAAAAAATTGGATTTGCATCTTTAGGTAACGCCGAAGAGAGTCTCTGTACTTTTCAGGAAATACCACTGGATAAGGTGATAAAAAGCCTTTGCGGTTTCTTACTATGTTATCGGCAATATAGATAAATTTATTATCGCCATTGTAAAAGGATAAATCAGACTCCGTATGCCCATCTGTATGCAAGGCTTGCCAATCTTCAAAGCCAGGTATTTTATCTAAGTCATATAATTTATAATCAAGTTTTAAATGCCTTGGAAAATATACGGATTGAAACCTAGAGGCTTTGGTTTTTACTTTGCTCCAAACCATATATAATAGAAAAATATCAACATTATAAGTGATCAATCCTGATAAACCTTTGTACCAATCATTAATATTGTGAGGTCCAGCAATTGCTATTCCAAGTTTTTGAAAATAGGCTGCTCCACCAGAATGATCTGGATGAGCATGACTAATCAGTACCAACTTTAAATCAGAAAACTCTCTTTGTAGATCCTTTTCAATAAACTCTCGCACCAGCTTAACATCAAGTTTGGTTCCACTATCTAGAAGTAATAGTTTATCCGTATACTCCACCAGATACATACTTTGAATGTATCCTCGTATTTCGTGGATTTTAAATTCTTCAAAATTCATAGTTTCAGTATATATAATCCTGACTAAGGTTCACGTTGTTTTCGGCTTAACTCTTCAATAAAAATTTTCTCAGTTAACTTCCAAAACTTATCTTTTTTTCTAGCTATGATGTAAGAGGGCATTCTTAACAAATGCCTAATTCCAATTACCTCTGCTGGGCTTCTCGGATCAATTTTTAATTCTGGGATTCTCAAATGAGATCTTAAGAAATCGATATTAAACTTTTTTCTACTCGTGACATTGTTTAAAAAGTGAAACTCTGAAATATGGTTGGCTTCTAGATCGTAATATCTAATCTCTAAAAAAGCGTTTCCATTTTTGTCTTTTCTATCTAAAAACTCAGTGCTGTCTGGAACCATAACATGGGCATTTTTTGATAACCTTGCTTGTTTTAATTTGGTTTCAGGATCAACAAAGTTTTCACCACATTCAATACAGTTTCTCGCTGATATGTCATTTTCAGTACTACAGGCACCACATCGTTTCGAGCGAAAACGATAGCCACATTCTTCAAACTTATAAGTATCAGGGTCCGTGATACCCCCCCTACACTTTCTTCCGTAATGCTCGATCAATTCACCATCATCATCAAGCCTTCCCCAAAAGTCATTTTCAAAACCGCATTGAGGACAAGTTACTTGCACGGCAACAGATTCCTTAGCCGGTTTGTTGTCATCAATCTCTGGGCTATAAACATCATGCCCAATTCCAGCATAATCTAAAATAAAACAATCAGTTTTTCCATTCTCCAGTCGTAGACCTCGGCCGATAATTTGTTGATACAAACTTACAGACTCGGTCGGCCTAAGAATCGCAATCACATCAACATGAGGCGCATCAAAACCAGTGGTTAGAACAGACACATTTACCAAATACTTAAATTTTCTATCTTTAAAATCATTGATGATTGATTCTCGATCTTTAACATTTGTATCACCAACAACAATTCTAGCCTGCCCCTCTGGCAAATACTCTAGAATTTCTTCTGCATGCCTAACAGACCCTGCAAAAACCATCACTCCTTGACGATCATAATTCTCAGTTATATCGACAATGTTTTTTATGATCAAAGGCGTAAGACGCTTTTGTTGCTTTAAAACTTCTTCTACTTCTGATTGCGTATACCTACGGTTTTTATCAAATAACTCTGAAAAATCATAAGAGGTCACGGGAATATCAATTTTAACCGGCGGGGTTAAATATTTGTTTTGTATCATATAACGCAAGGGTAATTCATAGATACAACGCTTAAAAAAACGTTCTTCTTTTGTTCTAACAACTCCGTCAACACTATGGTTATAAATCCACCCCATTCCCATTCTGTATGGAGTTGCTGTTAGTCCTAATACACACAATTGGGGGTTATTGGTTTTTAGCTTAGTGATTACAGTTCGATATTGAGTGTCTGAATCCATGCCAATTCGGTGACATTCATCAACAATTAACAAAGTAAACCCATTAAAAAAATTATCACTGGCATTAGCGACCGATTGAATGCTACCAAAAATCACCTTCTGTGAACTATCCTTTTGATTTAAGCTTGCGGAATAGATCCCTGCCTCAAGACCATAGCTCTCATATTTTGCATGGTTTTGCTCAACAAGTTCTTTCACATGCGCAAGCACTAGAACTCTTCCTTTTGCCACTCTAGCAAGTTCAGCAATTACCAAACTCTTTCCAGCTCCCGTTGGCAAGACAACCACCGCTGGATCATTTACTCTTCGAAAATAATGAAGCGTCCGCGCTACCGCTTCTTTTTGGTAATCGCGCAATTGATAAACTTGTTTACTTGTGGTTTTCTGTGGCTCAATCATCCTTTATTTTTTATAATTTTTGCCCCAACAAGTAAAGAATTGAATCCCACTCAGTATAGTTTGCCTTGCATCAGGTATTTCTGTTAATCTTAGCCGATTTTCGAACTTCTTGATGGCTATTCAGATTAGCTAGTTTACAAAGCAAATAAGGAGCTTTTATGAAATACTTCCTTTTAATCAATATTTTCTACCTGCTTTTATTTGCTGAAGAATATGAAAAACTAGAACTCCATAGGATGTGTGATGGTGGTGATAACTGTGTTGCTATTTCTCATAGTTACGACACGGATGACTTGCAAATCTTGCTAGAAAAAATCCCTGTTTTAGAAATTAAGAAGAAAGAAATATCCAAAGCAAACATTGAAAACATGGAAGACGCTACAAAACTTGTGTCCTTAAAATTATCAATCGATAAAGTAGAAGAATTACACCAAAAAGTTCCAGAAGAACTTAGTGGAAAGTTATTCGTTGTTAGTAATGGCCTGTTAATCTCCCAGTTAAAAAGCTTCTCAAAAGACAGTACAAACATTGAGTTCTTACTTAATTCAAAACAAAGTGAAGATAATAAAAAAGCGATGTTTTGGTTAGAGAGACACTCGCAGAAAACCATGGTCACTAAAAAGAAGCACTTACGTTTTCAAAAAGTTGCTTATGCTATGATTGCAAGTTGTGTCTTTTTCCTTGCTTTGTTTTGGATAGGCACTCGAAATAGAAAGAATGAAAAATCCGCTTAAGCGAATACATGAGTGCACTCCTGCATGAACGAAATTTAAAGAAGCTCCCCGAGTTTCCTTTTTTCTAGTCATATATGCTTTCGATAAAGCCTCTCATGGCAATTGGTTTCAAAACCCCTAGTGCTTAATTTATTCCTTTGTTGTGTAAGACAAAAAGAAGCATAAAAAAAGGCCAGCTTGCGCTAGCCTTTTCATTAAATCTCTCGAAGTTTTGAGCTGATAGAGTTTTCAACCCCTGAAAGCTTATCAATATCGATCGAGCCTTGAGCCATTTCTGGTTTTCCACCACCTCGGCCACCAAACTCTTTTAGTGCTGAATTTAAAACTTCAGAGCAATTAAGCTTTTTATTACCCTTAAAAGTCTTTAATAAAACTGAGGCTTTATCGCCCTTTTTAGAATAAATCAAAGCAACACCAGTGTTATGCTTATCAACGAACATTTCACCAATTTGACGAATGTCACTTCCATCTGGTGCTGAAATGACTTTGTAAACCATATCGTGGCTAATAGACTCTGGATTATCTAATAACTGTTTTGCTTCTGCTGCTAAGAGTCTTTCTTTTAATGCTTTTATTTCTTTATCTTTGTCTTTTACAGAAGCTTGTAGCTGCTCTAGGCGGCCTACTACTTTAGGTCCCGTAGTTTTTAATGCCTCTTCTACTTTAGACAAAGAGTCTAAACCTTCATTTACTTTCTCAAGGGCTGCGTTGCTTGTAGTCGCTTCGATTCTTCTAACACCAGCGGAAAGCGCTGATTCCGACAGTATTTTAAATAAATTGATTGTTGCAGTGTTCGTAACATGAGTTCCACCACAAAGCTCAATAGAAAAATCTCCGATTTCAAGAACTCGAACCTGATCCCCATATTTTTCACCAAACAAAGCCATTGCACCTTTCGCTACAGCTTCATCTTTGCTCATTTCCTCAGGCACAACCGGAGTGGACTTGAAAATTTCTAGATTCACTAATTGCTCAACCTTGCTCAACTCTTCTTTAGTGACTTTTTCAGGATGAGAAAAATCAAAACGTAAACGCTTAGGTCCCACTAAAGAACCCGCCTGCTTAACATGTGCCCCTAAAACCTTTCTTAAAGCTGCATGCAACAAATGCGTTGCTGTATGGTTTTTAGCGATTGCTGCTCTTGCATTTTTATCTACTTGTAAAAGATAAGTTTCACCTTCTTTTAACTCATGCCCACTACGAACAATATGTGCATGGATTCCATCTACAGGCTTTTGAGTATCTAGAACTTCCAGCTGCGAATGAATCATTCCTCTATCACCAGCTTGTCCGCCAGATTCGCCATAAAAAGGAGTTTTATCAAAAAGAAGTGCTTCCTTTTCTTCCCCCAAGCTTAGCACTGCCAAAAGTTTCGCTGTAGTTTCTAATTCTTTGTAACCGGTAAACTCAGTCGATCCAAATTTATCTTTAGCATCATAGAATAACTTTAAATTATCCTCTTTTGCTCCAAAATCACTAGCTCCTCGAGATCGTTCTTTTTGTTCATCCATTAGCTTTTCGAAGCCAGCTTCATCAATCTTTAAAGCTTGTTCCTCAAGAATCAAAGCCGTTAAATCCAAGGGAAACCCATGGGTGTCGTAGAGTTTAAACACTACCTCACCTTCTAATGTATCTTTTTTCGCCGCTTTTAATCTTTCCATCTCTTTCTCAAGAAGACTTAAGCCAGAGGATAAGGTATTTCTAAAACTAAGCTCTTCCGTTTTCAAAAACTTAATAGCCATAGCTTTGTTACTAGCATTTTCAACATACTCTTCACCAAGATCAGCAAACACTGTGTCCACTAAATCAGCCAGGATTGGTTTTTCAATTCCTAAAACTGACAAATGACGAATGGCTCTACGGATAATTCGGCGTAATACATAACCACGACCTTCATTCGATGGAATCACACCATCAGTGATCAGCATAGTTGAAGAACGAATGTGATCAGCCACTACTCGGAAGCTTGTTGTATATTCCTTGTCGGAATAAGACTTACCAGTGATTTTTTCTAACTGCTTGATGATATTTTGAAATACGTCGGTATCAAAATTATTGTATTTTCCCTGAACAACAGCTGCCAAACGCTCTAGTCCACATCCTGTATCGATACAAGGGTTTGGTAAATCTCTTCTTTTTACCTCACCATTTTCTTTGTATTTTTCATACTGCATAAATACAAGATTCCAAATTTCAACATAACGATCTTCATCATCTAATAGGTTTTCTTTGATTACTACATTTGGATCTTTATGTTCTTCTCCATGATCATAAAAAATTTCTGAACAAGGACCACATGGACCAATTTCACCCATTTCCCAAAAATTGTCTTTATCGCCACGGTAGAAAAAACGTTCCTTCGGAACACCAATGTGTTCAATCCAAAGCTTTTCAGCTTCTTGGTCCGTATGATGAGCGGTTACGTAAAGTTTTTCTTTTGGAATTTTTAACTCTTCCGTTAAAAAACTCCAAGCCATCTCAATCGCTTCCTTTTTAAAGTAATCACCAAAAGAGAAGTTTCCTAACATCTCAAAAAATGTATGGTGACGAGCCGTGAAACCTACGTTCTCTAAATCATTATGTTTACCTCCAGCTCGAACACATTTTTGAATGCTAACGGCTCTAGGGTTTTTAGCTTGGGCCTTTCCAGTAAAATAGTCTTTAAACTGATTCATTCCTGCATTATTAAAAAGCAAAGTTGGATCATTGATTGGCACCAAAGAAGAAGATGGAACCTTCTCATGTCCCTGTTTTTGAAAATACTTGCTAAAGGCGTTACGTAAATCTTTTGTATTCATAGGTTTCTCCAGTGGCAAATACTAACGAAAAGCAGGATTTCGGACAACCGTATTCTTTGCAATTTCAAAGCTAGAACCTAATAAAAGTAAGCTTTTCTTAAACTCCAAAGCCAAGTCCCCAGCTGAGACCAGCCTAGAAATTTATTCTGATAACAACAAACAACCAGAAATTGACGAAACTACAGGACCAATTTAATAAATTTTATATATAGCCCAGGCATTTAGATTAGGTTATTCCTAATTTACAAAATAATAGATTAACAAATTCAAAACCCAAGAATAAGCTCCCCCCATCCAGCAAAATCATTAGAAAAGAGCCCTGAGAGGCAAGTTTCAGCGACAATGTTCGGCCATTTCTCTTTAAAGTGAGAAAACTTTCCAATTCAGTACTTTAAAAAGCCCTAGGTTGGAAGCGGCAGTTTAATTATAGTATAATGATTTTAATAACTTAGGAGGATTACTGCAGGGCGACCGTTTCGGCTCGCAATTAAGCGAGAGGCCTGCATGATTATGCTTTATTTTTTAAAACCACTTTTTGTATTTTTGATCGCATTTCAAATTTCATTTTATAGTTTCGCCCAAGTCTCTACAGAGGTCGTAAAAACTGATGTTAGCAAAAGTCCATGGGCAGGCCCAATGGCGGAAGAGCCTAATGATTCAGAGGCCATTGAGAAAATAGACCAACGAGACATTCTATCAAGACTCCCTGAACTAGAATCTGAAGGTATCCTTTCCAAAGAAATGGATTACTCAGAAGTTCAATCGATTCCTGAAGAAGAAAACAACCAGATTCGTTATCGGTTGAGAAAATATAGCATTCGAAGTTTTCAGGCTCTAGCCTCACCGGTAAAAAGACTATATCAATATGAACATAGGAATAGTGGAGAAAATGAAAAGTACATCAACTCTACCAGAGCTATGAATTTTGTATTCATCCAAGGAACCACTTTATTCATTTGGGCTGCGGCACCGATGGACTGGACCATGAAAGCGGTTGCCATGACATTAAGTACTTTTGGTAACACCTTTTTTATATTCTTCCAAAACACTTTGGATGAAAAAATCTTTAAAAGCATGAGTGCCAAAAACCTTTTTCGCGTCCCTATGAACGCATTCCATAAAATTGTGAAAAAGTTTAAAAAAATTGAGTATTCGACAACACGAAAAATGATTCGAAGTACGCATAGCTTTTCTGGAACCGCTGGTCACCTATTAGCAACTAATCTTGTCTATTGGATGTTTTTCTATAGTTACCAATTTCTGCAAACACCTGAAAATGGATTTCTAAGCATCGATATTTTTAACAAAAGCATCACCTCATTACTTGCCTACATAGGAACAGCCTTTTTTCTTACTGCCAGTAGGGCGAATTTTAAAGAATTTGGACGCGGCTTAATGACTGAGAGAGTTGCTCAAAACCTAGCTTTGTTTACCACGATTACTGAAGGAGCCGTTTTCATTTTATTGGCTCAAGAAGGAATTTCTAAGGCTAGTTTAGTCGCGATATTTGGTCTACCCAGCGTAGCTCTTTATGCCATGAGCTTTCCGAAACCTTTAAAAGCCAGTATCAACTTGGTTCGTAAAATTACGAGTAAGAGCTGTAGATCTTCAAGTCTTTAAAGCCTAGATCTACTCTGCTCCCAAAAGTTCAAGCATAGACTGATTCATCTGTTTTTCAGCCAAACTAATGGCACTCTCACCTTGATGGTCTTTTTGACTGGGTTTTAAACCTTTCTTCATTAACTCTTTTGCAATTTCCTTTCTATCAAACAAGGCGGCGTACATTAAGGCGTTTTGATTAGCCTTGTTTTTATGATTGATGCTACATTTTGATTTCATTAAGACGTAAGCTGACTTTAAGTTCCCTTTAAAAATTGCACCCATCAAAGCAGTGTTCCCCCTTTTGTCCTCTAAACAAGGGTTTGCTCCTTCATGAATTAGGTAAGTCACTAAATCATCATGCCCATAGTAGGCTGCGTAGATCAAAGGGCTATAGCCTTTTTCGTCTTGAACGTTTAAATTACCACCATATTTTTTGTACTCTTTGATGAGTTCTAGATTATTGGTTTTAGCAGCTTTATTTATCATCGCAATTATCTTTAACTGATCGGGAGACTTATCAATAGCTCTTGCAGAGAGCATATTACTAGACATCATAATTACTAATAAAAAAACGAATCTCATACTTCCTCCTAAGGAGTGCCCCCTCTAATGAGGGGGCTTGATTATGAATCACTTTTACTTCCGAGCGATTTTCTCAGAAGATTCTTGTTTTTCTTTGGCAATGTATTTCGAATCATCCTGAACTTGTTTGGCGATCTTCTGTACTACTTTCAGCTTGGTTTTTGTCGCCTTAGCTAGGCGTGTGCCATATTCTTTATCTGCTGCATAGGCATAAGCTACCATCTGTTGAACAATCTTCTTGTTCTTTACTTGATTAAGATCTCCTGCAAAATTCATGATGAGATGCTTTTTATCAAACTCACTATATCTACGATAAGTCTCTCCAGCTTGACGAAAATTCAAAGTCTTTTGGATCATCTTTTGGTGAGCTTCTCCTGATAATTTGTAAGTACTGTATTTGTGTTTTTTATTTTCAGCCATAATTCCATTGATACGATTGGTATCGCCATTAAACTGATTCGGCTGATAATTGGTATGTTTGTCCTTAGCTTCGTAAGTCGCCAAACTCCCATCTTGGGCAAAAGTATTAATTTTTACTTTCGCTCGATTGACCGGAAGGTACTGGTAGTTCACCCCTAAACGATACCTTTGAGTGTCAGAATAAGAAAACAACCTTCCTTGTAGTAATCGATCCTCAGATGGCTCAATCCCTGGAACAAAAACAGCAGGTGAAAAAGCAGCTTGCTCTGAATACTGAAAGAAGTTATCTGGCACTCTATTTAGAGTCATCTTCCCCAAAGTTTTACAACGGATCACACTCATATCGCAGAGCCAGTCTTTGGTGGCATCTAAAGGGTTAAAGTCAACTTTATCAAAGTCTTTAGGATCAAAAACTAAGGCCTGCAATTCCCAGGACGGATAATTCCCCTTTTTAATATTGTCGTATAGATCTCTCGTATGATGACTAAAATCTTTTGCCTGAATTTCTGAAGCTTCTTTTGCCGTTAAGCCTTTGTCTGCTTGCATAGATTTCCAACGAAACTTCACATACTTAACAACAGCTTTGTCGTTCACAAACTTATAAGCATGAACGCCATTGCCATCCATACCTCGAAGAGTCCTCGGAGTTCCCTTGTTTGAAAACAAATGAGTCCACATATGGATACTCTCAGGATGATAAGCCATGAAATCAAAAATTCGATTTGGATCTTGTTGATTTGTTACTGGATCTGGTTTCAATGAATTCACCATATCTGGAAATTTAATGGCATCACGAATAAAGAAAACTGGTAAGTTATTACCAACCAAATCCCAGTTTCCTTCATCGGTGTAAAATTTAACTGCGAAGCCTCTAGGGTCTCTCAATGTTTCTGGTGATCCTTTAGAATGAATCACTGAAGAGAATCGTACAAACAGTTCTGTTTCTTTATTTTTCTTACTAAAGATTGATGCCTTTGTTAGTTCAGAAAAATTACCGTAAGACTTAAAAACACCATGCGCGCCAACACCCCTTGGATGTACAACTCGTTCTGGGATTCGCATTCTATCAAAACGTGCTAGTTTTTCTAATAGATGTGCGTCTTCAAGAAGAACACCCCCCATTTCTCCAGCAGTCTTAGAATTTTGGTTGTCTCCAACCGGTGCACCTGTTTCACGGGTTAACTGTTCTGAGGCATTTACTCCTAGACTTAGTAAACCCATAAAAGATATTACCGCCATAAAGGCTATTAACTTTGATTTTTTCAACGGAACCTCCTTGATAATTTATGTAGTTTTTCTTCTACACTCTTACTATCGAGGAAAAGTTCAATGATTTGAAATATTCTGAGGCTATGTTTTTATAGCTTAATTCTATTGATCTAATTATTACGATAACTTAAAACAATTAAATATTGATTATAGAGATACCGTCTCGTTTTAAAGACTTTATGCATTTGGGTAAATTCATGATAATTTCAGCCTGTAATGCCTCAATGATATCTTGTTTCAAAAAGCTACGGCTATGCACTAAACTTACTTCTCTTGTAGGTACAGGAGCAAAGAACTCTCGCAAGTGTTCTTCTTTTTCGTGCTCGGGTAAATTTAAAGTGGCCAACTCAGGTAAAAGTGTGTAGCCATCACCCTGGCGAATTAAATTTACCAATGTCTCTAGGCTACCACTTGCAAAGCGAATATTATTTAAAACATTTTTTCGCCTTCCCATACTGCAAACCTTAATCACTTGGTCTCTAAAGCAATGTCCCTCTTCGAGTAACCATACCGAGCAAGAGTCTAGGTCAGAATCATCAATTCTATGTTTCCCTGCTAGTTCATGATTTTTTGAGGCGTAAACATAAAATCGTTCATAAAATAAAGAACGCTCTATGATTTTGTCATCTTGTAGAGGCGTTACCAATAAGCCGGCATCAATGCGATCATCATACAATGCTTCGATGATCGTATCTGTTTTATATTCACTAATTGATAGCTTAACTTCAGGATATTTTCTAGAAAACGATTTTACGAAAAGTGGTACTACATAAGGCGCGAGGGAGGGAATGACAGCCAAATTAAAGTCCCCAAAAAGAGTGTCTTTGTCGTTGGTAATGTCTAAAACTTTTCTGTATTCTCTAATCACATTTCGGGCTTGGGAAATTACTCTCTTGCCTTTTTCTGTGGTGATGATTGGCTTTTTGGATCGATCAAAGATGATCATTCCCAGCTCATCTTCCGCCTTTTGAACTTGAGACGAAAGCGATGGCTGACTAACATTACATTTTTTAGCCGCACGGCTAAAACTCTTTAATTCGTCAACGGCTAATAAATATTCAAATTGAGTTAATGATGGCATGATCTAATTATGATTTAAGCATTTTAAATAAACCAATAAGTATAAGCTATAGGGCAATCTACAAAAACTATAGTGCCGTAAATTTGTGCGAAATTGATATGTCAGCCAACATTCGACGGGCTTATATCATTTTAGGGATAAATATCTTTTCTCCTTCAATCTTACAGCTCTTCTAGCATTTTTTTTATTCTATCTTTTGCGTCTTTGCTTGTGGACCAATTCACTTTAAGATTAGTCTCAATTTTTTCTGAGTAAAGATTTTCCAGGGCTATTAGTTGTAGCAAAGCCTTCTTTATCTCTTTAGTGTCTGGACCAGGAAAACAATCTTTCATTTGTTGCCTCAACTCATCTCCTAAACGACTTTCAATTTTGCGAGAGTTAAAAAAGGCTTCTCCATTTAATCGAACAAACCAGTTTTCCAATATAGAGCGGATATCACTAATAAAAATTGCACAATCATAAAGTTCGCCTCTTGAACAGTGAGCCCAAGTGTAATGCACGCAAACCCAAAAACGTTCCTGTTCATGATTTACTCTGCTCCAATCAGGCTGAATTTCATTTTTTCGATTGAGAGATTTTGCCCAGGAATCTAGTTTTCCCGCTTTATCGTCAATTACTAAAAAAGGAGATTCAAATTCCCCAGGAAGATCACTGTAGGTGTAAAAGTTGATATCTACATGAATATCAGGTTTAAAAATATAGATTATAAAATGAGATTTAATATGATCTGCATCCATACGATGAAACCAGGATTTAAAGTTCCAGTTTAATCGTTCTTGCCAAATTTTTTCTCGCAATTGATCATCTAAGCACACCACTCCCAAATCAATATCGCTGTACTGATCCATTTCACCACTAGCAGCACTACCACTAAGAAAAACAGCTCCAACCCCTGATTGATTCAAAAAAAAATCAGCTAAAAATCTACATAAATCTCTATGCTGTGGAAGATGTTCCATATTCTTAAAAGCCAGTTCCCTCATTAAATCTCCCTAGGAATAATTATCAATGCAAAACTTCATTTGATAGTCACTTCAATGATAGTGCCGTGCCTAACGAAATACTAGCTATATATTTTGTAGCTTTCCATACTTTCTCAATAATTGAGTTTTATTCTGTAGCCAGATAAAAGAGGAGGCCTCTAGTGCAAAATGAAACTGAAGACAAAGATTACATTCACCCGCTAGAACTTGTAAAACAAAAATCACAAGCACTAAATCGTAGAACGCTATTAAAAACAATCGCTAGCATAGGAGGAGTGACTCTTCTATCAGCTTGTGGAAACTTTGACTTTGATTTAACGGAAGATCTTAATGATAGCTCTGGAACTAATGACAACTCAAACAACATTTCGGATTCCTGTTCCATAGTACCCAGTGAAACAAAAGGCCCCTACCCTCTTGATGGCAGTGGAGGGAGTACAAATGCTCTTGCCTCTCTTTATCGCTCAGATATACTTGGAGATGATATCAGCTCAGAAAGCGGTGTTCCTTTATTGCTCTCAATCAACTTACAGAATGTGAACAACTCATGTGCCGCCATAGAAAATGCAGCGGTATATGTATGGCACTGTGATCAAAGCGGTGCATACTCTGGATACTCCTCTTCTCAAAATGGATATCATTACGGAAAAACATTTTGTAGAGGCATTGCCCTTTCTAATTCAAATGGTCAGATTAGTTTTACAAGCCTTTTTCCTGGCTGGTATCATGGGCGAATTACTCACATTCATTTTGCCGTCTACCTAAACAATGATTTAAATAGTACTCCCTATGTTTCACAAATTGCCTTTCCACAAGAAGTGACACAAGCAGTTTACGAAACAGCTCCCTATTCCAATAAAGGGCAAAACACTTCGGTGGCTAGCTTCGCCGAAGATAATATATTTAATGATGGAACTGATTTACAACTAGCAAATGTAAACGGCTCTGTTGACACTGGTTTAATTGCTTCACTAAGTGTTGGGATTCCTGGGTAAATCAAAATGGGGGCGAATTTCGCCCCCAAACTTTAAACTTTTCCTCAAAATCACTTTTCAATAATGCTTTCAAGCCCG
The DNA here is from genome assembly GCA_002436415.1 of Bdellovibrionaceae bacterium UBA6502. GTDB lineage: Bacteria > Bdellovibrionota > Bdellovibrionia > Bdellovibrionales > UBA840 > UBA6502. The sequence continues at coordinate 34,199 of DJMA01000003.1, read as the reverse complement.
TCCCAGCGGGCTTATCTTTTATAGATAAAAATCAATAGATATCATGCTTAGAACACCAATTATCACTCCGAGAGTTGCGTTTTTTTCATGTCCTTCTCTAAAAAGCTCAGGTAACATTTCTTGGCAAATTACAAACAACATAGTTCCCCCAGCAAAACCAAGAGCGACCGGTAAGCTGTATGCAGAAATACTTGCACTTAAAAAACCAAAAAAAGCAGCCACGGGCTCAACAAGTCCTGAGAGAAGTGCGATAAAGAAGGCTCTATTTTTTGAAGCACCCTCACTCAATAGACCAAAAGCAACCACCAATCCCTCAGGCATATTTTGGATTGCAATGGCTAAAGCGAGTGCGATTCCACCTCCTTGAGCATCTCCACTAAAACCAACCCCTACTGCTAATCCTTCAGGGAAATTATGTAAACAGATAGCAAAAACTATTAAATATACGCGACTCACTTTTCTATTGTGTTGCATATCCGTTTCTTTAATAAAATGCTCATGAGGTAAAAATTCATGAATAAAAATAATAAATAGGTAGCCAGCTAAAATTGAGGCTAACACAATTGGCAACGAAAGGAGCTCTGAATAGACTTTTTGCGACTCTTCTATACCTGGAAGAATTAGTGATAAGAAAGATGCAACTAGCATAACTCCAGCACTGAATCCAATCCCTACATCGAGACTTTGTTTACTAAATTCCTTTTTGAAATAAATTGGAAGGGCCCCTAAACCTGTAGCAAGCCCAGCTAAAATACTAGCTAATATGGCAGTTGTAGTGATCGTCATATTTCACCTCTTTCTTCTCTCTTCCTATTATCAGAAAAAGCAGTCAAAAAGGTAAATTATAATTATCTCTGAACCAATAGTTTTTTCCTATTAAGGACCTCAATGCAATCTAGAGCCATTAGGTACTGATTTATCTGGCGAAAATAAGACTACATTTTGAGACTCATCCGAAAATCCCAATGTGAGAACTTCAGAACGAATGGGACCAATTTGACGAGCTGGAAAGTTTACCACAGCAGCGATTTTTCGCCCTACTAAATCCTCACAACTATAATGTTCTGTGATTTGAGCACTAGTTTTCTTCACACCGACGCCTGGACCAAAATCAATCTTTAAAATATAAGCTGGTTTTCTAGCTTCTTTAAATACCTCAGCTGAAACAACTTCGCCAACGCGAATGTCTACTTTTAAAAAGTCCTCAAAGCTTATTTCACTTGCCGGTGGATTCTTGGAATCATGATTTATATGCATTTTCTAACTCCTTTATCTAAAGGTGATAGAATAAGATCGAGATTACAAGGAAATACTATCCAATGCGAAAACTTCTCATAGAGACAGAGGCATTTTGCATTTCCTCAAAAATAAAATCGAGCTTTTCTGTATTTTCTGATGCCCCCAAAGCGTATAACATAGGAATATAGTGCTCAGCTGTCGGAACGCTCAATTGACCTGACTTTCTGTCTAGAACATCTGAAAAAAGACTTCGGTCATTACGTTGCAGTAAATTTTCTTTCACCCATTCATCAAACTCTATGGCCCAATCATAACTTTGAGCATCTTCATTTCTACTCATTTCTCTGAGATTATGTACTATATTTCCACTTCCTAGAATTAGGTAGCCATCCTCCCTAAGAGCTGAAAGTTTCTTTCCCATTTCATAGTGAAATTGAAAACTCTCATTTCGATCAATGCTTAACTGCACAACTGGAACATCAGCATTTGGGTACATATGCTTTAAGACCGCCCATGTACCATGATCTAAACCCCAATCTCCAAAATCTTTCTTAAGGACTCCACCCAGCAAGCCACTAACTCTGTTTACTAATTCTTTACTACCTAATGCTGGATACTCAATATCAAACAAAGCCTTGGGAAAGCCGTAAAAGTCATGGATAGTTTTTGGCTTATCCATCGCTGTAATATAGGTACCATCTGTCAACCAATGCGCTGAAACCACAAGAATTCCCTTGGGCTTATCGATCTCTTTTGCAAATTGACTTAGACTTCTGGTGTATGAGTTATTGGCAAGGGCATTCATTGGAGAACCATGGCCAATGAAGACGGAAGGCATTTTCGTTTTTCGGTCGTTTATCTTGTTCATAAGAAACCTACCTGCCAGGGCTATACTACCTAAAAAAGTGATTAACTTCAAAATTGCATATCTACGATGATTCATTAAAACTCCAAAAAAATGGCCGATTCAAAAACCGGCCAATTTTTACTATTTCAAAACTACTTTAAACTCTAGTTTGATTGTGTCGCGAATAATTTTATCGCCAAGAGATTTGAAAAAACTGCCAGAGCCATATTTAATGCCATACTTCGTACGGTCAAAAGCCATTTCACCTGTAATCGTCTTTCCATCTTTTTTAAAAGGAACCACTACATCATTAGTTTTACCTAAAACCGTTAGTTTTCCATACATATAGCCCCAATCAAGTTTTTCGATTTTTAAAGTGGCCGTTGGGAATTTTTCTACATTAAAAAAATCAGCACTCTTGATGTGTCCCAAAAACTTAGCCTTCATTTCACCTTTCATTTCTGATTCATCGATGCTTTTCATATCGGCAACAAATTGCCCGGTTCCTTCTTCCTCATCTACTTTTGCACTTTTCATTTTGATTGGACCTGTATGGTAAGAACCACCAATCTTTTTAGAACCAGTCCATTTAAAACTACTTTTTGATAAATCCACATCGGCCGCTTGTAAATTTAAACTGCCAAATAAAAATAAACTAATGATTAATAATTGTTTCATCTTAACTCCCCTTTCTTGGATGTTTAAAGTATCGCCCTTTTTTCTATGTTGCGAAAGGTGTTAAAAAGTGAATATAATGTTGCTATAAAGGAACACTTATAATGGATCTTAACCTGCTGAAAACATTTACAAAAGTCTCTGAATTTGGAAGTCTCACAAAAGCCGCAAAAATAATGGGACACCCTAAATCAAAGGTCAGTAGAGACCTTGATAAGCTAGAATCAGAATTAGAAATGAAACTACTAGCTCGCACACCACGAGGAATTAGTTTAACAGCACAAGGAGAACAGCTTCTCAACTTCATTCGCCCTCCTTTGCTAGAGCTTGAAAATTCGGTAGAGCAAATGAGAAGTCATTGTAACGAAGTAAAAGGAAATATCACAATCACAGCCCCAGAAGATTTATCCAATCTTGTTTTGACGAGACTTAGTACTGAATTTATGGAAATACATCCAGATTTGAGCATAGAGCTGATAGCTACCAATGAATACCTAGACTTTAACAAGCACGGAGTGGATCTTGCCTTGAGAATAGGTCGCCTCAGTGATTCCAATTTAATTCAAAGAAAGATCGGTGATATTGAAGTCAACCTTTTTGCTAGCTCTAAGTACTTACGAAGTAATGGACGACCGGAAACAATGGCTGATCTCAACACACATAAATTAGCTGCTTTTAAGAACCCTTTTGGAGATCGGCCGCCTCGAAGCGAGTTTGATAAGGTAGATGTAAACTTTAAAACCAACTCGATCAATGTCCTAAAAACATACATCACAGACAACCAAGGAATTGCTACTCTACCTGACTTTATGTGTAGGAAAGAAATTGCCAACAAAGAACTTCAGAGAGTTTTACCTGAGTTCACCTATATTCGTAGGACAATATACATCTTGTCCCAGCAAAACTCCTATATGCCTAAACATGTAAAAATATTTAAAAATTTTCTATTTGAAAACATTCAAAAAGAAATCTTAGTCATTTAAGTAATATCCCCAAAGCCGTATGCACTAATAAATAGACAGTCGCCAGCAATCTTGAGCATCTATTAGGCCACTGTCTTAATCATTAAATTTAAGCGAATTGCGGTTAATAAGTATGGGGGTAATTGATGATATTCAAATTTATAACTGTTCTAGTCATTCTTTTTTCAATGCATTCCTATGCTGAAAACTATGTTTCAGAAGAACATAAAGTTTCATTGATTGAACTTTATAGCTCAGAAGGATGCTCAAGCTGCCCACCGGCGGAACAACAAATAGCAAAGCTATTAAAGCACAAAGACTTATGGAAAAACTTTGTTCCTGTAAATTTTCACGTAGATTACTGGAACCGACTTGGCTGGATAGATCCTTACTCACAAAAAGCATTTACAAAAAGACAATACGATTACAGTAAAATATGGGGCGTTCAAAAAGTATACACCCCGGCCTTCGTCATCGAGGCTAGAGATGCAGGACCTAGCTTAAAGATACCTAATAAGATTCCCTTAAAATCACCTATTAAAATAAGCGTAAATCAGCAGGCTAGGCAGTTTCGTGTTAAAGTCACTGGATACGATAAAGACAAACAATATAAGGTCCACTTTGCCTATCTAGGAAATGGACTGGTCTCGAAAGTCAGGTCTGGGGAAAATCAAGGTCGAGAGTTAGTACAAAATTTTGCTGTTTTAGATTTCAAAACTCAAAACCTAAAACAAAACGAATTGCTTTTTAAACCTGCTAAATCGAAGGCCAAAGCGAAAAGTTTTAGTTTTGCTGTTTGGGTTACGAATCAAGATGGTTCAAAAATTTATCAAAGCCTTGGAGCCAAACTAAAACCTTCTACATAAAAATTGGGGTTTTCGCTGTAAGGCTGGTACACATTGACTAATCCATTTACCATCTTTGAATTGGGCATAAGAATACACCCATTGTAAACGATCCGCTGGTTTTGCCTTTAGTTCGTTAGGATATACTTCCAAAAGTTTTCCATTTACCCAATAGCACCAACCATAACTGAACATCTCATTGTCTGAAACGACCTCCAAAGCCTCTAAACCGGTTGGAGTTGAAAAAATGCTATTAAATCCCTGCGCAGAACCTTTATAGGGAATTTTTCGCAACTTCAGATAGCTCACTGTAAGCTGCCCTATGCTTTGTCCTTCTGGAAATTCTAAGATTTTCTCAGAGACCAAGGCTTGATCCTGGCAGGGACCATAAAACTCAATTTCAAGACCAGTACTTGATAAGCTCACACAAATGATTGAAATAAAAATAACAAAATAAAACATGCCTTGTATACTGGGTAAGAAGTATATGTCTGACAAGTAAAAGCCAATTTTTTTTCCTTATGATGCCTTTGATCAAGAAGGAAAGTTTATGACCAAGAGTGCTTTAGGTAAAAAGCTGATCCTCTAACAAGAATTTATATTTCATCACCAGGAGTCCTTGTGGAAAAATATTTATAGCGATTGAGTAGCGTTGAAATGCACGACATAGTTTAGTATTAATCATAAAACTTATGAAAAACCGAACAATCATAGACATTCCTAAAATCACTCGCACTGCTATCAAGGAAGTCCCCAAGACTTGGCAGAGCATTCACAAAACCTACCTACACCCAATCACTAAGAAAGATGTATTTCGCTTAAATTTTCTAGCGATCTTGGTTGGAATTGCTGTGGGCTATGCTTCTTTAGGCTTTCGTTTTTTAATCGGTTTATTCCAAAACCTTTTTCTCCATCACCAGTTTGATTGGCACTTAATATCCCCTCTTGATCACAAACGTGGACTATGGATGTTTGCAATATTACCCGCTGGTCTATTTGCTTCCAGCGCTCTGATTCGTATTTTTGCCAAAGAAGCCCAAGGCCACGGGATTCCAGAGGTAATTGAGGCAATTCGCTTAAAGGGTGGTAGGATGCGAGCGAGAAGTGTCTTGGTTAAGGCATTTTCCTCAAGTATTACCATCGCCAGCGGTGGATCAGTAGGTCGAGAAGGACCAGTGGTTCAAATAGGCTCCGCCATAGGATCTGTGGTGGGCCAAATATTAAGCTTAGATCCTAAACTGATTAAAACTTTAGTTGGTTGTGGAGCTTCAGCAGCAGTAGCTGCAACATTTAACACGCCAATTGCCGCTGTTATTTTTGCCATTGAAGTTATTATTCTCGAACTCAAAACTAGATCTTTCGTGCCTTTGGTTATCGCATCAGTTTTTGGAACCATCGTAAGCCGTATTCACCTCGGTAATGAACCCGCGTTTTTTGTACCAAAGTATTCCTTACATGGCCCTTCTGAATTGGTGTTTTATTTTATACTCGCAGTACTTGCCGGAATACTTGGAGTCGTTTTTATCAAAGCCGTTTATGGAATCGAAGACTATGTCGAAGATTTAAAAATTCCATTTTGGTCCAAACCTCTTTTAGGCGGGATAATATTGGCCGCTATTGGTATGTATTTCCCAGAAATGTTTGGCGTTGGTTACGAAAGTATCTCCGATGTTTTACAGCAAAAATCAAGCCTTGAAATCATGGCTCTGTTCGTTGTGCTTAAAATTATATGTACCTCCGTATGCTTGGCCTGTGGTGGCTCTGGCGGAGTGTTCGTACCTTCACTATTCATTGGAGCTATGCTTGGTGGTGCCTACGGATATGCCGTAAATGAATTTTTCCCCGACATGACAGCTGGCTACGGCGCTTATGCCTTAGTGGGTATGGCCGCTGTTTTTTCATCCACTGCCCGAGCCAGTTTTACAGCAATTGTAATTTTATTTGAAATGACTCTAGACTACTCCATCATTTTACCTTTGATGTTTGTATGCGTGATATCAGATCAAGTTGCTTTAGCATTTATGAAACATTCTATCTACTCATTAAAGCTTAAACGAAAAGGTTTAAAGTTTATCAGTGATATCTCGGTAAATGTGATGTCGATCACAATAGTAAAAGACATCATGACTACACAAATTAGAACCGCCTCCTCTAGCATGAGTCTCTATGAAGCAAAAAATAAGCTTTTACAATATGGACATGCCGTATATCCAGTGGTTGACCAAGACTCAGTACTACTGGGCACCATAAGTAGAGAAGACATTTTAAATAATGCCGAAAAACATCCCAAGATGAAAGTTGCAGAATTCATGCATGCAGCAAAGGCAGTGGTTCGCGAAGATGATAGTGTTTTGAAAGCCATTTCTAAAATCGAAAAAACTCGGGACCCAAGAATTTTAGTGGTTGAAGCTCGAACGCGAAAGCTAGGTGGAATCGTCAGTCCAATAGATTTCGTACGATTAAGTTCCGCAGAAGCAGAGTAATAGACTTAAGACAGGCCATCAGATAAAAACTTTATTGCGAGCAAAATAAGGACAAAGCTCCCAACAAAACTAAGCCAAGCCCCTAGTTTAGCAAATGCTTTTTGAGCGATTGCCATTCCTACTACTGTGGACAGAAAAGCACAAAGGCCAATAGCAAAGACGTATGGTATGACATTTTTCCCGGAAATCCCCAAAGTTATACCAATGGCAAATGCATCTAAACTTGTAGCAAATGAAACTAGTAAAATTTTAATGTAGGAATGAAATAGCTTTGGCTCTTCGGAATCTTCCTCTGACTTAAGCTCAGCAATGGCTTCCATCATCATATGAACGGCGACCGCTAAAAGAATAAAAAATGAAATCCAATGATCGATAAAGTCAAACTGAGCCAAGACACCGGCTCCACCGATAGCTCCAATAAATGCTACTAGAGCCTCAATGCCACCAGAAGTGAGAGCAAATTTTAAACTATCACGCCAATTGTGTTTACGTAATCCTAAAGCAATTGCTGCTGAAAAAGAATCAGCACTTAAAACGAGAGCAAAAACAATAATTTCTAAATAGTTATTCATAGATTCCTCAGCCTTGGAAATTAACACGAACACACTGGTTTGGCTCTTTAATTTTTCTAATTTTAATGAATCTTAAAGACAAGTCATGTGATTCACATCTAAGAGTTCGACAATGTTCCAATAGAACATTTGTCCACTAGCCTGGCAGTTGTCAAAAATATAACAGCCCAGAATCGTTTAAATGGCCCCTCAAAAAATTCTCAAAATACTACACTTTTTTTCTTCATCTGAATTCTCAAATCCCGTTAAGTCCTATGTAGCGAATCTTGTCTCTTTAGGAGGACGCAATGAATAAACAGTTATTTGCCATTTTAGCTTTAAGCTCCTTGATCATTCCTTATCAGAATTGCTCGAATCAAATTGCATTCGAATCACAAAGCTTAGAGAAAGTAGCTGAAATTGTCGACCAAGCCAATAACGAAGCCCTAGACGAGGCTCAAGAAATCGCTAATCCCGATATCGTCGATAATAACGAAGAAGAGGAAGAAATTGTTGATTCCCCTGTTATTGACGATAAAGAAGAACGCTGTCTAGGTGTAGGTTGCCACGAGATAGATCCTCCTATTCATGTTGATCCATTGCCGGAAGCAAGATGTAATTACATGAACATTTACGCAAAAGTTAACGGAACAAAGCTTAAACTGGGATCTGCTAAGGTATACAACGCAAAAGAAATCAGTCTTGATGAAAATATGCGCTATCAACTAAATGGACCAAAAGACTATTCAGTTCATCCAAAAATTGGACCGGTAATTGATGGTAAATCTACAAAAATGTATTTGATAAGAAGCATTGAAGGAGTCAGTCTAAATGTTGTATTCAATCAATATAATGGTGGGTCTTCTCTTAATAGGGTAAAAATGAAACTAAATGTTTCCAATAACTCGGGCTTAGATAAAGTTTTATTTTTTGAAGACCAAGGCACTGATAGATATATTTATAAAGAGAAATCCGACTCAAACTCCTACGATTTTACATTCAACTATAGTAAAAACACTGACTCCTTTGCCGTAGGTCCACTCGATCACGAAGAGGCTATTTTAAAAATCCAAGCGGTACAGATGGGTGACGCAGCAGAGAAATCATTGTTTTATAGTGCCGATGGCAATCACGTAGAATTGTTCCAAAAAGAAGGGACTGGCTTGGCGCAAATTGAAGTTTTAGGATGTCAGATGAACACCGTTGGCGCTGAACCACCAATCGACAGAAAGCCTTCTAGCCAGGAAGACGACAAGGATTGCGATAAAGAGAAGAAGAGGCATTAAACCAAAGAAATTCTAACTTTCTTTTCTATATCACTTTCTCTCGCTACGCTTCGTCAAAAGAAGTTAGAGTTTCTTCTAGATCTTTCTCAAAGCCGTTGTACTATTTAATCAACATCTATTCATAGCGAGAGAAACAAATTCGACGATTCAACTTAAAACTCTATTTGATCTTTATATTGGTACTCTTAGTTCGCATCAGCAATGCACATCAAGAAACGATACGTGTAGGCTTTATTGAATCCCCCCCATTGATTTACAACAAAGACGAAAAGCTAGTTGGTGCCTTGGTAGACTACCTAAATGATATACTACCCAACTTTAATATCAAATTCGTGAAAACACCTTTATCAAGAGTCCCTGATCTTTTGGATAAAGATGTCATTCAAATCTTTCCAATGTACTTTTATTCCGCCGAAAGAGCCGATAAGGTTCACTACATTCCCACATCATTTCATGCCTTAAATCCTTGTCTCTGTGCTTTAAAGGAAAATAAAATACCATCAACGATTAGAGACCCAAAATCCTTTGAACAAAAAACAATCGTTCACCTACGAGGAACTCTAAAAAACAGGGATTTTCTAAATTTCAAAAACACAAATTACCTAGAACTACCTACTCAGGACTATTATGAAAAAAGCCTAAAAATGTTAAAGCTAAAGAGGGCTGAATACGCATACTTTGCTGATTTTCAGCAAGTAAAACGATTTCTGAATAATAAGAAGCATTCGAATATTCACTGCGAAAACAGCCATTACCCAAAAGATGAAATGTTTTTTGTGACAAATAAAAACTTTTATCTGAAAAAAAATTTAGAACTTAAAATCAGTAAAACATCCTTTAAAACCTATCTAAAAAAACATCTAAGCAGAGTGAATTGGCAAGTGGATTAAGAATCGAGTATTTGCAGATTTATCATCCAAACTTAACTTACCACCATGTTTTCCAATGATTCTTTTTGAAATACTTAAACCAAGGCCCGTTCCTTCACCAGCTGGCTTTGTAGTAAAAAACGGGTTCATCAGTTTATTTTTAATTTCTTCTGGAATTTGATCTCCACTATCTTCTACCGCAACCACACAAAATTGATCTTCCTGAAATACTTCAATCTTAATCCATTTAGTCTCAAGGTCTTTGATTGCGTCGTAGGAGTTATTCAATAAATTTACAAGGACCTGCGAAATTTCAATCTTCCGACAATCCACTTTTAGACTCTCATCAGAATTTGAAATTGACAGCTCAACACTTTGCCTTTTAAATTTTTCAGAAGATAAATCCACCACATCCTGCAAAATCTCCGAAACTTTTTCTGCCTTTACTTCATCTTGAGAACCATCTCTAGAAAGATAACGCATCCCTTTTACTATCTTAGAAATTCTCATAGCAGTATCATGGATCATTTTAGCACTTTCGTTGATTTTTGCATTTTTCACATCTTCTTTTGCAAGAAGCTTTAAAAGCACCCTTACATTGCCTGTGATGATTGCCAATGGATTATTGATTTCATGCGCAATTCCAGCTGCCATTTCTCCGAGAGACGCAAGTTTTGCCGAGTTGGCTGCTATCATTCTTTGTTCATCCGCTTCTTTTACCTTTAACTCGGCATATTCAACGGCCTTTCTACGGGAACGGCCCATCATGTAGAAAATAAGGAACAGCATACTATCAATGACTATCCCTCCTAACAGGATAATCATTGGTTGAGCATTAACATTTGCCTCTCTAAAAGCTTGATTGGTTCTCATATCAAAAGTCCAAGTACGACCGTAGACCTTCTTTGAAACCAATTTTGAAAACAAAGGTTTATTATCAAACCTGCTAGATTCTTGAAAGTTCTCATTGTACAAAACAGAGTCTTGATCTGAAACCTTAAGACTGATGTGTCGATTTTTCTCATTCAACACACCTTGCATCAACTTACTAAAAACAAAAGGCGCATAAACCAGACCAACCACCTTTTTTCTTCTCTCTTCTACTGTTTCGGGAATATCTCCTTTGTAGAATGGGGCATAAAATAAAAAGCCTGGCGTTTTTTCAGAGTCTTGCACCAATGTTATTGGCCCCGTAATTTGTGCCTTTCCAGTATCACGAGCTTTCTTGGCCGCCGTATAACGATTGGTTTCATGAGCCATATCAAGTCCAACTGCCTTTGCATTGATATCATCTGGAATGATATATGTGATAGGCCAATATTCTTTTTCACTGTGAGCAGGATGAATTTTATAATTAGGCCGTTGCTTGCGTTCTAATTTTAAATAGCTATTCAGTTGGTCTTTTTGGATATTATGGATAACGCCAATTCCATTGATACCTGGATAACGCTCTTCTAATTTTAATCTTTGGGCAAAACTTCGCCAATGGACATAGTCGATATTTCCATCATGGGAATTAATCGTAGCAACTCCCCCCCACAAGGCATCTTCATATTTTTGCATTCTCTCTAAAACTAGTTCGATAATCTGTGTGGACTCTCTCTTAAATTTATTTTCAACCTTTTCATCTAAGGTCTCTTTCGAAGTCTTCCAAGCAAGGACAGTTAGTATTGTTGATAACAAAATCACTAACCAATGCATCCAATGTAGTCGATCTAGTTTTTTCCCCAGCATTTTTACCTCGTGAACATTTGCAGATCGGCATAAAGCTAAACAATTATTAAATTTTCGAGAAATATTAAGTAATATTAACAAGCTAGCTCGAAGACTGCAATTGCAAGCTAGAAGATTGTAGCCAGAGGCCTGGGTCTCTTTTTGATATATTTTATGTTTCAAAAAAATGACTTAAAGAACACACACATTAAGTCTAGTTTCGTCGCGCTTTTGAGACAAAGTCTCTAACTAGCTAACTTATTGAGGCCCAGCTTTTTCTGTAATTGTCGCCTCAAGAACCTCTTTTTCTTTCAATTCAATTGGACGAGTTAGGTCTTTAATCCAGCGCTTACGATAGATTACGCACAAAGAAATTATCGCAGCCAAGACACTACTAATTATGAACGACAAGTAGATACCTTCTTTTCCTAAATCTGTATGCGTTGATAAAAAATAAGCCACCGGAAAGCGAAGCACCCATAAACTAATGATAGCTATAAACATTGCCAGTAGAGTACTTCCTCCTCCACGTAATGCTCCGGCCACTACCTGTTGAACGCCGATAAAGCCAAAAGTTACCGCTATGTATTTAATAATTATTGTTCCCTCTGCGATTACATTTGCATCTGTTGGAACAAAAAACTCTAAAGTCTCTTTGGCGAAACCAAAAAACATCGCTCCCGCAAAACTCATGCTAACAAAAATAATGGAAATACTTAGTTTCACAACCTCAAAGGCTCGCTCTTTTTGACCAGCCCCAATATTTTGCCCTACTAAGGTGGAGGTAGCCATACTAAAACCCAAACAAGGTATGATGGCAAAACTTAATACTCGAATTCCTATTCCATAACTTGCAAGAACCACATCTCCAAAACTAGAAACTAAAAAAGTCATAACCAACATTGCTAGAGAACGAGTAGACTGCTCTGCCGAGGCAGGTAAGCCCAATTCAATGATCCTTCTTATTTCATAAAAATCTATTTCAGGTTTTTTGAAATTTAATTTTATGCCACCCTTGCCCTTTGCAAGTAAATACAAGCCAATAAAAGCAGAAAGTGCTTGGGTAAAAATAGTCGCGTAAGCGGCCCCATCCACACCAAAAGCGGGGATAGATTTATAACCATTGATCAGCAATGGATCGATCAAAAAATTTAACAATACGCTAAATAGTACTATGTAAAAAGGAGTCTTAACATCTCCCACTCCTCGGTAGAGTGACTGAAACATCATATAAAAATAACTAAACACCAAACCAACAAAGGTAATTCGCAAATAAGAGATTCCAAGACGAGCAATCTCGGGAGACTTTGTCATTGGTTGAATAATATAAGGTATTACCCAATAACCAATCACTGATAAAATCAATGAGGTACAAATTATTACTAAAAGAGTTTGAAAACAAATTTTTGAAACTCGGTCGGCCTTACCTTGCCCTGCATATTGAGCGACCAGAATGGTTCCACTAACAGCGAAGCCACCACCCAAAGATATGGTAAGAAAAATTACGGGAAAAGCCATCGACAAAGCTGCGACTTCATTGGAGCCTAATCTTCCAACCCAAAATGTGTCGGTTAACTGGTATGCCGTATGTAAGAAATTTGCCATTACTATGGGAATGGATAATTTAAAAAGTGATTTAACGACGGAACCTTTGGTCAGATCATTGGTAGTCATTCATACCTCGCAGGTGCCAAGGCTAACATGCCAAGCAAGGACTGTTGACCTATTATTGTTCCATGGAAGAAAAGAAAGGCTCTATGTTTGATTTCAAAGAGATTCAGTTAAATTCATTTGTCTTAACTAAAACACATTACTTTGGAAGCCAACAGCTTGGAGCTGGCAAACCCAAAATTCCATTTCTCATACTTTCTAAGCGACAGCTTGGCTCTGGGTAAAAATAGTCGTCCTGGCGAATAGTATCAGGACGCTCAGTGGACTTGTCCCAAAACTCTAATTCTGGAGCTACTAGGCGTAGTAAGCTTAATTGGCCATCTAAGGCTACAAATGATCTTAAACATAAGTTTACATCTAAGGTATTTTCATAATATTTCTCACAAACCAAAACTTCTCTAGGAAGAGACTTTCTAGGTGGACTATTTTCGTAACTCAAAAAATAATTTCTAAGACAATCCCCTGTTGAAAAATAATCAGCCATTCCTTCAACACTAGAACCACTAAATTTCAAGGGAGGGCCGGCGAGTAAATGACCTAGCTCATGACATAAACTAATGGCCATAGAATCTTTTGTCATCCCACTGAGTCTAGCTAAGCCCCCAAAAACGAAAATACTGAGCTGCTGAGGATTGGCATTATCAATCAAAACAAAACGAGCACTAGCATGGTCGATCTCCCACCAATAGCTTTCATCAAAACCTTGTGGTGGAGGATTAAAGCGAAGTTCAGTATTAAATTGCATTAGCAGGTTTTCAGAATGTAATTTGTGAAAACTAGAAAATAAATGCTCCAATTCATTGAACTCTAATGAGAATGCTTGGTAGCTTAAAAGTAAAATAGATAAAAGATACTTCATCTCATTAAAATGGATCATTCTAGTTAAAAAGAATAGACTTTCCCTTCGTTGGTAAGTTCTATATAGTGAATTCGTTTTTTACACAGAATTTATTTTATATTCTCAAAGGAATATCGATGCTTTTTTTAGATCATTTTTATATTTCACTGGCTGCCGATAAATTTCATTCTCTAAAAGAATTTTTCAATAATTTTTCTAGCTCTGCCTCTTACAAAGTAAACTCAAATTCTGGCAGCTGGGAAGGAATCTATCCATTTCAAAAACAGGGTGCTTTTCCCGAATTCCTCCTTGCCAGTGACCGCAATCCCTTGAGCCAAATTGGTATAGCTTATAGTGATGTCGAAAATAATTTCTTAGAAAAAGACGTATTAAAAAATTATCCCACAATCGATTGGCTTACAGAGACTCAAACTAAGGAAGATGGCGCCGAATATTACTGCAGCATTCACCCAAAACAACAACCGGAGCACAGTCTCTACCTTTGGATTTTAGACTGGCACGGCGAAATGAAAGAAAAAAGAAGAAACTATGGAAAATCGGAAGAAAACCCTTTTGATTATCTCACAGATCTAACATTGAGATTAAACCAAGAGTCTTTTCAGCATTTAGAGAAACAGATTTCTTGGTTAGCAGTGGACTCAAAATTGGAGACTAGTCGTTCTGAATTTTCAGTAATGCAGTACCACGGTCAAAAATTGAAGATTAAGCTTGAAGAGGCTGCTTCGAAAGAACAGTCGTTGAAAATGACCCTAAAATGCAATCGAGATATAAGTACACTTGTGACGCAAAAAAACTGGTCATGCCAAATAGAGTATTCTACCGAACATCTAATTATCGACACCAAGGACTGAGTTAGTCCTTTACACAAATATATTCTAGATAACTTGGTCGATTGGCGTTAGCAAGACTCGTGTAGTAGTGAGGACGAAAAATTTTACTCTGATCAATCGCCCAAGAAAAATTTCTCCCCAATTGATAAGTTCCAATGGAAATTCCACCTCTGTAAATTCCACGGAGCTTCAGTAAATCAAACTCATGTCTGTTAACCAACCTTGCTCCTTGATAGCGACAGTTAGCAGCAGCACTTCGATAAAGATCAGGCAGATAAGCTCCCCCTCTTGCATCAATAAAAGATCGTTCTAGCATTTCAATTCGCTTTCCACCCACAAGCAAAGTACTAGGAAATCGAGTTCGATGAAATTGGTGAAAAAGTTGTCGAGCCAAATCTAAGCCAATCTCTCTAGGATCGCCACTAGAACTAAAACTCAATTCAACCAGGCTATGTAAGTTTAGCACATGCATATCTACGCTTAAATTACCTCGATCGAGGTGATAAGTTCCATAAATAAAGAAATCCCCGTTTAAATCTCTTTGATTAATGTCTTTAGAATTTCTTTTAAATAATATCGGCAAGCCGGAAGGCTGATAATATTGATACAAACGATTTAACTCTGATTTTAGATTGTACAAACTTAAATCTAAATTTTGTTTCACCTGCGCTTGAACATTGAAGATAGAGTTATCAATAAATTGCATAAGCTGTAAAACTTCATCGCCAAAGGCTCCAGCTCGTAGGAGTTGAGAAGCTTGTTTAGTTCTTTCCCTTCTCATTTCGGATAAGCTTTTCTGGTAAACTTCGCGAAACCTACCAAGGTCAGCACCTTCAACAAAATTAAAATATGGAATCACGTAGCGGCTATTTGAGTCTGTTCCAACAAATAATTCGTCATACTCTGCCGAAAAAGAGTGCAAACTAATCATGCAAAAAAATAATACTAACTTAGCCATGAAATCCCCCCGAATGCACTTGTTAGACACCAAATCGTCGAAATCCTCAAACAAATGCTAAAAAGCCACAGAGTTTAAAAGTTTTTTAGGGATTACGAGCTGATTTTTTGAAAAATCGACTAGATTTAGCAAGTAAACCTGTAAATTAAATGTGTTTTAGGTCTCAGGTATTCGAACCAAGGAGGAAAGGTTTTGCTTCTCTAGTGTTGACCAAAGTAATTACTTAATTTCTCAAAAGACCTAAGAAGGAATTGAAATTTAAAAACCCATCACTTTTATGCCCCCAAAAATGGGTTTACCAGGAGCTACAAAAATAGAACATCTCAATCTATCAATGATATGACTTTTGGAATATTAATTTAGCTTTTTCTTTTCCGTGAAATTTAAGACTTTCAAAGCCTCACCGAAAAGTCCCCTAGCCCGGCATTCTTGTTTCCATTTCTATTTGTAAAGAGTTAGAAAGAAAAGCAATTTCCTTTCGATTTTTTAGAATTGATTTTAAAAAATACAATCTTTGCTTAAAAAATTGAACTTTTTTGCATTAAAGGTCATAACTAAATAAACCTAAAATTCTCAATAATCTAAGGACGGTTCGTGTTCGATTTAATTTACAAAACGAAAGAAACTTTACGTAATGACTTATTATCAGGCTTAACGGTGGCTTTGGCTTTAGTGCCAGAAGCTGTGGCCTTTTCCTTTGTAGCAGGTGTTGAACCATTAGTGGGTCTATACGCTGCCTTTTTGGTTGGGTTAATCACAGCCATTTTCGGTGGAAGACCTGGAATGATCTCTGGTGCCACGGGAGCCCTGGCAGTAGTAATGGTTAGCTTAGTTGCCGATCATGGGGTTGAATACCTATTTGCCACAGTTGTATTAATGGGTATTTTGCAGGTACTTGCGGGTGCTTTTAAACTTGGTGTTTTTGTTCGCTTGATCCCACACCCTGTTATGCTTGGCTTCGTAAACGGTCTTGCTATCGTAATTTTCTTGGCTCAACTAAGCCAGTTTAAGATCCAAGACGCAACAGGTAGCCTTAGTTGGATGCAAGGGCAAGAGCTTTATACCATGCTTGGCTTAGTTGGCTTAACTATGGCCATAATTTTCTTCCTGCCAAGATTTACAAAAGCCATCCCTTCTTCTTTAGCAGCCATTTTATCAGTTGCCGGTATTGTTCATCTTTTAGGAATTGAAACTCGTACAGTTGCTGACCTTGCTAGTGTTGGTGGTGGACTACCTAGTTTTCATATCCCTAGTGTTCCTTTTAATCTTGAGACTTTGAAAGTCATATTCCCATATTCTGCGATTTTAGCAGCCATTGGTTTAATTGAGTCTTTGATGACTCTTCAATTAGTAGATGAAGTTACAGAAACCCGTGGGCGTGCGAACAAGGAATGTTTCGGCCAAGGCTTAGCCAATATTGTTACTGGCTTTTTTGGCGGTATGGGTGGTTGTGCAATGATTGGTCAGAGTATGATTAATGTAAACTCAGGTGGTCGTGGAAGAATGTCAGGTGTCAGCGCTGCTTTATTCCTACTTTTCTTCATCGTAGTTGGCTCGGGCTTTATTGAGCTAATCCCTGTATCTGCATTAGTTGGTGTGATGTTTATGGTCGTAATTGGAACCTTTGAGTGGTCATCTTTTAGAATCCTAGGAAAAATCCCAAGAGCAGATGCTTTTGTAATTGTGTTGGTATCGTCTGTAACAGTAATTTCGGATCTGGCCATCGCTGTATTTTGTGGAGTGATTGTTTCAGCACTTGTTTTCGCCTGGGAAAAATCAGAAAAAATTCACTCAGAAGAGTTTGTCGATGAAGAGGGCCAAAAGCACTATTTACTAGACGGAACTCTTTTCTTCGGATCAGTTCAAAGCTTTCAGGATTTATTTACTCCTAGGGAAGATCCAAGCAAAGTATTTGTAGATTTTAAGAACACTAGAGTGGTTGACTATTCAAGTATCGAAGCTCTGACCAATTTGATCAAAAAATACCAAAGCCAGAACAAAGAGATTTTCATTCAAAATCTCAGTCCTGACTGCCAAAGCGTAGTAAAAAAAGCAGGACTCTCCTACTCAGTACAAAACTAATTACCAATAGGCCTAGCATTTTATGTTGGGCCTTTTTTCTTAGAGGTCTGTATCTCGCAGTAAGTCTAAATCTCTAAGTATTGTTCTAGAAACCAAGGCAATAAAGCTAAATATTAATAGAATATTTATAAGACCATCTTGGTCTAACTTGCCAAAAATCAGCAAACCAATTCAATAATAGAGTCAGAAAAAGCTAACAACCTAACTAAACTCTTCCCCAAATACCAAGCGGCATATTCCCAACTCCGAAGACTATCCAATAAAAACCACAAAAACCTTCAGCGCGAAGCGCTTCACCAAAAGTCTTTGAGGACATCCTTCTAAGCTCTTCATATAAAGCAATAGCCATTTCACCGAGATTGTTTTTCTTTAGACCTCCGGTAAGCGTGAAGCGATCGCACAGCGATACCGGCGAGGGCATGGAGCCCGCGTCTAAAGAAAAACAATCTCGGTGAAATGGCGGTCTTCATACAGAAAAAAGAAAGAAGTCCGAAAAAGACTTCCCCCCGGGGCCAGCAAAGACAACCCAGGGGGGACAAATTAAGGAGGGGCAATTTTATGAGAAGCGAGTTATAGATGACGAGAGAAGCGTTTTTCCATCTTTTCAATTAACCCAAGCAATTCTTTCTTTTGATCAGGGGACAAGCTTGAGTGGAAGTCTTTAATAAGTCCATAAAACTTATCAAAATCAGCTTCCTGTTGTTGATGGCGCTCCTTGAGAAGATTCTTTGCTATATTATCATCAAGACTAGTTGCTAGAACTTGTTGTTTTACAATGTTGATTTTTTCTTGTTTTTCTCCTTTACGAGATTTTCTTTGATTGATAAATTCAGTTTTGATTTTTTCAAGCTTTGCAGTTTGAGATTCATTTAACTCTAGTTTGTCTTTAATGACGCTAACTACCTTTTCTGCTTTCTTCCCCGGTCCTTTGTGAGAATGGCAGGCTGTAAAAGCTAGACCGGTACTAAGTAGCAATGTTACTAGTGTGATTTTGGATTTCATTATTACCTCCGTTGTTGGCTTGCTGAAATCTATGAAACCACTATATCCCCCCTTTTTAGGAAGATCTTTTCAGCAAAGTAATATTTTGTAACAAAGTGTAACCAGTGGTATTTACTGGACTTATTGTGCTATATTTAATTTATGGCAACTTACAAAATACTCGTAGTAGACGATGACATTAAATTAGGAAGCGTTTTGAAAGAATACCTTTCAAAGTATGGACACAATGTGGATCATGAATTTGATTCTACAAAAGTTATGGGGCTTCCCAATCTAGAAAGTTACGACCTGGCAATTTTAGACATAATGATGCCACAACTAGATGGTTATGAACTTTGTAAACTAATACGGAGTAAGTCAGACCTGCCAATACTTTTCCTTTCAGCGCGCGGTGAAACTATGGATCGTATTGTTGGCTTAGAGATCGGAGCCGACGACTATTTGCCAAAGCCATTTGAACCTCGTGAACTACTGGCTCGAATCGAAAGTATTTTACGCCGTAGTAAAAAAGCGGAACTACCCAATAAAACAATGGGCATTCAAAAGTTTGGACAACTTGAAGTGAATCCCGACAAATTAAGTGCCAAATTGGATGGTACCAATTTGGAATTAACAAGTAACGAGTTTCTGGCCTTAAATCTTTTAATAGAAAACCAGCACAAAATTTTAAGTCGCGATGACATTCTCACCTTTATGCAAGGTCATGACTCTGAGGTCTATGGTAGGGCAATTGATATTTTAATTTCACGAATTCGTCAAAAACTTCACGACGATCCTAAGGAACCTAAATACATAAAGACAGTTCGAGGTCAGGGTTACCGCTTTATTGGAGGAGAACTTGCGTAAGCATAGCCTTTTTGCAAGATTATTTTTGATTTTCATTGGCTTCGTTCTCTTAGTAGTCCTAAGTTTTAGTGTAAGCTTCTGGTTCTTCCACGAAAAACCTTACCAAGGTGTGGCACAAAAAAACCTTACTAACTACACAGATCTGCTTATCGAAAAAATTGGTACACCTCCAGATCTAAGCATGGCGCAAAAAATCGCGGACGAAAATGATCTTCTAATTGTCATTGAAGGCCCTGGAATGCTTTATCGTTCTAGTGGCCAAAAAATACCTAAGAAGAAACTCGAGCTCATGGAAAAGTTTCCACCGAGCATGCGTCACAAGGTCTATCGCCACAAAAAGAACTTTTACATTGAAGTTAACCACGGTTGGTATCGTTACACCTTTACTATGATTCGTGATTTCAAAAAAATACCTCCTGTTTTTCCAATTGGAATCGGTGTACTTATGTCTTTTGTCTGGCTACTTCTTTCTTACCAACTAGTAAGAAGGATGTTTAAAAGCTTGGACGAAATTCAAAAAGCAGCCCAGGAATTCGCTGTTGGAGATTTTTCTAGAAAGCTAGAAGAAGATGGTCCACAAGAGCTGAAGGATCTTTCTGCTAGTATCAATAAAATGGCCAATGACATTAA
Organism: Bdellovibrionaceae bacterium UBA6502; assembly: GCA_002436415.1. Taxonomy (GTDB): domain Bacteria; phylum Bdellovibrionota; class Bdellovibrionia; order Bdellovibrionales; family UBA840; genus UBA6502. Next base: position 13,851 of record DJMA01000003.1, on the reverse strand, counting down.
AGAGATTTTAGACAGCAAACAAGAGCTAATCATTGCAGTCGCTCACGAATTAAGAACTCCAATTACACGAGCAAAGCTTGGCTTAGAAATGCTTGACGATAGTTCTAGAAAAGAAGAACTAAAAGAAGATGTGCAAGAAATGGCAACCATTGTTGAAGATATTTTGGAAGCGGAAAGACTCAAATCCAATTATACAAAGTTACACAAAGAAGACTGTTTTTTGGAAGACCTTTTAAATGAGACTATCAGGGACTATTTCTCATCCGAAAAGAGAATAAAGCTACATATCGAGGCTCACCCAGAAATTTCTCTAGATAAAAATAGATATAAAATTGTAATTAAAAATCTAATCTCCAATGCTCTCAGATATGGATCTGGAAAAAAAGTAGAAGTCTATTTAAGGCAAGACAGCTTATGCGTTAGAGACTATGGTGAAGGTATTCGTAGCGAAGATCTACCAAAAATAAAAGATGCCTTTTACCGCGTTGAAAAATCCAGAACCAAAAACTTAGGGGGCATTGGTTTGGGATTATTCTTGTGTGGTCGAATTATAGAAGCCCATGAACATGAGCTTCATGTCGATTCAGAGGGCTTAGGTAAAGGTTCTAGTTTCGAAGTTCGTTTTAAGGCTTAATAAAAAAGCTCAAAGTGCCGCCAAGAGAAATGCGAGGGTCGATTTCGTACTTGCCTGAAAGCTGCATGTCATTTTCACATTTTAGATTCACTATATATTTTTGCTCAACATCAAGAACAGTGTCTTGAACTGCACAGGCATTTGTATCTTCGTCCAAATATTTACGAATAAGAGCATCTATATTTTTAATCTCAGAATCGATTCTATCTTGTGAAAAATTTTGAGTCCAAGAGATGAATGTGTTAAATGGCATATACTCATAATTTTTAGAAATATCAATTTCAATGTAGGAACTCGCTTTTTGAAATCTCTTTTCACAAAAATTTGGAAGTTTAGTTTCATCTAAATAAAAACTCACCGCCCCGCGAGTTGCCTGGCTTTGCTCATATAAGACATTAAATAAATTTTGCTCCCCATCAAAACTCAAGATAGAAATAGTTGATTCACAAAATCTAGAGTCTTGATTGGGATTAGCTTCACATTGGGATCTACCAGTTACATAGATCTCACCATCTTTAAACTCTTCGCCCTCACTCCTAACAACATTGGAAAATTTTGATTGAAGGGCCGTTATAATTGAATCAGGAGCCAAAGTACTACGAGTATTCTTTGCTTGAAATTGATCCGAACGAATCGTTTCAGAAAGTTGGAACAATTCTAAAGTGATTAAAGGACACTTCACAAATGCGGCTTCAGCAGCTATTGAAAATGATAACAAAAAGATTAAAGACAATAATCGCAAGGTCTACTCCTTATACTTTTCTGAGAACTTGTAATTATATATTGGAATTAGACTAATTTAGGGAGAATTTCAAAGTCCTGAAATTTTGACAGGAAATTTAAATTCTTAGCCAATCTGAACTTTATTTTTGGTAATAAATTATCTTTATCCAGAGCTTTTAAAAATGCTTTTGCTTTCTCTATTAAGTCTAAATGGAAACCAACTGCTTGATGAGTGCTATTAACTATTCCAAGGCTTTTAATACTCTTATTCTTAACTCTCGCATTGAAATTGGTTTTTCTAAATAATCAATAATATCTAAACGAAAGCCTTCTAACTTGTCTTCAATTTCTGAGTCACCACTTAAAAAGAGGATACCACCTTCTAGCTTTTTCTCTTGGTAGTATTCAACTACATCAAAACCAGAACCATCCCCTAGGGTTTTATCACAAATTAAAAGATCATAAGCTCCATGCTCGTTGATCATACTAATAGCCGTTTTCACTCCATCAGCGATGTGAATTTCACAGATTCCAGATAAGGCATCAGCAATTAGCTCGCTTAGTTCTTCACTATCCTCGACGATTAGAATTTCTTTTGAAACAGACATAATAAACCCTATGGAATTAGTTTGAGCCATTTTTTCTCAAAAATCGCTAACAAAAGCAAGTTAAAATAGAATAATTATTGTTTATGCGCAAATTTTTTATCCCTATATTTTTACACAATCAGCTTTTCAAATCTAGAACTTTAAAGCTTCTGTAAAACTAGGCAGCCGACCAACATCTTTGATAGTTTGTCAGCGAAATGCCGGAAATTTGATACAAATCACCAGAACTCTTTCCTAGAACAAACACCCACAAAAAGTTTTCTGTTTATTCTCAGCCCTTGCCAAAAACGATGACCGCATAGCAAAACTTTGAATCAAAACCATCTAAGCAAAAATCTAAATAGTGGCCTGTCGAGAACCACTGTTCTCTATAAGAGCCTTTCTAGTCGAAGCATTCTCATTTCGTATAAAGTAAAACTCCGAGTAAAAAGAGCTTAGCTCATTATACACTTCAAGAGCTGTTTCTAGATCCTGACAATTCACAAGCAAATCACAAGAATTTGAATAGTTCTTGATGATCAAATCTTGAATATTAAAATTTTCGTCATCAAAGTTAATGCTAGGACCTTGTTCAAAGAATTGGTCCATCTCACATAGAACTAGGAAAGATTTATTTCTATCAAGACCCTCAACAAAATCATTAAGTTCATTAAAACTAAGCGCGTTTTTTGTACTTGATAGAACATTGAAGTTTTCCAAACTCTCTTCAACAATAAAATGATTAGATAGACGATATTCAGTGCTGTCTTGCATTTGCTCAAAAGCTATTTCCTGGTTTTCACTACTTAAAAAACGTTCGATACTATCAGGTTTGAACAAGTCTTTGTTTTCATTTTTATACTTAGAAATTAGTGTTTCAAAGGCTAAGTCCACAGTATCCATTAATACTTTTACTGGATAGAAGGAAAGCATAAGAAAAACTCCAAGGCTCTTGAAGATAAATGATCCAAAACTAGAGATCAAAGGAAACAGATAAGACCTAAAAATAACTATTGGTGTAAGATAGATTTTTCTAATTCTTACGGCTGTGTTTCTATAAATTAAATTTAAGCCGCTTCCCAGCCCTAGGTACATTGCCTTGATTTTGCGATTAGCTTTTACTACTGCTTTTTTCGGAGTATAGTAAAAAATGTTCTTAAAACGATTTAAGCTAAAACTAAGGGGTTTTAAAATTAGTGTGTTTCCTAATTTAAAAGCCCTAGAGTTTACACGCTTCATAATAAGCGCCAAGGAGCTTAGGCTAGAAGCCTTCAAAGATTTCACATTAGAAATTATATTTCTATTTGTTTTTCTAATTTGAAAAACAGAATTTACTCTAAACCTTTTAAAGGCCGCCACTGACTTCGTAAAACAAAGACCTGAAAGCTTGATCATTTCTTTGGGTAACACCAATCCATATTTATAAGGAATTGTAATGTATTTTCTTTTGACGCGAATGATAGTTTCCTCGACTGCTTTCCTGACTTTATTTCTAAAACTACGCATCGGACTTAGCTTTACTTTTTTTAGAATCAACACAGGTTCACCACTAGTTAGCAAGTCCGCTTGATTTGAGGCCACTACTCTTGAATCCTTGTGTAGATTTTTTCTTGATTTTTTAGCTAGACGAAAGTTCGATACAAACTCTCTGGCAACAAGGCCCCAAACAAGGATGACTCCAATCCAAACTGAATAAATACTTAATCCTTCAAACGCTTCCATATCCGACCCTCTATGATCTTCATAGTTTTTTAATTCTCGAGTCTCTAAATCGGTAAAAACGGCTTAAAATGAAGCAAAGTTTGATTTTCTGTCTATAAACTATCAATTGGTCTCGGACTGAATCACTCATTCCTACTTTTACCATAGTAATTATATCAACTAAGCCTAAGTAGATATTTGGAGGAGCAAATTCTAAACTACGTAAAACATCGCCACATAGTCATTTATACTTTTACAAGAAAAGACTTCACTGCTTTTTTAAAAAACAAACACAGGCAAACCAAAACCTAGTCTTGCGTCGAACAAAAGCTTTGTTTTAAAACATGAATTTAACAATATACTCCTATACCTAAGTAAAAACTTATAAGTTGAAATATAAATCCAAAAAAACATAAACTTAAAAAAATAGGAATCACACTTAGTATCAACAATGATCACGCCTATTTGAGAACAAACAATAAATACCTGCTATTAAGCATCAGGCCTTCCCTCAAGATAAAAATTCCTATACTCTAAGAATCAATGTTTTAGGAGGAACAGCTTTTTTGATGAAAACATTCTTTAATTTCTTACAAGCAGCACTTATTGGTCTTCTAAAATTATTAAGAGGATCAAAGAGACTTGCAAAATCTCGAAGTTTGTTAGCCTATACCTCTTATGGCAACAAAAAGCAGGTTCGCCTGCTTGCTAGGCTTGTTGAAGCACATCCACAAATTGATTTTGAGAATAGACAATCTAGTATGAAACATTTTTTTCAGGTGGCGCGACTATTCTTCATGCATCCAGTAAAACACTCTCTCATTAAAGTTCGATTTCAGCCGAAACAAAGTTTTGAGATTAGTACCAACGACTTTGGTTTTAGCAATAAGCTTTTGCTAGTTGAAAATGAAGGAAAAGAAAAGATACAAAAGGTAGACTTTTTTTCCGAGGATTTACCTGGACGACTTTTAAACTCCCAGGCAAAGGTAATACAACCCAACCAAGATACTCATAAAATATTTATTAGCGACGTTGATGATACGATCTTAGTTAGTAAGGCAACTAACTTTATTAGCCTAGCATTAAAAACCTTGTTTCTTCCTCCCACCAAGAGAAAAAGTTTTCCAGAGGCTGCAAAAGTCTATCAAAAACTAAAACACGGTAAAAGTGGCGCTGAAAACAATCTTTTCTTTTATGTATCGAGCAGCACTTGGGACATTTACCCTCTCCTCAGAGAATTTTTAAAGTTAAATCGGTTTCCTGAAGGCGTTTTACTCTTACAAAATGTTAAACAAGAAAAGCAGAAGAAGTCTAAGATCAGTCATTCTCATAAACTAGAGCGAATACAAGAAATCATTGAAATGTATCCAGAATATAAAATTGAGTTAATAGGAGATGCTGGTCAGGCCGATCCCATGATTTATTTAGAAATCGCGAGTCGCTACCCGAAAATGGTGGATAAAATTTTAATTCGAAAAAGATGGTGGGATAGTAACTTTACGGATGAAGATTCTTATTTAAAGAAGGCAGAAAAGCTTGGCGTTGAAATGCACTACTTTTCTAGCCTCGATGAAATTTACAATGAGTTTTAGTTTCCAGCCGCAGAAGACCTACAAGCCGGCGTGCGCAACTCATTAAAGTCTCGGACGTGTTCTTCACCTTTATCATTACTGACGATCAACTTCATTTCAGAATTTCTTTCTTGAATAGAAAAACGAATCCTCTCGTCTCTATCTCTGCGAAACTTCCCTAAAAAACGAGTTAATGCAGTTTCCAAATCACTCTTTAAAAAGCGAACGAAAAAGCGAGCTCCTCGGTCTAATGGATCGTAAGCTTCCACGTAAGATTCAAAAACAGAAGGATCAAACTCTAATTTAATCTTCTTCTTCTCTTCAAACTGATTTCTTATAGATGCAAAAATTAGAGTCGCAATGCTTTCGGCAATCTCTTTTGTAATCACACTAGCTAAGCTAACTCGGTCAATTCGATTGACCACTGAATCGGGCATAATTTGGTCAAGCAGCTCTCTCAGACGAGTCTCTGTAAATTCCTTTAGAGTTTCTTCAATTTTTTCCTTTGACCAGTGTTTAACATCATCTGGAAAAATCTCTTTGTCTTTCGCATTAGAAGTTAGAACTATTAAGTGGCGACGGAAAAACCTTAAGCCACCATCTCTTCCAGAAAGTCTGCCCTCGTCAAACAAACGCATCAATGTGGTATAAAACAGTTGTGCTGCTTTATCCGCTTCATCAATCAAGATGATTCCCAAATACTTTCCTCTTGCAGGATCATCTACAAAATCTAATAGACCGCCTGAGCTCAATTCAGACCCACGAACCGAGCTAGGAGCACCAACGATCACACTCATACCAATTTCGTTCACTTCCATAAACTCACTAGCATTGATAGTGAAAACATGATTGGCACTACCCATTGCATGTTTTGCCATGCTTTTTACTACTTCGGTTTTCCCCACTCCAGAGCGTCCCATCAATTGAATAACACGAACTCCCCGCGAAGTATCACTTCGAAGAACTTCCATCCAGGTATCCACCACATCTTCAATCATGCGGTCTTGGCCCTTCACGTCTTCCTTAATCTTTTCAATTAAGTCATTTCGATACTCTTCCATTGCAAAATCATCACGAGTGTCTACTGGTAGTTTGGTGATTTTATGAAGATAGTCTGTAATGATATCGTCAGTAATATGAAGCTTTTGTGAGTCATTCTCCATCAATAAGCTATTTGGTAATTTGTCCAGTAGCTGCTGGGAAGCGGCCATTTTCCCTTTCTCTGGAAACATAAAGATGGCTTGCTCAATAGCGAAACGAAGGTCATTATCATTTATCGTAAAATCTCCACGCTTTGGAGAAATATAAGGAAGGTACTTTTCTTTTAAAATTTCGAAAATCTTTTCATCCGAAAACTCTTCAACTCCGATACTATCGAAACGTCTAATGAAAGCTTTGTTTTGTTTAAAACGCCCCATAAACTCATCATTGGTACTAGCCCCAATAAAAAGTAGGTTACTTCTCTTTGAATCCATAAAAGGCTTCATAGCTTCAACGTGGGCATCGGACAAGGTATGAACCTCATCAAAAAACACAATGATTCTGCGATTTAACTTTTTTTGAACTTCATCTAGAGCCTTAAGATAGCCTTCCATCGCAAAAGCCTGACCGCTATCTTTATCCGTTTTCGCAAGACGAGAAATATTACCCGTTGAGGTTTCAATGACGATTGCGTCTTTCAAAAATTCGGTAACTTTATTTTTTTCTACGACACCAGTCGCAAGGGCTTGCCCTAAAGCCTCTACTACAGTGGTTTTACCAGCACCTGCAGGACCTGTTAAGATGGCATTCTTTTGCTTTTCGCCCGATAGAGTTAAAAGAATTTCTTTCACCTCTTTTTCACGCCCAGTAATGTCCAGGTAATCACCAGTACGGATATCTTCGTAAACTTCATCAGTGATGAATCTCTTTGTTCCCGCCAAAAGGAGCTCAAAAGGCGATGAGTCACCAGCTTTGATTTCTTTTTCACCATAGTCTTTGCCTACATGAGAGAGAAGCTCTGTTTCGAAAGCAACTTTTCGTGAATCAAAAGAAACGCCATTTTTTTCTAGATTTTCTCTTTTTTCTTTCTCAGCCCTAAGATCATCTACAAATTCTTCAGAGGCCTGAACCAACTTTTCTGCATCAAGAGTGATAGGACGATCGTTTTTGGTAAATAGAAAATTACGTTGATAAACGTTTTTCTTACGAAGATCATGGCTTATCTGATCCAATAATTCTTCAAGACCCTTGTTTTTAAACTCGCCATCCTGAGCATTACCAGTGTTTATTCTTTCAAGTAGGCTAACTTTTAATTCATTAAAACGAGTTACATCATAGCTTTGTTTCTTAGGAATTACGGTCTCTTTATCACCAGCCTCAAGAAGAGTCTCTAAGTAGAGTTTAATTTTTTCTACGCTACGGGATTTTTTGTCTTTTTTAAGTTCAATTTGAACCAAGGTAATTAAAACATCTGGAAAGTCTTTGTATTTTACAAAACCAGGTAAATACACTTTTGCCTGTTCATATTTGGCAGCATCCGTTTTTGGACTAGAATGATTTAGCAACCAAATGGTGTGATACAAATTTTCACGATCCGTTCTAGACTCGGTTGACCAGCCTAACTGCGGATACATAAATAAAATTGTTATTAAGATTGCCCCTACCCAACGACTCAATCGATTCCCTACACCCAATTTAACCCTCACCAATTTCGTGTTGCTTTCTTATATCAATAGCCTCGCTGAATTTTGTTTTTTTCTGACTTTTTTGTAACATCTTCTTAAAATCACTAGCATTTCAGCGAATTTATCCACAAGAAAAACCAGCTTCGAGGATTTCCTTTGTAATTACTCAAGTAGTATTTCTTTTTTACATGGACACCAGAGGGGCAGCATCGTGTACTAGCTCACAAACAACTAAAACTTATTTAGTGCTCAGGCTTTAGAATTTAAACTCAAAGTGATAGTCAAAATATTTGTGAATGAAGTAATTTTAAGACCTTGAGCTTCTTTGCGATCTTAGTGAATGCAAGCAAATCCCTAAAAAGCTCACTTGAAATTTATTTTTTAAAAAGGATTAAAAACCATTCCCATTTAAAGAACCCAGCAAAAAACTCTAGAGATAGTCATTAGAAATTCAAACAAATTTGCAATTTGTATCTTAGGCCACTTTGGTCGATGAAAATTTGGAAAACAACAATTTAAAACAAAGTCCCAGTACAATAAAAACAATCCCTAAGACAGCTTGTGGGATATTTGAAATTTTCTCCATCAAAATATCAATAAAACTACCACAAACAATTTGCCCACCGATAAAAAAGATAGAGGTCTTTAACACTCCAATTCTTGGAATCACAAAACTGGTAATGATAATAAACACGGCACCAATTGCTCCTCCCCAATAAGAATGAAAAGGTACTTTGTCGAATTCGTGGATAAAATGAAAATCAAAAAATAAGCCTAAAAATACGGCTAAAAAGATAGTTCCACTAAGATGATTAAGCACTGAAGCCTGAATCGGATTGCTTTCAGAACCTAGCTTGCCCAAAATGGAGCGATTGATCCCTAAAGAAAGACCTGCCACAAAGGCTAAGAATAAAACAAAAATCAAACTAAGCATTGATCAACAACCCCACGCCAATCAACAAAAATATTGCCTGTGCTGTGTCCTGCCAATTGGGCTTTTTTTTCACCGACCCGAAAAAACCGAAATAGTCGCTAAACCAACCATATACAATTTGCCCTAAAACGGCTGAGCCAACAGTTCCAGAAATACCGATCTTAGTATTTACCGTGTATCCAATTAAGGCCACAGCAAAAGCCCCAAAAAAGCCAACCATATGGGTCCAATGAAACTTGTAGTTCTTTAGGTTTTTAAGACCAATACTAGGATAGGATATTTTGAAAAGGATTAAAGCCGCAACTGAACCAACGATATGAACAACCAAACTAGCTGGGATTGGACCCAAATAAAAAGCAAGACTGCCATTTAAAAATACCATTAAAGATAGTAAGGCTCCCCCTAAGAGGGCTATGGCTGAAACTGCTTTTTGACTCAAGTTAAACTCCTGAACTTTTTATCACTAGGAGTATAGTTAGCTCTATAAATTAAGCAAAGGAATCTCTTTAAATTGGAAATAAGAAAATCCACCAAGCATTCGTTTAGAATTAGATTTGAATACTTGAGAAGCCTTGGATGAAATTCTTAAATTTTAAATTAAATGAATTTTCAAACGATAGACACTCTAACTAAGATCAAAAAAAAAAGGGCTAAAAAGCCCTAATTCATTTTATTCTTCACTTGCCTTTGCAGGACGTTTACCACCGCGATTCTTCATTCTTTCCATTCGATCGGCTTTCATAGCCTTACGACATGCAACCAGGGCTTCTTTGTCAGCAGCCTTTTCAACACAAGCCTTGTGAGACTGTAATTTTGTGATCCTTTGATTAATCATCTCTAAAGCTTTTGCTTTTTTACCAGCAAGGCCTTCTTCTGCTTGAGTTGTAAGAGCAAATCCTAATACACACATTAGAACTATAGATAAAACTTTCACCGATTCCTCCGAATTCCAAATCGTTTATTTAAGAAATTAAGTTTTCTCAAGGAATAGGATCTAACTTTCCTTGCTTTTGAACAACCAAAAAATTTGATTTTACAAACAGCTAGGCCAAAGGCAAGTGGCTATCTACCTTGAATCACTTGCTTTTCCTAAAAAAGCTCATTTCTTTTTTTGAATCTAAAAGACCTAAAATAATACAGTTTTATTTTCCTTTAAAATTTTGCAGTTTAACAAAAGATTTACTTCCAATATCGATACCCCTATACTGCTTTTCATGTTTGCTAGAACCTATCACTACCTGCAGATTTTCCCTGTGATTTTGCTGCTATTCAGTACTCAATCTTATCAACCTTTGCTTGGTCACGGCGGATTAATGATTGAGTCCACAATTCTTGCCATCATAGCCAGCTTAGGGCTTGCAATCGGCTTAATGAAACCTAGCAAAAGAGCTCGCACAACCTTGGTTTTTTGTAGTGTGGCCGCAGTTGCCCTGTTATTGAATCAGTTAATTTACAAACCTACACTTGGAGTATTGAGTATTTTATTTGTTGGTTTCGCGGCCAACCGACTCATAGGCAATAAGCATTTAAAAACCAAAAACATTTTCGTAAGAAAACCTCAAATTCTCAGCTCTTTTCTTGGTTTGGCTATTCCTTTTCTTGTCATTGATCCTCTACAAAGCGATGTCCCACACCTTATCTATTTCTCCTACCTATTGGCGATTAGTTCTTCTTTTTACTTATGCTTTAAATCCATGAATCTAAAAAATGTACGATGGTACTCTTTAGCCCTGGTATGTTTAGCGCTCGTTTTATTCTCCTTTCGCTTGCTGTTAGTTATGCAGATTTTAGCTGCCTTGCTTTTTATCGCACTTGGTGGCCTAGTAGCATATTTAATCTTGAACCGAGAAACCATACGAAATTTTGAAACAAAATACGGGAGTTTGTTCACAAAGCCAGAAGTAGTAACCGTGATCTACTTTGCCTTACTTGCTTTTTTAGGAGCCTTAGTTTTAAAAGCACCTTTTTCACAATCAAACCCCGAAAGCACCCACTCTTTCTTAGATAGCTTTTTCACATCTATGAGTGCCGTATGTGTAACTGGCCTTGCCTTATTTGATACCGCTAAAGATTTTAGTTTTTGGGGGCAGGCAAGCATTCTGTTTTTAATTCAATTAGGCGGCTTAGGGATTACTTCACTTAGTGCCTGGATTTTATTGGTACTAAAAGATAGAAGACTTAACTTAGACCATGAAGCGGCGATGCAGAATATGGCGGGCCACTTAAAGAACATAGACCTAAAATCATTTATCCGCAGAATTTTTTACTACTTTTTAGGGGTTGAACTATCAGGTACACTACTCCTAACACCAGCCTTTATGTCTAGCGGTGATAGCTTTGTTACCGCCGTTTGGAGAGCTTTGTTTACCAGTGTGTCTGCATTTTGTAATGCTGGGTTTGCATTGCAATCTGATAGTTTGGTTAGCTATCAAAATAGCCCGACAATATTACTAGTCACTAGTATTTTAATCATCGCTGGTGGCTTTGCCCCACTTTTGGTTCTTGAATTTCCAGCCAAGTTAAAGAAAATGCGATTTAGTTTACAAGATAAAATTGTCGCTACCACCACCCTTGGCTTACTTTTGAGTGGTTTTGTTTTCTTCCTAATTGTAGAGTGGAATTTTGCTTTATCAAATTTAGATATCTTAGACAAAATTACCAATGCATGGTTCCAATCGGTAACCACTAGAACAGCCGGTTTTAACTCGGTAGACTTAACGGCTATGCGCGACTTAAGCCAGTTTGCATTTCTGCTATTTATGTTTATTGGTGGTAATCCTGGTAGTACAGCTGGTGGAGTAAAAACAGTAACTATTGGTTTAATCATAATCGCCTGTGTTAACGCCATCAAGGAAGGTTCGGAAGCACGAGCTTTTGGTAAAAAGATTCCTGTGCAAAGCGTTTTTCGTGCAATGCTAATTGTTGCCCTAGGACTAGTCTTACACTTTGTCTTTTTCTTTTTCTTGAGCGTTACCCAGAACATTGACTCTCTAAGTTTGTTGTTCGAAACCTTTTCTGCACTGGGAACTGTTGGCCTAAGCACTGGTGCTACCGCCCAACTAGATGAAATTGGTAAAATATTAATTATATTTTGTATGCTGGCAGGACGAGTTGGTCCTCTAACATTTGTTTTATTATTACTAAAAAGAACGAAAAAATTTAGTTGGAAAGTTCCAACAGAAGACGTTTCCATAACATAAGGGAGTAGGAATGGCTAGACAGGTAGTTGTAATTGGCTTAGGTCAATTTGGCCTCGGGCTGATTCGAGCATTAAGTCAAACCGATACTGAAATCATTGCCGTTGACACTGATGAAAAGATTGTAGAAATGGCTTCCTCTTGGGTATCAAAAGCCATGTGTTTTGATGCGACGAACGAAGAAGCTTTAGCACAGATCCAACCAGGAATCCGTGATGTTTGTGTTTGTGCTACAGGAGATCAGTCGAAAGAAGTTGGAATTATCTGTACCGCTTTGTTAAAGCAACTCGGTGCAAAGCGAGTGATCTCTCGTGCAAATGATGAACTCCATGCTAGGATCTTAAAACTGGTTGGAGCAGATGAAGTGGTAAATCCAGAATGGGACTTCGGAGCACGTTTTGCTCCCCGAATTTTAAACCAACACGTGCTCGGCGAGATGCTTTTAGATTCTGAATTAGTAATTTCCGAATTCGTGGCTCCTAAAAACCTTTGCGGAAAATCTCTTGCGGAATTAAACCTTCGTAACAAATACGATATTTCAATCATCGCCTTAAAGTCCAAATCATCGGGTCAAGTTATCCAGGCTGGGCCTCAAAATTTAATCGAAGAAGGTGATATCTTAATTTCTGCCTCTAGTAGAGAGGCAATTCGTGAACTGGTTGAAAAGGAAGATGAATCATGAATGCACGAACTTATTTCAAAAGTTTAAGCGTATTGGTGATCGCAATTAGCATTGTCATTGGCTTAGGCGCAATTTTTTTGATTGAGAGAATTGTTCCAGCTATTGATGGTATTCTGCAAGAAAACGCCTACTCCGTAAATGCTGCTGTTGGAATGTTAGACTCAATCTCGTCAAATGTGAACGATATCAATGCGGAAAGCAATCGTGAGAGATTTTGGATTGAGTTTAAAAAGGCAAAAGACAATATTACCATCGAAGGTGAAGCAGAGTTGATTGATCAAATTCAGGGTTTGGCTGAGCTTTATTGGCTGGAAAGAACCACAAATCAACAACAAGTCCAACTAGCGGGAACAATAAACCAATTGGCAACCATCAATATGCAAGCCATGGAAGTAAAAGACAAAACCGCACAAACTATTAGCTTAACCGGAGCATGGGCGATTGGACTTCTTTTGTTTTTGAGCATTGGAATTCAATTTTTCTTTCGCTTTAAAACGGTAAGCGCTCTAGTCAGCCCCTTAGAGGAGCTTCTTGATATATTAGATAATTTTTCATCTGGAAACCGTCAACGTCGTTGTTTAGATAGTCGTTCATCGGTTTTAGAAATTCGTAAAATCAGTTACCTCATCAATAAATTAATGGACGAAGCCTGCCATTTAAAAAGATAATGACAGGCCATCTTTTCAAAACATTGTGTTTGAATTGGCTGACTTTTGAGGAATGTCTTGTACAACATCCCAATGTTCAATGATCTTTCCATTTGATACACGAAACAAATCCATTACAGCTCTACCACGATCTTCTGGATTTTCTTTGGCATGCACATGCACCAAGACTAGATCCTTCTCTGCTAAAATTCTTTTGATTTCTATCTTCGCCTGGGGTTTCTTCTTAAAGTAGGCTTCAAAAAAATTTACGAAAGCCTCTTTGCCATCCGGCGCATAAGGATTATGCTGCCGATAATGATCTCCCACATATAGGTCCACGGCCTTTCTGGCCTGCTGCTCATTAAAGGCTGTAAGGTAGAAATTTTTAACCAGCTCTTTATTTTTCTCTAGCTTTTTCCCTGGGTTCTTTCTCAAAAAAGGGACGCTAAAGGCATAAAAAAAGCCCATCCAAAGCGGTAAGATTTTATTTACGACAATAACAATCAACC
>DJMA01000004.1 GCA_002436415.1 Bdellovibrionaceae bacterium UBA6502 | reverse complement strand
TAAATGCCGGAGCTTTGTAAGTTAAATCTTGAAGCACCTCTTTGTCTGTCCATGTTTAGGGGGACAGATCATGGAAGAGGCTTTTTTTCAATGCTGTTTACTTTACTTTTATACTTGTAAACGCTTAGGACTTAAAACATTTGTCATCTTAGACAATAAGCGAACCACTAAGAAAAAACCTAGATTTGCAAAAAACAAAACTTTAATTTCTTCCGAGTAGGCAAAAGTTCCTAGCTCCATACTTGTGGCAAAAACAGCCAAAATACAAATCACATAATAACCAGCACAAAAACCTAAGTACTCTCTGCGAATTGTATCCTTCCAATCAAAAGAGTTTTTCGGTTTTTCAAAGTTTGCAAACTTTGGCCAGAAAGGAGGTGTACTCTTGGACCATTCATCATAGGCTTCTGAACCAAATTTTTTTCTTAAGAACTGTTCTTCAGCGAACATAATTCTTTCGTAATACAACCAGTATGCCAAAGTACATAGTAAAACAAACTCCCAAGAACCTACGAACAATAAAGTTCCTAACCACATAAAGTAGTTCCCTAAATAAAGAGGATGGCGAACCATTGAGTACATTCCTGTTTTATTGATCGACTCGGCCACTTGACCTGCAGATGTATTGCGACCCGAGGTACGATCATCTGAGTATCCAATTGCATAGGCACGAATGAATTGCCCCAAGAAAATGAAAGCAGAACAAATTCCGATCCATAACCATTGGCTTTCTACTGGAAATTGCATTCCTTCTAGGTAAATATAAACGACTCCAGCTAAAACAAATAGCGCCGGAATCCAAGAGCGATTACGAAAAAGCACATTACCTTGCGCTTCCAATTCATGAACCAAAGCCACAAACTCTCCTTGATTGGTTTTTGAAGTCAGGATCTTAATACAAATTATTGAGAAAGAAAACCTTCATACTTAGGTTTTACGGGCTTTTCCTTGAAATTAAGTATCTGCCAAAAGTTTAGTGCTGGGGATTTCAATCTCTAAGCTCCCCTCAAACTCTAGCTGACAACTTAAGCGTTCATTTTGAGCAAAATTCCTACCAGCAATGGCCTCTGCTTCAACCTCATTAGGTCCTTTTAAAAGGGAGAGATCAGAGTGCACAAACACTCGGCATGTGGTGCAGGTTCCCATTCCTTCACAGCTATTATTGATAGGAATTTTGTTGGCTTTTAAATTTTCTAACACACTGAGCTGTTCATCCGCTGCAATCTCTATTTCCGTATTTACAATCTTTATAGATTTCGACAACTTAGAATCCCTCACTGAGAAAGTTTGTAAAAGTCTTTTTGAAAACTTGAATGACTCAAAACTCTTAAGTAATACTATTATTATGAAATATATCGCATTCGACTTAGAAACAACAGGCTTTCTACCTGGCGTAGAGCAAATTACTGAAATTGGTGCTGTAAAATTTGAAAATGGAAAAGCCATTGCTCGTTTTGCAACTCTAGTAAACCCTCAAAAACCAATCCCAGCTGAAGTAGTTAAGGTTACAGGAATTACCGATGAGATGGTCAAAGATGCACCTTTGATCGAAAGCTTACTTCCTCAATTTGCTGAATTTTGTGGCGAAGACTTAATCGTTGCCCATAATGCGGCTTTTGATGTTCAGTTTTTAACTGCCGACATCAAAAAATATGAATCTCCAGCACCAAAAGGCTTAGTTTTAGATACTCTAGGAATCGCCAAAAAAGTAATTCCTGGTATGGCCAACTACAAACTAGGAACTTTGGTTCAGCATTTTGACATTCAAACTACTGACTTTCACCGCGCCGAAGAAGATGCTGGGTATTGTGGCCAGTTATTCTGGAAGTTGATTCAAAAAATTTCCGATGGCGAGAAACTTCCAGCCATCGAAAACCTAATCAGTCTATCTGGAAAGTCATTAGAGTTTCCACAAATTGAAAGACAGCCTAAACAGTTAGGCCTAATGGATCTTTTATAAAATTGCAGCGTTGGTGATAGGAAATCTTCTTCCTGTCCCAAAAGCGTGTTTACTAACACGTACGATGGGAGCCGCTTGCCAACGCTTGAACTCATTTCGATAAATCATTTTTAAAACTTCTTTATCTACCTTTGTCGTTGCTGGTTTACATTCGACAACAATCTTCTCTATGCTTTTATCTAAAACTTTATAAGGCGGCAAAGAGTCCTCATCCTTCTGATCAGGGCGAAGCTCCGCACTTGGAGGCCTATCAATGATTCTCCTAGGAATTAGCTCATATTCTTTATTGTAGTATTCACTTAAAGCAAAAACCTCTGTTTTAAGTAAGTCACCAATTGGAGCCAATCCTCCATTCATATCTCCATACAAAGTAGCGTAACCGGTTGCATACTCACTCTTATTACCTGTGGTTAGCAACATGGAATGATGGCGATTTGAATAGGCCATTAAAAAGGCCCCTCGAATTCTTGCTTGCAAGTTTTCATTCATCAATCCGAAGTCTTCTTTGCTAATATTGTCTTCAAAAGCTTTTAGCATCCCCTCATATGGGTCTTTGATGGGGATTGAATAAAACTTACTTCCTAGGTTAGATGCCAGCTGCTTTGCAAGCTCATAACTTTCTTGGTGATTAAATTCACTCGGCATGGCAATGCAAGTTACGTTACCAGGTCCAAGAGCATCCACTGCCAAACAAGCAACCAAAGCAGAGTCAATGCCTCCACTCAAACCTAGGTGCACCTTCTTCATTCCATTTTTAGCAACAAAGTCTTTGATTCCTAAGGCGATTGCACGGCGAAAAGCTTCAAGGTCTTTGTCCTTCTTTTTCAAGGAGGTTAAATTGTGAGGGCGAATTCCACCTTCAAGACTATCTATATCAACAAGATTAATGTCCTCTTCAAAATAGGAACTCTCTGCAATTACATTTCCTTTTTTATCTACCGCAATTGAACCGCCATCAAAAACTAACTCATCCTGACCACCGACCATGTTTACATAAACTAGTGGGCATTTCATATACTGTGCAGTTTTTTGCACCACGCTCAAGCGACGCTCATCTTTGGCTTTTGAAAATGGGGAAGCACTTAAGTTTAAAACTGCATCGAACTTCTCTCCCCTAAGCGCTCGAAACGGATTGTTGACATATCGAGTGCCTTCCCAGGCTTCACCCCAACCCCAAATGTCCTCGCAAATACTTACCAATAAACGTTTCCCTTTAAATTTTAAAACATTCTTGACCAGCTCACCTTCGGCAAAATGTCTTTTTTCATCAAAGACTTCATAAGTTGGCAAAAGCTCTTTGTGAAAAAACTTAGGCTTTTTATTTTTCTGTAAAAATACGGCCGAGTTTCTAAAGTACTTAATATCCGTTTTCTTCGCATGAGTTACAGCGCCAAATAAAACGCCGATACCTTCTGGAATTTTCTTTGCTAGCTTTTCTAGTTCTTTATCTTGAGCAGCTACGATACTCGGTCTTTCTAAAAGATCTGATGTCCAGTAGCCGAAAAGAGCTAATTCAGGGAATAAGACTAAATCGCAATTTCTATCTAGTGCTTTCTTTGTGTACTCAATAATTTTATCTGCATTGGCAGAAAAATTTCCTAAATGACTATTGATTTGGGCCATTGCAATTCGCATAATTTACCTCGTAAAAAGGATTTATAACATTATGCCGGCCGCTGGAAAACCTTTATTGAAAAGAGCCGTGAACTTTCACAACTCTTTGTTGAAATAATTTGAGATTTAAAAAGGAGTTTTTATTTACAGCTGTGGATCTAGGCTTGGAACAATATCCAAATGTTTCGGTTTTTGTTCTATAGGTATCCTTCCTGTAAAACCTTCTGAATACTTGTGCCAAAAGTTAATTTTTTCTTCAGGATACTTCCAGCAATAATAACCGTCTCCACTATCAAAATCTGCCAACCATAAACCTTTGGTTTTTCCACCAAGTTTTTCTATCTTGGTTTGCCAAGAAATTATGATTCGATCGATTTCTGCTTCCAAAGATTTTGCTAGATCGGAACCAGGAGCAACATCTGTTAGTGAGTACAACTGATTTAAGAGCTCATCTGCTTCGGTCTTTGCGCTATTAGTGACTTTTAAAAAAACGGGAACAAGACTGTTAAGCTCATCGAGCTTAAATACCTTCTTCTTTTGATTGAACGCGATAACTTTTGCCAAATCTCCCCCAACATATAGGCAAAATGATCAAGAGCTCACCCCCCAGTGGTCCCTTCATCTGCTTAGCGGTAGGATGCAGGTGCTAAACAATAGTTTCAACATAAAAGATCATAAATATTTAAAATCATTAGAACTATGTAGGATTTCTAGAACTTCTTCCAAAATGCTGTGGAAAAATTTCCGCGCAAAGACGCAGCAAAACTTTTAACGTTTATTTGCGTTGCGTCTTTTTAATCCATTGATTTAGTTATGCTTTGAATTTGACCACCTAAGAATAAAATCAAAGCGACCACCATACAAAAGATGATTAGATATCGCATGAAATTACCAAAAGACATTTCTTCTACCTGAGTATCATCATTGGCCGGTCTTCTTTCAGACACCGGAACTTTTTTGTCTCTGCCAGACTGACCTCCGGCTTCGGCCACAGCACTTGATGAAGCCTCTTGTCCGCCCTCAACATTTCCACTCTCATTTTCTGAACCATAGGCCCTTAATACACGTCGAGTTCTCAAGCCCCCGCCAGAAGCATTTGTGCCCAAGTCGGTATAAGTATTAGCCCTAGGATTGAAAGGAACTTTTTTATTTTTATTATTTCCAAAGCCAGTATTCTCGCCCTGTCCACCAACGGATACCCGATTGGATCTTCCTCCACTACCTAAACCGCCTGAGCTCCTAGACGAACCTGCCGGGCCTGCACTAGATGCCCCTAAATTTCCAGAAGAACTTCCTGCTCCCACCGAACTTCCCGGTTCCCTGCCAACAGTGGTTCCAGAAGAGTTGGGATTACTTCCTCCATATACCCCGCCGCCACCGACATTGGAATCTCCCGAAGAATTAGAAGCGGAATTACTTGAGCTACTATCCATTGGCCTTCCATTAGCAAGACTGAATGCTTGAAAGGAAGTGTTACAAATTCCTTCGTCATCACCACCTAATTGTGGCAACTCGCCTGACTCAATCAAACATTGAAGGTAATCACCAAAATAGCTATCTGTAAAAGCTTGGAAGGCAGAACTAAATTGATAAATTGAGCCGGTTAAAATAGTGACCACTATAACAAGTAATAAAGTATACTCTAAAACTGCTTGGCCAGACTCTTGCGCCAGTTTCTTTGCTGAGAACTCTCTCATTTTAAGATGAGAAATTTTTCCTAGGATTTTCCCAGGAAAACATCTTAAAATAGATGAGATGCGAAATGTGAAACACTTAAGTCTAGTCATATTATTTTTTCTCGGCAACAGCCCTATTCTCTTATCGGCAGAAAATGAACAGGCTAAAACTGACTCGGCCAAAGTCGTAAACAAAACAAGAAGCAAAGCTCCTACAAAAACAAAGCAAACTAAGCCAAAAATCGTTAAGGTAGACAAAGAAAAACTCGCTAAACGAGCAGAATTAATTCGAAAGAAAAACATAAGCATCTTAAAAAAGAAAGTCGCAAAAACTCCAAGCAAAGAGCTAAAGCAGAAACTAGCTCTTTATCTCATGAAAGACCAACAGTACAAAGATGCCATAGAGATATATCGTGATCTTCTCGATCCCAACGATTTGAAGTCTTACCTGAATTTAGCCGAAGCCTATCGTGGCAATAAAGCTTGGCTGGATGAAATTCGTGTTTTAAACCAAGTCATTCCAAAGTGGCCAAACTATGCGAACCTTTACTTCTTACAAGCAAATGCGTTTAAAGAAATTGATAAATTGGATGATGCTACGATTAAGTATAGAAAAACTCTGAGCCTTCAGCCAAAATTTGAAGATGCCTACTGGGGTTTGTATGAAATTTTCAAACTAAAGAAAAATAACTATGAAGGTAGGATCATTTTACAAGACATGATTCGAATCTTTGGTGAAAAGGCTGAATACTATACAGAACTTTGCCAAAACTATACAGAAGACAGTTATTTTGAAGAGGCTTTGGCGGCTTGCCAAGTTGCGGTTCGCCTCTCGCCTAAGATTGCAAAAAATCACGTTTACCTTGGCTTAACCCAACAATACAAAGGCAATAATGTTCAAGCTGAAAAAATACTAAGTTATGCGGCTCGACAGTTTCCGGGTAGTAGTTTCGCACAAGAATCTGCCGGTAAAGTTATGCAAGAAAAAGAGAACTATGAAGTTGCCGCAAAATTTTACCGTCAATGCATACGAACCGACAAATCAAAGGTGAACTGCTGGAAAGGTTATGCGCAAACCAATTTTCAATTAGGAAAGTACAAAGAGTCCTTAAAAGCTTACAAAATTGTTTGCGAAAAAGACCGAACTGTTTTAACCGAATTTAAAAAACAAGCCGCCATCTTAAGAATCAATGGTAAGTCAGACTGGTATGACAAGTACACAGAAGCTGTCACCTCCTGCTATTACTAAACACAAAAAACTTTATAGACCCAAGTTCTAAAAAATCTAGCTTTAAAAAGCCTCTTTTAGCATTTAATCCAAGTCCATTGAAAACAATAGGTGTAAAGCTGTTTAAATTCATCGCAGCAAGCTACAAATGCCCTTTACTCAAAGAATACGAGGCCTTATGATGGCTCCACTTGGAGGTATTTATGAAATTAGGAAGCTTGAAATCTGATTCAAGAGACGGAGTATTGGTTGTTGTTAGCAAAGACAATAAAAAAGTTATCAAAGCAACTGGCATTGCGGAGACGCTTCAATTTGCACTCGATAACTGGGAACAATGTGAGCCAAAGTTAAAAGCCCTTTCTGATTCTTTAAATAACTCAAGCCTTGAAGGTGAGTTTGATTATAACCTAAATGATTTTCACTCTCCCCTTCCACGCGCTTACACTTGGATGGATGGCTCTGCTTTTATTCAACACGTAAAACTTGTTCGTAAAGCAAGAAACGCTCCATTACCAGAAACCTTAGAAACTAGTCCTTTAATGTACCAAGGTGGAAGTGATTGTTTCTTAAGTCCAACCCAAGATATTCCTCAGGTAGATTTTAGTCACGGTACCGACTTTGAAGGTGAATATGTAGTTGTAACTGGTGACCTTCCTTTGAACCCAAGTATAGAAGAATGTGCAAAACAGATTCGCCTAATCGGAATTTGTAATGACGTTTCACTGCGTGGACTTATTCCAGAAGAGCTAGGTAAAGGTTTTGGTTTTGTTAACTCCAAACCAAGTAGTGCATTTGGACCATTGTTCGTAAGCCCAGATGAATTAGGTGATGCTTGGGTTGATGGAAGAGTTGAGTTAAACCTAGACGTAAAATATAACAATGAATTTTTTGGTAAAGCAAACGGCCGTGAAATGTTCTTCAACTTCCCTCGCCTAGTACAACACGCAGCAAGTACTCGCCCTCTTTGTGCTGGAAGTATCATTGGTAGTGGAACCGTATCTAATGAAGATGAAAGCGTTGGTAGCAGCTGCTTGGCAGAAAAAAGAATGCTAGAAAAAATTAAAACCGGAGAATTTATCACTCCATTTATGAAAGTAAATGACACCATTGAAATAGAAGTCTTCGATAAAAACGGTCAAAGTGTCTTTGGTAAGATTTCCCAAAAAGTAGTAAAGGCTTAAAATGGCAAGCTTGTTTAGTTATTTTCGTTCAAGTTGTTCCTTTCGTGTAAGAATCGTTTTAGCTTTTTTAGAGCAAGACTATGAATACCGCTCCATTCACTTATTACACGCTGGAGGCGAACAACACTTTGATGACTACAAGCTTTTAAATCCAATGGCACAAGTGCCAAGCTATTTAGATGAAGACATTCAATTGACTCAAAGTGTAGCTATCATTGAATATTTAAACGCAAAGTTTCCAGACAAAGAAGTTATTCCTAAAGACATCATAAAGGCTGCAAAAGTTAGAGAAGTTACTGAAATCATAAACTCTGGAATCCAGCCTTTACAAAACTTAAAGCTCCTGCAAACTTTAAAGCAAGAGTTTAATATGTCAGAGGAGCAAAAGATCGCCTGGATCATTCAGGTAATCGAAAACGGTTTTAATGCCATTGAGAAAAAACTATTGATGAATCAAAAGTTTTGTTTTGACCAATTTAGCATGGCCGATGCCGTCTTGGTTCCCCAAGTTTTTAATGCAATTCGCTTTGGAGTTGAATTAGATAAATTTCCTAAAATTCAAAGTATTTACCAGAACTGTATGGATCTTGATTACTTTAAAAAGGCTGCTCCAGATCAGCAGCCCGATACGCCAAAAGATTAAAACGAAAATTGGTTAGTCTTTTTAATATTAAAATCTTCAGGGTATAGTTCTTCTTGCTCTCTTAGAGGACTATTGGTTTTCGTTAAAAGCCCTTTTACATAAGCCCTTGTTGATGCATCTAAAAAAGTGTCTAAATAATCTGAAAATATTTTCTCAAAACCTGAAATCTTGCATGAGCCACTAAGTTCTTTTATTTTCCGATTCAAGTTTGGGTAAGACTCAAGCCCTTGATAAGTTAGATTACAATTTGTAAGCATTAAGCTAGAAAGCTCCGCATCTATCGCAACGAAGCTTTTAGCACAATGATTCGAGGCTTTTGGGTTTTCCGTTTTGTACACGCTATCACTTTCAATCAATTCTAAAATTTCAATCTTTTGGATGGCAGCCATTTTATACAATTGGAGGCCAAGAGCCAAATTAGAAGGTTCTTCTGATTTAGAGTACTGTGGATTGAATGCTTCTAGACCTTCGTCTAAGCAGAATGCATTAAGCTCAAGGGAGCTGGCGAACATAAAAATCATTATCATTGTTATTTTTAAAACTCTCATCAAAGAAATATAGTTGCAAAGTCAGTTCCAACAAGGAAGGCATTGATGTTCTTCAGGTCTAAATAAATGGGCTTTCAAAAAGCTTTCCTGTAGCATTTTGCTTTCTGTACAAGTTTTGTCACCTACCTGTAAACAGACTTAGCAAGCCAATACTGTCATTTTTGTTTTAATCAGTAATTATAAAAATCTAGCTTATCTCTTTGAAATCACATCAACTTTTTGAAACTTTTTTGAAGTTTAGCTATGCATTAGATAAGATTTGTCGATGATTTTTTCGACGTATCACTTTGATACGTAAAAAGCTTTTTTACGTCTAAATCTTGGTGAATCTCCTAGACCAAAGTATAATGAAGATATCTGTAGCTTACGTTTGCTCTTAACTAGCTAATTTTTTTGGAATTCTGTTAAACATTATTCCAGACCTAGACTTAATTCGGAACAATATATCACCGATAAGATTTTATAGAAGGCCCGGATTGGCCTGAACTATTTTTTAACAATGGGGGAAAAATGGAGAACTTAAAACAATTCACAAAGAGACTGATAAAAGAAGAAGATGCCCAAGGTATGACTGAGTACATTCTACTTCTTGTTGCTGTAGTTGGAATTGTGATGGTTTTTAAAAATCAAATTACTGCACGAGTTGAATCTGCCGTTGGTACTTTAGGCGATAAAATCGGTTCTGCTCTACAGTAAGGTGAAATGAGATGACTACAGAGCTAGTAATTCTGCTTAGCTTTATTGTTGTAATCATGCTGTCTGTTTTACAGAAGCTACCGTCAAGTTTTGAAAACTCTGCCGGATATTTGAGTGCAAGAATTGAAAAGCAAATTGAGACAGGTGGTGGCTTTGTAAAAGCAGATACAGAAACAGATTGGGTTGCTCCCGATTAAATCCAGGAGCATCAAATTGGGATGGAGGACATGGAACAGTTAATAGTAGGTTCATTATTAGCCGCAAGTGTTGCGAGTGACTTAAGGACACGCAAGGTTAGAAATTATCTAATCCTTGGTTTTCTTGTTCTTAGCATAATCTACTTTGCCAGTGTTACCAGTTTTTCTTTACTGCAACTGCAAAATCTTGCTGTGGTTTGTCTTGCCTGTCTTCCATTAGTCTATCTTCGAGCGCTAGGGGCTGGTGACTTCAAACTTCTATTAGTGGTTTGTATGTTTTTAAATCCAAGCCAACTCTATTCACTAATGTTTTTAAGTCTGTTTTGGAATGCAGTTTCAGGGAGTCTAAAGTATTTAGTGAATAAAATCACAAAGAGTCAAACGAATCGAGAAGCTTTACGCTTTCCTTTTACGTTTGGAATATTATTAGCTTGGTTTAGCTTAGACTATTTACCGAAAGGAATATTTCCATGGTGAAGTCACAGTCAGGTCAAGCATCCGTAGAGTTTATTTTAATTGCCGTGGTAATGGTTAGCATTTCCATAGGAATTTTTAAGGCTCTGCGAGCAAACAATGTGTTTCCAACTATGGTAAGTGGTCCAAGTGATTACTTACGAGGAATGGTAGAAAACGGTGTATGGAAACCTTACCAACAAGGCAAGGCTCTACATCCAAGTCACTTAGGGAGAAAGGTAGCGATTAAACCAAGTAATTAATCTGGGGGAAAATGATTAATAAGGGGAAAAACATTCTTAACGATGAATCAGGAAGCATAGCCGTAGATTTTACCTTCGGTCTAACGCTTGCTATTGTCTCTATGGGTGTGTTTTTTGCCATTAGCTTAACTCTCTCCATGGTTGAACTTACTCAATACGTAGCCTTTGCCACCTCAAGAACCTATTATGCGGGACATTTAAGTCAGGCCACTCAAGCCGCACGTGGTGACAGAAAGCTCAGAAATCTATTATCGACTGAACCATTTAAAACAATGTTGAAAGAAAGTGCTTGGTTCGAAGTAAAAGTGGAAGACTCCGCTCTTGGTAATTATGCCACTGAGTTTAATGCCGCTGATCCAAGAGGTAGAGATATTTTCGAAGGCGCAAAATTAACTTTTACGGCCGATATTCTTGATATGAGTTTCCCGATCATCGGCGGTAATTCCGATGGCCCATTCACTACAAACGTATTTAGCTTTCTTGGTCGAGAGCCTAGTACTGAAGAGTGTATGGAAAACTTTTTTAAACAAAAAACAAATTTAATTCAGGGATTAGGATATAGCTTCCCTGTCAATGCAAGTGCAATAACGGTGGTGCCAGATAATGGTTGTTAAAAAGTTGAAAAAACAATTTAACGAAGAAGGCTTTGCCACCATTGAGGCATTGACCATGGTTTTTATTATGGTCGGTCTTATGAGCTTCACTATAGGAAGCTTTGGAGTTGTTCATACAGGTATTGTAAATAGCATCGCCTCAAAAACCTACCTATGGGAGATGATGGAAATGCGAGCCGATGTTTCCTACCATCGATCCAATCCTGGTTATGATGCAGGAGCATGGAATGAAAGTATGCGTTTGAAACCAGGTTTTCGTTACGGAGGAATTGCTTCGGAGCGAAACTCTGGATCTGACAATCCCAAATTTAATGCTACTGCCAGGAACATCGATTTCAGAGTCGCCAAAGACAATTCTGGACGATCTAGCGATAGTAGTTCTAAGCATAGTCAAACTAGAAACTTAAATTTAAATGAACGAGCGAGTATTTCGGTCGACGACGTATGGGTAAAAACAACTTACGGCATTTGTTTGAACGCATCTTGTGGAGGTGTTGAATGAACCCGAATCCAACTAGAACCTTATGGATATCCATTGGCTCTGCCCTTTTTGCAGTTTTCTTTGTCTATTCTTATTCGCAAGGTAAGAAACAAGAATACGATGATAAGTTTGGTACCATGAAGCAAGTATTGATTGCTAAAAAAGACATTCTTGAAATGAGTGATATCGACGATACCATGATTGATATTGTGGAAAAGCCTGCGGACTTTGTTGAGCCAGGTGCTTTGACCAACCCTGAGGAAGTTATTAGCTTAGTTGCCGCTGTGCCAATTAAAAAAGGTGAGCAAATCATTGCAACTAAAATTTTAAAGCCAGGCCCTAACACTGGTTTAGCCTTGCAGGTAGCTCCAACTCGCCGAGCCGTGACCATTCCGGTAGATGAATTTAGAGGTGTTGCAAAGTTAATCCGTCCTGGTGACAGAATTGACCTTCTTGCTGTTGTAGAACAAGGCAAGGGCTTGGATAAGTCTTTTAACGTTAAAACCATCTTACAAGATGTTTCGGTTTTAGCTACTGGCGTAAGAATCACCAATAATATTCCTAGAAAACTGGATGATGATGGTAAGTCATATACCAATTTAAATACCTACACAGACTTTTCTAGTATCACCGTTGAACTTGATCCACAGAAAGCACAGGAAATCATTTTCCTGATGGCAACCAACCCTGGGTCACTTTATATGACTTTAAGAAACCCGAACGATCGAACTAAGCAAAATCTATCTATGACTACTCAGCAAAGCGTTCAAGGATATGCAAGTGTTAATAGAAATGTAGCACCAACGCGAAGACCTACTTCTGTTGTAACAAAACAAACTGTAGCACCTAAGCCAAAGCCGAAGAAAAAAAGAAGTAGAAATAATGGGCCTTTTAGGGAAATTAATTAGAGATGAAATGAGGCAGTAATGGGAAAAAGGGAAATTTGGAAAATAGGGGTAATAAGTTGGCTACTGCTTTTTGCAGTAGAAAGCCTATATGCAAAAAACCTCACTCGTAAAAGAGAATACATAAACCTTTCTGTTGGGCTTACTCACGACCAACCGGTTCCATACATTCCTGCGGGAGCAAGTTATACAGGGAATTGGAGAAGTTGTACGAAGCTTTCAGTTGATGGTGCTTCAAATACGATTCGCTTTGAGCCCAAGAATGCCGGAGCTTGTACTCTGGTAGTTTTTGATAACAAAAAACGAAAGGTCTATGAGTTTTTCCTGACGGTTAAAAAGTCCAATCTCAACCACATCGCTAGAGAGATTAAATCTTTGGTTGGTGATATTGAAGGGATTGCGATTAAAATTATTAACAATAAGGTAATCATTGATGGGCAGATTCTCTTACCAAGAGATATGTCTCGTATTTTTAGTGTTTGCCAAGAATATGGTAACAACTGTTCAAGCCTTGTAACGCTAAGCCCTCTTGCGCAAAAGAAGCTAGCAAAATACATTGAGCGTGACATTAACAATCCAGAAATTAGTGTTCGAGCCGTTAATAATAAGTTTATCTTAGAGGGCCAAGCAAACGATGATGCCGAAAAAGCAAAAGCAGAAATCATCGCAAAAACCTATGTACCAGACATCATTGTAGATAAGGCGGAAGCTGGTGGTGTGATTAAAAAATATAAGGTAAACCAGGTAGTAATTAACTTGCTTACCGTTAAATCCGCGCCGGCTCCTGAACCAGGAAAAATCATTCAATTGGTTGTTCATTATGTGGAACTTAAAAAGGATTATAACAAATCCCATCGCTTTCAATGGACACCAACTCTCGGTGACGGATCTTCCCTCGCTTTTCAAGGCGGTGGTAGTCGCGGAGTAGCTGGGATTGTTTCCGAAATTACTGGAACCATCAACAACCTTCTGCCTAGATTAAATTGGGCAAAGGCACATGGTTACGCTAGAGTTTTACAGAGCTCCAGTATCATCGTACAAGATGGTAACAAAGGTAGTTTAAAGTCGATGACCCGTATTCCTTACGTTACTGTCACGGCCGAGGGAATGCCTAAAACAGACTTTGAAGAAGCAGGTATTAATACAGCCATCACTCCGAGAATCATGGGAGCTAGGTCTGATACCATACATTTAAATATTAGCTTCATTATCAAGTCTCTTTTAAACATTACTGATAGTGGACCGGTGGTATCGGATTCCAACTTAAATACAGTTATCATGGTTCGCTCCGGCGAGTCGGCGGCAATCGGTGGTTTGGTGCAAAGTAGTACAAGCACTGACTACAACAAACTTCCGCAAAACGCTCCGACCAACCCTTTGTTTAGCTTGTATAATTCAAAGTCTTTTAGAAAGGACCAAAGTCAGTTCGTTGTGTTTATCACACCAGTCATTAAGGCATCCGCTAGTGAAGGTGCTGATAGAATTAAAAGAAAAGTTCGTTTGTTGAACTAGTTTTTTGTTTAAAATTATGACCAAAATAAAAAGAGAGCTTGAAGAGCTCTCTTTTTTTATTTTCCCAAACCTTAGGCGAGTAAAAGCAATCCTAAATCATCGAAAATCAGGTCCAGTTTATAGTCTAAATGTCTAATTTTCCGACGATTCTTCCGATAAAGATATGAGGGTATTATATGTCATTACATCCAAAATGTCATTTGATCGCAATTAGTGGCGGTAAAGGTGGTGTGGGAAAATCAGTTTTCACAGCAAACTTTGCTATGTCATTAATTATGGATGCAAGAGCGAAGGTTCTTGTTATCGATTTAGATCAAAACTCTGCTGGTGATCAAAACATCATTCTTGGTGTAAAACCAGAAAAGACCGTGAATGATCTTGTAAAGTACACAGGTCAAATCAACCCTCAAACCATTCAACAAATGGTAAACAGACATCCAAGTGGTTTAATGTACTTAGCTGCTGTAAAAGCGAGTGAAGAAAGGTTAAACGTTGATCCAAGTACCCTCCAACGTCAACTATTTCAAATCAGCCCGATGTTTGATTATATTCTATGTGATTTAGGTTCACAAATTGAAGAGGCTCAACTTGCGATGTTAGATGTTGCTAGTGCTGCCCTAATGCTAACTACTCCAGAAATTCTTGCTGTTACACAGACTAAGCGTTTAATCAATGAACTGGTAGCGAAAACTCTTCCGAGAGATTTGTTCCAAATAGTGGTTAACAAAAGCAATAAGACAAGTATGCCTCCACAAAGCATACAGCAGATGACGGCGACAAGAGTACTTAGTGTTATTCCACAAGATGATATAACAACAGCTGGTTCCCTAGCTAGGTCAACTCCCTTTGTAAATCCACAGGGAAATACACCAATTGCAAATGCTGTAAGAGGAGTTTTCAGAAATCTATCTGGCTCAGGCATTTTGCAAAAAATGAAAAGCACACAACGACCTACACGCGCACAAGAAAGCTCTTCTAACTCGAATGCTATTCCTGGCGCAAAAAATATGAATCCAAAAAACTTGCTTAAGTTAAGACTCCACTCTGGCTTAATTCAAGAAATGGATATGAAAGATGGAATCACAGATATTGACCAAGACCCGCAAAAGCAAGAGGTCTTGCGTAAGAAAACAACTAAAATAATCACTATGCTAATTGATAGAGAACAGCAAAACTTCTCTAGAGATGAACGTGCACAAATCATCAAAGAAGTATTAGACGAAGCCTTAGGTTTGGGTCCTTTAGAAAACTTACTAGATGACGATGATGTCACAGAAATCATGGTTAATGGCCCTGATCATATTTTTGTTGAACGAAAAGGAAAGCTAACTCTAAGTAAAGTGACTTTTACTTCCAATGAACAATTGGTGTTAGTGATAAAGAGAATTGTTTTTCCTCTTGGAAGACAAATTAATGAGAGTCAGCCTTATGTAGATGCCCGACTAGCAGATGGGTCTCGTGTAAATGCGGTTATTGCTCCTATTGCATTAGACGGTGCCTCTTTAACCATTCGTAAATTTTCAAAAGAAACCATTACACCGCAACATTATATTGGTTGGGGATCGATGACTCAAAGTATGATCGATTTTCTAAAAATTTGTGTTGAGAATGGAAAAAATATTGTTATTAGTGGTGGTACCGGTTCTGGTAAAACCACACTTCTAAATGTACTAAGTAATTTCATTCCGCCCACTGAAAGAATCATCACTGTGGAAGATGCGGCCGAACTACAACTAAATCAGGAACACGTCGTTCGATTAGAAACCCGTCCTGCCAATATGGAAGGAACTGGTGAAATTGGAATTCGTGACCTTGTGAGAAATACTCTAAGAATGCGACCGGATAGAATTGTTGTTGGAGAGTGTCGTGGCGGAGAAGCTCTAGACATGCTTCAAGCAATGAACACAGGACATGATGGTTCATTAACAACAACTCATGCCAACTCCCCTCGCGAAGCCATCGGCCGACTAGAGACTCTATGTATGATGGCAGATGCGGGTTTACCTTCAACGGCCATTCGTCAACAAATTGCCAATGCCGTACATTTGATAGTTCAGGTGTCTCGTTTGAGTGATGGTAGTCGTAAGATCAAAAGTATAACAGAGTTAGTGGGTATGCAGTCAGACAATTTCACTACTCAGGAAATTTTTAAATTTAAAGAAACAGGTTTTGATAAGAACCGAAAAATCATTGGTGAATTTCAAGCCACTGGTAGTATTCCAACTTTCATTGAAGAGTTTGAAAGAAAAGGAATTCGTATTCCACGAACACTTTTCTCTAACAATGCCAATCACCAAGCAAGCGCAGCCCCTGCCGGTGGGGCCCCATCGAAAGCTCCAGCAAAACAGGTTCCGCTAAAGAAAGTTCCGGGAGGCCGTAAATGAGTTTCCTTGGACAAGACTGGATATTGATTATCGGAATTGCCGCTGCCACCTTTGTCTTTGTTATGGCAAATGCAGAAAAGGTAATGGCTTGGTTTTATGATAAAAGCTTAGGTAACCGTCAATACGTATTAGATAAATTTGACCTAATGTTTATTGAAAACACTAAGAAACAAGTAACGATCACAATGCTTCTTCTTAGCTTTGGATTAGGCTTTGTCGTCTTCATGCTGTTTTGGCCTAGTTTATTTCCCGCTTTTTTCTTTGGTGGGATAATGACTTTTGTTGGCGCTCAAATTCCCAAAATCATGGTAGACATCGTTTACGAAAAACGTTGTAAAAGATTTGTCGCACAAATGGTTGAGGGTATGTCAATCATGGGTAATGGAATTAAAGCCGGAAAAAGTGTGCAACAGGCCATGGAAAATGTAGTGAACAACTTAGGTAACCCTATTCGCCAAGAGTTTGAGTTTACTTTATCACAAATGCGCTTAGGGCTAAGTCTTGAAGAGGCTTTAACAAACTTGCAGGAAAGAATCCCAGAGCAAGACGTTCAGATGTTTGTAATGTCAGTGAACATATTAAATAACTCCGGTGGTGATTTAGCAAAAACTTTTAATACCATCACAGATACGATTAGAGAAAGACAAAAAATACACAATAAGATCGATGCGCTAACAGCACAAGGAAAGGCACAGGGGATGATCATGACGGCCATGCCATTTGCACTTTTCTTTATATTTATGGCCATCGATCCTGGATACGTTAGACCACTTTATTCTACAACCGGTGGCTTCATAATAATTTTTATTATGCTGCTACTAATTGGAATGGGTGGATATTTTATGAGAAAAGTTACGACAATTAAAGTGTAAGCATTTTAAGGGAGAGAAAGATGCTTTGGAAAACAGCGATATTGACAATTTTGTTCGGCAGCTTAAATGCAGTGGCAACGGTGGATATGAAGAACGCCAACTTCACTGATGATTGGGTAGATTTAAAATTTCCAAGTACTGGGTTTAACTTATCTGTAGAAAGGACCTATAACAGTCGTGTTCTATACAACGGTATGTTTGGCTTTGGTTGGTGTACCGACCTAGAGCAAAAGCTTGAAAAGATGGACTCCGGTGCCATTCAAATTTCTAGTTGTGGTCCCTACTCGGCAGCCGTTTTCTACCCAGCTGGTGTAGATAAAAAAGAAATGCTCCAGTTCGTAGGAAAACTCGCAGACGCACACGTTAAGGCAGGCAATAAACTCTCCAAAAAAGCATTGTCTACTTTAAAAAACGCTCTCTATGATGATCGAATCAAAAGAGATGAGTTTGCTGCAAAATACAAAGTGGCAATCCCTTCTTCGAAAACTAGGAAATTTGTTAACTCTGCGGCAGATAAAGACTCCATCACAATCACAAAAAGTGGAAATTACGTTCGAGTCCGCTCTGATGATGTAAAAGAAATTTATGACAACAAAGGAAATCTGGTAGAAAAAAGAGACACCAATGGAAACTTCCTGAAGTATTCTTATCGCGCCAATGCTTTAATTCAAATCACGAATCAGCTAAGTCAGAGATTGTCTTTCCTTTATCATGCAAATGGAAAGGTTAGTAAAATTACTGGTCCTAGTGATTTAGTGGTAGAGTACAAATATAAAAAGTCAGATCTTATTTGGGTTAAGAATGCTTGGAAAAACCAATATACTTATGAGCTAGATAATTTGCATAATTTAACAAAAATCACTTACCCAGACAAAACAACACGTGAAATTAAATACAATACGAAAAAGGATTGGGTCGTAGCCTTCAAAGACCGCGAAGGTTGTGTGGAAAGCTATGATATTGATCTTAAAAGTGATGATCACTATTCAACAACATTAGTTAAAAAATGTGGAAAGAAAGTTACAAACAGAAGTAAGTTTGAGTTTTGGTATAAAACTACCGCCAAAAGAGGATCTCGCCTTGCTAGAGTTAGAACTGAAATTAATGGACGAGTGAGAGATGTGAAATACCATCCTGAAATCTCTCGTCCGATCGTTGAAATTGACGGTAACAGAAAAACAACTTTCTCTTACTACGAATCAGGCCTAGTTAAAACAAAAACAGAAAATGGAATTCGCTCTTTATTTAAGTACGATAACAGAACCGGAAAAGTTAGCACTGTTGTTCGAGGAAAACTTAAAAGCGACTTTAAGTATGATGGCAAAGGAAATTTAATTTTTGCTAGTAACTCAAATGGACAAAAGGTAAAGCTTCAATACGACCGCTCCGGAAGAATTGTAAAGCTCGTGGACCATGCAAAGCGCATTGTTGAGATTCAATACAATAGTAAAATCGGTAAGCCTTCCGTGGTTACCAGACCGGGCTTAGGAAGTATTGTCGTAAAATACGATCGCAGTGGAAACATTCAAAAGGTAGATAGTAAGGCCGGACCAAGTGTGGCTGTACAAGTGGCGAGTGCTTTTAACAACCTGCTAGAAATAGTAAAACCTGCCGGTGTGGAACTAGGAATTTAAGTTTTATGATTAGGATTTTTTGCTTAGGATTTTTACTCTCATGCAGCCTCTGTTTCGCAGAGACTGAGGAGATCAGTTTTGATCCGAGCCAAGATCCTAATTTAGTAAAGACAGCTCCTAGTAAACAGGGAAGATCCCCTGCTCAAGCAGGTGAAGAAAATGCCTTCTCTAAATCCACCGAGGCTAAAACATGCTATGGTTTTGGCTGTAACGAAAACGATTTCGATACCAGACCAAAATCGTTTCAATTTGATACACCATTAATGCAAAACACGAATCCTCAAGAAGACCTATAGATCTGGTATAACTTCTGCATATTTAAATGTTGTTCGGAACGTAGCCTCTTTTAATACCTACTATTTTGCTAGAACTGTTAGGGAACTGACGGGCGTAACCCAAGAATTGTCACCCCTAAATTCACTCGGTTTTTCACTATACGGGCGTCAATAATTTAGACAGAGTATCAGCTCGAAATACGCCGTAAGTAGCTGAAAACACTAAAGTAAAGCTTTCTGGCCATAGCCCCAAAGCTGGCACAAGTTTAGCAATAGATAGTACTGAATAACGAAACGAAATTACTACTGGAGGTAATAAATGAAAAAGTTAATCTTAGCACTTATGGTATCTATGTTTTCATTAGCTGCAACTGCAGGATCATCAATGCCGTGCGAATTAAAAATGGGAAGCAAGACCGTAGTGGGATCTTCTACCGTAGATAGCGATGGTCAAACAAGATAATTAACTTACTGACGAGATCTTCCTTGCTGGGAGATCTCATCATCTAAGTTTTTTAACTGCTGATTGTAGGATTCCATTTTCTGTTTCACTTCATCAAGATCTACTTCTTGAGCTTTCTTTTTTAGCTCAGACAAATAAGAGTCGGAACGCTTTAAGCTCGGAATAATACTTCTCTCACC
Organism: Bdellovibrionaceae bacterium UBA6502; assembly: GCA_002436415.1. GTDB lineage: Bacteria > Bdellovibrionota > Bdellovibrionia > Bdellovibrionales > UBA840 > UBA6502. Next base: position 71,417 of record DJMA01000004.1, on the reverse strand, counting down.
CGGAGAGAATTCATCCTTGAATGTTTTTTTCACTTTTGATGTCATTCGTGATGAGATCCCTTGGTAAGCTTCTCGCAAAGCCACAACCGCCCCTCGCGAAACCTGATTAAGCTCAACAACTAAATAACTAGATTTAATCCAATGATAAGCATTTTCTTCTATCGTGAATTGCCCCACTTTTATCTGCATGAAGAAAACCATGACTAATGTAATGATTGTTGCCTTTACTGCGAAGAACATCTCACCCATTCACCACATTCCTTTCTTTCACAAAACCAGCGACTAAACTATCAACTGTTTCTCGAAACTCTTCTACTTTAAAAGATTTATCCAAGAAGTCCACACAACCCGAAGCAATTGCCTCAGCAACGATATCATCACTAGCCATGCTAGATATTGCGACAAGCTTAGCGTGAGGATGTCTTTGTAATATTGCTCTTGTAGCTTGCAAACCATTTTTCTTTGGCATTGCAAGATCAACAAATACTATGTGGGGATCAATAGAATCGTATTTTTCTATTAACTCCAATCCATCAAAAACACTATGAACACTAGCATCTGGATAGATTTTTAAGTGGGCTTTTAGTACTTCATGGATAAACGGCGCATCATCTGCGATCAGTATTCTTAATTTCATAAGTTCATTATAAACTTGCCCTGGCTCACTCCCAAAGACATAATAGGCTCCATGGAAAAGACAGGACTTGCGTACCAATTATTAGCCTTTTTTACTGCTCTTGCTGGCTGGAAAGCCTATGCACTAATCCTAGGAGTCCTGCTAGCCTGCGGCTTTGGTCTACCAATTCCTGAAGATATCACTTTGATTGCTGCTGGAATTTTAGCGGGGACTGGTAAAATTTCAATTGTTGGCGCTTATATTGCTGGTTTTGTTGGAGTGCTTGCTGGTGATTCTTTATTGTTTTTCATTGGACGAAAGTATGGAAGACGTGTTTTTGAATTCCCTATTTTTAAAAAGTTTTTTACTCCCAAAATGATCGCTAAAGCAGAAGCGAAGATACAAGAAAACGCTAGAATGGTTTGTTTCATCGCTCGCTTCTTGCCAGGTCTAAGAGCTCCGGTTTACCTAACTTCAGGAGTTTTAGGGGTTCGCCCAATTGTTTTCTTCGTACAAGATGGGTTTGCGGCTCTAATTAGTGTTCCGATTTGGATTTACTTAGGCCAGTGGGCTGGAACAAATATGGATATGGCTCTTGAAAAAGCCAAAGAGTTTCACGTTTACCTTCTAATTGGTATCGGGGCTTTAATTTTATTTTGGATTGCTAAATCTTATTTGAAAAAAAAGAAAGAAACTCTTACTGAAGCTTAAATCTACCAAAGCTAAATTCAAAATCCTTACGGCTTAACTAGATCGGTATGTCTTAGTACTCCCAAGCCAAGCCAAATCCCAAACTGTTCCACTCTGTTTTCACGCGTGTATTGGTAATGGTAGTTGAACTAGCTGGGTCCACAACAGCGGTGGATTCAGAAAATTGAACTTCTTCGAAAAAATGCTTAAAGGACAATTCAAATTTAAAGTTTGAATTTAAATTTCTTGAATACACTATCCCCAGTTGAGCAGAAATTACTTCTGGATCAGAACCAGATTGATGCTGCCAGTTTCCATCCGATTTTTCAGATTGGTTAGGCTTAGGATAGAGCCTTCCTTGGATTGCTAATCTAGAGTTTCTCGAATACTTTTGTACATAATCCAAACCCAAAACCAAAGACGATGTCTTAGCTCCCATGGTGTAATTGGATGATTTTGAAACTCCTATCGTGCTCTCTCTCCCCGCAAGAGTTCCATCTATGTACGAATCTCTTGCCTGTAAGAATCGATAAACTATCCCTAATTCAAGATTTGTATAATCAATAGAAGTGTTTGAACTAGAGTCGGGATTATCATCAATAAACATTTTTGAGGATGTCCCATAAGAAAAATGAGAACTTAATTTCTCACTAAAGCCAATACCAATTTTTGACTCATAGAAAACCGCTGTTGATTTATAATTTCGAGGAGCGTATTCACTTTGTGAATTAAAATTCAGCATTGAAATATTAAAGCCTAAATGTATATCTTTATGATTTTTTTTGATGAATACGGCAGCCTCTTTAGGCTCCTCATGTTTTAAAATCTTACCCGATTTAAATTCATTCTTTAATTTTTCCCATTCCTTACTTTGATCAGGAATTTCTTCTGATTTTTTTTCCAATTTTGGTGATGATTCATTGTTAACAATCTGTTTGGCCAAGTTCTTATCCAATTTATTTTCATTTTGTTCAGCAAGGCTCACTTCTTCAACCTTCACCTCTAAAGAGGCTGGTGACCTACTTGATTTCTGTGTTTTTTTAGTTTGAATACTCTTGGGTGGAACATATACAAAAGGATCTTCCCCCCATTGAGCCAGCAGATTAAGACTGAAGAAATTTAACATGAGTAGTAGAATGAAATTTGCCATCAATTACTTATCGGCTAATTTTCTCGAAGCTTTGCAAGAACTGCAATTTTCAAGACTCGCCTTTGGTTTGAAGCTCTAGACAAAAGGCAGTAGAAACTCGATTCACTAAGCAAGACTTGAGGCCTAAAAAACTTTCTTGAATGCTCCCTTATTTTTTTCCATTTATAATAATGATATGAAACAAATTCTTCTACAGATATCTAGTGTTTTAATTTTTTGTTGTGTTGGCCACTCCCAGGTAAGTGGCGAGTTCAAAAGCCAGGTTGATAATTATTTAAGTATTGATCAAATATTGGTCCTACCTAGTATTGATAATATTGATGGAATTTATGCAAGACCAATCGATCGCTACATTTCTGAAAGAATTGAAAAAAACCACCACTTCCAATTAAAAGAAAAAAACTTTGTGGGTAGCGTTCTCTCACCAATAGAGCTAGAAAGCAATTCAGCCGAAGCAAAGAGAATTGGCCAGAGAGCAAAAGTCGATGCAATGATCGCCATGAGCATTTCTAAGAACAAGTCCGGCATTAACATTCGCGTGAATTTGTTTTCTGGAAAGGATGGTAAGCTTTTAGCAACTGAACAAGTTCTAGGAATCGCAAAGTATGAGATCAATGAAATCCGAGCTCATACCGGTGCTTTGGTCGACAAGGTACTCAACAGAATTCCATACAAAGGAAAAGTTCTTAGTAGAAGCGCCAATAGAGTAACGATTGATTTAGGAACAAAAGATGGCTTACGAGCCAATGACATAGTCAGCGCCATACAAATCATCAAACTAGAAAGACATCCAAAATTTAATTTTCTCGTTAGTTCAGAAAAAGAAGTTTTAGGAAAGATCAAGATCATAAAGGCAGATGATACTATCGGCTTTGGAGTGGTCATCACGGAAAAAGAACCTGAGGCAATCACGGTGAACACAAAACTTGCTGGAGCTGGTTTTGTTCGCTACGAAGAATCAAATCCATATCTTTCTGAAGCAGAAAAGAAAAAGTTAGGCAATCCACAGGGAAACTCTAATATTAGCTTCGGCAAGAACCCAAAAGAATGGCGCCCGGTTAAGCCACCGGTTTTTGGGGCTGCTCAAGTCCGATTTGGCCTAGGTGGATACAACACAGGATTTGATGATGGCACAAGCAATGATTCCGTTAAAAAATCTGTCTACCCAACGCTTGGTTTATCTGGTGAGCTTTGGCTGACACCAAATTGGACTTTTGAAGCAGAGATCAACCAAGGAATCATGGAGCTGGAGAACTCAACAGGTACCGGTCCATCGAATCTCAATGCGACAACCTCGGAATACAATTTTAATATTAGTTACTCTCTTTTATTTAAAGATGATTTTTTTGGACCCAAAGTTCAATTCATATTTGGCTCACACAACTATCGTCGTTTTGTTGACTCTGGTGGACCCTTTACAACCACACAATACTCTGGTGTAGCCTTGGGATTAAGAGGAACATTACCCACCGGCCCCTCAAAAAATATAAAAGTAGGAATTGAGTTGTTCACTCACCTTTCTGCAAAATTGAATGAAAGCCCTACAAGCTCAGGAACGGGTGCAGATTCAAGCATCACACGTTATTCATTCTTTGCGGAAAAACGCTATCGTGAAAACATCTGGCTAACAGGTAACCTCGCTTTTAAAAGTTATTCCACCAATTTCGATAGTGGCTCCATATCCCAAAATCTAAATAATTTTTACGGTGGAATTAAATATTTATTTTAGCTAAAACCTAGCTTCTCTTTTCTAATTTGAGAAGCTTATCCATTGCCAGAAAAAACTCAAAACTATTAGCTCGTAAAACAAATCTATTTTTATTCTATAGATCATTCAATCTTTGCATTTTAATGTGCTATGATTCGTAAAAAGGAAAACAAAATGCAAATCAAAATCTTAAGCCTACTCTTTACTATCGGCCTTTTCTCGCAATCACTGTTTGCTAAGCCACTCCAAAGCATTGATCGACTCGATATTAAATCCTATCTAGGTCTATGGCACGAATACCTAAGGCTCCCCAATGAGTTCGAAGATAAGGAGAATAAGTTTTGTTTTGACGTAACGGCTGAATATAAAATAATTAGTGAAAAAAGTCTTTCAGTGACAAACACTTGTCACTTTCTAGATAAGAACAAGCAAATCCAAACTGATATAGCAAATGGAAGAGCGGTAATTGAAAACTCTGACACAAATGCCAGCTTAAAAGTTGAATTCATTCCTATCCCAGTTCTTAGAGATATTGTTCGTTGGATTTCTGAGCCAAATTATATTGTCATTGGACTTGGGGAAAAAAACCAGGCCGGTCTATATTCTTGGGCCGTAGTAGGAAGCCCTGATAGAAAATATGCTTGGGTCTTATCACGAAAAGTAAAACTCTCCCCTGAAGATGATACAGCCACTAGAAAGATTCTTGAGTCTCAGGGCTTTCAAGTCTCTAAACTAATTCGCCCCATTCAAAAAACAAATTAACTCCACGAAGCCCTAATTTCTAGGGCCAAAGAAAGAAAACTAGTTTCCAGACGAATCAGAGTCTGGCAAGCCATCGAAAGCTTTTGTTGAACCTAAGTCTTCGTTACTATTGATATTAATCCACTAACCTGCTTTATCTTTTTTAGTAGTCGCCTTCGATTTCATGGAATTTTTTTAATTTGGCGCAAAGCTCTTTTGAAAGCTTGGTTTTCATTTTATAGTCAGCTTGTTTTTATCAGAACCATAAGAACCCTCGCAGGCACGCGTTAAGACGATAGGACCAAAATGACCTCAATGACTCTATGTCGCCGATTTATTTCGGTGAACCTAATTCTAAGTATTCTGTTTTTTAATTTACAAACTAGCTATGCACAAAGCTCATCTTGTCGAAGAAGCTTATCGGAAGACATTAAAGTCACTCAAAGCATTGAGCTTAAAAACTCCAATGTCTTCTCAGAAAGCTTAAACTCAACCATCATTAATTCGGTGTTATGGTTAAGCGCTGTACAAATGATAAAATACATGAGCTTACCAGAAGGAAGTAGAGAGTTCTTTACGGATGCAATGCTAGTAACCGTACCTCTAGATGTTGGACTTACTTTAATGAGTCACTACATTTCCCTCGGTAAATTACAGTGGTTAAAAGCCTTTAGTGAGGGAAAACTCTTGGGACCTAAATATGAATTTTGGTCTCGAGTAGCGGCAAATACTTTAATTTCTACAGGTGGAATACTAAGTTCTTGGTCTCTAGCTAATTTGGCTGGGATCAATATTCCCATAGAATCAGACACTGTTTTAGCTGCTTTAAGTCTTTCAGCCATTGTATACACTAGCATGCAGATTGTTAAACCAGCACTTTTCAAGCAACTTCCTGCTATCTCCGACTGGAATTCCGAAAAAAGATTAAAGAAAATTTTAGGGCCACGCCTGACAAGTTTAAAACAAGAAATTTTGCAAAATCAGGATCAAGTCCCAGAGGACACGATCTTAGCGAGAGACATTTTTCTAAAATCTTTAGAAATAATTATCGTTCAAAAAAAGTGGTACGATAAAATAGATTACCTAAATAACATTGGCGTCTTAAGCGCCAGACAAAAACAGGCATTTACTCCTTTATTAAAAAAGTATCGTAAAGCTAGTAGCTCTCAAGATAAGTTTGAAATTGAAAGGAGCATTCTATCTAAAATTATTTTTTTCGAAAATGCCAACAGAAGCGTTCCTGGAGTTTCCTTAGAACTGAGTGGAATGAATCTCCCACAAAGCAAAGCACTAATCTCTGCCATTCTCAAAAATTCGAGAGATCGTAAAATTAGTGTCCATGCCGCCTCTTTAATAGACCAGAGTTTATGGGTAGGTTTTGCTGGCGGAGTATTGTTGTATTCCACAACACATTGGGCAATTCATGATGAAATTCCCCTTTTCTTGCAGAATCTATTTCTTTAATATGAGCACATGGAAAAAAGAAGGTTAAACAACGAATTACGAATAGCAGAACAAGATTTTTTATACATTCCTGATTTCTTGCAAAAGCCTGAGCAAGTATTGAAGAAAATAGAAAATGCAGTTGATCTGCAATATCACAATATTAAAATTTTTGGCAAAGAAATCAAAGAGCCTAGAAGCACGAGTTTTCTCAGTACCAAAGAAATGACTTATAAATATTCGGGAGTACAAAGAAATGGCCTTCCTTACCCTCCCGTAATTTTACAGATTCAAGAGAAGATTGAAAAGGAAGTGCATTGTAAGTTTAACTCCTGTCTGATCAACTCCTATAAAGATGGCCAGGAGTATATGGGTTGGCACAATGACAATGAGCCTGAGCTAGGAAAAAAACCAAATATTGCCTGTGTGAGCTTAGGATCAGAACGAGATTTTCAATTTAAATCCAGTAATCTTCAATATGATATTGCGCTAAAATCTGGGAGCCTCTTTTTAATGCGAGACTCCTTTCAAGAAATTTACAAACATCAACTTCCAAAAAGACTAAAGCTCAAGGACAGAAGAATCAGCCTTAGTTTCCGGCTGCTAAAAACTTAGCTGGTGGAATAAAACCCAAATATCCTTGAGTAAAAATGATCTCAACTTCTTTCTCACTAAAAACTTTTGATAGCTTTTCGTGTAAGTGTTTAAGGCCATCTAAGCTAATCATTGAAACGGAATAGAACGCGTATGCCCCTGGATACTTTTTAAGAATAGGACTTGCAATGGCACTCAATTCTTCAGGACTAAGCTTTCTACCAAATGCACGATCCAGGCTATACTTCAAAGCATTGAAATACGTAGCGTATTCTGATTCAAGGTCTTTTAATTTCATCTCACCCGAGAATCCCAAGTGCTCTTCCATAAAATATGTTTTTCCTTCGCCAATGATAACCAAACCACCATTTTCAGCAAAGTTCACATCTTGAAGTCTAGCCATGGGCTTTTGATTCTTGCTAACAAAAGAATCTCGGTCAAAGATCCATTTTGTCTTTCTTGAATCAACTATGAAAACCTCTTTTCCAGAGTTGATGAAGATTGCTTTTCTTAAGCTTTGGAGAATATTTGCTTCAACGCCATTTTTCGAAGTTTGGAACAATTCTATAATTTGATCTTTATGCTCTTCAAGAAATGTTTTCTGAAAATCAGAGATCACATATTTCGATACTTCCTTCAAAAACTCAGCACCTGTAATTTCTGATGCCTGCAATAGTTCTTTAGTAGATTTTGGACCAACTAGTAATTGTCCCTTTCCTTCTACCTTAAAAGACATTTGCACACTCTTAGTCATAACATAAGAGCTAGTCTGAAGCTTTCCAAAGCTCTCACCACCAGTAAGCTCTAATCCAGGAACGAAGTCTTTTGAAAAGTAAAAATACTGGCCACCGACTTTTAAAACATCAATTTCTTGACCAGTTTCTGCTGACTTTGCTTTCATCACTTCTGCAACCTGTAGGTAGTAAGAAGACAAAGACTCTTTCTCAATAAGGTAATAGATCTTCTCTAGATGTGATGCCATTGCTAAATAAACTTCTTTAGGCAAAACTGAAGCAATTTGATCTTTGATTTCTTGAGCTAATGGCTTGTGCCATTTCTTTTCACTAGCCACACTGGAACAAAAACCTATCGCCTTAGCGTGTTGGCTGACAAATAATCCTGCAAGTACACTTGCTATTAAAATCCCCCTCATCATTAGACCCCCATCTGTAGATGAAAGAGAAATTTCTCACAAGCTCCAATCAAAATATAGTTTTTTCCATAAACGCACCAAAAAGGAACTTTCTATAAGAGTAATCCTCACCTTTGTAGAAAGAAATTCAAAGGCCCTAACGACAGGCTTTGGTTTCGATCATCTTTAGGCAGAATTTCACGATTCATTTTTTCAAAGCTATGTATTTGATTCATCACATAAGTACGTGAAAGCTTTAGCATTACGTGGCTGGATCGGAGACAAAGATTTACTTTCGCCTCCTTGGCCAAGGAACTCCTCCTCTATTGAAAAAATTGAGGCTGAGAAAAGGATTAATTTGAGCTTTCCAGATAGGTCTTTAATTCCTTCTGTTTACTTGGTCGCCAAATTTTTTGATCCAAGTAGAAATGGTGGCCAATGACCCCGTAAAACATGACATATGCCCATAGGGAACCAGATGTATATTCCCAGGAACCATTAGCCATCGGCCAATCTCCAACCTTCCATGCAGTCCAAGCAAACAAGGCTCCAAGGATCAAAGAGAAACCGGCGTAGTTCAATAGTTTGTAGTTTACCAATTTTGCCATTCCAAAGTCTTCTGATTTCTCTGCCTTCGTATACCTACGGCTCCCGTAGTACCAAACGATCGCGTGGTATTGAATATTATGAAACAAAGAGTTCATAATCGCGATCAACATCAGGGTTTCTGCTCCAGAAGTATTTTGAAAAAGTTTATCGATTGGAGCGATTCCATAAAACATTGCTGAATAAAAAATCCAACAAACAGCTGTGTAGTGAAGACTTACAAAAGACTTTGCCCCGTACTTACTCCAAAAATTGAAGGCCAAATTAATTAAATATGCCATACTAGCGAGACTAATAATCATCGGTAGTTCATGAACTAAAAAACCTAAATTTGCATTTGCTAGCTCGGCACTCCTCAAACCAAAGACGGCCTGTAACTTAAAATTTAGAAGAAAATATGCCTGTGCTGCACCCACCGAAAAGTACAATGCCTTGGTTAACTTTGCCTTGTCTTCCATTTCTATTTTGGCTTTACCAGTATAAATCGAAAGAAAACCAAAATGTTGTCTAGCATTGTGATACAGAGACCATACAAAAATAAAAAAAGCGTACATCGTCATATAATTAAATTTTGTCTGCACCTGATCAGCAAATCCCGCCGCTAAAGGAAAGACGAAAAACAATAAACTAAATGTTAATAACAACTTATTTTCAGAACGAAACTTATTATCTATATAGGTTCTACTGTAGGTGGCCCAAAAGTGAGAACCTTCAAAACAAACGAACCAAATCCAAAGAAATACAGGTAAGAATTGTGGGAACTGAAAAGAAACGGCTGCCACTAAAAGCGTAAAAAAAGCTCCCCCAGTAACAAACAATAAATCAAACAAAGGCCCCTTAACCCACAATGCTTTGTTGGAAAAAAGACTGTCCTTACTTGTAGTCACTGAAATACTCGGCGATGTATTCTGCCCTGTTGACATAAGCCCTCCTGTTTTTTTGATTTTTTAATCATAAGAAACAATAAGTGTTTGTCCAATGACTTTTATTACATTCGCAAAAGTTAAACTTAAACCCGGTAATTCTGAGAAGAATTATCCCCTTTCCTAATATTTGCCAAGTTCATCTATAGCTTAAAAATTATTCTTGGTGGTTTAGAGCCCTGATTGGCAATTGGATAAAAAAAAGCCCCGCTTTTCAGCGAGGCCTTTATAGTATTAAAATGGATGTGAATGATTACATCATTCCAGGCATTCCGCCCATTCCACCCATTCCGCCCATTCCAGGCATACCAGCACCAGCAGCATCATCATCAGCCTTTGGAGCATCAGCGATCATAGTTTCTGTAGTAAGCATTAAGCTAGAAACAGAAGCAGCATTTTGTAGTGCACAACGAGTTACTTTTACAGGATCGATCACACCAGCTTTGATTAGATCTTCGTACTCTTCAGTAAGAGCATTGAATCCCCAACCAGCAGTTGTTTTAGAAAGAACGCGATCTAAAACGATTGCACCGTCTAAACCAGCGTTTGCAGCGATTTGACGAAGAGGCTCTTCACAAGCACGACGGATGATTTCAACACCCCATTTTTCTTCATCAGCTACTTCGATTTTTTCCAATACCTTTGCTGCGCGAACCAAAGCAGTTCCACCACCAGCTACGATACCTTCTTCAACAGCAGCACGAGTTGCATTTAAAGCATCTTCTACACGAGCTTTCTTCTCTTTCATTTCGATTTCAGAAGGAGCGCCTACGTGAATTACAGCTACACCACCAACTAATTTAGCAAGACGCTCTTGAAGCTTCTCTTTGTCATAGTCAGAGCTAGTTTCTTCCATTTGAGCTTTGATTTGCGCAGTACGAGCATCGATGTCAGCTTTTTTACCAGCACCATCAACAACAGTTGTATTGTCTTTGTCGATCACGATACGTTTTGCAGTACCTAGATCTTGAAGAGTTGCAGCTTCAAGCTTCATACCAGTCTCTTCGCTAATAACTGTAGCACCAGTTAAAATAGCGATGTCTTCAAGCATAGCTTTACGACGGTCACCGAAACCAGGAGCTTTAACAGCAGCAACGTTTAAAGTTCCACGAAGTTTGTTAACTACTAAAGTAGCTAATGCTTCACCTTCAACGTCTTCTGCAATGATTAGCAAAGGACGACCAGATTTAGCTACACCTTCAAGAACTCCTACCATGTCTTTCATGCTAGAAATTTTCTTATCATAAATAAGTACGAAAGCGTCTTCTAATACAGCTTCCATTCTCTCAGAGTTAGTTACGAAATATGGAGAAAGGTATCCACGGTCAAACTGCATTCCTTCAACTACGTCTAGGAAAGTTTCAGCCGTTTTGCTTTCTTCAACAGTGATAACGCCTTCTTTACCAACGCGATCCATAGCTTCAGAAATCATATCACCGATTTCAGAGTCGTTGTTTGCAGAGATAGTTGCTACTTGAGCGATCTCTTGTTTGTTTTTTACAGGCTTTGCTAATTTTTTTAACTCACCAGTAATAGCGTCAACAGCTTTGTCGATACCACGCTTAGCAACCATTGGGTTGTGACCAGCAGTAACAATTTTAGCTCCTTCACGGAAAATCGATTGAGCCAATACAGTAGCTGTAGTTGTACCGTCACCAGCATCATCGTTAGACTTGCTAGAAACTTCTTTCAACATTTGAGCACCCATGTTCTCAAACTTGTTCTCTAGTTCGATTTCTTTAGCAACAGTTACACCATCTTTTGTGATTAAAGGTGCACCGAAAGACTTTTCGATTACAACATTACGACCTTTTGGTCCTAAAGTTACTTTTACAGCATTAGCTAGAATGTTCACTCCACGAAGGATAGAACCGCGAGCCTCTTCAGAAAAACGTAATTCTTTACTCATTATATATCTCCTTAATGATTAAAATTTAAATTTAGTTCAAGATTCCTAATACGTCGTCTTCTCTCATCATGATGTAATCTGATCCATCAAGTTTAAGTTCAGTTCCAGCGTATTTACCGAAAAGAATGTTATCTCCAGTTTTAACCTCTAAAGGCATAACTGTACCGTCTTCTAAGATGCGACCGTTACCAGCAGCAACGATTTCACCACGGAAAGGCTTTTCTTTTGCGCTATCAGGGATGATGATTCCACCAGAAGTTGTAGTTTCCTCTTCTAGTCTTTTCACTAAAATGCGATCGTGAAGTGGGCGTACTTGTAGGTTAGCCATGTTATCTATCCTCCTATATATAAATAGATGTTTTATCTTTTGTGTTAAAAACAGCCTTAATTTGGTGACAATCCTATACCTGTCAATGGCGAGAAAGTAGAATTTTGCTAAAAATTTTCTGCCTTAGATGCTTTTTAGACCATGGTGTTAATTAGGCTTCTTGGCACTGCGCATACATTCCATTTTTTTTGAAATAATTTCTGGTTATTTAGCAGTGATTCTTGTACAACATTGTTTCGCAAATACAAAAGAGTCAAAAGTAATCCACAATTTAAAAGCTCCTAGCTCTCTTGTTTAATTTAAAAAAACTCAATAAATTCATAAGCTTACAGAGCAGCACCTAGCAAGAGGCTGTTTTTTTTATTTTTCTCCACAGACTTATCAACAGCTAAAATTTAGTAATCTGAATCCCACTCTCAATACATTCACGCTGGCGTATCTCCCAAGCCAAGTGCAGCTACTTCATAGAACACCAGCCAAAGTGTTTTGCTGTGTTTTTAAGCTAAAAAACACATCTTTATTTTTCGTTTAGCTTTTTCATATTCCTTCAAAACTAGCTTTGTTAATCTATTCTGAGCAAAATCCACCAAGGAGATGGAATGATTCAAAAGGTTGAAAATTTATTTAAAGCGAACTCAAATCTACTACTTTTAATTGGCAGACTTTTTATTGGTTTAACAATGGCCATCGGTCATGGTTATGGAAAATTGATGAATATGTCAGGCTTCATCGGAAATGTTGCTAAAATGGGTTTCCCTCTACCTGAAGTAATGGGTTCTTTGGCTATGGGTTCAGAGCTAATCGGTGGGCTACTAATTGCCATTGGTTTTAAAACTAGAATCGCAGCCTTTGCCGTTTTTGGAACCATGTTAGTTGCCGCTTTTGTTGTTCACGGTGCAGATCCATTTGCCAAAAAAGAATTCGCTCTTTTATATGGAGCTGCATGCTTAATCATTATGGCAGTTGGACCCGGCAGATTTTCGGTTGATAAAGATTAGGTTTCAATATCGAATTAAACTTAAGCCAAAAGCTTGAGAGGCTTTTGGCTTTTTTTATCCTCCGGTATCAAAGGATTCAAGATTCATTAAAGTCTTGTAAAAGCTTTTCCTATATTTACGATAAGCTGGGCTCCGTAATACTCTATCAATTTCTACCCAACGGGTTGAACGGGCTAGTAAAAGGAGATGATGATATTTAATATCATCTAACTCCATCATCTGTTCTTTTTCCAAAATAAAAAATAGAGCAATCACGTCACCAATCTGCTTATTTGAATGAACAACGAGTCCTCTAAGATGTTGAAAGCTTTGCAAAAGACTAGGAGTAACACCCTTTGGGGGAACAAAACTAAATCCGGTATGATAAGCACCTAATTCATCGATCACTAGATTCATGTTTTCATATCGAGATTTGTGCTTTTTATCCCTTAGAACCGATGTCGAATCAATTTGTCCTGATTTTAACAATAAATTGAATCGTCGATGAAAATTCTCATGAACAAATACCGAGGCTTGGGTAACTAAACTTTCTCGATCGTCGATTAAGATGATATGTTTCCCAGGAGTATCGAGCGCTAAGTATAAGCCAATGTCTTCCCCCATGTCTTGCAAAAACCTATATTTAGAATAATAGCCGAGAGCCATAGCGCTGAGAGGATCATCAAACTTAGCTACATGAACATTCTCATAGTCCCAATTCTCAAACTTTTTAAAACCATTTGGCCATTTGATATGTTTTTCTAGGTTATTTAAGGAGTATTTACAAAACTCTGAAGGACTTGCTGCGAAGGCTAAAAAGGCAAAAAAGTAAAAGCTAATGAATACAACAGATTTGAGCATATGCATTTATACATAAGCCAAATTGCAAAGCCTTTAATAAAATGCTAAATGAATAAAATTTTGTTAGTGGATTGAATCACTTACAGGGTATTTGAAGCTTGGGTTGCTATTGCAGCGATTTCTTTCAGTGTTTAGATTATAGCAACATAAGCTTTTACCCTTTATAAGGAGAGGCTTTGTATTTTTATTTAAAAATGCTTAGGCTTTAAAAAACTATAAAATAACTTTTATGCCCAGACTCCAGACATTGTTTATTGGTAGTTGAAGACTTGCGTAAAGTTTCTTTACAATCGAGTTAAGTTTGCAAAATCACTAAATTTTTCTCTAATGAGTGGGCAGATAATCCATAATAAAAGGATGTTGGACACTAGAGCACATTTCTCAACTTTTTCCCTGCGAATGCTTTTCCTTGTTTTCATAGTGGCTTTTAGTTTTTCTAGTTTTGGCCAACAAACTAACGAAGGCTTTTTTATTCCTCATCGTTCCAACCAAGAAATCGAAAGCTTTGCAGTCCACTCGCTATCACAAGCAGAGTTCGATTCCTTTGTAGAAAAAAGAAAGACAATACTAAACCGGTTTTCGAAAGTTTTAATAAAATTAAAGTTCTCCCCTAAGACACATAATTTCTTACTCCTTCATATCGACGAGTCTTTATTAAAAAAAATAAATATTCTAGCCAAAGACTTAGCCAAAGGTTTTTTTCTACGCTTCCACTTTGGCGCACTCAGTGGCTTGAACTCTAGAATCGCAAACAAGCTAAGAATGCAAGGAGACTCCTTTGGCAAAATTTTTGGTTTAGGCTTTGGAGTAAAATTTGGCAGTGGTAAAGAGGGTGAAGATCGCTTTAAGCTTTATGTCTTTTATGACCAAGAAACAGTAAACAAAACACACACCCTAGCACTTCAATTAGAAGCAGGAATAGGTCTTGGACTTAGGTTAGAAGTAAAAAACACAGCTGAAATTGAAAAAGAAAACAGGTCCTTAGAGTCCACACATATAAGTGCGGTTAGCATGCGTTCTGGAAAAAGTTTTATTGAAATTAACTCTGAATCAGCCCTTGGAATTCCGCCCGGCTTAGGCTTTACCGCAGTCTTTGACACCCAAATTAAGCGAAGAGAACTAATCTTACTTTCAGTGCCCTTAAAAATTCCTAGTTTAAACTCTATGCTAACCAGCTACTATAAACGTAAGTCAATTTGTCGACTCAGTTCAAAGAAAGACTCTCAATAGCCATAAAAAAAGCCATGGTTTGATCCATGGCTCTATTCTTTAAGTACCCAGCTAAAGAATATGGTGAGAACGAGTAAACGCCCCAAATTTATAAGCGACCCAGTGAGTGAGTCGCGCGTAACTTTATTAAGGATTAACTTCCACAAGCCAAGCAATCTTCTGGATTATCCAGTGAACATGCTAGGTCTGCTTCATTTTGCTCTGTTGATTTAGTCAATTTAGTTTGATCAACAGTAAACTTAATCGCCTGAGCAGCAGCTTGAGATCTTAGGTAGTACATACCTGTTTTAAGACCTTGTCTCCAAGCATAGAAATGCATAGAAGACATTTTCGCGAAGTTAGGACTTGTCATGTAAAGGTTCATACTTTGACTTTGACAAATAAAAGCTCCACGATCAGCAGCCATTTCAATGATTGTCTTTTGACTAATTTCCCAAACAGTTTTGTAAAGATCCTTCATATCTTGTGGGATAGAAGCGATACCTTGCACTGATCCATTTGCTGAGATTAGTTCATCTTTCAATTCATCATTCCACAACCCACGCTCTACTAAGTCTTTTAACAAGTGCTTGTTCACAACTGCGAACTCACCTGAAAGAACTCGACGAGTGTAGATATTAGATGTGTATGGCTCAAAGCTTTCGTTGTTACCCAAAATTTGTGCCGTAGATGCTGTAGGCATCGGAGCTACCAACAATGAGTTTCTCAAACCGTTTTTCTTAACTTTCTTCTTAAGTTCTTTCCAATCCCAAAGATCAGTTGGAGTTACACCCCACATATCAAATTGTAACTGACCTTTTGAAGCTGGAGATCCTTCGTAAGTTTCGTAAGCACCGTCAACTGCCGCCATCTCAGAAGAAGCTTCAACAGATGCGTAGTAAATGGTTTCAAAGATCTGCTTGTTTAAAAGCTTCGCTTCTGGACCATCAAACGGAAGTCCCATTAGAATAAAAGCATCCGCTAAACCTTGTACACCAATACCGATTGGGCGGTGACGGAAGTTAGAAGTTTTTGCTTCTTTTACCGGGTAATAGTTAATATCAATAATGCGGTTCAAGTTTTTAGTTGCAACATGAGTAATTTCACGAAGCTTTTCAAAGTTGAACTTTTTATCTTCAATAAACTTGCTTAAGTTAATAGAAGCCAAATTACATACAGCAACTTCCTCAGGAGAAGTGTATTCTAAAATTTCACAACAAAGATTACTAGAACGGATAGTTCCTAAATTTTGCTGGTTAGATTTAGCGTTACAAGAATCCTTGTACAACATATAAGGAGTACCCGTCTCGATTTGGCTTTCCATGATTTTGTACCAAATTTCACGAGCCTTTACAGTCTTGCGACCTCTACCTTCTTTTTCATATTTCTCATAAAGAGCTTCAAACTCTTCACTGTGTGTTTCATAAAGACCAGGAGCTTCGTTTGGACAGAAAAGAGTCCAAGTCGTATCCTGCTCAACACGTTTCATGAAAAGATCTGGTACCCACATTGCGTAGAAAAGATCACGAGCACGCTGCTCTTCTTTACCGTGGTTTTTCTTAAGGTCTAAGAAGTCTTCGATGTCCGCATGCCATGGCTCAAGATACATAGCAAAACTTCCCTTACGACGTCCTCCACCCTGATCAACATAACGAGCAGTATCGTTAAACACTCTAAGCATAGGAACAATACCATTAGAAGTACCATTAGTACCTTTAATGTAAGAACCTGTTGCGCGAATGTTGTGTAAGCTCAAACCAATACCACCAGCACTTTGAGAAATTTCAGCACACTGTTTTAGAGTATCGTAAATCCCGGCGATACTGTCGTCTTTCATTGAAAGAAGAAAACAAGAAGAAAGCTGAGGCTTCGGTGTACCAGCATTAAACAATGTTGGCGTTGCATGAGTAAACCATTTTTCAGACAATAAGTTATATGTCTCAATCGCTTTATCAATATCGTTTGAATGAATACCTACAGAAACACGCATCAACATTTGTTGCGGACGCTCAGAAACTTTACCATTCATTTTTAAAAGGTAACTTCTTTCTAAAGTACGGAATCCAAAGTAATCGTAACCGAAATCACGATCATAGATAATAGCAGAATCTAAACGATCAGCATTGGCCATCACTGCTTGGTAAGTCTCTTCTCCAATTAGAGGAGCCTTCTCACCAGTTTTTGGGTTTACATAATCGTACATCGCTTGAATATTTTTAGAGAAAGATTTCTCTGTAACTTTATGCAAGTTAGACACAGCAATTCTTGCCGCAAGGATTGCGTAATCTGGGTGAAGAGTCGTTAGATAGGCTGCAGTTTCAGCCGCTAGAGTATCTAATTCGGTGGTTGTTACACCATCGTAAATACCGGCAACAACCTTCTTACCCACTTCCACTGGATCAACGAAATCTTCATTTAATCCATAGCAAAGCTTAGCAACACGCGCTGTAATTTTATCAAATTTAACTGGTTCTTTTTTTCCATTTCTTTTTACAACAAACATCATATTCCCCTATATGCCTAACTTAGAAATCCGCTTCAAGACTAAACGTTCTATCACTAGCTTCCGACATCACGCCAGCTTTTTGATATTCCCCTACACGTTTTTCAAAAAAGTTTGTTTTTCCTTGCAACGAAATAAGCTCCATCCAATCAAATGGGTTTGTTGCGTTATATACTTTGCTACATCCTAAAGAAACCAATAGACGATCCGCTACGAACTCAATGTATTGAGACATCAACTCAGCGTTCATTCCAATTAAGCTTACTGGAAGTGCATCAGTAACAAATTCTTTTTCAATTGAAACAGCATCACAAATAATATCTTTGATTGTCTCTTCAGATAACTTGTTCACAAGTTTGTCGTATAGAAGACAAGCAAAATCACAATGTAAACCTTCATCTCTAGAAATCAATTCGTTAGAGAAAGTTAGTCCCGGCATTAAGCCACGCTTTTTAAGCCAGAAAATGGAACAAAAACTTCCAGAGAAGAAAATACCTTCGACAGCTGCGAAAGCAATCAATCGCTCCGCAAAAGACTCAGAACCTTCGATCCAACGAAGAGCCCAATCCGCTTTGCGTTTTACCGCTGGAACTGTCTCAATGGCGTTAAATAGAAAATCTCTTTCTTTAGCATCTTTAATGTATGTATCGATTAATAAGCTATATGTTTCTGCATGAATGTTTTCAATGGCAATTTGAAAACCGTAAAAACAACGTGCTTCAGGAATCTGAACCTCATTGGAGAAATTTAAACAAAGGTTCTCATTTACGATACCGTCACTGGCTGCAAAGAACGCAAGAACATGACTTACAAAGTGACGTTCATCATCGTTTAGTCGTCCCCAATCAATTAAGTCTTGGTTTAAATCAATTTCTTCAGCGGTCCAAAAACTCGCCTCGGCTTTTTTGTACATCTCCCAAACATCGTCATGTTTAATTGGAAACAATACAAAACGCTTAGGGTTCGGTGTTAAGATTGGTTCTGGTTGCATTCTTAAGTCTCCTTCCAGTGGTGATATCTTCTGTCTAAAACAAAGTAGTAAAAATTGTGTGTTAAAAAATGTCTTTCAATTTATTCAGTTGTAAGCAGTTTTCATCAAGTCGCTAATTTTAGAGAATAGAAAACCTTCGCGTAGATAAACTACTGCAAATGGAAATCTTTGAATTTCTCTAACTCATCGACTGGATGGAAACGGCTACATCTAGCAAGAGTATGCGTTGACGCCTGCCTTGTATTCAGTGGACCAATTTCCCCAAAATCTTTCAAGAACATTCGTTGAGCACAATGTGGAGCTCAATGTGGAAAAAATGGGGACAAGTTCATAAGTCATTGAAAATCCTGAGGTTGTGGGCTTGCAACTTATCCACATCGCCTAAAAATTTTTTTTCGGGGTCTGGCGTCAGCCCCCTATATCTTGTGATAGGCAAAAATGCACAACACTAGATATAGTGTTTTTTTGCGTTTTTTTTAGAAAATACCACTGTCAACTTTTGCGAAGTGTTTGCCTATTTTAAATCAAGCTTTTGAAAAAAAAATGAGCCTGAAAATTAAGATTATTGCCATTAGCTTACACGAAGCCTTAAAAATAGGCTTTTTTATTTAAGGTTTTTTAAGGGAATTTTAATCTCTACTTCACAACCTTTTCCAAGGCCTTCCGAATGAAATACTAAATCGCCATCAAGGCCAGTTATTAAATTGTAAACGCTGTGTAGACCGAAGCCATGACCATCTTTTCTCGTTGAAAAACCATATTGAGCAAGCTTACCTTGGTCTTCTTTGCTAATACCGATCCCATTATCTTTAAACTGCAAAACCAAATTATTGTCTTTGAAAAATACATCTATTTTAATCTCTGGCTTTTCTGGTTGTAACTCAAGGATTGCCTCTACAGAGTTTTTCAAGAGGTTTACAAAGGCTTGGACCCATAAGGCCTTTGTACTTTTTAAATAAATTTCTGGCTGCGTTTTTAACTGGTAAGAAATTTTCGTCTGTTCAAATTTAGGTTTCATAATCTCTTCGGCCAAATCCAGAGCCTCTGATAGCGAAAAATCCTTATCTGTTATAATAGCTTTTGCAACACTTTGTTGGGAATGAATGCTTTGTTTTAAGAGCTGAAGTTTATCTATAAAATTACTAGTGAGACTATCTACGCTTTCTGCGTTTCTAGAAAAACTCTTGTTTAGCTTTAAGCCAATTGACTCTAGCTCTGTCGCAATTTCTTTCTCACCCAAGCCATCTAGGTAATTATTAATCTCGCTTAAAAAATCCTTAGCAAGCGCATTCTCTTTTAAAAACTCGATCTCAAATTTCTCAATTTCAAAGCTCAAAGACTGAAGGATGCCTACAATGTTGTGGAGGGTTTCGTTGGCAGTATTTGCAGACTCCACTCTTTGAGTAAAACTACTTATTTTTTCTCTAGCAAGACTGAGCTCACTTTCCACCTTGAGTACTTTTTCGTTTAACTTCCTTTTGTCTTCGTCTTTCTTTAATGCGGATAAAATCATTGTACTTAATAAACTAGGAATCTCGTTGCTCAAGCCAGTAAAAGCATTTTCCGTGGAGTTATTTTCTAAATAGAGCACTCCGATTTCTTTTTTCTCAAAAAATATTGGCATTACATAAACACTCTTAACTTCATTTTGCTCAATATAATCTCGATCCAAAAGACTGGAGTCGTTCATCGCATTCTCGATTCGATTAATCCTGCCCGTCTCCAAAGTGTAGACTAAGTTTTCATAGGCAGAAATATCAGAAAGCTTTATTTCCTTCAAACTTTCATCACCAACTATTAACTTCGTGTTTTTACAAAATAGTTTAAGCTCCAAGTTTTGATTCTTGTCATTTAGAACTAATAAAAGCTTTTCTGCTTTGGTGTATTCAAAACTATATTGAACCAATCTCTCGACGCTATCTCGTGCACTTGAATTTTGTAAACCAATCAACAAATCAATGGTTTTCTTCCAAGGATCTGACAACATACTTTGATTACTAAGTTCCGCTTTATTTGCGGGAATGCTACCCTCAGAGTAGGAAGAAATCACTCGATGAGATAGTCTTTCAAACTCTAAATCTTCAGCACTCAAAAGCAATTGATCTAAGAGTTTGGCTGACATTTCTGCGTTTGAAGCTTCCAAGTACATTTTTGAAAGCATCGAGCTGCCAATCGTTCGATCTAGTAAGCTCCAAGATCCAGAAAATTGATAAAAGCAAAGTTGGTAGTTTCTTAAACCATACTTAGGCATATAAAGACACTGTAGTTCGTGTTTTACAACTTTCCTCTTTGAAAGCCATGTTTCACTACCATTTGATGTCAGCGACGAAAACTTTGAAACTGCTACTAGAAGCCTAGGTAGCTTCAAAAGCTTCTTAGTAAAGCGAGCCTTTCTTAAAATCCTTAATCTACTTAAAATTAAGAAGTAAGAAATATGTCCTCTAACGGGAAGGGAGTAGTTCTTAAAGACACCGGAATTCGCCAATTCAAAAGCGGCTTCTGCCTTTTTATAATCTTCATCAAAAAAGTGGGTCATCCCCAAACCTAATAAATTGGAAAAGCTTTCTAAGTCTTGGTTCAGACTTAAACTATCTATATTCTCGTCAAATCCCTGAAAGAAAATGTGGTCTTCTCGCTCCGTAAATCTATAAATGTTTTTCTTAAGAGCATTCAAGCTGTTATAAGCCTCACGACGATTGCTCTTTAAACAATGGTACTCCGAGCTCTCTATTTTTCTAAACAAGCTAGAGAAAGCTCGCTCCCCCGACATCATCTCGATCAAGTACGCACTATGTTCCGCAAATATAAAAAAGCTTTCATCTCGATTAGATAGACTAGCATTAGCCACTGAACGTAGCTTCTCTATAAGGTCTCTCGTTTTTAATTTGATGGAACTTATCATCATCGTTTCTACGGATTGAATTCTACTCAAAGCAAAGCCTGCTCCAAGTTTTTCAGAAATCATCCTAGCTTTTTTAAAATAGTTCTCAGAGCTTCTTGGTTTATTAAAGAGTAAACCACTCATTACACCAGCATTAAGAAGAGACAATCCGGCATACTTTGTGCCATGGAGCTTGTTGGATAAAAAGGTCATTATTCCTTGCAGTAGATGAAATTTTAAACGGTCTTTTGAAAAGTAACTAGCCGCCGAAGCTATCACCGTCTCAATCAATGCACCCAAACGCTCCGTTTCTGAAGCTGTCTTGTTGTTTTCTCGTAAGCACTGCTTGATATTGTGGAAATTAAACCATGTTAAAAACATCAAACGAAAACACCATAAATAATTTGAAAAACCAAAGGCTTGAAAATCTAAGGTCTTAAAATTTTGCTCCGAAAGCTCAATCGCTTTATCATGGTTTCCGACCAACACACATAAATTAATCCATTCCAATCTAATTTTTGCCGATTGAATTTTGTCGGTAGAATGTTCTAAAGCCATTTGGAAATATTCTTCAGCGGCACGTTCTTTTTTGTTTCTAAAACTAGCCACCGCCATCAAAAGGCAAAAATCTCCCCAAACCGCTTCATAGTATTTTTTGTTTTCTTCACATAAGAATGTTGATGCAAGATCCAGATAACTCAATGCCGTTTGGTAATCAGAGATTCTTAAAAACTCTCTCGCGCAGTTTAAAAAAGAAACCACGGCTTTTTTCTTGTCGTTGTTAGCCGCTAAATAGTCAGCAACTTTGGCCCATAAACTTCCCTCTAAAAACGGAGAGATCGTAATGTCTAAGTCACTCATTATCCTCGCCAACTGTATGCTTAGAAAAGTCCTTTCCCTTTTCTCCATATTAGAAAGTATTGCTCGTCGCAAATTTCCATTAGAAACTGAAAAACTAGCTCTAGATTTTCCGTCAAAGGATCTAGATATAAAGCCTCGCTCAACAAGCTTATTGATACCACTCAAGCCTGTCTGTTCCACTCCATGAATTAAAAAGTCAGTTTGAATTCCCCCCTCCACAAGGGCACATCTTTTTAGAATTACCTTTTCCCCTGGTGAAAGATCCTTAAATACTTCTTGATGTTCGTAATTGTTAGGTAAAAAGAAATCATAAGACTCTAATTTTTCAAGATTCCACTCCACTTCATTTTTAGCGTTTAGCTGGATGATTCTTGAAGAAATTGCTTGAGAAAGAATTGAATCAAGATTCTCTTTACTACCTTTACTTAAATTGAATAGTTTCCTAGACAACCTTTCAGTAGTACGATGATCATTTAAGCCTGTTACCAGAAGATAATCTTCAATCTCCATTTCTTCTAAAAAATTCACTTCAAATTCTTGAACTATACTCTTTCCAAATTCAGAAAGTCTGTAATTAAAGTAATTCTCTACCACGCCTGAATTATAATCTCCTATGATACTTACTGGTAAATCCTCAATGAGCTTTAAAAAATCCAAACTATTTGTTTTAGAGCGATTCAATCCGATTCGAAACTTGGAATCAATCACGACCAGCAAACGTTTGTCTGCCCCTAAATGAAAATGTACCAACTTGTTAATGATTTTCTTCAATTCCCAGTCGTTTACTCGACCAATTCCAATGAAATCATCAGATATTTGTACATTGTGGTAGAGATCATGTAATCCTTTGTTAAAGGCAGCCAAGTAGTTTAACTCTGAATGAAAAGCATTATAAAACTCAGATTTTAAAGCTTTACTACTAGTAAGCTGTTGGCATACCAAATCCAAAAGCTGATTCAACAATTCATATAGTGGATTAAAATCAACACCTAAATTGCGACTTTCCTCTCTAAGATTTAATACTGATACCAAATGCTCTGGCAAAGATTCTAGAACTTCTTTTATGATATCGGAGTTTAAACTTTGTTCTGAACCCTGTAAAAGATAACATTCGCCACTTCTTCGGTTTACTGGCTGGATGATATCTTGACTAATTTTTTCCACTATAGACCTATGACGTTTTGTCATTAGGTCTATTCTTTTGATGGCATTTACTTGTTGTCCTTGGTTTTTAAAGTCTACTCTTTGGGTTGCTACCAAAAAATCAAACTTAAAACTTGAAAAGCTCGCATAGTTTAAGCTCTCATCTAAAGAAAAACATCTTTTTGCTAGCTCTAAATATTCACTAGGTAAATGGGAAAGGATAATCTCGATGTTTTTAGAGTGGTCTCTTCTCCAATCTTTTTCATCCGGCGAATAGAAAAGCTCCATATCTTTGGGAAAAAAGTTAATCTTTAAGAAGTGAAAGAAAGCTTTATTGATTGCATGAGACTGGCAATCAATATAAGACTTTTTCACCTCAAAAGCCCAGAAGGGAAGTAAGCTAAAAAGTATATCTGCGGGCAGTTCATTGAGTATATCTGAAAGATCACGAAAATCCCGCAATCTAAATTTAGGTCCCGGCAAGTGTTCAATGCTTTCCGTCTTCTTATTGTAGAAAGTTTCACATTCAAAAAAGCAAAGGTCTGCTTCCTCTAACATATAGTCAGATAATGATTTTTTATATAAACTCTGAATTAAATCTATTGATTCTAGGCTATGATTTTTAACGGCCTCTTCAGAAAGTTCGAGCTTACTAACAAGAAACTCGTGCGTAAGACTTTGATCAGTGATTTGTAAGCCATTCAAATAAAAGTTCTCAGAATCAGATTTTTGAACGGGAGGAGTTCCCAATAAAGCTTTTGCCTTAACACCAAACGCATCTAAAAAGTAGGTCTTTAAAACCCTATAGCCTCCCGTACTCAACTCAAAAACACTAAGTCTATGCGTTGTCTTTTGTACGCAATGTACAAGCTTTTCATTAGGGTTCATTTTTTCAAGATTCATCACAAATGCTGTCGGATCTTGTTATTCTTAACACAAGTCTGTTACCAACATGTCATAATTCCTTAAATTTACGGCTCATACTGAGACTATTTTGCAGATGAACCACAGGAAGTAGTAGGAGATTTATCTATATTTTCTCTCTGAATCTTCTTTTGATACTTTTCTATTTGAACCTTTCGATCTAAGGGAAGACCTCTAATGTTCAAATCTTTAAGCTTCGTCGCTCGATTGTTACGTTCTTCGGCCTGTTGCCTAATCGTTTTTACTTCTTCATGAGCTAAGCCCATTATGCTCGCCCACACCTCAGCATGAGCTAAAGGATCATAAAAGTAAGAAACTTGCTCGTTATTAGATCTTGTTGTTCGCCCTAAGTTATTTGAATTTCCAACAAAGCTAATCCCCTCTATGGAGTTTTGGTAGTACAAGCCATCTTTCGCTAAAAAATATTTTTTTGTGTTTTTTGGTTTCTCAGTACTAACAATAGCTCCGCCAAGAACCATGGATTTATTGTGCATTTTTACCGAATATTCTTCCAACTGCCCTTCCTGGTTTTCAATGCTTTTAAAACTTTGAAAGTAACTTGCCCCTACAAAGTTTCTAGCACCCATAGCAGCCTCTCCAAACTCTTTAACCCAAGGGCTATCAAGATCAAGTACATAACGCTTACTATCTTCCTCAATAAGGACTTTCATTCCACTTTCTACAAGGGATTGACTGTAGTCTCTTAAAGTAAAACTAGGATCGCCCACTGTCCAATGGATTGGACTAATGCCTGCTTGCTTCTGTTTTAGGTGGTGATTAAAGCTAAGATTAGTTAACTCCGGACTAGCATTTACAAAAGTTAACTTGCCGATTGGCCAATTCACAGGAGCTTTTTGGATTTCATAGCCCATGATATTTTCAGTTATATCTCTTAGGCCTCCGCCAGGGCCAAAAGCAATATTGTAATGAGATCTCTTACCGTTTTTTAACTCTCGGCCTGGAATCCTAAAGCTTCCACTTAAAGGCAACTGAGTTCCACGCATTCCCATTTCAAACAGCATGATCATATGATCTCTGAAAACTAATGAAGCCAGGTAGCTATCCATAGTAAAAAAACCATTTGCATTTGGTAGTGCTTCTTTTACCTTCACAGAAGAGTAGGCCAAATCCCCTAAGGGATGCATCCCACTAGCCGTAAAGTTTCCAGAGGCTGACCAAATTTTGGCGGTCGCTGGATCACTCCAGTTTACTGCTATGATTTTTTCGTGATTCAAACCTGTAGCATCCACTAGGTAAATTAGATTCTTGGCATTGCTTCTCTGCTGTTTTAAAGATTCTTGCTCCTCAAAACTCAATTTACTTTCTGCCTCTTGATCCACAACTACGTAGCCAGCTTTTCTCAATTTCTCTACAAAATCTTGCGCTTCTTTTTTGTGCTTAACAACGTCATTATCAATTCCCCATTCTACAAAAACAGATTTCTTTTTCAGCTGAATCAGAGCATCAGATAACTCGCGTAGGTCACTGTCGTAAGAATTCCCGGAAACTTCTTTAACCTCAGGAGACAATAAAAAATCATTCAAAACTTCGATCATATTATCAGCAGGAGCTTTAGTTCCATCCAAATACAATCTCTGTCTCTGTGTTGAATAAAACTTTAAATTTGAATAACCTAACTCACCCTCGGGAACTTCTAGAATAAAAGGAGCTGTTGGATTGTTTATCTCAGAAAACCTTTCTCGAATTCCTGATTTTTCGATCAACTCATGTAAGTCTTTATATGTTTCAAGGCTACGCGTGTGAGAGTTATCACCTTTATCAATTAAATTTGGAAATTGATCAAAAA
Organism: Bdellovibrionaceae bacterium UBA6502; assembly: GCA_002436415.1. Lineage (GTDB taxonomy): Bacteria > Bdellovibrionota > Bdellovibrionia > Bdellovibrionales > UBA840 > UBA6502. The sequence continues at coordinate 45,420 of DJMA01000004.1, read as the reverse complement.
GATGTTCGATTTGATCCCAACGATCTGGGTTGTGTTGCAATAACATCAAAAATTGCTGAACCGACATCTCTTTGAGTTTACTTTCGAAACCGAACTCTCGTTGAAGTTCTTCAGAGATTTCAAGTTCTTCTTTGAACACTTTTTTAAGAAGATATTTCTGAACTCGGTCGCCCCTCTCACCCGTTAGAAACTTACGCTTTATCTCCAACATCCTTTCATAGTCATAAGAAATCTTCTCATTACTTTGTCCCCACAAAGATAAAGAACTTAAGATAAAAAGAATCCCCAAAAAGAAAGTGCGCACACGAATGAAAAACAAAAATATACTCCCAATTTTTTAGGAGTATATCCAAAGCAAAATGGATTTCATAGAGAAAGCTTTACCTGGCTGATTAAGAAATATACAGACTTTATTTTCATAGTTTAACGAGTTTAAACAGCTCGTAAGGGCTTTTGAGCTAGTAATTGCTATAAATGCTTTGCATTCAAAATTACCTTTCCCTCAAGAGCGAAAAATTATTTTAATATTTACAGGTCTTTTGCTCGACCTATTTTCCCTTTATTTCCTCATAGGCATCGAGCGCTGCATCTCTAGATTCCCCTAAATTTACAATCGGGTGAGGATAGTTTTCTCCAAGTTTTACATCAGCTTCCAAAAGCACATCCATTGGTGCCTCGAAAGGCTTGTGGATATATTTGTTGGGAAGCTCTTTAAGTTCTGGACAATATTTTTTTACATAATCCCCGTCTTTATCAAAACGCTCGCCTTGGAGAATTGGATTAAAGATTCGGAAATAAGGTGCTGCATCGGCACCAGATCCAGCAACCCATTGCCAACTTGCTGAGTTGTTTGCCAAATCAGCATCAAGCAGGCAATCCCAAAACCATCGTTCTCCATGGCGCCAATGCATCAATAAATTTTTAACGAGAAATGAGCCAACTATCATTCTTACGCGATTATGCATATAACCGGTTTGCCAAAGCTCTCTCATGCCAGCATCGACGATTGGGTAGCCGGTGTTTCCCTTTTTCCAAGCATCAAATTGTTTTTTGTTTTTAGATTTCCATGGAAAATTATCAAATTTTTCTTGGAGATTTTTTTTAGGTAATTGCGGAAAGTGGTACAACAAAAGATAGGAGAATTCTCGCCAAGCAATTTCTTTAAGAAAATGTCCTGCGTTTTTGTCTGTATAGTTGTTTCGAATGTGATGCCAAATTTCAGCCACGGAAATCTCACCAAAGTGTAAATGTGGAGACAATCTCGAAACACTTTCTAATTTTGGAAAATCTCTGCCCTCTTTGTAGTTTTTGATTCCGCTGTCTAAAAACTTTTTAAAATTTTTATGGGCTCCTTTTTCACCTGGTTGCCATTGTTTATCCATGTCGGTATACCAATTAATATCAGGAAATAACTTCAACTCATCTAAACCGACAGATCTCTTATCTTTGATAAGACTAGATTTTATTTTTTTAGTCTCTGGAGATCTTATAAGTTTGGTGTTCTTCAATAAGCGTTTGTAGTATGCACTATAGACCCTATAGGGGGCGCCATCATCCTTCAGTACCTCCCATGGCTCCCATAAAAGATCTGATTTAAAACTCTTTGCTTCGATTTGGTTTTTCTTTAGTAGATCTTTTATCTTTTTATCGCGTTTCATTCGCCATGGTTCATAACAGCGATTCCAGAAAATTTCTTGAACATCATAGTTCGTGATTAATTGCTCAATAATATCCTCGGCTCTCCCACTATAGAAATTCAATTTGGAGTCCAAGCTAGCGTTTAAACGATCTAAGCTTTTATGGAGCCAATATCGACTAGCCCCACCCATTTTAAACTCACCCGCGTTTTCATCATCAAGAATGTAAATAGGTAAAAGATGACCAGAACCTGCCAATGCGTTTAATGCAGGATTATCTTTCAACCTTAAGTCTTGTCGAAACCATAAAATACTTACTTTTTCTTTATTCATTCCTAAAATATATATGAACTCAATAAAAGTAAGAAGCCAAAAAAAATAATCGTAGAATGTAGTTTGCAATTCAAATTTATATCTCTAGCTTTTAATGATTTTTATATTAATACGACATTTTCAAAAAAGGTGCTCCTATGAAGAAACAACATTTAATAATATTAGTATGCATCTCCTTTCTTTTGCCGTGCTCCCTACTTGCCAAACCCATTGAAATCTCAATAACGGTCGATGACATACCAGCAGCTGGCGACGCTAAGCCTAAACCCTCTCGTCTTGAAAATTTAAAAAAGTTTGTAGCAAGCCTAGAAAAACATAAAGTCCCTGAAGTTTATGGGTTTTTAAATGGCATCTTAGTGGACAATATGGCTGAACGGCACAAAGCCCTGGACATATGGGTGAAAAAGGACCGGCTACTCGGCAATCACACTTATTCTCATAATGGATTAAACAGATTAAAGTCCGCAGCCTACATCAAGGACATTGAAGACAACGAACATTTGTTACTGGATTATGCGAAAAGCATCAAGGAGCTTAAAGTTTTTCGTTATCCATTTTTAGAAGAAGGCGCAAACAATGCTGAACGTTACAATGTTCGCTCCTACCTATCTCGAAGAAAATATAGAATCGCACAAGTATCTATTGATTCCAGTGATTGGGCTTGGCTACCTGCATTTTTAGAATGCCAAAAAAACTCTAACACCGAAGGCATTAAAAAACTCCAAGAAAGCTTTGTTCGCTATGTGATACAAAAAGTTGATTACACTCAAAGTATAAGTGAAAAAATTTGGGGGAACCAAAGATACATTCCACACATTCTTCTTCTGCATTTAAGTGCTTCGACAACCCATTTTCTTGATGCTTTACTTAGTAGCCTAAAAGAAGAAAACGTCAAATTTATCAGCTCAAAAAAAGCAATCTTTGACCCATTTTATAATGAGGACACCGGCTATCTTGGTGTAACAGGAAAAGACTATATCACCCAAGCATTAGAAACTAGAAAACTCAGTTTCCCAGACATAAGTCCTCCACAAATCCCAGGTAACTTAAAATCCTTTTGTAAATGAGTCTTAGGGAACTTGTTAAAATCTATGGGTTTGAGCCATTGTTACTAAACAGAAAAGTAAGATCGTTTCAATATGATCTATTCTGTACAATTTTGTTTAATCTCTGCCTAACTAGCAAAAGCCTGCTATCATATTTGTATGGCAATTAAAAATTTTATTGGACCCTCTAGAAGAAAGTTTTTGGCTCGCGCCATTAAGGCTACTTTGGGATTTGGCTTACTAATTGCTTTTTTAAAAAGGAAAGACCTAATGGCAGAATCAAAAAAACTTTATAAGATCTATTCACCAAGAGAAAAACATTGGGTTGGTGATGGATTCTATGTGAGCACTATGTTCTCAATGCATGATAACGAAAATCATTATCTGAGTCCCTTTATCCTATTAGATCACGCAGCTCCCATGGAGTTTGCTCCCACAGATAAAAAGTTAGGTGTGGGAGAACATCCCCATAGAGGTTTTGAAACGGTAACTTTTGCTATTCAGGGAAAAATTGACCATAGAGACTCCGGTGGCGGAGGAGGAACTATCTCTAGTGGTGGTGTTCAATGGATGACTGCTGGATCAGGAGTCGTTCACGAAGAATTTCACTCGAAAGATTTTTCTCAAAAAGGTGGAGTTTTCGAAATGGTTCAACTGTGGGTGAACCTACCTGCAAAGGATAAGATGACAACACCAAGATACCAATCTATGAACAAAGAGGATTTTCCAAGTTTAAAACTAAACGAAGGAAAAACAGAACTAAAAATCATCGCTGGAGAATATCATGGTAAAAGCGGGCCTGCCCTCACTCACACTCCGATGAATATATTTGAAGTCTTTCATAAGAGCGAAGGCAGACTAGATCTAAATTTTAATGAGCAGACAAATACGATTATTGTTCAGTTAAAAGGAAACAGTAAGTTAGCAGACAAAACAATCAAAGAAGGAGAAATTGCAGTTTTTGAGAGAGACGGAGAACAAATCCAGTTAAACTTAGACAGTGACTCACATCTTTTAGTTTTAAATGGTGAGCCAATTGACGAACCTGTAGCTGCTTATGGCCCTTTTGTGATGAACACTCGTGATGAAATAAGACAGGCCATCGATGATTTTAATGCCGGGAAAATGGGTAGATTAGTAGAAGAGGCCATCAAGAATTAAAGATTCGCTGGTGGCTTTAAATCCGCCTTAATCTGACCTCTAGCAAAAAAGCGAAAGCTTTGCCCTTCATCTAATCCTTTTTCAAAAAAAATCACTTCTCCAAGGATAGAACTTGCAGTGTTTTTTTCTAATGCAAGATCAACCGCCGATTTAGGAAGGACATAATAGACGTCTAAGAATTTATTATCAAAAGACAACTCCGCCCTTCTATGTAAAACCAAAGAGCCCTCTGAAATATAAATCTCGTTAGAAATCTGAGCAAAGTAATCTGAAATTTCTTCTGTAAACAGACTTTCAATTTTAATTTGTGGTCTTAAGGATAATTTTTTCTGAGTCACATTCAATTTTAGATCTAAAAATGAATTTTCATAATAAGAGTTAAATACTTCCAAATAATTTTTTCCAGAAGGGCCGGTTAGAGCATTATACTCTCTTAACTCAAGTTTCCCCGTTTCCATAAATTGAAAAAAATATGCCTCAAAGATTGGGTCAGTGTGCTCTCCCACAACTTCAAAGCGACTTAAACGCGGAAGTAAATTAGAGACCTTCAAAGACAAGCCAGCATATTGTGGATACAATCTTGCCAACAGATTTTCAGTCTTAATTGGCAATCTAGTCTCCCCTAAAACCAATTCACCTTCTGTGACCACATTGTTAGCGGTTGTGCTACATTTAAATTGCGCATAGCTGGGTAAGGCCATCAATAAAAAAACGAAACAGCTGAAAACTTTAAACATACGACCTACTAAATGAAACATCCATTTAGTATACCGAATTACAGATAAACTTTCTCGAGGTAAATTTACACTGTCTGTATAAGTATTTTTCAGCTTAACAACTGAATCTAAAAGTCAGCTAAAGCAACTTGTTTTAATGGCGCTAGAATCTGAGTCATTTCGACCAAACTTAATGTCTCTAAAGCAAATCCTTAAGTTTTTAACTAGGAAAAGTTCATTGTAGGTTTTGTAAAAATATGAGGCCTAGATTTTCTAATCATTAATGTATGCTCTTTTTGGACTGAATAAAACCTTTCATGAAAAAGCGTCCACCCATCAGCCGCCTCTTTGATATGATGAGCTCCATTTGAAAGAAATGGTTCAATGGCAACTACCAAATTTTCCGTGAAAATTCGACGATCTCTATGCTCACCGAAACTTCCTATGAATGATGGTTCTTCATGAAGACTACGCCCTACTCCGTGCCCACCGAGATCTCTAATCACTGTTAGTCTATTTTCTTTGGCATATTGCTCAACCGCAAAACCCACTCTATTGATTTTTACTCCGGCACGAGCGGTGTTCAAAGCAATCTCAAGGACTTTCTTAACATGCTTACACAAACTAGCTTTTTTATTTTTGGAGTTTCCAATAACAAAAGATTCTCCATTGTCTGCATAGAAACCATCTTTGGAGGCTGAAACATCGATATTTAATAAGTCGCCTTTTTTTAATTTTTTATTGGAAGGGATTCCGTGAGCCACTTCGTTTTCATGGCTAAAACAAACATGACCTGGAAAATTATATTCCGACTTTGGCGCTGATATCGCTCCATATTTACTAAGGAATTTACCCGCTAAATAATCCAGCTCTTCCGTGCTAATCCCAACCTTTGCTCTGGATTTTAGGTACTCCAAACAATTGGCAACAATAGCACCTATTTCAGTCATCTTCTCAAACTCTAACTCGGTTTCAATAGACATACTATTCTCCTTAGCACGGCATTTGGATTAGATTATAACATACTTATTAACATCTAGTGGTTCCTATTAAATAATCTCTATACCCAGCTCGTATCAGAGACCTGAGCCCAAGGCCGTTTACTCACTTCGACTCCTTTAGGGCATAAAAAAACCCAAGCTACATTTGGCCTGGGTTTTATAAGTCTTAAAATTTGGCGCCCGGAATACGTGTCCTTTCGGAAAAGGCTCCTGCCTTTTCCTGCGGACTGCCGCCTCACTCGCTAAGTCGAGCATCGTGCTCGACTTGCCTCATCAGACGTATACGTCTGACAAGGCCGCTTACTCACTTCGACTCCTTTAGGACATAAAAAAAACCCAAGCTACATTTAGCCTGGGTTTTATAAGTCTTAAAATTTGGCGCGCCCGGAAGGAGTCGAACCTCCGACCCTCTGATTCGTAGTCAGATACTCTATCCAGCTGAGCTACGGGCGCGCGGTGAAGTGGGAAGGTAATCAAAAATGATGCTGTTGGCAAGATTTTGTGGGAAAAATATTAAATTTTAAAGAAATTATAAGTATTCTGTTCCCGAAAAGCCCTGTATACCTAGGGACCCTACTAACCCAGAATAAAGAGGTATTATATGAACTCTGCAGATATTTGGCGTAACTCTTTAGTTGAGGCAGAACAAACTGTTAATAAATTTCTAAATGATAACAATAACATAGAGGCTTGTGTGGCCTTCACGAATCTTTTGGTAGAGACCTACAATCAAGGCGGTAATGCCTTTATTTGTGGAAATGGTGGCTCCCATTGCGATGCTATGCACTTTGCTGAAGAATGGACCGGACGCTTTAGAAAAGAAAGAAAACCACTAGGTGCTTTAGCTTTAGGTGATCCAAGTCATACAACTTGTGTTTCTAATGACTATGGTTTTGAGTTTGTATTTTCAAGACAGCTTGAAGGATTAGGCAGAAATGGTGATCTTTTCATAGGTATCTCCACAAGCGGAAATTCACAAAACGTTATTAACGCAATCAACTCAGCTAAAGAAATCGGCATGAAGACGGTTGCCCTACTCGGAAAAGATGGTGGTAAAATGAAAGATTTAGTTGATCTGCCTATTATTGTGCCAGCACAAACTTCCGATCGCATTCAGGAAGTACATATTAAGTTGATTCATACTGTAATTGAAAGTGTTGAGCGCGCTTTATTCCCTGAAAATTACCAATAAACTTGCCTCTTTGAAAAAGCTGTGGCAAAAATAATCCCACAGCTAAGGCTGCCCGGAGAGGTGGGTGAGTGGCTGAAACCAACGGTTTGCTAAATCGTCGAAGAAGCAATTCTTCCGCGGGTTCGAATCCCGCCCTCTCCGCCATTTAAGTTTAAAATCAGATCGCTTCTAGCGGTCTTTTTTTTATCAAATTAATTGATAATGTTTAGAAAAAATGGGCTTTATCATCTTCTTGATAGTGAGCTAAACGATCTCGTAAATTTCCAGAGTGGATTTCTAATTTGTGGCCATTGGGATCTAAAAAATATAGAGAGTCCCCAGGTGAAGAGTTTTCTTTGAATTTTTCTACACCAGAATTGATGAGTTTCTCTTCCAATACGGAAAAATCCATCGGCTCAACATAGAAGGCAATATGAGAATATTCAGGCAAAGAAGAAACACGAAGCTCGCTATCTTCTTCTATGCAAAACCACAAATCCCCTGCGAGAAAATAAATGCTTTTCTCTCTTCGCATTAAGGGCCTAAAGCCAAGAGTGTCTTTATAGAAAAGAAAAGACTCTTCTATATCGCGGACACTCAAGGTAATGTGACTAAATCCACGAATCATTTTTAAAAAGACATTCCCAAATAAAATTCAGTCAAACCTACTTGAGTAGTTTCATACTCGTAAGCCAAATCACCAGTTTGTTTAGAAGAAAAAATAGATTCTGAAATACTAAACCAGTTACATCCTAAAGTGAACTTGTTCCACTGCCACTGGTTTCCAATCTTTAGACCTATGCCGGAATCATTGATTTCACCTTCACGAACAACATCTCCAGAGCCACCAAACAGCCAACTACCATCTCGCTCTCGAACCGCTAGTCTGCGTTTGAATAAAAATGGGCTTATGTAAAAACTATTTCCTAAAAACACTTTAGCAGTTAGTTCGTAAGCTTCACCTTCACGATCATCACTAACTTTTACGTATTCACCACTTTCATCATCTTCTCTGCCCCAGTCAAAAATCGTTGTTAAATTTAGAGCCGATAAAGAAAGTTGAAACCTAGGGCTAACAAATAGGGAGCCTGTAAGTCCTGCGGAATAGGAGTTATAGTTAAAACCAATCGGTTGTACTACCACAGAAAACGTTTTATTAGCACGATAAAACCGCGAGCTATCTACCCGCACATTGTCTGAATAAATAGGTTCTGAAAGTTTAGTTTCAAGCTTAGTTTCGCTAGCAAAAGCCGTGGAGCTTAATGTACAAATAATTGACAACAGCCATTTTAGGGCAGATCTCTTCATCTATGTGACCTCTCAAATTGAATTAAATAAATTTAAAAAATATTCGCCACATTAATCTGCAATTATCAAGCCTTTCATCTAAGCTTCTACCAAAACTACTTTTTCTCTTAAAAAGCGTTCCAAAAACTGAAACGCATAAATAACTTCCTGAATTAGTGAACATTTAAAAATCGGTGGTCCTCAAGTCATTAAAAGGCAAGACCAAAATAAAATTCTGTCAAACCTAAGTTAGACTCTCCCGAACTAGATTCTCCATAAACATTTTCACACACCAAAGTCGTTGAGTAAGCAATAAAACACAGGGAAACAAAAACGCATTACAAAATTATGGAGCTAAAAATAAGAAGTTAATCTGCAGAGTTTCTACACAGAATGGATCGCATTGCTCTTCTTAGGCGATCTCTTTTTCGAAGTGGTGCCTCATCTTGTTTTTTGATGAGTTCGTATTGTGCTTCAGACAATTCCTCTGGACTCAGACCGTAGGCAAAAGCGATTGGTTTAGCGCTCAATCTGTCAAAGGCAAAAATCTTAGCTTGATGAACGCTGTACTGAACATCTGATCCAAGTCTTCCACTGAGGGAACCTAAATTCCAAAGTACCTGCGGTAAAGCACTGGCCCTAAGAATTCCCACATTCAAGCTTTCCCTGAAATGCCTTTTAAAAATCTTTTGTAAAATCTTTTGATCATATCGCTCCCAATGATTTTCCAGCTCCTGTAAAAACTTATCCGACACTTTCGAATAGACAAATTCAAACCAATCATAGCCAAAATAGTTCAAGCCATGATTCAGCAAAGAGATCTCTTCTAGTTTTGACCGATCAAATTGTACTCCTGTCACGGCGGAGGTCATCGCTAAATAGCTGTTGAAAAAACTCCGAAAATATTTTTCCGCTTGATCCGTATTTATGCTGTTAAGTACAAAATTATAGTTTCCAACATATCCACCATTGATCCAGCCAGCTCCAAGATGTCGAAAGGCTCCAGCTTTGCCATTATCAGAAACGTGATTTCTCCCTAGGCGACTAAGCATTTTATTGCCCTCATATAGAGACAATAACTTTGAAAGTGACGGGCTTCGGAGAGAAACCATCGCATCAATGGCAACATCCGCCAGATCTCGAAAACTAAAACCCTGAATTTCGCCCGCAGACGTAATTTTGATCAATAAATTTTGAGTATGAGCCTCGGTATATATTCCATACCTAAAGTTAGTTATAGCAATGAACTCCCCTAATTTCGGAGCGTAGTATTTTTCAATCCACTCTTCTAGAGAGATGTTTTTTTCTTCTAGTATTGTTTTAAGGCGCTCACTAGCAAAGAAGCCATGAGCAGGGTAAATTCTTATCGTGCTTGGAAGCTTGGACCAATCAGTCGGACGTAGAGCTCTCATGCTATAGGAATAAGAAACATTCCCTTTTAAATTTAAACTAGCTCCAAAGCGCTCTGGAAAAAAAGATATATCAGACTGATCATGTGTTTGCCTACTAAGAAACTCCAGAGCAGTGTTAGTAGCAATCGCACTTTTTACGGTCATATCATGTGTGGTGGTGTCCCCTTCTCTACCCTGAAGCTTTAAAAAAGCCATCAACTTAGTATTTGGTTTCCACATAAAGTAGGTACTATGTGACTGCATCTTGGTAGCGTAAAACTCTCTCTTGGGTTCTCCAAAGATCTTTTTCATCGCCACAAAGGCTGGCCCTTTATCTTCAGCGAAAAAAACTCGATACTTAAAGTTTCCATTTTCCTGTGGAATCTTTACGACTCGACTAGTTTCTTCATCAATAAAGGAAGAAAGATAAAGCCTTAGATAGGCTTCACTAACTTCAAAATGTAAAAGATGAATAATCTCTTTTTCTCTCTCAAGAAGTGCTTGGAAAGAAAGAATGTTCCCATTTTGATCTACTGAAATCATTTCTGAAAATTCAGTCGGTAGCTCTACAGCAAATGGATTCTCAAAATCTTGAGGCCAAGAAACAAAAGGAAATAAGCAGATAATTAGCGAGGAAAACACTGCTAATGATGAAAAATAAATTAACTTTCCGCTTCTTCTCAAAACCTTGTCCTTTGGGATAAATTTAGGGGCCTTGCTTAATATCACTAAATGATACATTCAACAAGTATACCTAAAAATCTAATCCCTAAAGTGCTCTAGTGAGGAGGTAGAAAATAAGTTAGGATTTTTACAAAGAATTCTTATAGAATCTGCCGTTTATTGGCATGGTTGATAAATAAAAGTACATAAAGGCTAAAGACGATGGAAGCTCGATTCTGAAAAGCTTTTTCAGATAAGAAAAAGTCTTAGCAAACAAGAAACATATATGATTATAAATCAAAACCAGTAATCGCATTTTCTAAAGAGCCATTATTATTTTCAAAAAATCTAAACCCGGCACTCCTGCTTCAATTAGTTTCTAATTTGGTATTTATTCCAAAATAAAAGGTCTAGTTTTTTCACTGCGCTTGGTTATTTACGATTTATAAATTGTAAATTGTAAATTACTAGTGTCTATTAAGTTCATGGAAAGGCAAGGATCGCTTAGACCTCAAGATGTCATCATCGCATTGGGAATTTTACGATGGGGAAAGGAAATTCCTCAAAAAGATTTAGCTAGCAAGCTAATGCTTAGTCCTGCTGAAATCGTAAAAAGCCTAAAACGTCTTGAGAAATCGCATTTAATAGATAGCAGCAAGAAGGTCGATAAAACCGCATTACTTAACTTCATCAAGCATGGACTTCGGATTGCCTTTCCAGCCCAAATTGGCCCAATGAAAAAGGGAATTAAAACCTCTCTTTCTCATTTAGGCTTACAAAAACAATTAAAACAAAAACCAGAATACGCCTATGTCTGGGAAACAGAGACCGGGAAGCACTTAGGACAAAGTGTAACGCCTCTTTATCCTGGGCTAGAGCTTCTAGCTAAAAGCGACAGAGATTTTTATGAAATACTCTCTAGCCTTGAAGTCGTTCGCCTAGAGGACAACAAAACATCATCTAAAGCCGTAAAGTATTTGAGTGGGACTTTGCGCGGAATATAAAAAAAGGGGTTCATCCTCTTGTTGGGTACTAAATAGAAAGGCAGGTGAAAACCTGCCTTTCGCTTTTTAAGCTTTTAATAATCAGATCTCTGGTTTAGAGCTAAATTTGCAGGCCTTATTAATTCTACGAAAGGCTTTTACAATAAAACTATCGGTATAGCCCTTAGGCTTTTTGAAGTCATCAAAAAAACCACTTCCTTCATAAAAGCCCACTTGGCCTTTTTCTAAGTGATAATCTAACTCATATGCAATTCGAATTCGAACCTCAAATACAATTCCACTAGCCTTGTAACTATCGACAATCCTTTTATAAATCTGCGGGTCCGCCTCACCATTATCTCCGACTAAAATAACTTTTGTCGGTCGGTGCAAATCAATGATTTCTTTAATCTGATTTTCTTTGAAACTTCCTAAGCTATCACGACCATAAAGAAGACCTGGTGGAAAATAGTTTCGCTCCAAAAATTTATCATGGAATCTTTTTAAAATGGCCGGAATTTTAGAAACGTAAAAGATATTTTTAACATCCTGCTGATAGGCCAAACGCCACAGAGCTAAATTCATCCCTGGCACCACCATCTCTGGGCCAGTTCTAGGTCCACGCAAAATTAGCTGAACTCTATCTCGAACACGAGAGTCCTTCAGAGTGTCATCCACATCTGTGATTAAAATGGTATGAGCAAATGCCAGTTTAGTTAGTAAAACTAAAACTAGTAAATACTTAAACATGAAAGTCCCTCTGTCCCCCGAGATTGATAAACTGACTATAACTCAAACAAGATCGATTTGCAGCTTTCTAAAATATTGGATATTTTTATGACTTTTTTACATTAAATCGCTATTCTATGACATATGAAAAACTACAGTAAACCATGGTTAGTCTTTAGAATTGTCGTAATGTGTGTTGGCTTCGTAGCAGTAATCTACACAATGAAAAACCTTAAGTCCGAGTCCATTGGTAAATCAGACATTGGACAAATGATTACCGGGAATAACGCACCCATAAACCATAGCGGGGAAGCCGATTGGAAATGGTGTGAGTCCGATATTAAATCCATTCAACTCATTAATATCAATAAGCTCAAGGAAAGTATCAATATCACAAAAACTGAGGAAAATTGGATACTTAAAGACAAAAAAGGAAAGACTGAGTTAAAACAAAGTGAACTGCAAAATTGGTTAAATGCAAGCTGCCTACAAAAGATCTATGCTATTAACTCAAAAAGGACACCAAGAAGGGACTATCAATTCAGCGTGGAATTCGAAAACGGAAAAGGTTTTCAACTAGAGTTTTCAGAGGCAGGGTCCATTATGATTTGGCAAGGTAAGCTGTATTCCGCAGAAGGCTTCCTGGACTCAATCAAGCAATTACAGAAGAAATTCCTCTAAAGCAGGGAACTTATTCCTTAAAAATAGGCATTTTTTAAATTCTATTTACTGCAAATCAAGAGAGTTAAAAAATATTTTGACAAAACGCTCGGCAATTCATAATTTAACAAGCCAGTGTTCAGGTGTAGCTCAGTCGGTAGAGCAGTTGACTGTTAATCAATTGGTCGGGGGTTCAAGTCCCTCCACCTGAGCCAAATTTTAGACTTTTTATTACCAAGGTTTTTGCCTTGGTTTTTTTTCGTCTTGAGTATCAGATCGGTGGAGGGACTTGCCTTATAATCGTTCGCTAGACGGCATTGGCCTGGGAAGGCAAATACCCGCTCACTGCACCTACTGAAAAGCAATGCTTTTCAGCTTTACGGTGCTACCTTCGCCTTTTCCAATTTTAGATTTTTTATTACCAAGGTTTTTGCCTTGGTTTTTATTAGGCTTTAGATCACCCTAGTCGAGCATTGGAGAGAGTTCTAGCTTTCTGCCCGCTCTTAGGCTTAATATTAAAAAGTAACTTACTCACTAAAGGGGAAATATGGACTTCGTAAATGGCGAAAAGGATTTTTTAGTTATAGTCGTCGCTTTAGTGCTCTTTGCCCTTTTTATCCTTCCTTTTCATCGCAAAAGTAAATCGAAAAAACAGAATGAAATCGACATCATTGACTTAATTGACGATTAGATTGTATTAAGATTTAAAAAACTACTTCTTCAAACCAGCTCTAAGAATAGGTTCATACAAATCCTGTTCTAGGGGAATTTTTAATTCATCATTAGAATCTAAAACAGAAAACTCCACAGGGTACTCAATAATAGCTAAAGGCTGACACTCATCTCCTTCTCCCATAACCACCGTAGCAGCTGTAGCAATGGAGTCTGCCAAGTTCATACTTGTCATTTGTAGCTCTCTACCAAAAAGATCTTTACTTCCCACTTTATTCTTAACGCCGCTAAAACCATAATAAGCCAATGCGGCGCCAACAACTCCCCTACGTAAAGCCGTAGTGTGAGAGTCTGTTAAAATGACACCAAAATTCGTTAAGCCTCTCTTTTCTTTTAAATATTCATAAATGTTTCTTGCTGACTGGAACGGGTTTTGAGGAAATAAAATAAAATGCTCATCTTGAGAATTAGACTCATCAATGCCAGCGGAAGCGATTAGCAAACCCTCTTTTACCGTTAAATGACAGTCATAGGCTATCTTACCCAAATAGTGATCCGACTCTTGCACCACCAAATCATCTTTACTAATCATCTCTTTAGAAACCAAACGCTTCTCAGCCAAGCTCACCACTTTGCTAGTCACCGCCAATATTTTTCCTTCTAGCTTCTCATCACCTAGGGATTGATCAATGAAGTTATTAAGGTTCATAGCTTTTTCGAATATTTTGGTCTTAATTGGTTTAGAACTTAACATCTTGGCTCCTTAAGGAGTTTTTAACACTTCGGTCTAGGAAATCAAAATAGATTCTAGTAAAGCAGATCATTTTATATGATATCAGTATGAAAAATTTTAGAAGCCTATTGCCCAATTTTAAATTGTTTAGTCGCGCAGATGTATTTTACCAACTAAAGGTAATAACCAAAGAAAATGAATATTGGTACAACCCGAAACCCCAAAGAAGTTTAACAGCGATTTTAGTTTCTCCTCAGTTTACTTACTATCACTGGATGCAGTCACAAATGGAATACAGTCTTTTTAATAATTCAGAAGGTTTTGGACTAGACATGATGGATCTAATAAGAATTGATCATCGAAATCAGTCGCAAAAAGGTAAAATCGAAGGTGATGTTAAACTTAAAGTTTTTGAAAACAAAGACAAACTAATACTCGAACAGGACATTTACCTATGAATTACTCTGGCATCGAAATCTTATTTCCAAGTTTTTTGATCACCTGCTGCCTAAGCTCTTACGAATACTTTAGGCTTCAACAGTACATTAGTGAGAACAGAGTTTTTAGGCTGGCGCCCTTTATCGCGTATTTACTTTTAGCGGCTTCTTGCATTCTATTTTCCTCAAAGTTTATTGCATGGTTGTTAATAGCAAATTTTCTCCACTCCATAAAAAGTAATGGCCTTGTTCAAGGAGCTAGTGATTTTTTACTACACTTTATGGGAATCCTACTCAGTCTTTTTTGTTTTGGATTGATAGAAGAAGAACAAGTCATTCGCTCAGCTAGCAACTTTTTAGGAGTTTTTTACTTTATCTCAGGTATTGATAAAATCAAAAATCTAAAGCATTGGAAGGCCAAGTCACTTTGGGCTTTCGAAAAACATTATTCCATTACACTCTTAAAAACGGAAAAGACTAAAAAGCTGATGCTCTTTCTTATGCTCGCCTTCGAACTTGGCTTTCTGATTCTTATGCAAATCAAAGAAAGCTTGCTGGCACTGATTGCAATTGGCATTCTATTTCATTTGTTAATAGCATACTTTTTAGGGCTCACAAGATTCTTAAAGCATTTTCTCTTGTACTACATTGCTTTATACTTTTTTATCAGCATTTAACAAGAACAGTTCTCTTGGGCGTATTGGTTGTAAAGCTCAAAATTAAGTCGCCCTCGCCCACGTTCTAAAGTTGGTTCTCCGAGATCCTTTGTTTTCTTTAGAGTTAAAGCCATGCACCTATGTTTGTTTTCTTTAGACATTTTTTGGCCTTCATAAACCTGAGATCGGTCGGAAGCCTCCATACATTGTATGCAGGAATAAATGCTATCTGCATATTCTTGGTTCACACTATCACTTGATCCGTGATAGTTTTTTAACATCGTAATTAAATCACTAGAGCTAAAATTTGAATTAGGCGATATCGCTCTTTCGCGATTTGCTCTCTTTACTTTTAAAATAGTCATGGCCACAATGGCTTGCAGTTTTGGGTTGTCTTTCATCAATTTTTGTAAATTCACTAAATTAACCTGACAAGAACTTATTTTTTTACACTCCGCCGTTTCTGAATAACTTCCACTTGGATATACGGCACCTTCTCTTGAGGTTAAATAAGAAATTAACTCGTTTGCTTGCTTAGTAGATAATGATTTTTCGCTCACTGACTTTTTAATACTTTGTTTTAATGTATTAGAGATTTCTGGGTTTCTAACATAGTCGGCAAATTGTTTTTTCAACATAAACTCTGCCAGTGTTGAGTTGGTAATATGAAAAAGTCCCCATGCACTGGAGTAAGTTTTCGAGGAACAATGCCCCATGGTCAGAGAATTAATATTTAGATTACCCGTCTCTCTCGATGCCAAACAAGCGCCTGTGTTTTTAGGAAACTTTGCTTTTGCAAAAACATCTTCCACTTCATCATTCATGGCTTCAAGCCTTTCCATTAAACTTAAGCCTCGCCAGTCATTATTTCGACAACTATACTTTTTTACTTCTTTTCGACAATCTCTCTCTGCATTTGAGATTTTAGCCTTGGCATTGGCTTTACCCCTCGCCTGAGAAACCTTCTCTAGCATTTTGTTTCTCGAGTACCCAAACAAAGAGTTCATGGTTTCTTTTTTGTTTTTAGGCTTACAGTAACCGACCTCTGGATCCTGGGAAGCCAGCTCTGGCATATTAGGGTCACCACTTGGCGTAACTGGAGGCTTAGTGGTGTCTACGATATCATCCACATTTTCTTTTGGCGTATTCTCTTTGGGAGCACAATTTTCACAGTTTTCAACACTGCTTGCCTCAAGGTCTTTAATTCTACGAATGCTAGTAATATTTAAAAGTCGATCTTTATGGGCTTCTAATAAGTCCGCGTAAACATCTTCGTTTACAAAAACTTCTTTTTCAGTTTCTTTATCCCAAACTCTTACTTTTATTAATTTATTTCCTGTTTCTTTTCCTTCTAAAACAGGGCCTTCTTGATCTAAAAAAGTAAAAGCCAATTCCATATTGGTTCGCTGTCTCTCCAGCTTATCTTCTACTTCTTTCCTTGATTCTTCATCGAGTAAATCATCAATTCCAGCTTCAATTGGTTCCATTCCAAAACTCATGCCTTCTGGAAAATCTAAAGAAAGCCTGTAGTTTCCATTTAGCGCAATTGAACTCAAAGACCCCTTGTTGTTGGTTTTGTAAAAAGGCACACCAGGTAAGGCATCAAAATGCGCTCGTTCCACATAAGAACTTTGTGCTTCAGCCCTGCTAAAGCAGTAAAATAAAAGAAAAGTAATCGCGAAACAAACTTTCATAACTGTTTTATTTTATCCCCATCAAGGCCAACAAAGGCCTTGTTTCAACAATAAATTCAGTAACTTACCCTTTAGTCGTGGCATAAATTTCCTCTAAAACTATATCAATTTACAGAGCTGTTATGATTCATTCTCAGGGTAAAGCTTTCAATACCAATTGAGCTCGTTATCAAATTAAAGTATAAGCCTAGTTCTATGAGTATTTCTCTGTTTTGCGATCACATTAGCGTTTTAGATATTGCCTATTTCGATAAGACCAAAGGTCTTGTTGGTGCGTCTTATCAGGTAAATGTAGAATTCGTTGGAAAGCCGGATGAAGAAGGCATTTTAATCGATTTTTCTCTCGCAAAGAAAGCCGTTAAAAACATCATAGACGAAATCTGTGATCATCGTTTTGTTCTGCCAAAGGGAATGGCTAAGCTTACAGAGGACCGATTTCAACTTGAGCTAAGCTATGGAGCTAAAAGCCAACAACTCTATTACGAAGGCCCACGCCAAGCGATCTGTGAGATTCCATCGCAATATGTAAGTACCAACCATATTGCAAGCTACCTGGAACAAGAAATGAGTAATCATTTTGGTGAACAGTTTGAACAAGTTAAAATCCAATTAGAAGAAGCAAATCTTGGAACTAAACCAATTCTAAATTACACACACGGCTTGAAACAACACTATGGCAACTGCCAAAGACTTTTTCATGGTCATCATAACAGTGTAGACATTTGGGTGAACGAAGAGTCTCGATCTGATCTTGAGTCTTGGCTTGTTAGAGATCACTTAAAAGGTAATATCCACTTCTGCTTTGTAGAAAATATTGTAAACAAAGAACAGGTCCTAGACTCTTTAGAGGGAGAATATGGAATCCCTAATAAGTGTCCTTTTGTTGAGATTAAATACCAAGGCAATCAAGGTATGTTCCGTTCTATTTTGCCGAGCGAAGAGGTTTATGTTCTTCCCATTGAAAGTACCGTGGAAAACCTAAGCTCCCATTTTGCAAAAGTAATCCAAAGTAAAACAGGTCCAAAAGACAGGATTAAAGTTAAAGCCTACGAAGGAATTAACAAAGGTGCCATTTCTTATATTTCATAAGAAATTATTAAGTAGACAATAAAATAAAATTGGGCGAATCGAAGGTAGAATTACGCCCAAAAGACTGGTTCTTAGTTAAGATCAACTCAATTCCTTTTCTTTCCTTATGTCACATAGGAAAATAGTCGATATTAGAGCATGGGGAAAATATTTATGAAAAAGAAAACCATTTTGATCAATGACGACGAACCTATGATTACTGAAATGCTTGCCAAAGAGTTTTCAAGAAGAGGTTTTGAAGTTATTGAAACTCATACTAGCACTGAAGCCCTAAAACGTATCAGAACTAAGACTCCTGATCTGGTAGTTACTGATATTAACCTTCCAGACATGAAGGGTACAGAACTAGCTGAGACTTTAGTGAAAGAGAATATTTTTGTTCCTATTATAGCGATTAGCGGTGAAGTAAAAATCAATCCCGAAAATTACCTATTTTTTCAAAAGCCTTTGTCTACAAAGAAACTTGGAAACATGATCTCTGATCATCTTGGTGAAATTGCAGACCTCCAGCTTTTAAGAAACATTTCAATGTTAACTGGAGTTCCTTCAGATAATCTAGGTAAAGTAATGTGTTTTTACCACGATAAGGGCTGGGGACTTCTGCGAGTGTTAAACAGAGAAAAACCTTTGTATGTTAATGCCGCTGACGTTTTTCCAAAAAATAAATACACACAATTATTCAAAGGACAGGTTGTAAAATTTGACATCAAAGACAGTGATCGCGGCCCAAGGGCAGATGCTGTAACACTTTTGTTTGACGAGTATACAAATCAGCTAAATGCTAATGGCATTGATGCTACACCACAAAAAAAAGAGAAAGCCTCTTAGCTTTCTCTTTTATTTAAAATCAATTTCTAAACTATAATAATCCGTCTCTTCTCAATAAAGCATTTGGATCAGGATCTTTACCTCTGAACCTTCTATAAAGAGTATCAGGCTCTTCACTTCCACCTTTTTCAAGGATATTTTCTTTATAGCTTCTAGCAACACTTTGATCGAATAAATTATTCTCTTTGAAATGCTCAAAGGCATCTGCATCTAAAACTTCGGCCCATTTATAGGAGTAATATCCAGCAGAATAGCCACCAGCAAAAATGTGCGCAAAACCAGTTGATGAAAGTGTACCCTCAATTGGATCAAATAGACTAGTGTCTTTGGTTGCTTCTCTTTCAAAAGCTACCACATCATCAATATTGTCTAAATACTTTCCGTGCCAAGCCATATCTAAGTATGCAAAATTTAACTGACGCAAACTCTGATACCCAGCTTGAAAGTGACTGCTTTTTTGAAGCTTCTCAATTAATTCCTGAGGAATTTTTTCTCCCGTCTCGTAATGAGCTGCAAACTCATCTAAAACCGCTTTTTCTAATAACCAGTTTTCCATAAACTGCGAGGGTAGCTCCACAAAATCCCAATGCACATTCGTACCTCCAAGACTCTTGTACCTACATTTAGAAAGAAGACCATGTAGACTATGACCGAACTCATGAAATAAAGTTTCTAATTCCATGAAGGTCAACAAGGAAGGCTTTCCCTTGGTCGGCTTAGTGAAATTACACACAATACTTACATGCGGTCTTTGCTGCTTTCCTGAGTAATATCCCTGAGACTTGTAACTCGTCATCCAAGCACCCGCTCGTTTGGTTGCCCTAGGAAAAAAGTCAGCATAAAACAAACCAACAAAGCTATCGTCTTTTTTATCAAACACTTCATAACATTGAACATCTGGATGATAAGTAGGTAGTTCAGTATTTTTTTCGAAGCGAATTTCAAACAATTTTTCCGCTAAACCAAAAGCACCAGCAATACATTTTTCTACCGGTAAATATGGCTTCAGTTGTTCAGAGTCAAAATCATACTGGGCTATTTTTAGTTTTTCAGAATAAAAACTGAAATCCCACGGCATTAACTCATCCTCTAAACCCTGATCCTTTGCAAATTTCTTTAATTCCTCTAAATCCTTTTCTGCAGCAGCTTTACTTGGTGATTTTAGTTTGTCTAAAAATGCGATTACATTCTCGGGCTTTTTCGCCATGCGCTCTTCTAAAACATACTCTGCATGGTTTTCGTAACCGAGTATTTTTGCTCTTTGGTGTCTTAAGCTAACGATCTCTTTAACTATATCTATGTTAGAAAATTCTCCACCAGCGCATCTCGATTGATAAGCTTTCCAAACCTCTTTTCTTAGATCTCTTATCTCTGAGTACTTTAAAAATGGTACAAAACTTGGTGCGTCTAAATTTACAATCCAAGCCTTCTTCTTTAAGCCCTTTTCTAAAGCCAACTCTCTGGCACCTTCAATAAAAGAATCTGGTAGACCTGCCAACTTGCTCTCATCAGTAATTTCAAGCTCAAATGCATTTGTTTGCTTTAAAATGTTTTCTGAAAACTTTGGACTCACCTCAGCCAAACGCGCATCTATCTCACGCAGTTTCTCTTTCTTTTCTTGATCTAAAAGAGCTCCATTTCTAACAAAACCAATATAAGTTTTTCTTAAAAGAGTTTTTTGTTCTTCACTTAAACTCAAGCTCTCTCTTTGATCATATACCGCTTTTACTCTCTCAAAAAGATCTGCATCTAAATTAATATCACTAGAAAAATTAGCAGTTAAACCTGAGATCTGTGGCGCTAATGTTTGTAAATTTTCAGAAGCTTCTGCACTGTATAAGTTGTAGAACACTGTTAATACACGATCTACCTCTAATCCACAGCTTTCCAGTTTTTCAATTGTATTCTCAAAGCTAGGAGATTCCGAATTATTTTTAAGTTCTTCTATTTCAGCCTTACCTTTTGCGATGGCCTGTTTTACGGCTGGTAAATAATCTTCTTCCTTAAAACTACCGAAATCTACTGCATTGTATTTTAAGTTTGATTCGTTCAATAAATTCTCTATAGCCATATTACCCTCTTTACTTAGATTCAGTTGAATCTTCTTAAAGCATAGTTTATACCCCAAGAGAGAGGAAAGCTAGTAGCATGACAAAAAAACAAAGAGCTGAATTTATTAATCAGGCACTTCAGGACTATTACCCTAATCCCCCTATTCCTTTGGACCATAAAGATCCTTATACTTTATTGATTGCTGTGCTCTTGTCTGCTCAATGTACCGACGAACGAGTAAACCAAGTTACCCCAGCTCTTTTTAAAAAAGCAGACACTCCCCAAAAGATGGTTAAGCTAGATGTTGAGGAGATTCGAGAAATCATTAAGCCCTGTGGTCTTTCTCCTAGAAAATCAAAGGCAATACACAGACTCAGTGAAATCTTAATCGAGGAACACAATTCGATCGTGCCCGCCGATATGGAAGCACTTGAAAGACTTCCTGGCGTTGGTCATAAGACAGCCTCTGTTGTTATTGCACAAAGCTTTGGAGTCCCTTCCTTTCCTGTAGATACTCATATTCATCGCCTCGCTCAACGATGGGGTTTAACCAACGGGGCAAGTGTGGCTAAAACTGAGGAAGACTGCAAAAAGCTTTTTCCTAAAGAACGTTGGAATGCTTTGCATTTGCAAATCATTTATTATGGAAGAGAGTATTGCCAAGCAAGAAAATGCTTTGGCTTAGAATGTCCAATTTGCAATAGCGTTTATCCTGATCGAAAAAAACCGGTTGAAACAAAGAAAGCCTAAAGATTTTGGTTTTCGTTTTTTAACTCTTTCTTAAAGAATTTTGAATCTATATTCTACTACAGAGCAGTTGTGCTGAGGCAAAATTAAAAAGAAGCTGAGAAAAGCTTTATTGATAATATACAATGCGCCAGTTCAAGAGCTTTCCACGATCTCCCCGAGAGGTATCGATCACTTTTAGTGTCCACTCTCCTTTTTGATCCACTTCTTTTAAAGGGCTTAAAGATGATGCTGAGACTAGATTGATTCCAAAGAGTCCTTCAAAGTTTTTTGCCTTCCAAACCTCTCGGTTACGAAGTAAAACCTCTTTTCCACCTGGTGTGACCACAGAAATTTTCAAATCCCCGATCCATTCGTGTTCAATCTCAACGCCTATATATACGTTTTTCCCCTCAGGAAGAAGGTTTACTCGAAGTTTAGATTTTAGGCCTTTGTAATTACCATCAGGAATTTCTTCCTCAAAAAAGGAAGAAAAAATAATTGGTCTTTGTGGAATCGGTTTATCGAAACTTTGGTTTTTATCTAGTTTGTATCTTTCAATAATACTCGTAAGCTTTGTTAGAAAATAAACCACTTCGCCAGAACATTCGCCACTCTTACAGTTTCGAACTTTTAAACACTCACCAGTATCTTCAAAATCAGTTTCGCCTTTGGACAATACTCCCACTAAGGCGCCACTGTCTTCGTTGTAAACCGCTGAGCCTGAGTTTCCTGAAAAAGCGTCTATCTCTAGTATTCCCGAAAAATTACTCCAACGACGGAGCTGACCATTTCTTGCAATCTTCTGTGGTAAACCCAATGGATGGCCTACCATACCAAGTTTATTCTCTAGATTGGTTTGCTCTAATTTTTGAAAGCTCTGAATTGGCTTATGGCCCACCACTGGACGGTCCAATTGAATCAAAGCAAAATCT
Source organism: Bdellovibrionaceae bacterium UBA6502 (assembly GCA_002436415.1). GTDB lineage: Bacteria > Bdellovibrionota > Bdellovibrionia > Bdellovibrionales > UBA840 > UBA6502. The sequence goes on along the minus strand of DJMA01000004.1, from coordinate 22,820 downwards.
TCTTGAAAAGAATCAGAATGGTATAACAACCTTTTGCAGGAATAAGTCTCAGATTTTTTTAGATAGTCCAAAACATCGAATGAATTTTTAAGTTTGTAATCAAAATTAAACTTCAACTCATCCTTGTCACAGACCGATTGATCTTGAATACAATGTGCAGCCGTAAGCACTAAATCATTCGCAACTAAGATTGCTGAGCACCTGGGGCCAACCGATTGATAGTAAAATCTCTCACGAGAGCAAAGGCCATATTCTTTGCCCAAATAACTTCGCTGAATGTAGTAGTGTTCCGCGGTTTCACTAAGATCTGAGCTCAAGAATATGCCTGCAGTCGCTTCTGACATTTTGATTTCATGTACACTGGAGGAGTTAAAATAGTCTACTCGATCGTCGTCACCATAGACCACTTGATCCCGTTTTTTTGCAATATCATTTAGCAACAGGGGATTATCACTACAGGCTGTAGAAATCAGTAACAGGCTAAAAAGACATAAACTTTTTAAGAACACAAGCCTCTACCCCCGGACGATTGAGTTCCTCTATAAGCTATTCGCTGGTAATAGAAATTGTTACTTAAAAAACCTTAAATATCCCAAGAAAAATTTAGATTAGCCAAAAGCTTTCAATAATTTAGGGAAAAATACTTCCGATGGCTCGTTGATAATTAGATCGACCCCAGCACTGGCGTAAGTTCCATTGGGATTAAGCTCTACAACATAGGCTCCCGCTTCTTTGGCTACTTCGATTAATGACGCTGCGGGTTGCACGCTGGCCGCAGTACCAACACTTAAAAATAAATCACATCTTTCAGCAGCCCGCCACGAATCCTGTAAGCTGCGCTTATCTAAACTTTCCCCAAACCAAACAACTCCGGGTCGATACAGTGAACCGCAACTTTCACAGCTCACTGGTTCAGGAAAATCAAGGAGATTACTATCACTTAGCTTCTTACAATCTAAGCACCTGTTAACAAATATATCACCATGCAGACATTTAATATTCTTGCTTCCTGCTCGCTGATGGAGGCCATCCACGTTTTGGCTTACCACTAAGAAATCACTAATCATGGTCTCTAATTTGGCCAAGGATAAGTGGGCCTCGTTGGGCTCACAATCTAAAATTAGTTTCCGTCTCCACTGGTACCAGGCCCAAACCAAGCAGGGGTCCCTACGAAATGCCTCTTCATTTGCCAATTCTTGTGGACTATATTTATCCCAAAGCCCACCAGGATCCCTAAAGGTTGGAACACCACTGGCTACCGATACCCCAGCCCCCGTAAACACTACTACTTTATTTGCTGCTTTGAGACGCTTTGCTAAGGCTTTGATTTCACTCATCCTTGAAAAATATCATAAATATTTCCATAGCAATAGAAAAGTCCTTGCCCAAATGCCATTAAATCATTACTTTCACATTTCCGCGGAGGGATGGCAGAGTGGTTGAATGCACTAGTCTTGAAAACTAGCAGCCCTTCACGGGGCTCCAGGGTTCGAATCCCTGTCCCTCCGCCATCTAAACGATAAAATTAACGAAGCTAAAAGCTTCGTTTTTTTTGCCTTCATCAAATTGCCAGTTTACTTACGACAAACATTAGGCTGAAAATACTCAATAGAAAAATACCCAGTTTACTATATAGCTCGAAAGCACCATTCAATACTCCCTTTGCGTCTTGGCCAAGGCCGTAAAAACATCTGTGATTTAAAAATGCAAAAACTGGTGCGGTAAGAAACGAAATCATTGTAACTAGGTCGATCATTGTCTTAATCGAACTTCCAAAGAAGCTCATCACCACAATGGCTCCTATCCACTGAACGAAATAAGTGAGAACTAAACTCTGTTTTTTAGGCACTAGGTCAGGAACCAATTCAGCAACCACTCTTGGAAAACCATCTGCAACAGCAAGTAGAGTTGAAAATAAAATAGCAATCATCCCAAGGCTTATTAGGGGGACCCAGGCCTCACCAACAATGCTGGAAAATACCTTCAACAAACCAATGCTAAACCCGGCTGGACTACCAGGAAGTTCCGTTTTCATTTGAAACAAAACTCCAAGGCCGACAAAGACAAAGCAAAGTGCAAACACAAGAGTAAATAGGTAGCCAAAATCAAAATCTTTTTTAAAGTAGGATTCGATCTGGCTTTGCTGTTTCTTCTGGATCCATAACGAGTGAAGCAGTGGTAATTCCATACCAGCAGGCATCCAACCCATCAGGGCCAATAAGAATGGAAAGTTTTTAAAATCTAAAAGAGCATCAAATGAATAAGTCGCTATCGAAAAATCAATACTACGAATCGATACTATTGTAATGAAAATTGCTCCCAAGCCCATTATCGCGGCAATTGGTTTTATGATTTTCTTGAGCGCGTCCACACCACCAATGACAGATAACAGAGATAAACAAAAAACTAGAAGCGACGCTAGCATTAAAATTGGTGCTTCGATTGAAAACGCTGCCATAATAAAAGCAGAGGTTAACAAAGCCAAAGCAGCGATTACGCTAAACATGCTCGGCAAAACTACCAAACAAACTATGGCCAGAGCCCACTTTCCTTGCTCCCTATAAGCCTGGAGGAGAGTCTTTCCAGAAATCTCTGTGTAGAGAGGACCCAATAAAAATGCGGGATACTTAATGATCATTGCGATCAATATTGGAAAAAAAGCAGCTAAACCATATAGCCCACCTGCACGAGTTGATTGTATTAAATGTGAAACTCCAATAGAGGCGCCAGCGAACAAAAGTCCTGGTCCTAAAGAGCGTAGAAATTGAGTCATTTACTATCCTTGCGCTATGAAAAGATAGTAAAGCCTAAAAGATTAAAAGGAAAAGCATTTTGTTATTACTCTTAAAAATATCCAGCACTAAAACTGAAATTTATCACCAACTAGTGCTACATAGTTTTCTACTGCTTTAATATTATGAGCAAGAACCTTTCGAGCGTTTTCTTCAACAATGAAAGGGTTTCTGCCTTTTAACATTTCAATTTTCGAACTACTATGCATCATCCCAAAATGAATGATAAGAGCAAAAACATTAAATACGACAAAGTTAATCGCGTCCTCAGAAAGATCTCCTAATTGCTCTCGAACAAATGCTCGTAGATCATCAGATCCAAATGGCATTAAAGTGCCTGCTATGTTTTGTTCTATATCTTCATCTGGGTCTGGAACACCGTCTGTAAGCATTAACTTCATGATACTGCGAAACATGCCTTTGTTTTCAAGAAGGAAATCAAAAAAGCGTATTGCAAAATCCGTTAAATCTTTCGACTCAGCTACCAGGCGATTTACTTCACACTCGCCCTTGTTGTGAGCGTCACATACAGTGGACCAATACAAATTATGCTTACTTCCAAAGTGATAGTTTACAGCAGATAGATTAACTCCACTCTTTTGTGCAATGTCTCTAACCGAAGTCCCGGCAAAACCGAACTTTGCGAAAAGTTCGGCTGCCACTTGTAGAATTTTTTCTTTAGTTCCTTGTTCTTCTGCCATTTTACACGCTCGCAGTTTTAGTTTTCTTCTTTGCTCCCACCCAACGACGTAGTCTTTCTAAGTACCAATACACAATTGGAGTTAACAAGAAGGTATAAACGATTGATGCAGCCGTACCACCGATAATCACAAGTCCCATGGAAGCTTTTGCCAAGTCAGGAGACCATGTTTGTGGTAAAGCACCAGCGATAATTGCAATGGACGTCATTAAGACGGCACGGAACTTCTCATCAATCCCCTGCCAAAGTGCTTCTTTAATGTCCTCAACACCTCTATTTTGAACAACCATCGTCTGATCTAGAATTAAGATCGCGTTATTTACCACCAATCCAACTAGCATCACTATACCAAGCATGGAAGCAATGTTTATAGATGCATCGAAGAAAAACAATAGTACAAACACACCACCGAAACTTGTGATAATCGAAGATGAAATTGTAATCGGATGAACGAAGGAGTTTAGAATCGCTGTTAATAACATGAAAGTTAAAAGAATGGCCAAACCAAAAGCTTTACCAATCTCTCTTCCCGATTCTTCTTGAGACTCTGAGTTACCTACAAATTGATAACTGTAAGCTTCCGGCCATTCTAACTTATCGAATTCTGCCATCAATTCTGCTTGTACAGTTCCCGCAGTAGATTTTGCTAGATATCCATTTAACTGAATAATTCTAAATCGGTCACGTCTCCAGATGTTAGGGATAGCACTAGTTCTTTCAAATCTACCAAGATCTGATAAAGAAACCAAACCAAAGCTTGTAAGGATTGTGATGTTCTCAAGATCTTGAGGTGTTCCTTTATAGTTTTCACCAACCTCTACTCTAATGTCGTACTCTTCCCCAGCTTCTTTATAAACATTCGATTCATCTCCATAAATCGAAGCTCGAATCGTAGAACCTAGAAGTGCTCCGTTCACACCATATTGCTCAAGCTTATTTAGATCCGGAATGAATTGAACCTCTTCCTTGGGGGCCTTATAAGAGGAAGTCAAAGAACGAAAGTATCCTGAGTCTCTCATGATTTCATTGAGCTTTTTAGAAATCTTCACCATCTCTTGGTAATCATCACCCAATACATTCACGGAAATATCGGCATTTCCGCCGCCACCGCCGTCGCCTCGTTTAAACTCCGCTTCAACGTTTGGAATTTTAGCTACTTCAGGAGTAAGCTCAGTAATAATTTCTACATCAGATCTACTTCTAAACTCTTTGTCTTTTAAAGATAAAATGATCTTTGCGTTTTCCGTTCCGTTTTCACCCAATACCGCTAAAGTATTCTTAACCTCAGGTACATTCCCTGCCAAAGCTTCAACTTCTTTAGATACACGACTAGTTTCCCAAATCGTAGATCCCTGTGGAAGAGTTAGGTTAATTTGAATTCTGTCTTCATCAGAGGTTGGAATAAATTCGTTACCAACATATGGTGCTAAACTAAATGTCCAAACCAATGAACCCAAAACCAAAAGAATCCAAGTTTTAGGGTACTTAAACATCACAGCAAATATTTTTTTGTATTCTTTTAAAATAAAACCAACAATGGCATTTGTCCCGCGTACAAGAAAATTTTCTTTCTTATCAGCGTCTTTATCAATCGGCTTTAACAAAGCTCCACACATCATAGGAGTTAAAGTGAAAGATGCGATCAATGAAAATATTGTTGCATAAACAACGGATAAACCGAATTGCAACATAAACTGACCAACAATACCGCCCATGAAAGCGATTGGCGTGAACACCACTAGGTTAGTACCACAAGATGCTAAAACCGGAATCACTACATCTTTCGTTCCATCAATGGCAGCTTGTTGAGGAGACTTACCCATTTCCAGATGAACCATCACCGATTCAATGATAACAATGGCATTTGCAATCAATGTCCCCAACGAAGTTGCCATAGAAAGAAGTGTAATAAAGTTGATAGTGAAAGCTGAGAAATCCATCAATAAAAGTGCTGAAATCACAGAGGATGGAATCACCACAGCAGCAATTACTGTTAAACGCCAGTTTCCTGAAAAGAAAAACAGAATCAGAACGGTTAAGATAATCCCTAAACCAATTCCTTGAAGAGTACTCATCGTCTCTTTTACGATAAAAGTAGAAGTATCTGAGGCAACTTCAAGTTTCATGCCTTCGGGTAAGCTTTTTTGAAGTTCTGGTAAAAGACCAACAATACCCTCACCAACTTCAACTTCGTTACCGTCCGAAATTTTCTTAATCGACATTGTAACAACAGGCTTAAGGTTAAAGCGAGATAGCGTTTCCGGTTTCTTTGAACCATCGTAAACCTTAGCAACTTCTTCTAAGGTAAAACTATTACCATCAGAAGCCTTCAAAGGAAGTTTTCTAATTTTTTCTAATGTATTAAACTCTCCAACAAAACGGACAGAAATATTGTTTTTATCTCTCTCAATGTTACCACCAGGTACATTTAAATTTTGAGTACTCAGCGCGCTAACAACTTCGTTGATTGAAATGTACTTTGATTTCATTTGGACTGGATCAAGTTCAACACGGATTTCGCGCTCTTCTCCACCAAACAAATCAACAGTTCCCACTCCTGAAATCTTAGAGAATTGGTTTTTAAGCTTTTTATCAGCAAACTCAAAAAGTTCTTTTGGAGTGTGCTTTTCACTAGTAAGCGCAACCTCAACCACAGACTTAGAGAACGGATCCACGCGACTCACAATCGGTTTGTCGATTCCATCTGGAAGCTCATTTACAATTGCGTCAACCTTATCCTTAACCTCAGAAGACTTAACGTTTACGTCCGCTGAAAGTTTAAACTCGATTAATACATAACCAAAGTTTTCAAAGGATCTACTTTTAATGCTTTTGATTTCAGAAATCTCAACAACAACGTCTTCTACTTTTTTAATGATCTGTGTTTCAATTTCTTCAGGTGAGGCTCCAGGGTAAGTTACATTAACTGACACAAGGGGGAAATCAATCCTTGGGCTCTGCTCAACGTTAAGATTAAAGAAGGATACGAAACCCAACAAAACAAAGAGCAAAATAAAAACAATCGTCATGGCTGGTCGTTTTACAAATACTTCAATCATTGTGCCACCTCTTGAACATTATCATTACAATTTTCACAGTTTCTTACTCGGGCTTTTTGATTTGGGTTTAGGTACTTATACCCGTTAACCACAACTTTATCCCCAACGCTAAGACCTTGTTTGATTTCAACACGATGAGCTGTGTGTAAACCCAAGCTTACTTTTCTTGGATTGGCCTTTTGATCTTCACCAACTACCCAAACCTCAACGGTATCGTTTCCAGCCGCACGGTTTAATGCTTCTACTGGAACCGAAAGGGTGTTCTTAAGATTTGTTACAACGATATCCACCACGGGATTATCTAATTCAATGCTCTCTGTAAATTTGATTTTTGCTGGATACAAAGCCGTTGCAATATCGGGTGATGAAGAAATAGATTTCAATTCACCAATCACCTTTTCAGTATGTGGGTGAAGAACTTTTTGTCCCGCCCTTACCAAGCTCAGTTCCTTTTGACTAAAGTAAGTAGTGGCAGAGTCATTCTTAATTGAAGATGAGTCTAAGCTTACTCTGTGTACATCAACTAACTGGGAGCGCTTTAAAACTTCAACATCAACAGGCTGTCCAAATTCTGCAACCTGATTTGGAATACTGACAGAGACCTGCTGTCTGGCCTCCATGATACTTGATTTTTTGATTTGTGCGGCTACTGCAAAAACTGCAATCAATCCAATATACAAACCAACTCTTAATATATTATTTGCCTTCACAGTAATTCTCCTGGGTTCAAAGATAAAATGTTAGCTAATTGCGCTAGCGTGTCGTGGATAGCAAAAATGTTTTGTGCCAATCCAATTCTAGCTTGGGTTAGTGCTAGGTCTGTTGAGTTCATCTCTGTCAAAGAAGTTTGACCAGTTCTAAATCTTTTTTGTGCGATTTTAAAAGATCGCTCTGCAAGTTGAACTGCTTTCTTAGCCGAATCATGACTTTCCACAAGAGTTTGGTAAGTTTTCCAAGTTTGTGCAAGTTTTAATTCCAAACCTTCTAACTGTTTCTTTTTAGTAAGTTCTGCAATCTTTTTATTTATTCTAGCTTGCTGCGCTTTTGCTCTAGTGCTTCCACCGTCCCAGATGTTCCAAGAAATATTAACACCTGCATATGAAGAAGATCTCAAGTCTTCACTTGTTAACGGATCAGAACCAGCACCAGCATAAGAGTAAGCAGCCACTGCAGTTATAGTTGGTAGGTCTGCAGCATTGTAAACCTTTGCCGACTCAGCTGCGTAAGCAATGGATTGATCTAAAGCTTGAATACTTGGAACCTTGTCATTCAGTTTTTCTTTTAACTTATCGTAAGCCAAAACCTTGAATGCTTGGTCAAATTTTGTGGTTAGGTTTACCTCTTCTTCTAAACTAACACCGATCACTTGCGCCAGTGACCACTTAGCTTGCTTATAATTTAATTCCGCGGTTTTAACTTGAGGTATTCTCGAAGCAACGTCAGCTTGCAATCGAACCAAATCACTTTGTGGAGGTCTACCACCAGAAAATTTTTGCTGTAAAATGGAAAGATTTTGTTTGGCGGATGCTAAAGATTGATTTGCGATTTCAAGATTTTTCTTTGAAAATAAAGCAGAGTAGTAAGCGGCTCTTGCTAGGTACTCAATTTGATCTTCCGTAAGTTGCTTATCAAGCTCACCCAACTGTTTACCGGCTTTAGCTGCATCAATCGCTGCCCCTACTCTTCCAAAAGCCCACAGGGTTTGTGAAACCGATAGAGTGGAACTTAGCTGATAATTTAAGTCAACCGCGTTTCCGAAGAAGACTGGCTTCATAAAGTACTTCTGCCAAGTAGCATCGAAAGTAAGTTGCGGTAATGCCGTACCCAATACTTCTCGATAAATACTTTCATTGTTTTCTATTGCCTGTATCGACAACTCCAAATCTTCACTATTCTCTTTTGCTAGTTTAACGGCCTCATCCAAACTTACATTGTGGACCGTCGTAGCGGCAAAGGAGCTTATACTGACTAACAGTACATTCAAAATTATAGCCAAGCTCTTCAAAATCAACCTCCAAAATTCAAACGTTTGTTCTATCTTCGGTTTGTGTGCGAAAAATATCAAGTGATTTTTAAAACGAACGTTTGATTTATTCTAAGGTATTGATTTTAAAGGACTTATTTGATTCTAATTTTGATATTTATAAACAAAACCTTAAACTGAAGTCTAGAAAGCTTAACAAATTAAAAAGTGATTCTATTTACTAGATACCTTTTTTAGGGCCATCGCCGTTTTGTTTAATCTCGAACTGGTTTCTTGCAATTCTCGCTTCAACTTTTTGGTTTCTTCCATTTCTCTGCCAAGCTTTAGTTTAAATTCCTTAGCCTCTTCGCGGAACTCTTCCACTCTTTTCTCAAGCTTTTCATTTTCCTTTTTCAACTTAGCGTCGCCGAAACCACCGGTGTCTTTTAACTGTTCCAGTTCCGCTTCGGCAATTTTTAACTTTCTCTGAAGGCCTTCGGTGATTTTTTGTAATTGATTTTTATCACCTTCTACAGAATACAACTCGTCATAAGTCTTACGAATCTCTTTTTCTTTTTCATCGATTTCTTTTAAACGATCTCGAAGATGATCATTCTCTTCCCTAAGGTTCGCCATTTGATTCATAAGCTCAATGACTTCATCATGTTTAGCATCATCGTCTTGCGAATTCTCAGCATCCGAACCCAAACCAATATCATCATACAAAACTTCTAAGATACGACTCTCACGCTCCTCGTCCTCAACACTAACTTTAGTGTCCTCTAGAAATGAATCCATATAGCTGAACTCAAATCCCTCAGGAAGACTATCTTTGATCTTAACCTTCAATCCATGACTAATCTGAATACCGACTGGAAACTCTAATAAATGATATCTCTCTTCTTTTATAAACTGCATGATTTTTCTTCGGGCATAGTCCGTCATCAAAAATCTTTCTAAAAAATCTATATAATGATTTAGGTCTTCTTTACGAATGAACAAGGCATCCTGGCCTTCGGCCATTAATTTTTTAATTAAATTTTTTCGAGTAATCCCTTGTTTCTTTTGAAATTGAACGAAGCGCTCATTTGACTTCATAAACACATAACAGTCTGCTGGGCTTACAGCTGTATTTTGAATCACCCAAGTTAATACACCGGCATATTGCTCGCTTAGCTTCTTTTCCATTCTTATATAGTAGCAGTATTTGACATTCTGTTGCATTTTAAACAATAAATCTCGATTCCAAAGCTGGACTTAAGAAAGAACAGTAAAAATATTAACCAAGACGAAATTTTTTTGTATTAGGAAAAAACAAAGATTTTTGGAAAAAGTCATTATTTCGACACTTTCAATAAGATTCTAAGCTTTAGCTAGCTAACCAATTGTTAAGATAAAACTTCGACAAAGTTTGAAACTTTCCAAGGATTTAGAGGCGTCTACTAAACTAAAGTATTTAGACCAAAGTTCGATAAGAAAATATATTTGGTTTTAACGACTTTGGGGACGATTGCGTATGTTAAGAAAAATTTTACTCACAGAAGAATTCATCGGTCGAACAAAAAAAGTAGATGGAAAGCTTGAATACAGCTTCGCAACTACGGTTCAGGATTTTGAAGATTTAAAAAACTTGGTGGCAAAAAATTATCCCGCCTCAGATGTTTTTCCGGCTTATTATTTTTCGCCTCAATCTTGTACAATCATTGCGAGACACGATTCCAAACTAGTTGGTTCCGTTTGCATCATTCAAAATGGTGCTTTTCCTCTGCCTATCGAGGTAAGTGTTTCCGTTCCAAAGAAAATTGGTTACTACCGTTTTGCTGAACTCACTGATATTTGCACAGCCCCTTTCTTCAAAGAAGAACAAGAGCTAAAGTTTAGCCTCATCAAACACGCCCTACAAATTATCGACTCCTATACTTTCTTAAGTCGTTTTTATGTTTCTGATTTAGATTCGAAATGTACAGAAATATTAGACGAAATGGGATTTAGTTGTTTAAACAAATTTGGACCTAAAAAATACAATTTAAGAAATACGGATTCTATGTTTTATTATGCTTCGTTTAGAGGTTGTCTGCATAAACTAACAAAATCCGTTCTGCCACTTAAAAATGAAATTGCTAAATACCTCTTATCAGAAACTAGTAATACAAACTTCATTGCAAAAGACATTTTTAATACTTCAAAAGAACACTTTTTAACTCCGGATTGTTTTCAATTCATCCTTAATCAGAACCCGAGGGTTCTAGGTGAAATAAGACCGGAAAACCTAAGAAACCTTATGAACAGCTACCTTGGGCATGAGGATATCATGCAGCTGCTTCCTAACCCAGCTCTGCCAATTCAGAGAACAGAGAGACGCTACCCGGTTCGTTGTGAGGCTGTTTTACTAAACGAAAACAGCGAGCCCATCGATAATGAAATCTTAGACGTTGTGAGCGTAGCAAAAAGAGGAATCGGGTTTCACCAAGAAAAAACTTGGCTGAAAAAAGGAAACATAGTTCGCTTAAGAATAGAAATCGGTAATCATATTATGTCTGATATTGAAGTAAAGGTTGGTGCCATCTACCAAGGTTTGGTGACTGGAACAATTTTAAAGAAAGATCACTACTGGAATCGATACAATCAGTTTCTAGATAGCCAATACCAACTAACTAGAGCCTAATTTTTACTTACTACTTTTGGCAGCAGACACAATTTCAATATTGTTGATCTTCACACTGGACTTGGATTCTGAATCGTCGGTGTCTGCAAAAATCCAAAGGCCCAATAGGCTTGCTGAATAATCTAGATTTTTAACTTGTTTTAAATACTTTAAAACATCCAACTCAAATTCTTTCTGCGAAAGATCTGAAGGCAGTACACAATAAATTGCATAATTATTGTGTGGCGAATCACCACAGAAAATATTTTTTTCGCTAACTTTAGCTGGAGCAAAATACAATACATTAGAAATCTTCGTGGAAAGCCCCAAGCGTGATTTAACCGCGGATGGAATATCGGCTTCTTCCCCACCACCAATGACTAATCCCAAACGCACGGGGTAATCATCGTTTTTTTTATCAAAAGGAAGCTTAATGCTCACTTTAGGAAACTGTTGAACTTGGTACTGAAACTTTACTTTAGAATCAGAGCTTAATGGAATCTCTTTATCCAAGCGATAAAAGTAACCCCCTAGATCATCTTCAGAATTAATGAAAATTGATTTCTTGTCAGAAGTATAATCAGGAGCTGCCTTGAATAAAAAGTTAGTCTTATGCCACTTGGTCAAATCCATGGGCAAGACAAGGCCCGCAAAGAAAAGGGGCCACAGCTTCTTAAATGGCGACAATTTTATCTTTTCCATTCATATATTTTCTCAGAACCTCAGGAATCAAAACACTACCATCTTCTTGTTGGTAGTTTTCTAATACTGCTAAAAGAGTTCTTCCAACCGCAAGGCCTGAACCGTTTAAAGTATGAACGTACTTTGGTTTTTTCTCGCCCTTTTCTTTAAAACGAATGTTCGCTCTTCTCGCTTGGAAATCTTCACAGTTTGAGCAGCTACTGATTTCTCTATAGGTGTCTTGGCCTGGCAACCAAACATTGATGTCATAGCATTTCGCTGCGCTGAAACCAATGTCTCCGGTACACAGAGCCACTACTTCATAAGGAAGCTCCAAACTTTTTAGAATACTTTCTGCATGACCTAACATCTTATCATGCATCTCATAAGATTTATCCGGGTGAGCTAAATGTACCATTTCAACTTTGTGAAACTGATGCTGCCTTATCAGACCCTTTGTGTCTCTACCATGAGAACCCGCTTCAGATCGAAAACAAGGAGAGAAAGCGGTGAACATATAAGGAAGATCATCAGCACTTAACATTTCATCGGCGAAATAATTTGTTAGTGTTACCTCCGCCGTAGGAATCAGATGGTATGGAAGAGGCTCGATATGAAAAACATCTTCTTTAAATTTAGGAAACTGTCCAGTACCAAACAAGGCCTTTTCATTGACCATATAAGGAGTTACAAATTCTTCGTAACCATGTTCTTCAACATGAGTGTCTAGCATAAATTGCGCTAATGCTCTTTCAAGACGGGCCACTTGACCACGCAAGAAAGCGAATCGAGCTCCCGTAACTTTAGCGGCTCTATCAAAATCAAGAAGGCCTAACTGCTCTCCGATTTCGTCATGTGTTTTAGCTGCAAAGGAAAGTTTCTTAGGTTCACCTACACGATGAACAAGCTTGTTCTCGTCTTCAGAAGCCCCAACGGGTACAGAGTCATGACATAAATTAGGAATTCCAGCTAACTGCATCTCAAAATTATCTTTTACTTCAGCAGCTGTTTTTTCTAAGTTTTTAACCGTCGAGCCAAGTTCACGCATAGCCATAATTTTGTCGTTGGCATCTTCTTTGTTTTTTTTCATCAATGCGATTTCTTTAGAAACCCTGTTTAGCTCTGCTTTCTTTTCTTCCGCTTCAGCAATCGACTCTTTCCTTTTCTTGTTTAACTCAAGAATGCGATCGATCTCAGAGGAATCTCCTCCACGATTTTTTAAATTGTCTTTAAATTTTTGTGGTTCTTCTTCAATTCTTTTAATATCTAACATGCTTAGATCCTAGGCTCCTGGCGCAATTAAAACATACATACGCAAAATCATACCTACTAATACCAAAAATAAATCTAAGATCAAGACTCCAACGAAGTTCCACTTCTTTGTTACCTTCATAAAGATTAGTAAGTTTGCAATTAATACAAACCAAAAAGCAAAATGGCCATAGGCAAAAATCTCTTCAAAAATTAGGGTGATGGTTAAACCATAAATTGCTCCGGAAAGTACTTTAACCAGAATCAAACCTAAGCTCGTAGATGATCCTCTCAAACGAATTTGTACTTGGTCTAACAATTGTGCCATCTCTACTCCAGTTGTTGGATACGCCGTCTAACCATATCAGCATCTTTTGCGTTTGGCTTCAAGCCTAAATAGCGTCGGTAAGCTTCCACCGCTTCAAAGTTTTGATTTCTTTTTTCTAGAATTTCACCCGTTTCTCGGTAAATCTCAGCATAGCCGCTTTGTTTAGCCGTTGCTGTTGCTAGCATTGTTTCGGCCACATCAAGGTTTCCGATCAAGCGATAGCATATTGCTAGCTTCACATAAATTTCTGCACTTTGTGGTCTTTTCTGAATGGCAGAGCGATACTCCTCGATGGCTTTATTGTAGTTCCCTAAATCACGATAAGCATCCCCGGCCAACAAATAGGAATCTGCAATTAATGGGTTGTTCCTTCTTTCAATCATCGCCTGTGCCAATGCTTCTTTAGGTCTTTTTGCTTCTAAGTAGGCCGTTCCTAAATAGTAATACAGCCTTGGGTAGTTGGAGTTAATCTTTATGGCTCGCTCGTATTGAGTGATCGCTTCAAAGGCTTTGTTGGTGGCTTGGTAGATTAAACCGACTCGAACCAATGGTTCTGCATCCGTTGGATCTAAACTGGCCGCATTTAAATAAGCCTCTAAGGCCTCTGTTGCTCTCTCTTCTTGGTAATAGGCTTCCGCCAAATTCATGAAGGCTGGTTTATAGTCTGATCTTACTTGCGTGATCGGAATTAAAACACCCTTGGCCTTTTCTATTTGATTATCCATTAAATATATTTTTGCCAATGCAACTCTGTATTCCATAATTGATGGATAGGTGTTGATGAGGTTTAAAATGTATTTTTCACCTGTAGTCGCCCCTTGAAAACTAGCTAATACCTTTGCATATGTAGCTTGTGCCTCGACGTTTAATGGCTCCAAAGATACTGCTCTAGCAATGGTTTTATAAGCCTGATCTGTAGCACCCAAAAGCAATAGTGATTCAGACAAAATGATATGAGATTGAATGTCACTATCGTACACCCGAATCGCTTTTTCACTATAGTCTTTTGCCGCTGGCAAATTCATTCGTTTAAATTCATAGTGCGCATAAGACCTAATAACTCGATAATCATTTTTTGCTAAACTTTTTGCTTTCTTCAAATGATTGATGGCTTCAGTAAACCGAAACCTTTCTATCAAATATTCACCCAAAACCAACATCGCGTCGACACTTTTAGGATTTTTTTGTAAGACCAATCCGAGCCAACGAATTGCTTCATCTCCTTGGTTGAGATTCCACAAAGACTCCGCCGCCTTAATTCCAGCTCGAACATTTTCATTGTTTAGTTCAAAAGCAGCTTTAAACTCTGCTTGAGCTGCCACAAAATTTTTTTGACCAAAAAACAAATCTCCATTTTCAACCAACTCTCGTTCCGTTCTAAACAGACTAGATAACACCTCTCTGCCTGCGAGCTGAGTTAGATAGACCCGTGCCACATTGTTTTTTGTATCTAGCTCATAACTTCTTTTAGCATAAACAATTGCTTGGTCTCGCTCGCCTTTACTCGCTGCTATTACAGACAAAACATAAAAAGATTTACTTCTCCATTTACGAGGCAAAAGTGTTTTTTCATTAGAGGCTTGGTTTATTAGTTCTTCTGCATAACTGAGATCACCATTTTGGAAAACCTCTGTCTCAGCAAATTCTATCGCAGCTAAACGATGAAAATCACCTTGATTAAACAAAAGCTGGTAGCTAGCTTGGGCGTCTTCGTATTGACCGTTAGATTTTTGATTATTAGCCACCCAAAAATGCGGCTTTTTCCACTGCGGCCACAAATCCACTGCTTTACGCCAAAAAGCCGAGGCTAAATCCTTCTTTCCTTCAATCATCATTATATGTGCTTTTAAATCATAAAAGGTTGCAACATTGGGATATTGCTCTAGTGAGCTATTCAAAACCTGCTCGGCAGCTTTTGGATTACCAGCCAAGAGAAATTGCACCGATCGACAATTCGCAGTGGCAATACCGGCAATGTTTCTTCCACTCACTAGCTGGGTTGCTTTTGACATTGCCGAAAGATCTTTTACATTTTGTTCTGAATAAGGCCAAATTTCATGATAACAAGTGCAAAGTAGGCCGATGCTCTCTACATCTGGGCCGTGTTTATTTATACTTGATACCAACAAGTTCATCGCTTCGTTGTAATTGGAAAAGGTATCTTGCTGCATAAGTTTAAGGGCGTCGGTTTTGATGGCCAACCACTTTTTACGTGATAACTTTTCAATTTTTTTCGATAACACGATTGGCTTGAACTGCACTTTTTGAGCGTTTCTAATTTTTTCTGCAGGATGATCATCATACAGTAAGGCTGCAAAAATTACGGCAATGAAGACAACTAGTATTTTAAACTTAGGATCCGCGTAGGTTTTTGATTTTTTAGTTCTATCATCAATCCGAACGTATTCTTTCTTTTTAGGCTTTGCCGCTCCAGATTGAGTTTTTTCTCGCATCTGTTGCTTTGAAAAAGACTCATGTTCACCACCAGGGTTGAAGCTCCCCTCTTTGACAGCCTTGCCATATTTTGAGTCTTCTTCGTTTGTCCAAGTATTGGTGTTAGCTCGCAAACTCACATCGTCAATAAAAGAAATGGACTGTGCATCTTCATGATTAATTCCAGGATCAAATGAAGAAGAGCCTTCTTGAGTGTCCTTATAGTTTCTCTGATCTGGATTCTCTAATTCAACATCATCCAAAGACTCATCTGATGGATCTATTTCTACTTCGACTGATTTTTTACTAGCCTCTTTAATTTTCTTTTTGCTAATCCTAACTTGGGTCAAAGGATCATCGCCACCAAATTTTTTCTCTTCCGATTCAAGATCGATTTGCGTTGCGCGATCTAACTCCTCCACCTTTCTCTCTTCAGAAAGGGGCTCAATCTCTGACTCCCAGGCCTCTAAAAACTGATCATAAAACTCTGCAGACTGAGATATAGAAACATACTCTCCACCAGGATACTCAGCCATTTGCTCAGTTCCCGCAAGAGCACCCTTTTGAATTAAACTGAAAATAATCGTTTTTGTGTAAGGTCCAAAAACTTTCCCTGCAGATGTTTTAATTGTCCATCGTAAATACTTAGCTGCCATCGAGTTATTAGGATAATTTAAGGCCAAGCCTGTGACACTTAAATACTGAAAATTGTTGAATATTCTTTGATGTTTCAAGCCTTCTGTATAGCTAAATTCTTAGCCCCAAGACTTTGGTTCTAGTTGGTGAGGTTTAGGTCCTGACAAAGTGTTTCAGTGAAGTTGAAAAACCAAGTCTTGCTGGCAAGAGCTAGGTACTCATAAACAGAAGACCAATCATTTTGGAATTGTGCCCTACGCCAAAGAAATTGCTACAAAGTTTGATCCTGATAATAAATACAATTTACTTATATTAATGGCTTTCTTTGCTTCATCGGTTCCGATCCGGTACGAAGATTTAAAAAGGGGAAATTTATGAAAAATATTTTATTATGCCTAGTGGCTTTACTGAGTTTCAACAGCAATGCGTTTTCATTGGACTTTGTCACCAGAGAAATGCCTTTTAAGACTTTAGAAAGAGCTTTCCAAGAAGCACAACCAGCTAAGCTAGACCAGGTAGCTAATACTGGGCCATATCGCACAATCGATTGGATAGACAAGGAAGATGTTAAAGTTTCAGTAAGAGAAGGAGATGTTTACCTAATATTGACGACTATTGCCAAATTAACACACCACCCTGCTCGCAATGATGGAGGTCCTTTATTCCCAAAAAAGGAAAAAGAAACAGTTGTTGATAAAATCTATGCACAAGTCCTACTCCCTCAATCTAACGAAACTTTTACCTTGGTCGACGCCAGTGATTACCCTCCTCACATTCATCCAGAAAAAATGCCTAAAGGGGTTCACATGCATGAAAATGAAGATGGGCTAATCGTATCAATCAACTCATACATTTATAAAGACCCTACTTATAAGGGGATTGATATTGAAAGAAATAAGGTGACTACTACCTACAGAGTTTCCAAAAACAATGAAATTATCGTCAAAAAGGTAATTGAAAACCAAGTTGGAGACACCAATGAATATAAAGTATCTTCTGTATATTACTTCTATTACTGGTAAGAATATAAATTACTATCTCAGATAATACCGATAGTACTTCAACAAACACTCGTTGTTAATATTCAGAGCTAAAGTCTAATTAATATTTGAGCCCAGGAGATTTCTCTTTGGGCTTTTTTTGTTTGTGTAAGCTGAATCTCAGTTAAATTAAAAACTAATCCTAATTGTGTCGTGATTTTAACCGATTCCCACTCAATAAGTGAAGGTGCACGTGAAAGACTTCTTGAAAAGGCTCGCCAGTATTAATCAATGTTCTGTGATGGCTTAAACCTTCTTTTTTAGAAAACTCTAATGCTGCGGCATAAAGGTCACTAATAAGCCCTATGTCATTTGGGTCAAGCTCATGTAAACTTGAAACATGTTTCTTAGGTACAAATAAAACATGCATCTCATGAGATGGTTCAATGTCTAGAAACCCCAATACCTTAGCGTTTTCAAAGACAATATTACTTGAAATTTGTTTGTCGACGATTTTACAAAATATGCAGTCATCCATATATCGTTCCTTCATTATTGCAGGCTAGCATTACAAAAAAAGTTGGTAAGAGTTCTTACCAACTTATTGTACTTAATCTGTGATATTTTTTTAATAAAATTTTATGGACCAGCTATTGGTCGTCAGCTCGCCTCTCGACCTGCGCACCAAGAGACCTCAATTTTCCCTCTAAATCATCGTAACCACGATCTAAATGATAAACTCGTTTTACTTCTGTTTGTCCCTCAGCAACTAATCCAGCCAAAACCAAACTTGCGCTAGCGCGAAGATCTGTCGCCATTACAGGAGCTCCTTTAAGTGGAGCCTCTATGTTCTTAACAATTGCTACACGAGTTTTAGGCTGAATATTAGCACCTAATCTTTTCAGCTCTGGAACATGCATAAATCTGTTTTCAAAAATCGATTCAGTGATAACGCTAGAGCCTGCAGCTTGTGTCATTAGTGCCATGAATTGAGCCTGCAAGTCGGTTGGGAAACCTGGATGCGGAGTTGTAGTTAAATCAATTCCTTTCCAAGCCTGACACTCTTGAACTTCGATAAAGTTATCTCCCACTTCAAACTTAAAACCAGCCTCTCTCATCTTTGCCATTAAGGCATCCAAATGCTCTGGTACACAATCATTTACGCGAACTTTTCCACCGGTAATGGCACCCGCAATCAATAATGTGCCCGCTTCGATTCGGTCAGGTATAACTTTGTGTTTTGCTGCTTTTAAGTCCTTAACACCTTCCACCCGAATAATGCTAGTCCCTGCTCCTTCAATCCGCGCTCCCATTTTCATGAGATACTCAGCAAGATCAACAACCTCCGGTTCTTTGGCAGCATTTTCTATATAAGTCACGCCTTCCGCCAATACCGCAGCCATTAAAACATTTTCTGTTCCACCAACCGTTGTGGTATCGAACAAAATATTTCCACCTTTTAATTTTCCCTTGGCGATTACATAACCGTTCTTAATTTCAATTTCAGCACCAAGAGCTTTCATTCCATCGATGTGAAGATCAATCGGTCGAGTACCAATTGCACACCCACCAGGTAAACTAACAACCGCCTCACCATATCTAGCTAGCAATGGCCCTAAGGATAAAACGGAAGCTCTCATTTTTCTTACTAAATCATATCTAGCTTCAATGCTTGGAGCTTTTGATACGGAGATGCTCATATTGGTTCCATCGTGTTTACATTCAGCCCCTAGCTCACTCAGGAGCTTACAAGCCGAATGCACATCCGCTAACTTTGGAACATTTGAAAACTCATGTTCCCCATCACACAAAAGTGTTGAAAACATTAAGGGTAAAACTGAATTCTTCGCTCCAGATGCTGAAACAGACCCGCTTAACTTGGCTCCGCCTTTGATTACTATTTTATCCACACTTACTCCCCTTTGCTGTAGGCTCTGATGATTCGATCATTTGCTGAATAGTCTTTTATGATACTTGTATTATTAAGAAAGCTCTTTGCTTTGAATATATCTGATACCTGCTGCCCCTGTTCAAAGCCAATCTCAAATGCCAAAAGAGATTTTGGTTTTAAGAAGCTTTGAATATGGTCAGGCCATGTTCTGTAAAATTGTGTCCCCTGTTCTTCGGCAAACAATGCTTCAGATGGTTCAAATTCTAAAACATCTTGAGCTAAGGCTTTATCACCATGTTCAATGTAAGGAGGATTTGACAAAACTATATCAAAAATTGCTGGAAAGCTTTTTCTTAGAGAATCTCTTGAAACAGATCGAGAACTCATGTCACTGATTTTAAGTTTTGCGATTTGGTCTTTTGCGCTATTCACAAAGTCCTCAGCTTTATCAACAGATATAGCATCATTATTGACCTGATAATCATCTGTACGTGAATTAAGTTCACTCTTTGAATTAAAATTAAGAGATTCCTCTTCCTGTGTTTGTGAACGATCAAGACTATATTCTGTTTCAAAAACAGGCTCTTCAAAAGAAGACTGCTCGTTGTTGTCTACTTGTTCGAGTGCAACTTCATCACTAACAAGCTCAACTTCTTGCTCTTCCAACTCATGAGGCTTTTGCAAAAGCTCAGGAGAGTCTTCGGAGTTTTCTAATTTATGTTTATCGGATACCTTAAGTTCAACGACTTCCTCTGCTTTATGAGGAAATTTTTTATAATACTCGGAAAGAGCTGCTTTTAAAACATCATCGCTAAAATCTTCTACCGACGAATTAATTGCAATGACTTGCTCCTCGAGATTATTTAACTTTACATTTTCTAATAATATCTTGAAAGCCGCTTCTGATTTTTCCACCAAAACCACCAAAGAATTTGGAATTTCTTTGGCAACCGCTAAGCCAACGCAACCACTTCCTGAGCCCAAATCTAATACCACCGGATTAGCAAGACCTGTTTCCTTACAATGGTTTATTGCTTCATCTACTAAATGCTCTGTTTCTGGTCTGGGAATTAAAACTCCAGCAGCTACTTTAAGCTGAATGCTATAAAAGTCTTTGTAACCTAAGATATACGCTACCGGTTCGCCCTTTGATCTACGACGAACCATCTCACGACAATCGTTTAATTCTTTGTCGCTAAGAGGGTATTCTTGTTTTAAGTACAAATCCAAACGTTTCCAACCAAGTGCTGTGGCTAGTAATAGCTCGGAATCAACCTTTGCCGATGCAAAACCTAATTTTGTGAAATGATCTTTAGTTTTGCTAAGTACTTCTCTCAAGATCATTGCTGTTGTGCCTTAAGTGCTTCTGTTTGGTAGTGTGTAATAACTGGCTCTACAACCTGGTCCATATTTCCTTCCATTACTTCACTCAAAGAATGAAGTGTTAGACCAATACGGTGATCTGTAACACGAGATTGTGGAAAGTTATAAGTTCTGATTCTCTCAGAACGGTCACCGGTTCCCACCTGAGCCGAGCGAAGCTCAGCATTTTCTTTGGCCGCTTCTTCTTGCTGTACAGCTAAGATTCTGGCCGCCAAAACCTTCATGGCTTTTGCTTTATTTTTATGTTGTGACTTTTCATCCTGACAACTTACAACGATATTGGTTGGCAAGTGAGTGATTCGAACTGCTGAATCAGTGGTGTTAACGTGCTGTCCACCGGCTCCACTCGCTCGGAATACATCAATTCGTAAATCTGTAGGTTGAATATCAACCTCAACCTCTTCGGCCTCTGGTAAAACAGCAACAGTTATTGTTGAGGTATGCACACGCCCCTGAGATTCTGTTTTAGGAACCCTTTGTACTCGATGTACACCCGATTCAAATTTAAGTCTCGAATACACTCGATCACCAAGAATACTAGCAGAAACCTCTTTCAAGCCACCCGCAGTTCCCTCTGATGAAGATAGGATCTCAACCTTCCATCCCTTTTCCTGAGCATAGAATTGGTAAGCTCTAAAAAGCTCCCCTGCAAACAAACTAGCTTCGTCTCCACCAGCTCCTGCTCGCAACTCTAAAATCACATTCTTTTCGTCATTTGGATCTTTTGGAAGAAGTAAGAGTTTTAACTCTTGTTCAAGAGCTGGCATGCGATCTTGCAGTTCCGCCAACTCTTCTTTTGCCATGTCACGAAGGTCTTCATCCTTTTCATTTTCTAGGATCTCTTTACTGCCAGCAATGTCATTCTTTAGTTTTTCATACTCTCGAAAGCTTTTTACTACTGGCTCAAGATCAGCATACTCTTTCATATAAGCGCGATACTTTTCTTGATTCTGAGTAACCTCAGGGTCTTGAAGTTGGATATTTAGTTGTTCAAAGCGGGACTCAACGCCCTTTAGTTTATCAAACATAAGTTACCTCGAAACGGAGACTGTAAAACCTAGTTAAACTACCCAGGGATTGCAGATTTGGCAAGAAAAGCCCAAAGTTCGGCTTACTAATTTTTCAGTATTATTGTGACTTTGTCTATTTTGGTGATTTTTAAAAAAGCTTTGGCTGTAACTCATTTCGCTGAAGCTGATTTAAGTGCTTTGCTGTTCCGAGTAAAAAGCTTTCAGGAATACAAATCAGATAGAATTAAAGACAAATCTTTACATAATTAAAAACAGTAAGTTTTAACAACTCACCTGGCTAGTACTTTTACTTTTAAAGAAGCTTTAGCACAAAAACAAAAAGCACAGACATGAATGCCTATGCTCTTTATCTTTTTTATTGTAGTAGATGCTACTTGTTTTGTTTCGCCTTCATGAACTGGCCATAACGTTTGTTAAAACGATCTACACGACCTTCTGTATCTAGAAGTTTTTGCTTACCAGTAAAAAACGGGTGGCAATCAGAACAAATGTCTACGTGAAGTTCTTTTTGAGTAGAACCAGTGTTGAACGTGTTTCCACAAACACAAGTTACTTGTGCATCAGCGTAATAAGTTGGATGAATTTCAGCTTTCATATTTTCGTCCTTTTTAATTCGAAGCTAGACTTATACGAGTTTAGAGCTTATTTGTCGAGCATAAATTTCAGCTTTATTGATTTTTTGAAAGAACTTCTCAGAATGGTAAGTTGTTGTAATTATTAACTTTATTGAACAGATTTTTATCCAAAATGCCGCTCTGCTTAAGAGATTGGCAAGCCAGTTTCTTAAAACTCTCCTCCCTTAAGATTTAAACCCACTTTTTAGATGATAAAAGGAAATCTTTTTTATAGTTACCATAGGCCCATTTCGACGAAGCTCTGAGCTAGATATCGACCCTTCTCAAATCACTGTTCAAAGCAAGAATACCCACCAAAAAATGACCAGTCCAAGACAGTCACCCGAAATACAAAAAACGTCACAATGTAAAATTACTTTTCAAAACTAAACCCCTAAAACGAATTTTTCAGCGGGTTCTTTCTCAAAAAAGTG
>DJMA01000012.1 GCA_002436415.1 Bdellovibrionaceae bacterium UBA6502 | reverse complement strand
TCGATTTAGCCATTCTGTCTGTCACATTTTAGTTAAGGCTGACTGAGCTTTTTTGGTTCTACTCGATCCGAGGAGAACCAATAAAAGCCCAACAAATTTTAGGATAGTTTCAATTTAACGATTAAGCCTATTTCGATTGAATAAGTTTGGATTTGAGAAACATTTAGACTGAAGACTATTTTCTTGGCAGACGAATTTGGCCTTGTTAGTTTATCGGTGATCTACCGGGGGGGGAGTTTTGTTTCGTTTTTTGGCAGTTTTTTTTATTCTGTTTTCATCGCAAGTTTTTGCGAAAAATTTTAATGTTAAAATTTATCACTCAGAAAGTTCTAGTTATCTTCACTATATGATGACTGGTTTTGGTGAGGCTTTTGTTTCTGGCTCAATGAAATCGATCATTGAAAAAAATGAGATCAAAGATTTTTCTAAGCCTCAGAATCAAAAAGACTTTAAATTATTAAAGAGCTATTTAAACAATGGCTATGATTTTGTGAGTGTAAAAACAAGGCCAAATGGCTTTTATGGTATGGACGCTCTCATGGGAATGAGTGTGGTCTTTCCCGATCTAAAAGTCTTTGAGAAAACTTTGTCCATTTACCTTCCTTTTGATGGGGTGGAGGCATACTTTCGTTTGAAAAAACAAATCTACCCATCCTTTGATAAATTGATATGGCAAGAGAGTAAAAAGTTTCAGGCCAGTGAAATGAAACAAGTAAATCAAATAGCCAAGGAAACTAAATTTTCATCCCGCCTCATGCAGGCTAAAAAGTTTTATTCGTCTGATTACCCCTTGGAATTAGATTTTAAAGTAGGCTTGATTCCTATTCCAGACTCTAAATTAAAAAAGAATCACACGAGTGCTCAAAATTTAAAAGACATTCAGGTGGTTCCTTATTTGGAAGCTAAGGGGGTAAAGCAGGCATTTGATGTGATTTTTCACGAATTTTGTCATGCGCTTTATGAAGCTCAGAGTAGGCAAGTAAAACAAGAGATTGAGGATTTCTATTTAAACTCCAATCATCCTCACGCTAGTTTTACCTATACCTATTTAAATGAAATTTTGGCAACGGCTCTTGGTAATGGTTGGTATGGGCAAATCTTGAATCCTAAAAATAAAGAGGCTTCTTGGTATGCGGTAAATTATATCGACCAAATGGCAAAGGCAATTTATCCAACAGTCTTGCGATACTTACAAGACTCAAAGTCAATAGACCGAGCCTTTCTCCTAAAAAGTATAGAAGTGGCTGAAAAGACATTTCCAAAGGCTCCTTTTGAAGTTGATGCTAACTTTTTGAGTTTAAGAGTTTTAAGTTTGGACTCTAGATTTGATCGAAAAACTTTTTCTGACTTTTTACAAAGTAGTTTCAGAGTGCAAAGTATGAGTTGGTCGATCCCAGCAAGTATCGATGACATTAATGAAATAGATAAACCAGGTACCCAGTCCATAATTGTTTTGGGCAGGAACAAAAAATCAAGTCTTAAAAAACTTAAAAAAGTTCTACCGGCGGAGCATTTAAAAAAGATAGAAGAAAACGACAGTTTTTTAGCGGTGTTTCGAAATAAAGGAAAATACATTTTTTGGATCGAGTCTAAAAAAGCTACGGCTGCATCTAAGGCCTTACAAAAACTTAAGAACCTAAAACACTTACCTAGAAAATTTTCAGTATATCCTCTCTGAAAAAGTCAGTAAAAGTAGAGTAGGTTTTAATTTATTTAAAAAGCTCTGCTCTGTTGGCAGAGCTTTTTTTTAAGTTCAAATGTTTAAAAAACTTAAGTCATCATTAGTTAATTTTAGTCTAGCAGCATTTAATACTTCCCGTAGCTGCTCACTCGTTGTGGCACTCACAATGGGCGCATAAACGCTTTTCTGGTTGAGTAACCAAGCAATGGCTAGGGTGGAAAGTTTGGTGTTTTTTTCTGTAGCTAGTTGATCCATTGCTTTTAGCAAACGAAAGCCTTTTTCGTTTAAATAATTGTTAACAATACTGGCTCCTCTTTGGCTTTTGCCAGCATCTTCTTTTGAGCGATACTTACCGGTTAAGAATCCACTAGCTAAAGAAAAATAAGTAATCACATCTATCTCATTTTTAAGACAGAAATCTGCATATTGATCTTCGAACTTTTCTCTCTGATAGAGGTTGTATTCTGGTTGATAGACTTGGAAGGAATCTAAGTTTGTGTCTTGTGCCATTTTTACAGATTCTTTTAGGCCTGTAATGGAGTAATTGGAAGAGCCAATGGCAAGGGACCGGCCTGACTTTTTGATATGTGTAAATGCCTCTAGGCTTTCTTCGATAGGTGTGCTCGTGTCTTCCTGGTGGGCGAGGTAGACATCTACATAGTCAGTTTGTAGATTAGCTAGGGATTGATCAATGGCTTCGAGGATGTAGTCTTTTTTTAAACCACTTTTTGCTTGAACTTGCATTCCCACCTTTGTGATGATGCGCATATGTTCACGGTTTTTTCTTTCTTTCATCCATTTACCTATGATCCTTTCCGATTCACCACCTATATTGCCAGGAACCCAAGTTGAATACATATTTGCAGTGTCGATCCCGCGATAACCAAGTTCGTACAACTCATCTAGCATTCGAAAAGATTGCTTTTCATCCAGAGTCCAGCCAAAGACATTTGCTCCAAAAATGATTTTAGGGAATTTTAACTCTGCTAATATAGACATACTTCTTCCTTTGTTTAAGAGAGAATAAGGCATTAGTTTCTAGGGCCTTTTCTGTTCTCGATACTAACAACAGGAAAACTGCTTGAATAGTCCAGAGCTAGGAAAAATAAAATTTAGTGTAATTCCAGATCTATGAATTTTACCTCTGGAAATCTAGTTTGAATTTGTTTTTCTAGTTCATTAATTGCGTTGCCTGTAGTGCGAATTGCTCGATCAAAAGTATCTACTAAAATACCCGTAGCTTGCTCAGGGTGGCTCTTAATTTCTTGCGCATCAAGACTAATTTTTTTACGATCGATTAATAAACTGCCATTTAATGATACTTCTAGGGATAGACGAACATTGCTTGGACCAATTACTCTGGTAAGAATCCGTTCAACATGATCAACAATTTCAAGATTTTCTATGAAGTTTTTCATTTCTTCTTGGGAACTGTCTGTCATTGCGCGGCCAATTAGAAATCTTCCGTTAGCAATGCCGAGAAAGATTGCCATTAAACCTAAAAGCAAAGCGATAATGATTGATGTGATGGCATCAAAGCTTGGATTTTTGAAAAAGTACGTGAGCATCATACCAATGAAGGCTAAGGCAACACCGAGCACAGCAATGCCGTCTTCGAACAAAATGGCAATGGCAGTTGGGTCATCGCTCTGGTTAAAGAATGATATCCAGTTTTGTCCCTTTCGTTTTTGATTTACCTCTTTGTATGCTTGTACGAGTACGTAAGATTCGATTACGAAGGCAAAAAGCAATACGCCAATGGCTATCCAATTGATGGAATGATTTATGTTTTCGGGAGGATGAATTAGGCTGTGAATTCCGTGATAGGCAGTTACTCCAAAGCCTAAGAAAAAGATTCCAACGGCAGAAATTAAATTCCAAAGGTATGTAGCAGAGCCGTAGCCGAGAGGGTGTTGGGTGGAAGCTTCGTGCTGCGATTGTTTGATGCCAATAAAAAGTAAGACTTGATTAAGGGTGTCAGCTAGGGAGTGGATTGCTTCTGCCAGCATCGACGGTGAAGCACTTACAAAAAAACCTGCGAATTTTCCTAAGGTAATTACGGCATTACCCGTAATTGCTGATACTACGACTTTTAAAGTTCCGCCTGATGCCATTGTCTCTCCTAAGTGTGTAGCTATGAAGATACTTGGCACTAAGATTTAGGGCAAATAAAAATATAAAATTCCTCTCTAGAAGAAGTAGGTCTTAGTGCTTTAATTGTATATATATTAGTAAATAAAGTACTTAGAAGTTTTTTGGATATTTTTAAAGCAAGCATTGAAAGTCAGCAGATAAATCCTGGATTATGATTCTCATTTTTCCTATTTTAGGCTAGATTCACTACATTAATATACAATTAGGAGTCGCCGTGCAGTCGCCATTCATATCCCTTTGGAAATATCTCACCCAGTTTCAGCCTAGAGCCATTAAGGCCTCTACTTATTCTGTTTTAAATAAATTGTTTGATATTATGCCAGAAATATTAATTGGTATGGCATTAGACGTAGTTATTTCCAAAGAAAAGTCCTTTATGGCCGATTTTGGAATTAGTGATCCTTGGGAACAGATCATTGCACTAGGTATTTTAACTTTCTTTATTTGGGTAGGGGAAAGTGTGTGTGAGTATTTACATTTGACCAATTGGCGAAATATCGCCCAAGAGGTTCAGCATAAACTTCGTATGGACGGATACTCGCATTTGCAAAATTTAGATCTTAGTTTTTTTGAAGACCAAAGCTCGGGAAAATTAGTGTCTATTTTAAATGATGACATTAACCAGCTTGAAAGGTTTTTAGATGGTGGGATTAATACTTTAATTCAGACCATGGTAGCTGTTGTAGGCGTTGGGGGAGTGTTCTTTTACATTTCACCGAAGATAGCAATTTTTGCCTTTCTTCCAATTCCAGTTATCATACTCGGAGCTTTTTGGTTTCAAAGCAGAGCGAATGTACTTTACACTGATGTCCGTTCAAAAGTTGGTAATCTAGCGAGCCGTCTTAGTAATAATATTTCAGGTATTATGACGATTAAGAGCTACACCCAAGAAAAGTTTGAAGAGCAGAGGCTTGAGATAGAATCTGTGGATTATATGAAATCCAACGAAAAAGCCATTCGCATTTCATCGGCATTCAATCCAGTGATTCGTATGGCAATTTTATCGGGCTTCTTGATGACTTTTTTAATTGGTGGCTACAAAGTCTTAAATGATGAGTTGGCAGTAGGCTCCTATGGTGTTTTGGTTTTTCTTACACAAAGGCTATTGTGGCCTTTGACGGGACTTGCTTCGGTCTTAGATCTATATGAACGTGCCATGGCAAGCGCACGTAGGGTATTAGATTTAATCCATGAGCCCATTGAGATTGATTCTGGAAGTAAAAGTGCAAAGGATCTAAAAGGAAACTTTGAGTTTAAAGATGTTAGCTTTCGCTACAAAACAGGGCCGCAAATTTTAAAAAATATAAACTTAGAAATTCAAGCCGGTAAAACCACGGCCTTTGTGGGAAGCACGGGCTCTGGTAAAAGTAGTTTGATAAAGTTGCTTTTGAGGTTTTATGACATTGAGTCGGGTGAAATTTACTTAGATGGTTTAGATATTAGAGAGTATTCAAATAAATCCATTCGTAAGCATGTGGGTTATGTCAGCCAGGATGTATTTTTGTTTCATGGTAGTGTCGCAGAAAATATTTTGTATGGAAATCCGGAAGCGAGTTTTGAGCAGGTAAAAATGGCAGCGGAAAAAGCCGAAGCCATTGATTTTATTAATTCTCTACCTCATGGCTTTGATACGATCATTGGTGAGCGAGGCCAAAAATTGAGTGGAGGTCAGAGACAACGTTTGGCTTTAGCCAGAGCTATATTAAAAGACCCACCGGTTTTAATATTAGATGAAGCCACTAGTGCGGTAGATAACGAAACCGAAGCTGCTATTCAGAGATCTATGAAAATTGTGGGTGAGGGAAGGACTATGATTTTAATCGCTCATCGTCTTTCAACGGTTGTTGATGCGGAGCAAATTTATGTTATCGATGCAGGGATTGTATCAGAACATGGTAAACATTCCGATTTGATTGCACGACAAGGTATCTATAGTCAGCTTTGGAAGGTTCAAACAGGACTATGATTTATCTAGGGCTATTTCTGCAAAGCTTTTTGGCTGCATTGATCTTGCCCTTTCCCTCAGAAGCAAGTCTTCTGTATTTAAAGTCACAATCCTATCCTGCGGTTTATTTGTTACTCGCTGCAGGTTTTGGAAACTCTTTAGGTGCAGTAGTGAATTATGCCTTAGGCTATTATGCAAAATGGAGTCTTCTAGAAAAGTATCTAAAAGTGAAAAGAGAAAAAGTAGAGAGGGCGAAGACTTTGGTTTTAAAGCGCGCAGAGCTTTTAGCCTTTTTCTGTTGGCTGCCAGTATTTGGAGATTTTTTTGCTGTCGCTTTAGGTTTTTTTAAAATGCGTTTTATCAGTTTTTTATTGATCATGAGTTTAGCAAAATTTCTTCGTTATGCTGTTTTACTATTCATGTTTTAAATCTAAAAATCCATTTTCAAAACGATAAAGTGACACCGCTTAGAAATTCAAAACTCTCTGAGTCTTTCTTAAGAAACTTTAAGCTTTGTTTAGAGATGCATCCGTAGTCATCAGTTTGATATCTAAGTACCTATTATCTCGTTAAAGAATTTAATAAAACATTCGGCCACACGACGCTCTGCAAGGTGCTCTTCGGCGCCTTAGACCTTGGTACAGGTCTTGCGATTAGTGGGGGTAGCTTAAATTAAAGGAGGAATAATGATACCAGAGAAAAACCGGATGCGGCCTGCTTGGCTACTTTGCCTACTAGCAAGTTTTGCATTTGCAATACCAAGTTCAATGCTTTTTGCCGCAACCGATGCAGCAGAACAGATCGAAAAAGATAGACCTAAAAAACAAAGAAATGGGGGCGGAAAAGCTTCTGCTAGAAAAGGAAGAAGTAGCGGTGGATCATCTGGCGGAATGGTCAGACAACCAAGACGATCTTCTGGTGGTTCTAATGGTTCTGGAAGAATTCAGCAGCCCAGAAAAACACCCAGTCGTACTGTAGACAAACCCAAAAAAAACAGGGAAATTCCGAGACGCAGGCAGGTTGATAAACCGAAAAAAAACAATAGTAACACTCGTCCTAGAGTGGACAAGCCACGTAAAAACAATGATGCTCCACGTCGAAGAGTAGTAGATAAGCCGAAAAAAAATAATGATAGTCCTCGTCGTAGAGTGGACAAGCCAGGTAAAAAGAATGAAGTTCCACGTCGAAGAGTAGTGGATAAGCCGAGAAAAAATAATGATAGTCCTCGTCGCAGAGTGGATAAACCAGGAAAAAATAACGATACACCACGCCGCAGACTAGTAGATAAACCAAAAAAGAATTACGACAAGCCAAGACCTAGAATTGATAATCCTAGAAGGCAAAATGATGGACGTAGAATTGGTAGATATGATCGTCCGGGGCGCAAGGTAGATGCTAGTTGGGCGAAAAACCGCAGAATCAAAGCGGACCAACGTCGTCGTAAACATGCGCAATATAAAAGATGGTCACAAAATGATTACAGAAACTTTAAAAGAAGAGTGCGAACGGCAAATCGTCGTCATCTAGAGGCGCGTCGTTATTGGTCAGTGGCTCAACATCGCAAATACCACAATTATTGGAATCCATATTTTCAACGTAGAAACCAGTGGAGAAGCAATTGGAGAAGGTATCACAGAAGAATCGTGAGAAATGTAGTTTGGGATAATATTTTCTATCATAGCTATTGGAGTATTCGATACAGTCGTTGGAATAGCCGCTACTACGTAGTTCGTCCTATGTTTCCGACATATCCGACTTATCCTATCTACACTCCAATTGATTACCCAGAGCAAGACGAGTGGACTTTTGAGGACATTCAAAAGGTTGCTTACGATGCAGAAAACCTTGCGCATGAATTGTACCAAATTCTGGAAGAAGACTCGGCTGTGGATGATCAGTTCGAACGAGAGTTGTTGAGTGCTATGTATGATATTACGGAAGCCTCTCAGTTGTTGGCCGATGCCGTTCAAGAAAATTACGGTGACTTGCAATCGAGTATTTATCAATTGTTTCATTTGGAAGCACAGGTTTTGGCTGCTGAAAAATACATTCAAAACCCTAGAGTTTCTAACTACATTCAAGAAAACTTTAGAATGCTTAAGTTCTATGTGGACGACCTTCTATGGAATTACAAAGTTCAATGGGATGATTAAGGCATAATATTATTTAGATTGTGCACAGAAGGACCAGGCCTAGGGCTTGGTCCTTTTTTGTGATTAAAGAAAGAAGTTTGAAATGACGGAAAAATAGTGACTTGGTAGATAAGTCCTTTAAAATATAGGCAGTTTAGCAATTTAAAAATTCAACAACGAGGTCATCATGAGTTCAGGAATGAATCCAACGACGATCCAGTTAGTAGGTACTATTTTATTTGCCTTGGCTGTGATCCACACATTTCTAGTTTCAAAATTTGAGCACATTGCTCACAAATACCCAGAAGGTTCTGTAGGAGAAAACTTTTTTCACTTTATGGGTGAAGTGGAAGCTGTGTTTGGAATGTGGGCAGCGGTATTTATTGTTTTCTATACAGCGATTAATGGTTTCATTGTTTATGGAGAAGACGGACATCACTTAGTAGGTGGTGCGGTTCATTTCTTAGATCAAATGGCACTAGACAATAAGTTTGTTGAACCTGCTTTTGTTTTTGTGATTATGTGTATGGCGGGAACGAAGCCAGTCATTGAGCTTGCAGAGAAAATTATTGGTATGGCGGCAAAGCTACTACCTTTTTCAGGAAAAATGTCCTTTTACATTTCTGCTTTGGTTTTAGGGCCTCTTTTAGGTTCATTCATCACTGAGCCCGCAGCTATGACTGTTACAGCTCTTATTTTACTAAAAGGTTTTTATGGACCAGAAACCAGTACAAAATTTAAATATGCCACACTTGGTTTGTTGTTTGTAAACATCAGTATCGGCGGAACTCTAACTCATTTCGCAGCACCTCCAGTTTTGATGGTTGCCGGAAAATGGGGATGGGGTATGTCTCATATGCTTGGTCACTATGGTTATAAAGCGGCGGTCGCAGTTGTGATTTCCACTTTTTTAATCGCCATGCGATTCAAAAAAGAACTTGTTGGAGATATGAAGTTTGAACAAAAAGGTCTAAAGATTCCTCTTTGGGTAACATTCATTCATTTGTTTTTCTTAGTTCTAGTTGTAAAAACAGCTCACCATATGGTTTTCTTTATGGGTCTATTTTTATTCTTCTTAGGTTTTGCAGCTGTATCGAAAGAATACCAAGATGAAATTAAACTGAGAGAAAGTTTACTTGTTGGATTTTTCTTGGGTGGTTTAGTGATTTTAGGATCTCAGCAGCAGTGGTGGTTAAAACCAATTTTAGAAGGTGCTGGCGATCAAATTTTATTTTTTGGAGCAACCGCTTTAACAGCAATTACAGACAATGCAGCCCTTACTTACCTTGGGACTTTAGTGGAGTTGAGTGAATCACAACAATACTACTTAGTTGCCGGTGCTGTTGCTGGTGGTGGTTTAACAGTTATTGCCAACGCACCAAACCCTGCTGGTTTTGGAATTTTAAAAGGTGCTTTTGGAGAGGATGGAATCAGTCCAATTGGTTTATTGAAATCCGCTTTGATTCCAACCATTATCGCTCTTATATGCTTAGAGTTGTTACCTCATTTGGCATAATTTTACCTTTTCACAGAATATCTTTTATAAAGCAGCCCTCGTGGCTGCTTTTGTTTTTTCAGCCAAATGCTTTTATGTTAAGATTGAGTCTCAAGGAGAATTTTATGCGTAGACCTCGTCGAAATAGAAAGTCGCAGAACATCAGAAGTTTAGTAGCAGAAACACATCTTAATAAAGAAGATTTCATCTATCCAGTTTTTGTTGTCGAGGGAACGAAGCAAGAAATTCCGGTTAAATCAATGCCTGGGATTAGTCGCTATAGTAAAGACCTGTTGATAAAAGAGTTGGCTGAGTGCATGGAGTTGGGCATTCAAAATTTTTGTGTTTTTCCAGGGCTTCCAGAAAGTAAAAAAAATAAAGAATCTTCAGAGGCACTAAACCCAGAGGGCTTGTACCTTTCTACTTTAAGAGAAATAAAAAAAGAGTTTCCAGAGTGTAGTCTTATGACAGACGTTGCTCTAGATCCCTATTCAGTGGACGGTCATGATGGTATCGTAGAGAATGGGGAAATTATCAATGATGCTACCGTAGATTTACTTGCTAAGATATCAGTTATGCAAGCGGAGGCGGGTGCGGATATCATTGGTCCATCAGATATGATGGATGCTAGAGTGGGTGCCATTCGTGCCGCTCTTGATGACGAAGGTTATACGAACACCAGCATAATGTCTTACAGTGTAAAGTACGCATCTAGCTTTTATGGCCCTTTCCGTGATGCCTTAGACTCTGCCCCTAAGGATGGAGATAAAAAGACTTACCAAATGGACCCTGCGAATCGTACGGAAGCTTTGCTAGAAGCTGAGCTCGATGTAGAAGAAGGTGCCGACTTTTTGATGGTGAAACCTGCTTTGAGTTATTTAGATGTAATTTCTGATCTAAAAGCAAACTTTCCTCTCCCTATTGCAGCTTACAATGTAAGTGGTGAGTACGCTATGGTGAAGGCCATGGATAAAATGGGCTGGGGGGATGGTAGAGCCCTTGCTCTTGAAACTTTGCTAAGTATCAAAAGAGCGGGTGCTGATATTATATTGAGTTATTTTGCTAAAGAATTAGCGAAAGAACTAAGATAGTAAAAGATTTAAAGTAACTTTATTAGCGTATTGGGTAGGTTCTGCCAAATTCCCAAACGGTATTTCCTGAGCGTATTTCAATCATTTGATAATGAACAACGGCAGCGGTTTTATTATTTTCTGACCAGCTGTCGATTTCTAGATTCAATCGATATTTACCATCTTTTTTTACAGAGATTGGAATTATAATTCCTGAAACCCACTGCCCAGCCATACTACTTAAAGGAGTGTAGTTGATTTCCTTAATGCTATCGAAGCCACCAGGGAGTTGATTGTTTTGCTTTAATTTAGCAAGGTCCTCTTTCCATTTATTATAGAGAGTCTTTGAGCTGGAGTTCATTTGCATAGAACTCATATTTAAAGAAAAGGACTCTAGATTGTTTGTTCCATTTAATAGGAAAACAGAGCCAACCACTAGAAGTAAAATAACGATGATGAAACCAATGCCTTTTTTTATCATAATCCCTCAAATGCTCTTCGGAGGATTGTACTAAAGTGTTTAGAAACGAGAGAAATTAAACGTCCATAGTAGACAAAAGAGAAAAGAAATAAATAATCCTAAATAATGTCCTTCAATGAGAGGAGAATCCAAGCTCCTAATAAGTCTCTGTTTTTATTGAAGCATCTAGCAAACGAAGATTGTTTTGCAGAATTTTCCAAAAAACCGCCCAAAAACGTCAGCGTAAACAATATTACGCCCTGGCAATAAGTCCTTGAAATAATTAGTTTAAGTATTTCGGGCACTTAGAGTTCACAGCTGCTGGCACGAAGCTTGGATATTATGTAGGTGAAGATTCATCTGAAGGAGTTAAGCAGTGAATTATTTGAAGTGGATATTACGATTGTATTTGTTGGCCTGTGTGAGCATCTCACTAGCGGTCTCTTGTTCTCCGGTAGAATTTAACCGAGATACGAGAAACTGTGGAGGAGTGGGCTCAGAGGCTTGTGAAGTGAACCCACAAAGTGGTGTGATTAGCTTTGATTATGGAATTACGGTGCCTGAGGCAGCGGTAGATGTATTGTTCGTGGTCGACACTTCCACTTCGATGACCCAAGAACATGCAAAGATGGTTGATAAGTTTGATCGCTTCATTAGTCGCATCAGTGGCTTAAATTGGCGAATCGGTGTAACAACTATGGATGTGAGTAACGATCCTACTTATTATGAGGAAGGTCAGGTTACAAATCCAAAGAGTTATTATGGAAGCTCTACCTATGCTTACCTTGAGAACTATCAAGATGGAAATTTGATTCCAGCCTATAACGGCACATCCTACTTGGATGAGTCTCAGAGCTCGAATGTTTCTGAACTACAGAGCTTGTTTGAGTCGATGATTAGTGTGGATGGAAAAGAATATAACGGTAAAAACTATTACTCCACAGGGGATGAAAGAGGTTTGTTCACCGCTTCTATCGCCATTAGTAAGCACAAAAATAGCTTCTTAAGAGATCATGCGCATTTGGCTATGGTTTTCTTAAGTGATGAGGATGTAAGAGGCCAAGGCTTAGACATTCCCTATGAAAAGAAACAATTAACGGAAAAAGATTTGCCTTCATATCTTTCTAGTACTGTATCTAGTGAGTTAGGTGGAACTAAGTCCGTTAGCGTATACCCAATCATTGTTGAATCCTCGAGTAATTCTGTGGATCGTTTGAATGATGACTATAATGGAAATTGTCTAAACCAACAGAAGAGCTCTGGCGATCCAGATGCTTATGAGGGTTTATTGTATGAAGACTTAATGGAATTCTTCCCAGGCGGAACGGCCAGCCTATGTGCTTCAAACTATTCAACCTTATTAACTCAAATTGGTGAAAACATTGAGCACAATGTAAGAGCGACAGAGGAGCTTCCGTGTACTCCTTTAGTAGATGCGGATAAAGGTTTAACTTTTGAGGTTTACAATCTTCCAGAAGGAACGACCTACTCATTGTCAGGTAAAACTGTGACTTTTGATCCGGTTTTAATCTCAGGGCAGAATGTTGGATTCCGTTTTTCTTGTATAGATTTGTAATTCCCAACTACAAAATGATCGAAAAGCAAAGGAGAGTAAATGGCTCTCCTTTTTCTTTCTTTGAGCTCCAGTCTCAAAATGATACAGGACTTTTATCGAGAAAAAATCATCTGCATTCTATGCCTAGAAAATTTTAATGAAATGTAGAAGGCTTCGACAGGCGAAAAAAATGTGAAACTTACGTAATATTTTTTGCTTCAGTGATTTCAAGACTTTAGCTTGTCTCAAAAAGAGCCTGAATTTCTATTCTTTGGTAATCTTAAGTACTTAGCTAAAATTTGCGTTTAAACTGATTCAAGAATATCCTGATTCCGTCATAAAGGTCTAGCAATTGTTCCTGTACCCCCGCTAGCAGACAATGCCCAATTTCCATTGGACGTAGTTTAATTTTGGGGGAACCATGAAAGCAGAATTAGTAAAAAAATTATTTGTAATGACAGCAGCCACTTTGTCTTTAGTCGCTTGTGAAGATATTCCTACGGTGAGTATTTTGAGTGAGACAGAAGATTTCGTGCAGGCTGCTTCTGAAGTGAATAACAAAATTGATATTCTATGGGTAGTTGATAATTCTGGCTCAATGGGTGATTCGCAAACCGCATTAGCAAATAACTTTCAGGCTTTTATTAATGACTTGCAAAATAAAAACTACGACTTTCAGATTGCCGTGATCGCAACCGATGCCTATCGTGGTGGAGATTATGCGAAGTTTAAATCAGAAGGTGGAGAAAGTATTTTAAATAACAATACTCCAAACCTTGAAAACAACTTTATCGAAAACGTTATGGTAGGAACAAGAGGATCTGCGAATGAGCGAGGTCTTCAGTCCCTAGAAACCGCTTTAGATCTTGAACACAATAAGAACTTTGATTTTCCTAGAAGTGATGCCTTCTTCTCAGTGATCATAGTGAGTGATGAGCAAGACTCATCGGTAGAAATTGGTGGCTCAGGTTTCCCTGGATCCAATCACTATCTTGGTCTTTTAGACTCTCTTCGTCTAGGTAGTGCTTTAGCAGGTCAAAAGACTTACTCAGTAAATGCCATCGTACTAAGAGAAGAAGATGGTAGATGTACATCGGGAACTGTAGGCCAACGTTATATCGATCTTGTTAACGAAGCGAACGGAATTGTAGCAAGTATTTGTTCTGACTTCTCTGAGAGTTTAACAGATATCACTAGTTCCATTGTTCAACTATCTACTCAGTTTTATCTAAACCGTGAGCCTGTAGTGGAAAGTATTAATGTGGTTGTAAATGGTGAAGTGGTTCCTCGGGATTCAGAGAATGGTTGGGAATATGTTTCTGAAAGCAATAGCATCGTTTTTAACGGAAGTGCTGTTCCTGCTCAAGGCGCCTCTATCCTAGTGGATTTCGACCCTGTGTCTTTGATCAACTAGTTAAAATTTTATTCCTTCTTTTTCTGGGTCACTCAATGGGAGTGGCCCATTTTTTATGGCGCGATCAATAATTGATCTTGATCTTGTTCTAGCTGTTGGATTCTTCCTTGGCTTTCTTCTAAGTCTTTATCCACAGCAAAACCTAAACTTTTCAAGCGATTGAGAGTTTGCATATAAGATTTAATGCTAGCTAAATAAAGCATAAAGTCCTGGGCTAATGCTTGTTTTAAGAGTGTAATCTCTGATTCGCTCAAAGAAAGCTCTTTTTGGTTCTTAAGTAAGAAGTGGTTTATGGATAGTTCTTCTGTAAACTTTAAGTGAGCTGCATCCATACTAAGTTGTGAAACCTTCTTCATTAGCTCATTTATGTCTTGGCCATTCATGGCTGATGCTTTTTGTAGATTTTTGATGCTGTCGTTCAGTTGCTGGGCCACTTCAAGAAATTTGTATTGGTAGCTAGCATTTGTGTTTTGATGAAATAAGTAATGAGAAAACTCATGGAGTATAACTACTTTTTGAGGATCGCTACCTAATAGAATTAAATCTCTATCTCCTAAGGGGCGAATTCTTAGAAAAGGCTTTTGTAAATTGACTGATGCTTACTTTAAAACTGTCAAATTTTAGGACAGGATTATTACATTATTTCTAAGCTTGGAATCATTGCATTTTTCGATAAATTGTCAATCCAGTGTACGTTTGTAAATAGACTGTCTAATCATTTTGATACAAACAATACTTATTTTTAAGTTTGAGATAAAAAAACGACGAGAAGCTGCAAAAAGCTGTTATGATTTAGATACAAGCCTAAAGTAGTAAACCGTCTCATCCGAAGGGCTAAATGTTAAGGAGAGAATGTGAAAAAGATTTTATTTGTTTTACTAGGAATTTTTGTTGCAAATGTGGCTTACAAGTTTCAGTCCGATGAATCCAGTAATCCACTTTCGAAAGCTTTATCGAACAATGTAAAAGAAATTCTCAGGGCAAATACAAAAACAGATTCTCCACAAAATTCTCCTTCGCAAGAGTCTCTACAAGCACCAAAGTTAATGGGAGCAAAAGACGCCACCTATGAAGAGGCGAAACCTAATCAGGAAAACAAAGCCTTAAAGAAGGTAAGTAATCTGCAACTTAAAAAATCAAAAAACCTGGATAATGAAGATATTGATAAAGAGTTAGATCAATACTTTGAAGAAGGGGAGCGTGTTGCGGATGATGATTCTGAATTAGGCTCCGCTTATCGGGCTGAAGTTCGAATGGAAACAAGAAAGTTACAAAAGAAATTGATCAGCCAATAAATTTATTCTACAAATTCCTTGTAACAGAGGAATTCCATGAAAAAGAAATTAACGGTTTTAACAACCGGCGGAACCATTGAAAAAGTCTATGACGAATCTGACGGAGCTTTGAAAAATGGTCCAAGTATTTTTCGAGAAAATATCTTAAATCATTTAAGGCTACCGAATTACGAAATATCTGTATACGAAGTATTTTCCAAGGACTCTCTTGATATAGATGATCAGGGGCGTGAGTTCTTAAAACAAGCGGTTGAGCTTGAGTTAAGTCGTGGAAACCCAATTTTAGTGATTCATGGCACCGACACCATGACCCACAGTGCAGAGTATTGCCAGTCTAAAATATCTGATCCCCCGGTTCCAATTGTGTTCACTGGAGCTATGAAGCCTACGCAATTACGGGACACTGACGCTTTGCAAAATGTGGCTGGTGCTATCAGTAGTATTCCATTATTGGCTCCAGGCTTTTATATTTCCTTTCACGGCGAGACCTTTCTGGCTGGAACCTGTCAAAAAAACAAAAAAACCATGAGCTTTGAAAGCATTTCCTAAAGCTTTCCTTTGAACTGCCATGTCTGTTGGCAAAGTTGTTTAAGGCTCTTTAAACAGGCTCCTAGAGGCCTTTTGGGCCTTATTAAGGGTGGTGAACTTGTCCAAACTAAAGCTAAATTGATTGATAAATTGCCTGCAAAAATATATGCTCTAACGCATCTATAACATTGAGGGGTTAAATGCATACGGAAACAGTTGTTGGCAAGCCAATGGATTCGCTTAAGGTAGAAGTACGTAAAGAAGAGGGGAATGTAGAAAACAAATTGATGTCAATCGGCCAATACGCTAGAGAAATGCGTGCTTTTTTGCCGAAAGACTTACTTCGTCCCGCAAAGTCTCGCTTGTTCGCTTTTAGTGGTTTATTGCTAACTGCTTTTGTTGCCGCATTCATGATGGTTAATTTTGATTTAGGAGTTTTTTCTAAACTAGTTCTCGGAGGCTTGATCGGTTACGCCTTTGGTGGAACTGCTTTTTTAGCTCATGAAATTTTACACGGAAGTGTTGTACGTAATCGCAAATTGCAACATGTTTTAGGTTTTTTGGGCTTTACGCCTTTTTTAATTAGTCCAACTTTTTGGTGTTTTTGGCACAATCGTTTACACCATGGACATACGCAAAAGTTGATCAAAGATCCTGACGCATTTCCTACTAAGCGAGTTTACAAGCAAAGTAACTATATGCAAAAAATGTATAAGTTTACTCCTGGTTCTGGTTACGCTAGAAGCTATGCCTATTTTTTCTTTTGGTTTTTCTTCCATAATTTAGTGAACCAAACTTATTTGAGATTTCGTAATAAGATCTTTGCTGATTTAGACCATACGAAAGCAAGCTTAGAGTTGTTATTACAGCTTAGTATTATGGGTACCTATGTATATTTCATTGGTTCTAATTTTGTATACGGAGTAGTAATTCCGTTTGCAATAATGAACTATATGTTGATGAGTTACATTTCTACCAACCACAACATCAGCCCATTAACTAAAACCAATGACCCTTTAGTGAACTCACTAAGCGTTACCAATCATCCGATTTTAGAGGCAATGCATTTCAACTTTGGTTATCACGTAGAACATCATTTGTTTCCGACAATGAGTCCAAAGCGTGCCAAGGAAGTGAATAAGCTTTTAAAAGAAAAGTATCCTGAAAAATTTAAACAGATGCCCAAAAGCACAGCTATGGGGATTCTTTATAAGACGCCTCGTATTTATAAAAATGCCAATGAGTTAATTCATCCGTATACCGGTGAAACTCACAAAACCATTTAGGAATTTATGATTGATTTACCAGTAAGCACAGCCAAGTGGGATACCCGTTTTTTAAGATTAGCCTTTGAGGTAGCCTCATGGTCTAAGGACCACTCTACAAAAGTTGGAGCTGTGATTATTGGGCCTGACAAAGACCCTCGCTCTTTTGGCTACAATGGTTTGCCACGTGGGGTGAATGACAATGTGCCTGAGCGTTTTATTCGACCGAACAAATATGCCTGGACAGAGCATGCAGAAAGAAACGCATTAGCAAACTGCAATCGAGTGGGCATTCCTACAAATCTTTGTAGTATGTATGTTACTCATTTTCCGTGTTCTCATTGCGCTCGAATGATTATTCAAAGCGGAATCAAAGAGGTGGTTGTGGATAAGGAGTCTATCGCCAATGAGTTTGGTGAGCGTTGGGGAGAGGATCTGCAAATTTCTCTAGAAATGCTTCAGGAAGCGGGGGTAAAAGTAAGCCTTGCAAGTTGTGGAGAAAAGGCGGATTTAAGAGAGAGCCTGAATACAGTCCCTAAAAACTCTGAGATGGGCATTTAAAAAAAAGGACAGCTTAAGCTGTCCTTTTTTTATTTCATTTCCCAAGTTTCTACATCACTAACTGGTTCATCAAAGCCACCTTCATAGCTATGGCCTCCAGCGATAATCAATTTATTTTTATATTGGCTCACTTGTGAGAAACCTTTGGTACGTTTTAAGTAACGACCACTATGTTGCCATTGTTTACCGTCAAAGTGATAAATGTGATTTACGTAATTGTAATTCCAGTCACCATAGTGAAACATTCCTCCAAAAACATAGACATCATCATTTATATTGCCCGCAGCTGGTGCGAAAGTAGCAAAGGGAAGTTCAGGAAGAATCGTATTTTCTTTGGTTTTTGGGTCAAAAAGGTCTACGCGTTTTAATAAGTTAAATTCGTGCCCACCTTCGCTGATACCGCCAATCAACATTAATTTTCCTTTGTAATTGATCCCAGTAAATGCTCTGCGTTTTGGGCCAGGTAGTTTTAAATCACTTGCTAGAACTTTTTCCGTTTCACAATCAAAAACATCTATTTGCTCATGGAAGAAACCTTCAATGTCGTTTTTAGATTTAGGTGTAGAATCCCAACCACCAACTAGGTAGACTTTGTGATCAAGTTTGATCACGGCATTACTAGAGCGTGGACGTGGAAGCTCTGCTATTTTCTGCCATTGGTTGTTTTTTATGTCGTAACGATCCACTCGACTTAAACTTTTCCATTTTGGTAAATGATCCGCAGAATAGGCAAATCCTCCAAAGGCATAAATATAGTCTCCGCATTGTGCCAAACCATAACCATGAGCTTTAACGGGACGAGGGGCAAGCTCTTGCCAAGTCTTTGTTTTTAAATCAAAACGATCCACTCGGTTCGAAAAACTTTCAGGAGGATAAGTATGTTCTCTTCCTTTGTGCCCACCGATTACATACAATTGATCATTCACAACTATACTGCCAAAGCTTGAGCGATTTGGCTTAGGCATATTTGGTAAACGGGTCTGCTTATAAGATTGATTGCCGCTGATGCTAGGAGAATAAAGATCAAAGTCATCTCCTGCTAGCAATGGTTCGGCTGTATTTAGAGTTTTGTCTTTGTTACGCTGACTCTTAAAAATTTGAAAGTGCTCTGTGCTTGGTGAAGCAAAGTAGAGGTTGTGCTCAGCATCGTAGTGTGGTGCATAAGCTTCTTTGTCACGCTCAGAAACAAGGCGTGAACTTTTGTCTTTTAAAAGCATTTCATAAACTTGCCACTGGTCCTTGTTTTTACAAGTGTAGGCGAGGTATTGATCATCAAAGGAGAGGCTTGGTGCCATGCAGTTTTTGTTTTGGGTTTGGATTCTCTCTATGCTTTCTTCAGCGATGAGTTTTTTAACTAAGTAGCGCTCCTCTTTGTTTATTGACTCCTGTGCATAGATGTAAAAAGAGTCTGAAGTCATTTTAGGAAAGTAGTAGCTCTTGGAAGGGGAGGAAAGAAGAGTATCCGTTTGGGCTGTTTTAATATTATAACTTAAAATATCAAATTGATTGCTGGATAAGTTCATTGCGCTAAAAACGATGTGCTTCTGGTTTGCAGATATTTGTGAATGAAGGACCAAGCCGTAGTTATCAACTTCAAGTTTTTTTACAAAGCCATTTGCACGATTTAACAAATGTAAACTTAAAGAACGCAAATCTTCTCCGCCTGAAAAACTGATTAATGTTCCGTCTTTACTAATACTTGGATAGATAGCAATTTTTGTTTTTGTTTCGATTTTTGAAAATTGATTATTATCAAGATGGAAAGAGTAAATTTCTTTTTTGTCGGCTTCCTCTTTCATTAATAGCATTTCAGCGGCATTGATCTGAATTGCAACGAGTAAAATAAGACTCATAATGAGTTTCATGGTTCCCCCTAAAAATAAATGATGCTCCAATCTATCTTGGGGAAAATAAAGGGTCAATCTATGGGATTGAAACTTGCTGTCTGCAAACTAGCTGAAAAGGCATTTTTAGCTCCTAGCGTTAGTTTTCTAGGATTTGTATCTTTATTGCCTTAAGCCGCTGTATTTTGTCCTTCAGGTTTTTTGGTATCTTCTTTGTCCATTTTGTGGAGCTCTGTTTTGATCTCATGAGAAAGTTGGCCAAAATAGCTTGCGGCAGGGTGGTTTAGATGAGGAGCAAAATGCTCAACACTTAGAAAAGCAATGCGAAGCCAAAAATCAGCGCTTTTGAACGGCTCTTGGTGTTTTGACTTTTCTTCCGACCAATCTTTGATCCAATCTTTAACATGGGCTTCTGTTTTAGTTTTTGCTTTCTTGCCTATTAGACTTAGTAAATAAAAAATTGCTAAGGGCAATAGAAAACCGGCTAAAACACTTATGCTGGCCACCCAAATTAGTTGTTTTTGTTTGTTATTATTTTTCTCACTTGCGGAAAAGTGTTCTGCTAGATTTGTTTTTTGCAGATGATTTAAGTTTTCTAAGAGCATGATTCTGTGATCAAGAAGCTCTCTAGCTGTATAAGGTTTTTCTAGGGTTGCGATTCCTAAGCCAAAAGATTCTAGTTGTTTATTGATATTGTAGATTTTTGATTTTTCACTACTCTTACTAATTTTTAACAATTCATCTTGGAGACTCTCGTGGGTGGTGATTTGTTCATAGAGCTTTTGCGCGTTTAACTCAGGGCTAGAAAAGTAGTCCCAAGAAATCACCAAACCTGTAGCCACCACACATAGATTTAAGGCCCAAAAAAAGATGAGTAAGTTTTTGTAAAATTTCATTTGTCGCCAAAGTCTATACATCTTAAATGATCCTATACGCTTTTAGTTCTTTGAATAGTGTTTCAATGACCACCTTAAAAATAACAATGCTAGGAATTGCCAACAACATTCCCGCAAAACCAAATATTACCGAACCGCCCATCACACCAATAATTACCACCAGAGGATGTAGGTTCACGGCACTTCCTAAAACAATGGGTTGAAAAACCGTATTATCTAGGAGTTGTGCGATTAAGACACAAATAAAAATGGCGAAAAATAAATTGTCCAAATGAATGAATGGAAGTACTGGATTGATTTCCTCAAGAATGAGACCGTATCCCAGTCCAACTCCCAAGCCAATGGCAGGTCCTAAAAATGGAATTGCGTTGGTGAGACCGGCAACGGCGCCAATAGAGATTGCTACGTCAGCATTAAAGCCTATTAAAAAGAGTCCAAGTCCCAAACTAAGACCAACCAAGCCACACTCTAAGAGGGTGCCTCGTAGGTAGTTACCAATAGCAATGTCTACTTCATCTAAAATGCTGAGTACCAATTCAAAGAGATTATTTGGCACAAGAGACACAAAGAATTTTTCCACTTGTCCCTCATCAAAAAGTAGGAAAATAAAAACAAATGGTAGCAGCAACCAAGTGGAGAGAGTGTTAAGTAGAGCGACAATGATAGAACTGTCTTCTTGTTTTTGAAGACTTTCTTGGGAAGCGGGTTTACGTGCTTCTTGTTCTTCAACGATATGTTCTTGTAGTTTCATGGTTTTGCGGTTGGCTTTGTGGTAGTTAAAAAACTTATCGTCGACAAAACCTGCTTTGTGCAGAGAGCTAAATTCAAGGTTTTGTTCATTATTGAGTTTCAAAAGTCGGTTAAGGTTTAACATGAATGGATCTAGTTCATCTTTCAGTAGATTATAAATCACATTACCTTTGACCTTGCCGTCAGTGGTTGTGTGAGTTTCCATAATATCATGAAACTTTTTATTGATTTTATATTGAAGACGAACTTGGTAAACCAGCTGTTCATTTTCATTGGGGATTAGGTCTTTTAATTTATTGGTTGCAAAGCCGATCCCTGACAATAGACCAATGAGTACGATCATGACCTTTGCGGCATTAGGCAAGAAAGCAAGATTGATTCTTTGCACCAGAGGTTTAAATATATAAGCCAAGAGGGCACCTAAAATCATTGGCAAAATTAAACTTCTGAGGCTCGAAACTAGGTAGATAAAACACAGCAACGAAAGAGTTCCGAAGCTCCCATAGATTATCCATGCTCTGATCTTTCTTGGGTTTTTAGGCTGCATTCTTTGCTTGTTCCTTCTTTTGTTCGTTGATCATTTTGGTGGTAGTCATTAAACGTTTGCCTAAAACCTGCGCTAAGGATTGGTATATAACGCTCGCAATTTCAGGATCTGTTTTGGTCATACCTACCAAGTCATTGCGGTAAAGAG
The DNA here is from genome assembly GCA_002436415.1 of Bdellovibrionaceae bacterium UBA6502. Classification (GTDB taxonomy): domain Bacteria; phylum Bdellovibrionota; class Bdellovibrionia; order Bdellovibrionales; family UBA840; genus UBA6502. The sequence goes on along the minus strand of DJMA01000012.1, from coordinate 155,305 downwards.
CCAGGGTTCTAGTGGTTTTTAAAGCTCTTGCGGAAGCAGTTCTTTCGTCATTGTTTAAAAGAGCAATCTCTCCTAAAAATGTATTACTACCAATGGTGGTTACCACACGTGTACTTCCATCTAATTTATCTGGAATTTCAATGCTCACTTCGCCTTCTTCAATTAAGAATAGGGCGGCGCCAGGATTGCCAAATTCAAACAGGAACTCATCCTCGCGAAAGGTTCGAATGTGAAGTTTTTGAAGGACTTTTTTTAGTTGCCTGCGGCTCAGTTTTTTAAAGAAGGTGGAATCAGCTAGAAAGTCTAGTGTGTCCATCTCTTGGGTGTTTTTCTCATCTTTAAAAATATAGCCGTATAGATTTGCTAAGGGCTTGTTTTCTTTGTTTTCCATGAATTTCTTGTCGGATATTTGGCAAGAAATTTTGCGCGCCCTCTGTCTAGTTCTCTGTGAGGGCTAAGCTAGTATGGATTGGTTGATAGATCTAGACGCTTTATTTGATTTTGTGATTTAGCTGGGTCACTTTATCACTAAGTTCTTCGGTTTTTTGCACCAATCTTTTTCTCATATCGAGAAGATTTTCTTTAAAATACATTAGGCGCTTCAGAGGGTTCGGTCCAATCTTCGCTAAGTCTTTATCGATTTTTTCTTGCGCGTATCTCATGTTTGGGTGTTTTTCTAAAAAACACTCTAGTTCCCAAACTGCATTTTGATAGTTGAGGGAAGATACTTCTAAGGCTTCACTCCAAGGTTTTGCCGCGTTCATAAGTCTCCTTTTTGTGTCATTTAATTCGATTTAGTCTATTTTAATACACTTTTGTTGGAGCTAATGATTTCTTAACAAAGTATGTGCAAATCTGTTTCAAAATGAGACGTTTGTTTTCACATTCCTAGGGAATCTATTTCTTTCATTTTCAGATTGTTAAGAGGAAACAAAAAAAGCCTTCGATTGGATCGAAGGCTTTTACTAGAAGTAGTTTTTTTAAAAGCTTAATTTGCTTCTTTTAAAACACTCATACTGATGCGAGTAGCACCACCAATACGGTGGCATCTGCGCATATCGATATGGGCAATTTCAAATTTGTCTTGAACTGCTTTAACAATATTGTTGTATAGGTGGCAGTTTTTGTGGTTTCGAAATTGAATTTCATCAACCTGTACACTGATTTTTCCATCGAGCTCAGCATTGATAGCTTCAAAGTCTGCACTAACTCTGGCAGGTAGGTGGATGAAACCATTTCTGTCTAAACCGCCAGTGCAACGAACACGAATTTCTTTTGCGCCCATTTCTTCTAGGATGTTTTCCACCGTAGACTCTACTGAATCACAGTTGTAGTAAACAATATCAAAACCAACGCGATCGCGGATCGTGAAGTTGGCTTCTTTGCGCTCGTATTCAGCTGCGTAAACATTCAATGAAACGAGAGCGATAATAAAAGTAAGAATTCTCATATTTCCCCCTAAAGTTATTTATTTGGAGTTTTCACTATAGTATTGAAAAAAATTCATAGGCAATTAAAAGAGGTTATGATGCAACAAGCTAGTCGGTGATTTAAGCACAAGAAAGAAAACTTTGTTTGTTTTCCAATTAATTGAGCAATTAAATTAAACAAAGCATTGAAATTAAATGCTTATCTTTGATTTGCACGCAAATTTACGATAGCTTTCAGCTCTAATCAAACTCTGGGGGGAGCGCGATGAGAGCCTTTTTGCTCACTTTTTGTATAAGCATTTATTCTAGTTTTAGCCTAGCGGTCGAATATAATTTTCCGGTTTTAGACCCGTTTAAAGCCACTTTTATCAGTAGCGCTGCAGACGCGATGCTTTCTTCTGAAGGTATGAACATTGTTTCTGTGAAATTTCACTCGCAAATTCCTGGCCGAAGTAATTTAAAATATTTAGAGCACAGAGACTACACAAGTATTGAATATGCCTTTCATGAAAATGAAGATAGACCACTTGTTTTTATTCTAGCGGGACTAGGAGGCAGTGCTGTCACGGGCCTTGCTAAATTTTATCAAAAGACTCTTTATAAAGCTGGTTTTAACAGTGTGACCATCCCGAGTCCATACCTATGGAAATTTAGTATGTCCCATTTGAATTCGGCGACACCAGGTTTTATGGAAAGAGATCAAGTAGATTTTTATCATTTTTTAAAACGTGTCTACAGATATAGAAAAAATCTTTCTGGTTTTAAGAGTAGTAAAAACTATTTGCTTGGTTACAGCATGGGAGGCTTACAGGCAGTTTATATCTCCGAGTACGATGAAAAGCAAAAAGGCATTAACTTTGAGAAAGTAGTTGCGGTGAACCCACCGATTGATCTTTATGAGTCAGCTTCCAATTTAGATCAGTTGTTTCCTCTCTATAAAAATATGTCACCAGAGCGAAGACATTATATGGAATCAAAAGTGTGGAGATTGATTATGAATCTTGGCCAAAAGTTTTCTAAAAAAGCTCCTAGCGACGAGGAAATTATTGATCTAATCCAAAGCCTTCCTTTTGAAAATTATGAGTACAAGGCGCTAATTGGTAGATCTTTTTTAGATACTTTAGCTGCTATGATTTTAGTTTCAGAACAGGTAAGGGATTGGCGGGTAATTCCAATTTACTACGACACTTTAAGCCCTCAAGCTAGTTTAACTGCTGCCAAAGACTTTACATTCATCCGATATTTTGATGAGATTTTATTCCCTGATTTAGTAAATGGTCCAATTGGTGTGGAAAAATCTAGAGAAGAGTTGATTGATACGATGGGTTTGATCGGTAAGTTGGACTATCTTAAAAAAACGGAAAAGATCAAAATTTTCCACAATGAAGACGACATCATCGTTAGCAATGCTAGTGTTCAGTTGTTAAAAGATTTAATGCCTGAAGAGCGTTTAAAGCTATATCCATTAGGTGGGCACTTAGGAAATGTTTGGTTTCCGTCCAATGTAAATGACCTTATTATGGCGTTTGCAAATTAAGAGCATTTTTTAGCAAACACTAAGGGTCACTGGAAAAAGGCATATTTAATGAGGCGGGTGGCCTTAAGATTCTTCCATCTGTTTTACTTTGGCCTCAATCTCATCCCAGTAGGCATAAGTTTCGTCTAAGTCTTTTTGCAAATCAGCCATTTCAAGCATCACGGCATTGATCTTTTCGTGATCCTTCGTGATCTCTGGATCTTCTAACTTTGCTTTACATTCTTCTAAGACAGATTCTTTTTCTAGGATCAGCTCTTCGACACCTTCTAAAAAATGTTTTTCTTTAAAGCTAAGTTTGATTTTTTTATTTTTAGGTTTGTTTTTCTTCTCTTTAAAAACTGCTTCGACATTGTTTTTCTCTGCTTTTTTACGGTCCTTCAACCATTGAGCCACATCGGCGTAGATGGCAAAACTTCCATCTCCATTTAAAGCAAGAGTTCGGTGTGAGAGTTTATCTAAAAAACTACGGTCATGCGATACTAATATTACAAGGCCCGGAAACTCCAATAAGATATCTTCTAGAAGGCTGATGGTATCGATGTCTAAATCATTCGTAGGCTCATCCAGAATTAAAATGTCAGCCGGTCGCAAGAGCATTTTTGCTAAAATAAGACGTGCCTTTTCTCCACCTGACATTTTTTTGATTTTTGTATGTAGTTTTTCATTAGGAAAAAGGAAACGACTTGCATAAGAAGCAACATGGATAGATTTATCTTTAAAAACTACGTAATCAGATCCATCTCCTAAAAACTCGACAATGTTTTTTTCAAGATCAATGCTCTCTCTTTTTTGGTCGAAATATACAATCTGTAAATTTTCGGCCCAATGGATTTCACCAGCCATTGCTTGGCTTTGACCAGAAAGGCATTTTAGAAAGCTAGTTTTACCGCTTCCGTTATTACCAACAAGTGCCATGCAAGTATTTGCGCCCAACTCTAAGCTTAGGCCGTCGATTAATTTTTTGTCTTCATAGCCAACCACTAAGTCTTCACACCAAAGCATTTTTTTGGTTTTACGACCTGTGCTTTCAATTTCTATGCGAGATGATTTTTGGCCACTTAAGTTTCTTTGCTTTACTTGATTTAATTTATCAAAAAGTTGATGGGCCTCATTGATTCTACTTCTACTTTTGGTAGTTCTTGCTTTAACTCCAGCTCGAAGCCAATCCAGTTCTCGTCTGGCTTTGTTGGATAAGCTTTCTTGTAAAGAAATTTGTCCCTGAATGTATTCTTCTTTTTTGTCTTCAAATTCCTCGTACTTACAATCAAAAGCCAGATAAGCGTTTTGATAGACGGGATTGATTTCAATGATACGATTCGTACACTTTTCTAAAACGTTCCTATCATGACTAACGAGAATAAAGGCACCTTTGAATTGTAGCAATAGGTCTTCCAGCCACAATATGCCATCCCAATCCATGTGGTTGGTTGGCTCATCTAAAATTAAAAGTTCAGGTTCACTGGCAAGAGCCAAGGCGATTGCCAATCGTTTTCTCCAGCCACCACTGAGTTCTTTGATTTCTTGTTCTGGTTTTTCAAATCCGCAAATACTCAATTGAGTTGCGGCATTGATTTGTGCTCTCATTTCATCGAAATTGTGAGTTCTTTTTAGTTCTGAAACTAAAAAGTTTAAGAGGCTCATGTTTTCTGGGAAATTTTCTTGTTGCTCCACAAAGGCAAACTGTAGAGACTTCTGATGTACTACGTCTCCTTCATCAGGTTGATCCTGTAAGGCGAGTAGTCGAAGTAAACTAGATTTTCCGGAGCCATTGGGACCTATTAGAGCGATTTTTTGACCATCTTCGATACCAATGCTGAGGTTTTCAAATAAGTCTCGGTCGCCGACATTTTTACGCAAATTTTTAGTAGAAATTAGAAGTCCCATGAAGGAGCTTTTAACATATTTACGAAAGTCTCGCACGAAATTCGGAAGAAAGATCAAAATGCCTAAGCCTTAGGACTCTTTTTTAACTTTCTTTGATAGAAAGCTCTTTTTCATTGCTTGAAGATTGGGGATGTATGACATTGAAATTGGCAATGAATTATTCTGATCAAATATTAAGCACATTAAAGTCAACTTTTGGATTTGAAAGCCTTAGGCTTCAACAAGAGAACATTATTCACTCTGTTTTATCGGGCAAGGATACTCTTGGTGTTATGCCTACCGGCGGAGGAAAGAGCTTGTGTTATCAACTTCCTGCGATGGTCATGGGTAAGTTGGCGGTTGTGATTTCTCCTTTGATTTCTTTGATGGAAGACCAGGTTGCCAATCTCGAAAATTTAGGAATTACCTCAGCCTTTATAAACTCTAGTCTCGATCAAGAAGAACGTAAAAATGTGGAAGAGCGTTTAAAGTCTGGTGAGATAAAAGTTTTATTCATGGCTCCTGAGGGAATTTTGAATGCCTACACTCTTGTGTTTTTACGAAAGTTAAATGTAGGATTAATTGCCATTGACGAAGCTCACTGTGTATCCCAATGGGGGCATGAGTTTCGTTTTGATTACACTCGTTTAAATGAGCTTCGCACTTACTTTCCTGAAATACCTTTTCTCGCTTTGACGGCCACTGCCGATGAGCAAACGAGAAAAGACATCTGCAAGCAACTAGAGTTGAAAGATCCACAAACATTTATTTCTGGTTTTGATCGAGAAAACATTAAATATATGATCGAAGAGAGAATTGATGAGATTTCTCAGCTGCAAAAGTTTATCGAAAATAGTCATCCAGATGATACAGGCATTGTCTATTGTCTTTCGAGAAACAAGGTGGAGAGGGTTGCTGAAAAATTAAAGTCACTAGGTTTTAATGCACATCCTTACCATGCTGGTATGACGACAAGTCAGCGCTCTAAAGTTCAAAAGAAATTTAAGAGCCAAGACGGAATCATCGTTGTAGCAACCATTGCTTTTGGTATGGGGATTGACCGACCAGATGTACGCTTTGTGGCGCATTTGGATTTACCGAAAAGCATTGAAGGTTATTACCAGGAAACGGGGCGTGCCGGGCGTGATGGTGAGAAAGCCAATGCTTGGATGATTTATGGTTTTCAAGATGTAGTTAAGCACAATAAAATGCTGGAACTTACTGATGCAGAAGAGCGCTATAAACAAATCACTCGAAATAAGCTAGATTCCATGCTTGCTCTTTGTGAAACGAGCATTTGTCGTCGAAAGTATTTGCTTTCTTATTTTGGAGAAAGCTTAGAGGAAGACTGCGGAAATTGCGACACATGCCTTAATCCAGTAGAAACTTATGATGGTACGGTAGACGCTCAAAAATTATTGTCAGCGGTTTATCGAACGGGACAGATGTATGGTTCTGGCCATATCATCGATGTATTGAGAGGTTCCAAGTCCGCAAAAATTATGAGCCTGAAACAAAATGAGTTAAGCGTTTACGGCATCGGTGCCGATAAATCTAAGCAAGAATGGAATAGCATTTTACGTCAGCTTTTAAACCAAAATTTTCTCTTTATAAAAAACTATGAATATCGCACCTTGGCTCTGACTGAAGAGGCGAGACAGGTTTTTCGAGGGGAGCTGACTTTAGACCTTCGTAAAATGAGAAATAAGTCGATCACTTCTAAGTCTTCTAAAACAAAAACCGGGGCCGATATTAGCACCGAACATGGAAACGAGGAACTTTTCGAAAACCTACGTTCGATTCGAAAAAAGATCGCCGAAGATAAAGGGATTCCTCCCTATATGGTTTTTGCCGATAAGAGCTTACATGATATGTGTAACTTACTACCGCAGGATAAATCTACGATGCTATTAGTTCATGGAGTGGGTGAGTCTAAGTATGAAAAGTTTGGCCAAGAATTTTTGGCCGAAATCATTCGTTATCAATGCTAAAGCTTCTCTAGTCTAAGAAACATTTTGGAATTTTAAAATTATAAAAAGCCTTTGCGCCAACTTTATCTCTGTCCTTAATAGTGCCTGTAATGGGTACTTCAAGCTTGCTGTTCAGGTGCTGAAAAAGTCTTAAAACATAGTTAGGGTAAAAGCTAATCACCGACTCTTTCAATTTGATGGCTTTAGTTTCTGAGTTACAAGCCTCAATTCCATTGATACTTGATTTGTGAATTACCAAATCCCAAGTGGTCCCAAATAAATGAGACTCGGCTTGGTTTTCACAAAGAATTTCTAATTTTAAGCCAGAGTTTTCATTAAAAGAAGTCACAAAGCGGTTTAGATTTTCACAAGGATCACTGGCAAAAGAAGTTTGTCCAAATGCGATAAAGAAAAAAAGAAAAATTATTTTAGATGCTTTCATATTCTCCCGTACTCCTTATAGGTCCCAAAGCTTAGGATTGATCCCAAAGCCAATGCGGATTTTAACACAATTGGCTTTAGTTGTAGGACAATTTTGGCAGGCCTATAAAATTGCTAAGACTGTGTAGTTACTTAACATATCAGTTTGCACCCAAGCTATTCTCCTTTGTTAATGTCTTTTTTGTATTGATCTAATGTTTATGGATGGGTTTCAGCCTTTTGGGCATTTGGATTAGGTATTTTTGAGTTAATCAGAGGTTTCATAAACTGGCCCCCTTAATTGCGGATAGAAATACATAATCCCAAGAAATAATTAGTTTATTTAAAAACGTCCGAATTACGTTTAAATGTGCAAGCTATACAAATAGTGATTTTACGAACTTAGCATAAATCCATCCGCAATTAAGTAGGCCAGTTTTAAGGCTTCAAAAAGAAGAAAGCTTTTTCCTTAAAAATAGAATCTTCGGACTAAAGTTTTTCGCTAGCAATTTGCAAATGAATTCAGGCAAATATTTTAAAAACCAACATATTTGTACCCAAAAGGACTAAAATCCCGCAAGTTGTTCTCATGCATCCATTTGTACGCGGCATGATTGCCATGTGTCCCATTTTGTTAGGCGTGATTCCATTTGGTTTAGTAATGGGGGCCGCTTGTTCTACCCAAAATTTGAGTCTAGTAGAACTTTTAAGCTTTAATCTATTAGTTTTTGCTGGGGCCTCTCAATTTGTGGCTCTGGAGTTAATGTCGCAAAAAGCAGCGATTGTAGTGGTGGTTTTAAGTGGGGTGGTAATCAACCTTCGTATGTTACTTTACAGCGCAGGAATTTCTCCTCTATTAAAAAAAGCTAGTTTCTTCAAAAGAATGCTGGCGGCCTATGGCATAACCGATCAGGCCTATGCCGTATTGATGGCCAATGAATCTAAATTAAAGTCGACGGAAGTTAGCTTGGGATTCTACGCCGGAGCTGCTTTTGCCATGGCCGCTTGTTGGCAGATTGTGGTGGTACTAGGTTATGTTTTTGGAAATTTTGCTCCGGCGAGTTTGAACTTAGACTTTGCCATACCATTGAGTTTTGTGGCTTTGGTTTTACCTAGTATGAAATCAAGGTCTTACTATCTAGTGGGTCTTTGTAGTGCTTTTTTCTCTGTTTTACTTCATGGCTTACCTTATAGCTTAGGTTTACTTTTTAGTGCTTTTATCGCATTGGCTTTGGCGGTGGTATTTGTAATGAAGAAGGGGCTTGAAAATGAATGATCAGTATTTTTACACCTGCGTGATTTTATTAGCCATTGGAACCTACAGCATTCGATTTTCTTTCGTTGGTTTTTCAAAGAAAATTAGCCTCAACGATAAATTTAAAAAAATCTTAAGCTATATCCCAGCGGCCGTTTTGCCGGCAATGATTACTCCGATGGTGTTTTTTCATAAAGGAGAGGTCGCTTTCCTAGCTGGAAAAGAGAGGTTTGTGGCATTGGTGTTTGCCAGTGTTTTGTGTTTTTTTTGGAGAAATATGTTGGTCAGCCTTGCAAGTGGGCTAGGGCTTTTGTATTTCCTGACTCAAATGTAAAAGTTTTTGCTTTAGACTATTCTTTAAGAAATAAAAAACTCTAGTTTTTCAAAACTAGAGTTTTTTTATTCGTAGCTAAATAGATTATTGAAGATGGAATTCTTTTTTCTTACCACTAACACCACATTCGGCGCAGTAGGACACTTCCATAACTTGGTTCTTTTTTACGTTCACTTTGTGTTTATGGTGAAGATCTGACCCGCAGTAGCTGCATTTGTTCATAGAGTCTAGCTCCATTTCGCGGTAGTCCATGTCTTTTAATAAATCTTCAAGGTCCCAGTCAAATTGCATTCAATTCCCTCCGTGGTATAGATTTATTCTGACTGGAAATTGCTAAAATTATGATCCAGAAGCCTGTTTTTAGCCTTCTCCTCACCCCATGACCGGGGAAGATTTTTCCGATTTGGCTATGTCAATTTTTTGCAGGCTTAAGCTTTGTCAAAGGTCTAGGCCTATGATACTTAAAATCTATGAAAAACATCGAAATGGCCAAAGAGCATCACTATTATCTAAGCCAAGTATTGGGAGTGAATCGAGCGCATTTTGCGAGCGAGCCGGTATTTGCAGAGGAGCTGCAAGAGGCTCCTGATGCCCTTGAAAACAAGCCCCATGAGTTGATTGCCTATAAAAGGTTTAACGATGCTAGTTGGCTGGTTCTGGCTGATATTGAAGGTGTTCAGGTCTCTGGGGCTGAGATTGATCTTTTAGAAAAGATGCTTGGTGCGCTTGGTGTTCCTGAGAAGCTTCTTAATTTGACCTTGGTTCCTTCGGGAGACTTAAGTACTCATGATTTTCGTTCTGAAATATCAACTTACAAAAAGATTTTATGTTTAGGTGAAAAAGCCAAAGGCTTATTGGAAAAAAACACCAAAGATCTCGTCTCTCATGATCTAAATGTATTTTTTCAGCAAAAAATGGTTTGTAGTTTTTCGGCAGAACATCTTTTAAAAAATCCCAACGATAAAAAGAGAACCTGGTCTTCTATGCAGGCCTTAATGAAGGCTTAGTTTTATTTTAAGGCATGGATTATTTTTTTTAAAATGTCTTTATTTTAAAAGTTTGGCATTTAATCTAACTATCTAACTATCTAACTATCTAACTATCTAACTATCTAACTATCTAACTATCTAACTATCTAACTTACTTACTTACTTACTTACTTACTTACTTACTTACTTACTTACTTTTGCAGTGAGTTCTTTACTTGGATTTTCGTTGAGGCTAAGAATTTTTGTGGAAGGGTAGTAGTGGTTTAAGATTTCTCGATAAGATTTTCCAAGCTTTGCCATGTTTTTTGCTCCATGTTGACAAAGGCCAACGCCATGACCGTAGCCTTTACCACTAAAATACACAGCATTGTCTCTAAGTTGCATCGAGAAGTTAGTGGATTTAATTTTTGAATAACCCAAGGCAGCTCGGAGATCTACAGCATCCCATTTTCTGACTTTTGCATTTTCAAAGAACAAAAATACGTTTTCCACTCTACCGCTAAGGTTTTGTGCGCCTTTCATAACAGACTTTAATTTTTTTAAATCCTCTTCTGGGTGTTGCTTTTTGTATGCTTTTTCGATTGCCGAAAATGTCTGGAGTTGGTTCCATTTTAAATTGTGAACCTTCGTACTGCAATAGGGATCTACAACAGTTTCAAAGCCATTGGCACCAGGCCAAACATTGGCGGCCATTTCAGTGTGCCCACCACAATGAGAATGGAAAAAGGCTTTTATGGGCTTGGTATTTTGTGCAAGCATCAGGTCTTTGGTTTCCGCCAGAACCTTAGCCATTTTTCGACTGTAGGCTTTGGGTAAACGCTTGTGTTTGAAAACTTGATCCATCACCGTGGATTCGACATCGTAATTTTTGTCTTTGTTTTCTTCAATTTGATAAAGGACATAAGTACGACTGGCAATGGCTTGGGCTTTTAAACTTTCCAGAGGCCAGGATGCCGGCATCTCACTTGGTAAAACTCCGAGGAGGTAGTTTTCTAAATCCATTTTCGCGATTAGGTCTAATTTTTTACCCAATTGAATTTCAATGTCGTTTGGAACACGGTTTCCTTTGGAGTCTATGATTGAGGTGGCGGTAATAAAAATTCTATCAGCTTTATCTGTGTTTAGACGTAAAAAGTGGTAAGCATTGCCTTGCTTTTCAATTTTGAAGTCTCCCGTAAAACTTTTACTACGGCAATTGCTAGGTGTATCACACCATGTGATTTTAGCAGCTTCTAGTTTGAGTGAAATCCTATGACTTTCGCTGATAAGGCGAACGCGAACTTCTTTTGCTAAAACTGGTGTTAGTGTAATAAAAAAGAATAGAGTCGAAAAAATAATATTTTTCAAAAGCTTCCCCCCACAGATAAGCCGCAATCCATTGCTACTGAAAATCTTAGCATAGATTGATTGGAGGAGAAGTTTTTCAGTAAAAAGCAGAGAGGATTGACGCAAGGAATAGGGGGGAGAGGCCTGAAGTGACTAAAAGCTGAGCAAAAGCGCTAAAACATAGGATGACAAGAGCGGGGATTTTTTTTAGGATGCCACAATGTATTAATCCTGGAATATTTTTTGGTAGTAGTTCCTTAGATGAATGAAGGAGAAAAAATGAGTATTAAATCACTAGCAAGTTCTCAAGATATAAGCGCTCAGATCACTAAAGTAGTGTTGGGTGTGTTTGCCTTAGCCGCTTTGGCTCAAATTAAATTTTATCTTCCACTATCACCTGTACCTGTGACGGGACAAACCTTTGGAGTGGCTTTATTGTCTTTAATTCTTGGTCGAAAGTTAGCCGTGGGAAGTGTTGCTTCCTACATTGCTTTGGGTTTTGCTGGATTACCAATTTTTGCAGGATTTCAAGTGGGCTTAATGGGACCTACAGTAGGTTACTTAGCAGGTATGTTGCTTGCTAGTTTCGTAGTTGGCGGTTTGTCCGATCGTGGATTTAACCAAAGCTTTTCCAAAGCTTTAACAGCAACTTATGCCGGTAGTGCTTGTGTTTTTACTTTTGGCTTATTGGGTTTAAGTTTTTTCGTTCCGACGAAAGAGCTTTTGGTTCTGGGTTTGTTTCCGTTTTTAGCGGGTGATCTAGTGAAGAATCTAGTTGCTGCGACAATTGTAACTAAGTTTTTTAAATCCTAATTTAAATTTTAATCAATCTTATCAAGCTCATCCCCAAAAGGATGAGCTTTTTTTATTTAAAAGCTACTACCTAGAGAGAGTTCTAATGAATGAATATCTCCTAGGGAGTCGGTTTTGTCGTAGCTAAGGTATCTTAGGCTTAGCGGTAAAGCGCTATGAGAAATTTGTAAACCTAAGGAATTACTTTGTTCTTCGTTGAGCCTTGCCCAGCCGTAAATTGGACTTAGTAAAAGGTAAGTGTGATTGGCCATTTCAAAGCGTAAATGATAGGCCAGTCGAAACTCATAAAAATCCTCTAAATTATCAGGTTTGTGAAGGGGGATTTTCCAATAGGTGTCTAGGCGTTGAAAAAGATTTAAGCCAATGTCAAAAGTCCAAAGGCCATAGTTGTCGACTCCTTGTGGAGCAAGTTCTGCGCTTAAAGTATTGTAGGTAATGTTTCCGAAGCCGCTAGTCTTGGCAAAAAACCATGGAAGAACAAACTCCTTCTTACTGTCTTTTAAGAAGCTATGGATGGACTCGTGATGCGCACCAACTCCAATGTTACCAACTCCCATATCAATTCTTTTTCTTGATACTACGCCTACCTGCTCTCCTTTTTCATCAAAGATAGGCCCTCCCGAATTACCGGGGCTGAGGGACATATCTGTGATTAAGTCGTAAGAGTTTTTTCCAGATAAAATTCCTTGAGACATTAGGTAAGAAAACTCAGTACTGAAAGGAGGGTTTGCAAAAGGTTTTGGCGTAAGGGGATGGCCAATGGTTGCAAGTTTTTGACCTTGTTTTAATTTCTCGGCAGCCTTTTTGATGGAAATCGGTTTTATGTCTTTGACGGGAAGGTGGCGAATAAGAGCTAAATCAAGCTCCCGATCCATCGCTACGATGGCTGACTTGTATTCTGTTTTTCCGTAAACAACGTAAGGGGTATAAAGTCTGTCTACACAATGAGCTGCAGTAAGTGTGATCTCTGCTTCTATGAGACTTCCTGAACAAACCCCGCCACCGGAGTTAATCAATGCTACTGCTGGCTTTTTATCTACGAAAAGTTTTTCTAAATCTTGAGCATAAGAAATGGAACTGATAATACATAGGGCGAAAAGGCTAAAGAGTAATTTCATTTGAGTCTCTCTTGGTTGGTGCGAGGCGTTAGCCAGAGGCACTGATTACTAGATTCACAATGGTATAACGATTAGAATGGTCTAGGCAAGTTTTGATAAAGAGGAGGCCTTGTGGCAAGCGCAAGTACAACAGAAGTTTTTAATTGCACGGTAGAAGAATTTTATGAAATCGTTTCTGATTTTGAAAAGTACCCTGAGTTTTTAGCGGAAGTAAGCGAGTGTCGAGTGGTGGAAGACCAGGGCAATCGTAAGTTGGTTGAGTACTCGGTGAATGTAATTAAAAAGTTTAGCTACAGCATTTGGGTAGAGTTAGAGCCAAACAAAGGCCTTAAATGGGAATTTGCAAGTGGCGATGTTTTTAAAGTAAATAATGGTTCATGGAAACTAGAAGATGAGGCTGGTAAATGCCGTGCGACTTATAACGTAGAAGCTAAGTTTGGTTTGTTTGTACCTGGTCCGATCACAAAGGCATTGGTGAATGTTAATTTACCCAATATGATCAGTTCTTTTCATAAACGCATTGGTGAAGTTTATGGAAAATAATTCTGATGATGCAAGTTCTGAAGAAAAGCAAAATTTAAAGTTCGTGCCAGAACCCATTAAGCGTTTGATTGCAATGGGAGTGGGAGCTGCCTTTTTAACTGAAGAAACCGTGCGAAGTATTTTAGGGGAGGTAAAACTTCCTAAAGATGTTTTGGGAAAAGTGCTAGAAGGCGCAAATCGATCTAAAGAAGAAATTGTTGATCGAGTAGGGGATGAACTAGTATCTATCATAAAAAAGATCGATTTCGTTGAGGAAGCCTCTCGTTTTGTAGAAGGGCACAAGTTTAGAATCTCCGCTGAGATTGAGGTTTTAAAAAGGTCCTCAGATGAAGAATCCGTTGAAGTAAGTGCTTCGACTAAAATTAAATCATAGGGTTTAAAAAATGGAAGATATTGATTTTCGAAGAGAACAAAGAAATTGGTCCGTGATGATGCACTTGAGTATCTTACTAGGGAATACCATTTTGCCTGTCATCGGATGGTTTGTGCCTTTGATGATTTGGTTAAATAAGAAAGACCAATCTGTGTATCTAGATCGAGTGGGAAGACAGGTGAATAACTTTCTCCTTAATCTTTTGGTCCTTCATGTGTTTGGATTATTGCTTACTACTATAGGAATTGGCCTGCTAGTTATCGGAGTTGTATACGTGATTTCTATTTTGTTACCGATCTATGCTGCTATCAAAGAAAGTAAAAACGAAATTTACGAATATCCAAGTTTCTTTTCTTTTTTGATTTAATTTATTTTGATGTTTTTGAAAAGTAAAAAGCCCCGATAGAAAACTATCGGGGCTTTGTTTTTTTATTTATTCTGCCGAGGCAGGAACTCTTCCTAATTCCTCTTTGGCCTGTAGGTCTCTGTAGATTTGAACTCGGATACTACTAACTTTCTCAGTTAATAGGTAGTAGTAGGCTGGTTCGATATTTATCAACCCAGCTTTTACGAAATACATATAAGGCATAAGCTCTGTTTCCGATCCAGATTGGTCAACCAAGAAAACCTTGTATACATTTTCGTATTCAGCGAGGCTAATTTTATAAGAAAACTCTGCCTCTGCAACCACACGGTCCACAATCTCTTGGAAGGCCGCTACGTAATTTTCTTCACAAACAGAGTAGGTTGATGCCTTATCATTTCCTAAGGCAGTCATCAACTCTGAGTACAAAGCTCCTTCGGCAAAAGGATTGTAGTTCGGGTCCTCTGGATTATAAGAGGCTGCTTCTTCCTCACATTTAGCGAAAGCTTGTGAGTTTTCAGGAGGAGTCACGAAGGAGGCAAAATTACTTCCTTCTAAGGTTCCTAGCTGAACTTGAATGGCATTCTTAATACTAGCAGCGTCTAGAGCTTGAAGGTGAGGGTATTTGTCTTTCACATTGATCACACTTCCGCCTGGAACATCTACTGGATACTGACCTTTTACTACGCTAGAAAAGTTACTGTAACTAATTTGATCTGCGTCCTCTAGATTTAAATTGGCATCACAAATTGCTTCAGCAACGTTTCGAAGTTCTTCTTGTGTGGCACCGGCTCGAAGCATTGCTTCGTTCTTAGAACACTGCGCACTCAAATTATCTTCTGCTCGATTTAATTCACAATAAGTGTTTACGGCACCATTAGGGAATCCCAATTGGTCTCGGTACTCACTAGGTATGGCTGCAGAACAGTTATTGCTATAAACCATCTTGGAACTAGACAAATCAAAGTCCCATTCATCTTTAACAACTACGTTGTTCTTTGTAATAATCTGGGTAGGTTCTTCATAAACATAACATTTCATATTAGAAGTATTAGAAGTACTTCTGCTTGTGCCAGTGTTAGAGTTAAACCAAGAGTTTAGGTTGGAAACTAGAGAAGAGTGAGAGTCACTACAAGCTGTTTCCGAATAGTTCGAGGCATCGCCAAGATCCACGATATTGTTACCACTCAGTTTTTTCTTATAGCTTGCCGTAGAGCAGTTGATATTTAAATATTTTAATTCATCCGCACTTAGCTCACCCAATTTAGCAGCAAAGTCATTGTTACCAATTTCTATGTCTCTCAAATCCTCTGATTGTAGACTAGACATATAGCTTTCAAAGCCGCTGTACTTTGTTCCATTTGTACTTGGAAGGCAAACATTGTCTAGTGAGTATCCACCGTTAACACTGTAGTTTGAAGAAGTTCCGTTACTACAAACGGCTGTACAGTTTTGACAGTTTGGTACTTCGGAATCTAACTTACTTTGTGCCGCAGCATCGTCTTCGGCGCTACATTTGCCTCGTACATAATTAGTGAGTGCAGTGAATCTTGAAGCAGAACCACTTGAGTTGATAACACTATAAGTACATGAATAAGTCGATCCACAACCACTTCTTTGCGAAGAGGTGAAGGCTGAGTTTTTCAAACTATCGCTAATTGAACTATCACAGTTGTCACCACTATAACCACTACTAGTAATTAAGCTCTCATCGTTGTCGGCGCTACAAGATAGGTTCGAATTACAAACCACATTGTCCTGAGCACAAAAAGCTTGGCAGTTCATAGAGTTAGTACAACTCACATCTGCCAGGTTGATACCATGATCTTGGTCACAGCTTCCATTTTTATCATCCGCAATTAAGATAGGGGATTGGGATTCATTAGATAGGTTAGAACATTGAAAACGACAGTTGGCAGAACTACAGTTAGGTACGTTTCCTATGTTGTTACCAGCTCTTAGTTGGTTGTTTTCAAAATTTTGCTCACAACTAGCGTATACATTTTGGTAGCTGGTTTGGTCTTTCCAAACCGCTGTAGTCTCCGTACAAAGAACATTACAAGTGTTAGTTAGCTCAGCGGGAACCATGGTGCCATCAGCATTGATTTGGTAGTTCCCAGTGTATTTGGCAAGGTCTGAAGAGTTACAAGTGCTGCGAACATCACTACAGCTATTGGCTTCATAGGTACCTAAGTTCTCTTCGAAATATTCTTCAAAGTTTCTACCCTCGTAGTTGTAAACACCTTTTCGAGAGGCGGTTAGAATAACGCGGTTTTGTTGGTACTGCATTTTCCATTTTGATTTCTTCTTTGCCCAATTCAATTTTAAGTCTTTTTTCGCAATGCTTTTCTTTAGTTGTAGATCACAAGATCTAGTGTCTTGCTTATAACCATATCGTTTTAAATTTAGTTTGATTGCAACATTGTTTCTACGAATACTATCAGATTGCACGGCATAGTGGTTTTGCGTAGTATCGTAACGTGCAAAAAGTTTTGTCTTATAATCTGTAGTAGTAACATTCAATTTATTTTGAGCGATACAGTTAGGACGGTCTTGTCTCCCAAGGTCAGCTTGGGTACAGTCTTGAAAGCCACTTCCATCACTTACGACTTTGTAGTTTTCAATTTGGTCTAAACAAGAAGAAATATCAGTAGCGTCGTCCTCATTACTCACTAGCACAAACGCATGTTGTGTTTGCTCTTCTTCACTTTGACTCGCAATACTTCTCATTAAAGTACAGATACCTTGTTCGTCACTAGATCCCAAAGTACCAAGTTCACGAATGCTTTGTCCGAAACTTTGTTTTACAGACTCAAGGTTGTCTGGATTGTAGTAAAGAGATCTTCTGGTTCCAGAAGAGTCTTTAGTGAAAGAAGCTGGAAGGCGGTAGGCCTCAATGAACTCATCAGCATCATCACTGTCTTTATAAGGAAGAATTTCTTTTACTACCGAAAGTTTCAGATCTTCTTCGTTTCTATTTGTAAAAACAGGATCTAAACCTTGGGTTGTTGTGTAAAGCTCTAATCGACCTGCAAACTGGTTTAACGGATCAAGGGATTGCTCCAAACCGCTAGCCACTTTTTCTTGGATCGGACTCATGGAATTGGAGTTATCCACGATTGCGACTACATTAATGTTTGGTTTTGCATCCCAAGAATTTGGATCGATATAAAAATCTACCAATTCCGCATAACCTTGCTCTAAGGCAAAATTATCTGTCTGACCAAAATCTATTTGGCTCGAACAGTTCTGAAATAAAGGAGCTATACTTAAAGAAAGTATAACAAATAGGAAGCTAAAATTTATAGAACGTGATGTCTTAGGCATAAGGTTCCTCTCTTTTCAATACACTGGCTTATCGTAATTTTTTGATACGAGATTTAGTCTTTTATCGTAAAAATTTAAAAAATTTTTTTTTCGACAATCTCAAAATAGGACGACAGGCTGTTAATAACTTATACGATTTGGCCAATATACTGTTTTTAAATTCTCTTTGAAGGTCGAGTGGATTAAATTGATCTGTAAACCGATAAGACAGGTGAAAAGGCTTTCATTAGCCAGACTTGTTTTAAATTGAATAGGCTTGGTATAATGAGTGCAGTAGCAAAGAGGGACAAAACAGGGGAGAACCATGTCTCAAAATGAAACAGAAAACAAAGACAATGTGATAAAAATGCCGGTTCAGAATATGAAGAAGGCCTTATACAAAGAACATATCGCTGCCAAACGTAATGCTATTTTTGGCTCAGCCATTGTTTTTCTAGGAGTTTTCGGTTTTATCAACCATATTGTTTGGAACTCAAATGACTCAGCTGTTACAGGACGTGGTATTGCCAGTACTGGTTCTGGAATCTCTAGAACCTATGATGCTGAGTTTGAAAAAGAAATGATAAAGCTTCTCCAGGATTCAAACGAAGTTCGCTTTGCTAGAAACCCAGACTCTCTGGAGCAATTTCAGTATGGGGAATTGGGTGGTAAATATCGCGTAAAAATGCGAAAAGGGAAGTTAAAGTCCCTCGAGTTATCTAATGCAATATCAAAGGTGAATGCCGAGTACAAAAAGTCTTCTCTTGATTTTTTATTTAGTCAGTCTGGACGTTTGGCTGTGAGCTATAATCGTGTCGATAAGCTGGACTCCAAAGAGCAAGATGGTGGGACTTTTGAAACCTACTCTTTAAAACAGGGTGGAGAGGAAGTTGGGAAGGCCTTCTTTGAGCATAATGAAGCTGGTGCAATGGTTTCATTTCGTGTTGAAAATAACTAGCCCATTAAAGGTCTACATTTCGGCTAGTCTCATTTAGAAAAAATGCCTGTAAACCGATAAGAAAATATGGTTTGGGCAAATTTTGACGACTTCGGTAGTCCTAAAAAAACAGTTCTAGAAAAGGTTAAAAATAAGCGCCTTGCGAATCCTACGGATCGAATTGGTGCTTTTTTTATTGATGCTTTAATAAGTTACGGCTTTTCTTCTTTTTTAGCTTCGCCAGTGAGTAAGTTATATACAGAGGCCCAAGTTTTAGGGGAGTATGGCAGAGTACTTATTTATGCCATCAGTCTATTTGCCATTCATTTTTCGTTCTATGTCGCTTTCAACTCCTTTTTAAGTTACCGCTATAAAAAGACTTTTGGACAAAGGTTTTTTAATATTCGAAGCATTAGTATATGGTCGGGAAAAACCCCAAGTTTTGGGAAAATCATTTTACGAAACATTGCATTCTTTTTTGGGACCCCTTTGCTTTTACCTTTAACGGGCATGTTTACTGATAACTATCGCAGAATGTTTTTTGATAAGCTTACTGACACGATAATGATTAGTGAGGGTAGGAGCTACTCAGGCGCACCATCAAAGCAAGAGAGAAGTTTTGTAAAAGGCTTGTTATTGCCGGCCTATTTATGGGTTTTTGCTCTAATAGCATCGGCTATGAGTACTGGAGCTGAAATGCTTTTAGAAGAAGACGATTGGCTAACCCGTTTAAACAACTCCATTCCACATTGTGAAGAAGTGGTTGAGTTGAGTAAGGACTGGCCCCAGGAAAACAATGAAAAAACAAGTCGATTGATGATCGCTCTAAGTCTCTATGCCTCAGAGCAGGTTAGTAAAGAATGCCTTTTATCTGAAGCGGACGCCGCTTTTTTGAGGAAAAAAGAAATCACTTACGCGTATTTAGCCAAGGCCTTTGCATTGGAGGGTGTGGTGGAGTTGTCGGATGACTATTTGGTAAAGGTCTGTGAGCATGACTCGCAAACCGATGCTTGTCTTTTTACCAAGCTAATTAACTATTGGGCTGACTCCGATTACAAAAAAGCAGATCGAGTGGTGGATGTACTCATGGACAACTCTTATTCGTTTATGAAAGCTTATGCCATTCAACACTATATGAATCGCAAACAATTTAAGAGCGCTTATGAGTTGATAGAGAAATTGTCTATAAATCCTTATTTAAACAATTTTCTTTCGAAGTATCGATCCAAGGCTTTATGGAATCTTGGTCGAGAATCAGAGGCTGAAATTGCTTTTGTTGCTTCTCAATCGAAACTTCACCCAAGAGATCTAAGGCAACAGCAGGCTTGGCTTTGTTGGAAGAATTTGGAAGTAAGTTGTGATCGAGCAGATAAGGCCGTTTGTCAGGGCATGAATCAATGGGTTTATAATACCGAAGAAGAGTTCACTGATATAGAGGCTTTGGCGATGTTTAACAAAAACGAATGTAGTGGTGATATGAAGCAAGGGGATTTACTGAATTCTCTTGCCCATCGTGTTTCTCCTGCCTCTAAGATTTTCTTTTCTTACATTGAACAAAATAGAACCACAGCAATGCATGATTTGTTGGAGATGAGTTTAGCTGGAAAAATTAGTGGGGAACTAAGCCATGAGTTAGTAAAACGCCTTCTTGCGAATAATCCCTCTGAGACGAGTTTACTTAGAATCCACCAATACTTGATGATCACTAATCGCTATTCTCAAGAATGGGAATCTTCTATTATCAAACTCACCAATGCCTACTACGATCGAGGGATGAACCAGCAAGCGGAGTCATTGGCAGAAACAGCTCTTGCGATGGTTGATCAAAATCCGTATTTTCATAGAAGTCTAGCTATCAATGCTTTTGAGAAGAGTCAGTCCAATTGGCTGAAAAAATTTATTGAGCCATTTTCGCAACAGTCGAGAGCACCAGCCTCTGCGGATAAAAGTTCTTCGTTTATTGAATCAAGCAATGTTCGCTTTAAAGAAGTGATGCAAAGGCTTCAAAAATGATTCTTCCTTATTACGGTGGTGTTCCTAAATTGAAGAAAAGTCCAATTACATGGGCCTTGATTTTAGTGAACGTTGCTGTGACCATTGCTGTTTATAATTTTCAAATGTTGAATAATATGGAGTTGGCTGATTTTTATAAAACAGAGTTTTTAGAAATTCAGGGAAAGTTATACGCTCAGATTATTGGAGAATATCCACAACACTATGGTGAAGTGCAAAAGGTCTTAGCTCAACAAACCGAGAGTGGTAACCGCAGTATGGCTAGAAATCTAGGTCAGTTGGCAATGGCCGATGCCAATTTTAAGAGGTTATCACAATACTACCCATTTTACGGCGATGAAGTGGCTATTAAATTTTGGCGCAAAAATTATAATTTGTTTTTAAAGCTTAGAGACACTCATCCAAATTTTCAGTATGGAATCTCAGCCCTCGATTACAACTGGTTTAATTGGGGCTCCTATATGTTTGTCCATGCGGGAATTTCTCACTTGCTTGGTAATATGTGGTTCTTGTTGGTGGTAGGTGCCATGGTTGAGGCCATTCTTGGCGGGATGGGCTTTTTGCTACTGTATCTGGTTTGCGGTGTGAGTGCTGCATTCTTCTATTTCTTTTTATCAGCTCCTTCGGCCATACCCTTGGTTGGGGCTAGTGGAGCTGTGTCTGGAATACTTGCTTTTTACTCGGTAGTGCGCTGGCAGAAGAAAGTTCGATTTATCACAATGTTGTTTTTGGTAAAATGGGAATATTTGATGCTTTACTTGCCGGCATGGGTGGGTTTTGTGTATTGGATGCTTTTGGATTTAACTGGTTATTTTTCTCAGTTGAGCCATATGGGTGGGGTAGCCCACGCCGCTCACCTAGGGGGAGCGGCTGTCGGTGTTTTATTCGGAATCGTTTTCCGGTGGCGCAAAACCTTGGCGCATAGTATTTTCCGTTACAACCCTTGGGTTCATAAACTGAAGTAAGTAATCTGGTCCACCTGCTTTGGAACCAACTCCCGACATTTTATAGCCACCAAATGGATGTCGATCCACAAGGGCTCCTGTGCAAGAGCGGTTGATGTACAAGTTTCCAACTTCAAATTCTTCTCTAACTTTATCAATGTTTGCGGGGCTTCTTGAGAATAGACCACCTGTTAATGCATACTCGGTTCCATTTGCAATCTTCAGTGCTTCATCAATGTTTTCCGCTTTGAGGATTGCCACAACAGGAGCAAATAACTCAGTGTTGGCAATTTCATCTTGTGGTTCAACCTCAGTAACAATGGTGAAAGGCACAAAAAATCCTTGGTCAGGAACTTCAGCCTGGAATGCAATTTTGTTTTTGTCAGAAATTTTATCTAAAAATTCCAGCACTCGGTTCTTGCTTTCTTCGTCAATCACTGGGCCAGCATAGGCTTTCGGATTACTAGCTTTGTCTTGTAGTAATGAATTTGCTGAGTCGAGAAAGCGTTCCATGAAGCGTTCATAGATATCACCGACAACAATGATTCTAGAACAGGCGGAGCATTTTTGTCCTGCAAAAGCAAAACAGCTGTACAAAATTCCGTCGATGGCCACATCTAAATCAGCATCGTTATCTACAATAATAGCGTTTTTTCCGCCCATCTCAATGACACACTTTTTGACTTGTGTTTGACCTGATTTTGTTTTCGCAGCTTTTTGAACGATTCCCAGGCCAACGTTTTTTGAGCCTGTAAAGGCGATCGTTGCAATCTCTGAATGATTCACTAAGTATTCACCAACCTCTTCTCCGATGCCAGGTAGAAATTGAACCACTTCAGATGGAAAACCAACTTCAATAATCATGTCCATCAATACAGCTGCGGTTATCGTACTTTGCTCGGCCGGTTTCATGACGACAGTGTTACCTGTAACTAAAGAGGAGGTAACTAATCCGGTTAAAATGGCTAGTGGAAAGTTCCAAGGAGCAATCACTAAAGATACTCCTCTTGCTCTGTAGTGGTACATTGAGACTTCACCAAGAACAGCACCAACTCTATGGGGTTGGTCTAAGCGTCTCATTTCTCTAGCGTAATAACGGCAAAAATCCACGGCCTCGGTAATGTCGGCGTCTGCTTCGGACCATGTTTTTCCAACTTCTCTAATTTCAAGAGCGATTAATTCAAAACGTCTCTCCAAAATTTTATCTGCCAATGCCTCTAATAAAGACGCCCTCTTTTCGACACTGGTTTTACTCCATTCTGGTAATGCCTTAAGGGCAGACTTCACTGCCTTTTCGGCCTCGACCTCAGTGGCTAAATAAAAGCTTCCCACCAAGGACTCGTCGGAAGGGTTTAAACTATCTAGTTTTCTACTAGTTTCAACGGACTTACCTTCTATGAATAATTTGTACGGTCCAATATGTTGTTTTTTAGAGCTCTCGATGGCCAAGCTTAATTTGTTTCTGTTTTCTGGGATGACAAAATCAAGCATTGCTTCATTGTAAAAACGTTCCTTGGTCGCTGGAAAATCATTGGATGCTTCTAGATTCTCAGCAGGGTCTTTCATGAGTTCTTTGATTTCAGTATGATCGACAAACTTAGATTTTAAAAAGGATTCATTAGAGGTGTTTTCTAAGAGGCGTCGCACTAAGTAAGCCATACCTGGAATCAGTTCACCAATTGGTGCGTATTCTCTGACTCGAAAATCCATAGCAATCAAAGCTTGCTTAAAATCATCAGCCATTCCGTAGAGCATTTGAATTTCAAAAGCATTTTTAGGAATGCTTTTTTCTTCTGCGTAGGCAATACAGGCAGAGATACTTCTCACATTATGGGAACCGATGGCCAGCCAAATGTGCTGGTAATTATCAAGTAAAAGTTTGGCACATTTTTCGTAATTGGCGTCACTTTCTTTTTTGTTTGTATATACAGGAAAGTGCCAGCGCTTTTGTTCTGAGTCGATGGTTTCGTAATCCCAATAGGCACCTTTAACCAAACGAACGGTAACAGGGGTTCCACGTTTTTTACTATATTCTATTAATGACTCACACTCTTTGAAGCTATCTCGCAAATAGGCTTGTACGACTAAGCCAAAGTGAGGGTAGTTTACGAAGGCTGGCTCCATGGCAAGTTCTTTAAAAACTTCTATGGTTAAGTCTTTAATTTCGTATTGTTCAAGATCGAGGTTTAAAAATACATTTCTTTCTTTTGCGTACTGTAATACTGGTCGAAGGCGTTCTTTTAAAATTTCTTTAGACTCATGCCATGCTGCAATTTTTATTTGTGAATACAAGCTACTCAGCTTTACACTCACATTTACTTTTGGAATTTCACCTAAGTGGTTTTCATCTAATAAAGGATCGTGCTTCCAAGTTTCAGAGGCCTTACTTAAATATTGGATCATATCAATATAACGGCTCTGATATTCGAGAGCCTCTTTTTCAGAGAGGCAAGCTTCTCCCAACAAGTCAGCTGTAAAAGCTACCTTTTTGGCGCGATGTTTTTCTAAAACCTTTAATGCATCTTTTGGGTCCTCACCAGCAATGAACATACGAGCCATTTCTGTTACGTTTTTACGAAGGCTTTTTGCTAGTAGTCCTGGTGCAAGTGCACCTACGCCCATTCCAAAATTAAAAAAGCTAGGAAGTTTTTCTCCACCTTCAGTGAAGTATTCTTTTAGGTGGCGGTGAACTTCGGAGCCGGAGTTTAAGTAAGGTAGTACATCGACGAATCGAAACATATTAATTTTGAACTGGGTGTTTTTCATACTCCAGTCCATTACTTTTCCATACCACCAGTCTTTATTAAAGATATTTCCAGAGTTTACGTTCTCGGTTTTTTGAAAAATTTCGGTGCCAATCTTCTCAATTCGATTTTCAATTTGTTGTTTATCCATAAGACCCCCGTTGGCTATTGAAGAACTGATTAATTTTAGTAGCCATCTGGGATAATGGGATAGGGGAGAGGGGGAAATCAAGGAAAATCGCATAAGAAACTAGGATTTAAGAGCTTTTTTGGCTAGATCACGACTTGACAGCTTTTTGCGCTCAAAATCTTTCGGCTTTTGCTTCCTAAATGACCGTCCATCTTTTTTCTACATCAGCCACTCTGGCAATTAGCTCGTCTTGTTTTCGTAAAGGTCCTACGCCAGCAGGAGTTCCTGAAAGGTAGACATCGCCTTCTTGGACGGGAAAGTTTTCTAAAAGGTATTGACGCATTTCTTCCACAGGAAACAAGAGTAATTTTGTATTGGCTTTTTGTTTTGTTTCTCCATTAATAATTAGTTCAAGCTCAATATTTTTTAAATCCTGCTTGTGAAGACTATGCCAATTTCCTAAAGGACAGGCGCCTTTAAAACTTTTTGCCAAAGTCCAAGGCTTTCCCTTTGCTTTAAGCTTTTCTTGGGCGGAGCGATTGGTTAAATCAATGGCTACAGTATAGGCGTCAAATTCAAGCTTAGCTCCAAAGCGTAGAGCTAGCTCTAGTTCGTAATGAAATTCATCTTTTATATTGGGTAATTTTATTTCATTCAAATTTATTTCGGCGCAAGCCCCAGATTTTAAAAATATCAAGGGAGTGTCAGGGATTTCGTTGTTTAATTCTTTTGCGTGTTCTGCGTAAGATCGACCAATGCACCAAATATTTTGAATCATAGTTTTATCCTCTGTATTGTCTCAATATAAGATAGACTCAATAATTTTTGCATTGAAACAAAACTTTCTAGCCTAGTCAGCCTAATTTGCCGTATGAAATAAAATATTAAGATCAACTACATTAATAGGAAAAAATAAGGTAATCTAAAGTATATGAGTCAGGCACTACCAAACCACGACATTGTTAAAAAATATTTATCGAAGTCAGGCACAGTAAGGGTATCTTGTGTAATTGCCCAGCAACTGATCGCCGAGTTACAAAATGTTCACCCCAATATGAGTCCTGTTGCTAGTGTTGCTATGGGAAGGGCAACTTTATCTGCTTGCCTTTTGGCTTCACAGGCAAAGAATGGAAAAACAGGCTTACACTTTCAAGGTAATGGTCCCATTGGCGAGCTGTTTGTGGAAGCAAGTTTTGAGGGAAGTGTGCGTGGCTATATTGCTAATCCACAGTTTGATCTTGCTTTAAAAGATGGAAAAATCGATGTTAGTTCAGCAATTGGAGTTGGGCTTTTAAATGTTGTGCGAACTTTGCCTTACCAAAAACAACCTTTCAATGGAACGGTTATTATTAAAACCGGTGAAATAGGTTCTGACATTGCTTGGTATTTACAGCAGTCTCATCAAATTCCTTCCGTAGTAGCTTTAGGAGAGCATATTAACGAGTATGGCCTTTTGACAGCAGCGGGTGGTTTAATCATTGAGCTAATGCCTGGGCATACTGAGCAAGAGATTAAAACTCTCGAAGAAAATGTTAAAAACGCAAAAGAGCTATCAAAAATTTTGGTTGATGGCGGCGGCGAACAAGAAATTCTAGAAGAGTTTTTAAAAGGAATCGAGTTGATGGAGATCGAACATGAGCATGAACTTAGTTATTCATGTACATGTACGCAAGAAAAGGTAGAGCGTTCGATTTTATTTTTATCAGAAAATGATATCCAGGAACTTTTAGCTAGAGAAAATGGCGCAGAAGTAACTTGTGAGTTTTGTAGTAAACAGTATTCGGTAGATAAATCGCGCTTAACTGAGCTTTTAGAGGAAGTTAGGAAAAACGCCCTGCACTGAGAAATTACCGCCAGGTGGCATTTTTAAACATCTTGTAAACAATTGCTCTTTGAAAGGTCAAATGGCTCTGAAAAGCGAACAAAAGCCCAGTTAAATAACCAATTTGGTTTACATCACTTGCGAAATTCTGAAAGCTGGGTATATTGCAAGGTATTGCTAAGTAGTACTAAAATTATTTATAAATAGTTATTCTTTTTAGAAGATAATTGAAAACTAATTGAATGTGCTTTAGAGTATTATTGGCTTTTTGTTAGGGGCGTTTAAAGATGGAAGAAATCTCAGTACTTTTGGTTGAAGACGAACAAGACATTCGTGAATTACTATCACAAAAGTTAATCAATCAAGGATTTTTAGTTTATACCTGCGACCGAGGTGATTCGGTTATGGATGTAGTTACCAAATACAATCCAGATATTATTTTGCTAGATCAATTGATGCCAGGAAAAATGGGAATCGATGTTCTTAGAGACCTAAGAAATGATTCAAACTTTTCAGATATTCCAGTGATTATGGTTACCGGTCTCGGTGGAGAGGGCGAAAAACTAGAAGCCTTCAACTCTGGTGTGGATGATTATGTGACAAAGCCTTTTATGTCTAAAGAGCTTGCTGCAAGAATTCGTGCAGTGCTTAGAAGGACTAAAGGTACATTAGTAGCTACAAATCGTCCAAACCAACTTGTAAATCACAATTTAGTAGTGGATTTTTCAGCTCACAAAGTTTTCGTTGATGAAGAGGAAGTGAAATTAACTCTTACTGAGTTTAAGCTTCTTAGCGAGTTATTAATGCAGGCTGGAAGAGTTTTATCTCGTGACCAATTGCGAGAAAAAGTTCTTGGACGTTTAAGCATAACAGACAGAACCATTGATGTGCATATGGCTGCTCTTCGTAAAAAATTAGGCGGTAGAGGAGATGATATTCAAACCGTTCGTGGTGTTGGCTATCGTTTTGCTGGTTTAAGCGGAGTCCAACACTAAAGTATTTTTTTAAATAAATTTATCAAAAGAGATCCACTGGGATCTCTTTTTTTTTGATTTTTGCTGGGGAAGTTTTTTTTGGAGCCCATTGATCAGACAGGCTTTCTAGGAAGACACAGTCTTAGAGAAGCTTTATCAGGGAGTGAAAAAGGGGTGTGTAATTTTTTCATTTTAAAGATACGACCTAGCGGGAGAGTTTTCTCCCACTGGATGACAAGTAAAGTTAGGTAGGATAGGTGGCTCTGTTGGTCTCCACGATCGTGGCGAAGAGCCGGTGATAGCCTTATATAGAGCAAGCTTGGTGCCAGCTTTATGAGTGCCACTCTGACACGAATTTATTTCATGAATATACTAAAATTGAGCTATTTTTCAGTTGAAGGAGGTGCGTTGTGCGACCTAGGTCTTGGCTGGTGCCATAATTAAACTGGATAGAATGGCTTTGTATGTGGGGTAAATAGCTTTTGATGAGCTCTTATATAAGGTTTTGTTATTTATTCTAATTTTAGAGGCTTTGATTCTAAAAAAACAAGCTTCAAAGCGCCTAGAAAGATTTAAACTTTCTCAGAGAGACTTGTCCAAAATATTGGACAGGAGGTCCGGTAATTAGAGCTATTCTATTTCTCAGCACTAAAAAGTATATTTATTTATAAGGCGTTTTCTAGGTGGCGTTTTTTGTAACTTTCCTGTTATAAAATAACATATTGAAATAAATCAGTGATTTCAGTGTGTTATAGATTTCACCTTGTTCTGGTAAAAATTCACTAACAGCCCCAGCCTTAATCGTTTTCCTTGGAAAAATTGCGGATGTATTTAAAAAGTTTAGTATTTTCAGATGCTTACGATTAGAGTCTTTGGTTTTTTAGGTCTTGGCCCGGCTCTTGAAATAAAAGAGGGTGCGGAGGAAAAGCATTTTGATTACGAATTGGAAAACCAAAATTAAAACCAGCATCAGTCTACTATTAGTTATGACTTGGCTTGTAGCCTGTACTGACACCATAGCTCCTCAGGAAAGTTGTGATTTCGTGATGAACTCGCAAAAACAGAGAGTTTCTTGGAAAACAACAGAGAAGTTGAAAGTCGGAGTGAGAGAAGGAATTTACGATGCCGACTATGTTAGAGCCATTGAGCAGGCCTTGATCAATTGGGAAAACGCTTTAGGCTACGAAATTTTTGATTTCTACGGAATCTTGCCTGAGTCACAAATCGGTGAAATGGATATCAAGATTCTATGGATATATGATTGGGAGGAAGGCCTCTCAAGAGAACAAGCCAGAACATTGATTAAATGGCGCGGAAATAACATCTATACGGCCAGCATCGGAATTAATGAAGATGACCACAATTTCTTTGTAGATAAAGCCAGATACGGACGAGTGGATTTGGTTGCTTTGATTGTTCATGAAATTGGACATGCCCTAGGATTGGCTCATGTGGATGAGGTAGAAAGTGTTATGTACCCGGAATTAGCCACGAATTTCGATGAGAGAAGAGAACCAACGGAGCAAGATTTAGCTGCTTTAAGTTGTGAATATTAGGTTTAAGAAAATTATAACAAATGTAAGAAAATTTAAGTTTTATTTGAGTACTGCTAGAGATAGCATTATTACCAGCCAAAAGACCAGTGAGGAAGAGATGCAAAAAGAGAACAAAGAATTCGTAAATATTCAAAAGATGATCGGTTTAAAAATCAATTCAGAAAAAGAACCGGCAAGCTCTTTTAATATCAGTCCAGCGATGCATTTGTCTTCCTATGACTTAGTGCGCTTCATGCGTAATCAAATCGACAGATCGGATAAGGCTTTGTCTCGCATGGAAATGAATATGAATGATGTTCATAGAATTTCCAAAGCGAAATTAAAATAAGCCTCTTATTAGTCAAAACCAAATAATATTGTTTCATCATCATCAGCAATAGAATCAGTATTTCCATTCGCTTGATACCAAGCTTGAAAGCGAGTGGAAGAATAAAATTTCGTACCTGCTGGAACTCCTGAAGTTCTTGCCTTAAAGGGAGCAAAAGCTTCATCTCCCGTTCGTTCTAAAGGAATTAATGATGTACTTCCATCTGGAAGTTCGACAGTGATGTCTCCCGCTTGTAGTGAAGCAAATGCAATGAAGTCGATCTTAGCATTCACGATAAATTTTTTCTTTAATAAAGAAGTTGGAACAAAAGGCGCTGAGCAATAGCCGTTGGCGTCAGCATTTGAGTTTGCCACTAGTTCTTCTGTGGATCGAATTCGCAAGGCATTTTCTTTGTAAAGACCTATCACTCCTCGTCCATTTACAGACTTCTCAGACCCAGCAGCCAATTGTAGCTGACTAGTAAAAGAGTCTGAGTGATATAAATTAGCAGTAGCAGTGTTACTAGAAGTTGTGATTTTAACACTCCTAGATGGAATCCCTAATATATCAAAACTAGCAGGAAGAAGGGGCTTTGGATCGATTGCATATTCATCGCCACCAGAGTACATATAGGCGAGGATTAGTTTATCACTTTTGATTTGAAAGCCACCATGATAGGAGATGCTAAATTGGTGGAAATCACCTGCGTTTAAGTTGATTTGTTCTATCAAACTATCTCCATCGAATAATTCTACGCTACTATCCTCGAAGGAATAAACGCTAACTCTATGATCTGCGTTTCTTGTACCAGTAAAAAGAAAGTCCTTACCTGCCCAGTCAGGAGAGCTCCATACGATATTTGCATTTCGGCTTACATCATTGTTTCCAGCGCTACCGTTTGTTAAGCGTCCTGATACGAAGAAGAATTTTTCTGACTTTAAAACGTCACCAAGATTAGAGTCGAATTCATAGGTTTCAGCGGCATTTAACACAATGCTAGTGGCGTCGTTCAAAAATATTTCAGTGGAATCTTCCCATGCAACAAGGATGCTTTTGCTAGCACCACCTAAGTTCATTGCTTTAAAATAATTCGGTTCAAAAAATGGGTCTTCTGGTGCTGTTTCTGCCTCTAAAACATTGGAGCCTAAACTACTTGTTCCATTGTAAGCTCTTACTTGAAATTGGTATTTAGTAGATGGGCTCAAGCCACTAATTTTAGCTGTAGTATCCGTGCTGACGGCATCATTGAGACTTGTCCAGTTGTTGCCTGCAGGTTCTGCCAAACGATAGTCAATGTAGTAATCCGTAATCGCAATGCCGTTATTATTAGGGGCCGACCAACCAATTTCTATTTCTGTTTGAGATATTTTTCTTAGGGCTAAGGAGTCTACAGGGTAGGGAGCTCCGGGAATATTCCAAGCAGAGCTAGAGATAACGGGTCCTTGGTTACCAGCAATATCTACTGCTCTGACATTTAAATAGTAATCAATGGCGTCTTCGAGTTGTAACTGACTGAGAAAACCAGTGTTTGAATTACCTATGTTTGTATAGCTTTGAATCTCTGCACCGCCAGGGCTTGTACCGACAGATAATTCATAATGAGAGATGCTTGTGTTGTCTGTAGCTAAATCCCAGCTAGCGGAAGGACTTCTTGTTTCTGTTTGTTCAGAGTCAATACTAAGGTTCGAAACACTTGAGGGCGCGTCTTTATCAATTTCAATTTGGATTTCTATGATACTAGATTCCAGTTGATTGTTCGTATCTCTTGCTTGAATGGCAAAATAATAGGTACCAGTTGCTGGACTAAGTTCGTAAGAGTTTGTTGCAGCATAGTTTAAAGCAGACAAATCGATATTGGCTGTGCTTTGGTATGAAAAACGATACTCACAGCTACTGCTACATTGAAAAGACAAATTGTGTGTACTAGCGGGTCCTAAATCACTAATAGGTGATATTATTTCCGGTGCAATGATTGGTTGTGGTTCAGAGTTTCCAGGGGAATTATCTACGGGATTTTCCGTATTTGGATTCTCGTTGGTGGAGTCATCATTTGATGGTCCGGCACATGAGACTATAAAAGCCTGCAAAAGTAGAATTAGAAATAATGAACGCATATTCTAAATTCCTTTGTGTAAAACGCTAACTTAAATTACTACTTAAACTTTCGGAGATGGAACAAAAATTTGTATTACATTGACGTAACAATTGAGAATCAATTTGAGAATTTCATGCAAATCTTTTTGAGAAAGAATACAGGCAACTTAGAGAGAAAATATTTTTGGGCAAACTAAATACTCAGAGATTTATTTTGGTCGCAATGAATAAAATTACTTTTTCATTAATGTTTTTGTTTTTGTCGTAATTTTTTACAGAGCAATGGTTTTACTATTTTTTAGGTTTAATGAAATAGGGGGGAGTGAAAAAGTTTTTTACTAAACCTTTGGCGCAATGACTTTGAAAACCCCATCTTCGTACCAAGTTTTTATGTCTTTAGTTTTAACGGTGTTTTCTAAAGGGATTTCTTGATAAAAAGTTTCATTGCTATTTGAACGAAATCTTTGTCCTTCTGCCTCAAAGCTTTCCTTGTGTTGTCTTAGCCCGCTAAGAGTAATCATTTTATTTTGTACTCTGACGTCGATATTGTCTTTTTCGTGCTCAGGGATTTCTACTTGAAATAAATAATGACTAGGGGTTTCGGTGAGATTATTCTCAAAAAACTTAGTTTTGTAGAATGGGTCACTTTCCTTGTTATCATATTTTGTAACTTCGTCCATCATTTCTATTTTTGTACGAATGATTGCTTTTCTATATTCATCATTGAGAGTTCTTAGCTCTTGGGTGTTTAGTTCTTTTTCGTTTTTATATCTAATTTTGTGCTCTTTTCTAAGTTCACCGATCACACGATTTTGTTCATTGCTCACGAACTCCTTGCGAGAGTTGAAGTTTTTGTCTAACTCTTTCATTTTCTCATGGTGAGTCTTTTCTTTGCGAGTTAGCTCGCCTTGGTAGTATTTGTCTTGTTTGGTGTTAAGGCTTTGGTATTTCTTTTCATTGTCGCTTAGTTTATCTTCGCCTTCTCTGTGAACTCGACGAATTTCTTTGTCGTAGTCTTGACGTAAAGACTCTTGGCGATTGGTTTGAAGTTCAATCTCCTTGGCGACGTCATGTTTGTTGTCTTTGCGGATTTTCTCTAGTTTAGCGTCACTAGCTTCTTTCTGGCGAAGTTGTTCTTTACGATACTTACGTTGCATTTGATTCATGTTTCGCAGTTTTTCGTCGTTAAATTCAGCGACTTGTTTTTCATGCTCTTTATGAATCTTGTTTACGCGTTGATTATGACTATCTTTTACTTTCAAAAAATAGTCGTTATGGCGGTTGGCGGCTTGTTCTAGTTGATTTTCATTGTAGTTTTGCAATTGATTTAGTTTTTGACGATGGTCTCTTTGTTCATCAGCAACTTGTTTGGAGCCTTCGGTTTGCAGTTTTGTGAGTTGCTCATTGTATTGCTTTTGGTTGGATTGCATTTTGTCTTTGTACTGATCTTGCAATTCTTCCAGTTTTAGTGAACCGGTTTTTCTTTGCTCTTCTAGGGAGCTTTGGTTTCTTCGATATTGTTCAGCCACTTTCTTTTGGTGTATCTCTTGGTCTTTCGAAAGCTGATCATAGAGCTTGTCGACTCGTTCATGTTGATTGCGAACCTGCTCCTTGCCTTGTTCTCTTATTTCAGAGATGCTTTCATCGTTTTGTTTTTTGATGTGGTTAATGGCAGCGCTGCCATGTTTACGAAGGTCTTTTTCTCTTTTACGATAATATTCTTGCGTATCTTTTAAGGTACGCTCACCACGCTCGACAATCTCGCGTTTTCTATTTTCGTAACTTGATCCTAAGTCTCGCAACTCCTTCGCGCGACCTGGTGTGATGTCTGTAGCCATATAACCTTCCTGGTAGCTTAAACCACTTCCTTTATTTTATGAAAAAACTGAGGAAACGGAAAGTCTAAGAAAGGCTAGATTTTACAGCTTATTGAGCTTGTGTAGCGGTTTCAGGGCTATCATTCAAAGCGGCAGGCTGACGATTTGGTTTTTTGCAATATTCACGAAAACCTGAAGTGTCGCCAAGGCATAACCAAGAATCCATATATTCAACACTTACGTCGGGGTCTACCGGGTAGTAGGTCGTGTATTGGTAGGGGTCAAGTGTGGAAAGCACTTCACGAACTTCTCCTGCTCCTCGAGACAAACGAAGTTGAAAGACTCGATATTCTGCAAATGCATTGCTGGCAAATAAAAACAAAAGACTTGAGAGTATGATTTTCATACTTTCTTTATCGGCTAGGAAAAAGAATCCTTTACTCGACCAAGGGCGGGGAGTTTTCAGAAGAGAACAAAAAAAAGGCCTTATTTCTAAGGCCTTGTTATTTTCTAATGTTTAAATGGTGTCACCGAATGAATTGAGTTTTCGATGATGTTAAAGTAGGTACGAACCAGTAAGTCGTGGTCTTCATCCTCAAGGGTGTCGAGAAAACGACGTTTTTCTTTAAGGGTGGATTTGTCCATGAATTCAGCAAGAAGATCTTGGATACGAGCAAGGTTTTCTACCTTAAACATAGCCTCATCATTCTCATTTTCTTCAGTAAAGACTCGACTGACAGTAGCATTGTCGAATAAGAGATGGTGTCCCATTCTTGATTGATCCACTAGGTACTCCATTTGGAGAAGGCGATTTTCATCAAGTTGCATGTCTTCTAACCTGTTCATTAGGGGCCTCCTTGCTTTAGGTATATTCAGTTTTAGAGAGCTGAAATTGCGTCCTGCAATTTTGCTCATATATCTATTGTGTCTGTAAAAAAAGCTTTGTTTCAAGTACAGAAATAGTCGAGTGACTTACAGCGTTGAGACGTGCCATGAATATGCTTTAGAAAGTACAATCAGGATTCCTGCGAGGAGTTCCGGTTGGCAAAATCTAAAACGAAGAAAAAAGCATCTAAATCCAAGTCTAAGCCTAAAAGTAAAGCGGCTGAGAGCTTAAGTCGTAAAAAAAATGTAAAAAAGAAGGTGAAGAAAAAGCTTTCTGACCAGGAACAAAGCAAAATTAAAAAAGCAGTTAAGAAAAAAACACCAGGTCTTGAGGAAGATATGTTTGATAGTGATATAGTAATTGATGAAGAAAGAGGCTTAGTTTTCGGTTCAGAAGACGAGCTTTATAACTTTTTTAGGCCTCAGATTGACCAATTAGAAGTGGAGTACGAAAAGTTTTATCGTCCCAACAAAGACTTCAATCAAAAAGATTACGAAGAATATGAAGAGCAGCTTCTGGAGCTATTACAGGAGCCTGATCAAATTTATGAAGACGAGTATCGTTTGCCAGGAGTACCCGTTAAGCAATATGTGAAGGAGTTTGAGCACCCTGAGCTGGGAGTTTACCATTACGTTGCTTTAGTTTATTTGGCAGTAGATACACCGACTTTTGTGTTTCTACATTTTCCAACTAGAGATCCTCAGCTTTTAAACAATTACACCAAGGGCCAACTTTTTTACGACAAAGAAAAAGGCGAGCTTGAGATTGAAGAAGTTGATGCATTGACTGAAGGAGATGAGTTAGCGGTTGGGCTTTTTAAGGCTATGCAAACTCTTAGATCTGACAATGATATTCCTACGCATGAATTCCAAGATTATATGGATTACAGAAGTGAGGCCATTGAAGAGGCAGATGAAATTTGGCGTACTACGGATTACAGTGGAAATGTCTTAGTAAACTTTATTAAAGATTACTCTGAGGCTGAGGCTATTTTGTATTACATTTCTGTTGCCGTTGAAGATGCTCAATCCGATAGCCACTATTTATTATTCTCGTTTCCTACCAGGGACAGTAGTTTGGTGGATCGTTATCGCCATGGAGAAAACCTTCAGGCAGAAGAGTCGGGTATCGACGACGACGATTCTCACTAACAATCAGATGAAAAAAGCGGTAGAGAGATTTACCGCTTTTTTTTTACATACTTTGCAGACCACCGCTTAGACAAAGACTGTCCATCAAATCAAGATAGTCTTCTTCTTCTAAGTTTCTAGAATCATCAAAGGGATGAAACTGTACTACATCTTTAACTACGGAAGACCCGAGATTGGCTTTTGAAGCTTCGTATTGATTTGGGTCTACGTAGTAAGGTGGAATTAATCCATAGCTTCGAGAAACCTCAGCTCCAGACTCAGTGAAGTAGTTAATGTCTAAGAGGTGTGAGGAGTAGCCACTTAAAGTAACAACAATCACCGTATTATTGATCCCATAAGAGTACAACTCATCGTAGGTGATTTCTGTTAAGTTGTAAGCGATAGGAAAGCTAGGATAGCTTGGGTTAACGATTTCGAAAGTCAAAGGGCTATTCCCTAGAGCTTGAATTCCACTGCTTGTAAAAGTCATTTCATAAAAACGAACATAACCATCGTTGTTAATAAAATCACTCGGCATATTTTCTAGGCGAAGTTGAACCGTACTATAATAGTTTGCTAACTGCGAACTTCCAACCGTTCTCAACCTAGCAGTCTGAGTGCCTTGTACAGTTTTAGCTACGGAACAAATTGTTGTCTTTGCATCCGTTGAAAAACTTGTGTTTGAGTTTCCACTAGTAGAGGCTCCGCAAGCGCCTAAAAATAGGCTTAATCCAAATAAAGTGATAAAGTTTCTCATTTTTCTCTCCCTAACCATTATAGTAGCAAATAGGGTGCCAGCTGAAGATTTTAAAATTGAAATAATCGTGTAATATCAATAGTTTATGTGGCACATTCTTTGTTTCAGTATGAAACTATGTAAAGGCTAGGGGGAGAAATCTAGACGTATTTTAAAAAAATGTGAGTTTTCCTAGCTAAGTAATTGATATAACTATAAAATTTAATGGCTGTTAATCTTATATACACTTGTTAAGAGGCTACCTTATGAAATCTAGTTATTTCCTTTTCTTTTTATGTTTCTGTTTTTTACAAACTTCTTGCTCTAGCTTTTCAAAGACAAAGCAATCCAATTTGAAAATAAAGAACTCCTCAAAAGACAAGGTTAGTTTTCAGTTTTCCATGGAAGAAGATGCTGAGGACAGAATTAAATATCGTTCCTACACTTTGAAGAAAACTTATATCAACTCACAAATTAGTAATGAAAAAACCGAGATCGTTGAGTTTCTACTTAGGTCAAAAGCTAAGGCTGTGAATCCTAATAATAAAATTTATCAATACGAGCTGAGTACTTTGCAAAAAGATGGCTTTGTGGATTTGAAATCTTTGGCCTTTCCAGAGTTAGGGGAGAAGATACTTTATACGGTCGACGGAAGGGGCAAAGTCTTGTCTGCAGGAGTTCATCCTAATGATTCAGAGTATAGTATCCCGTTTTTCTTTGCTCCTGAGGGGGAAGTGGCTATTGGTGAAACTTGGGTAAACGAAGAGGAGTACAATCTTTCGGAAAGTGGTGTGCCACTGCGTTTAGAGCTGACAAGCATTTTAAAGAAAGTTCTTGAGTGTGGATTGAAAACTTGTGCAGAGATCGAGTTAAGCGGTCGTGTCCTTATGAATGGTGATTATGGCGACACTCAGTATGAGAGTGAATTCGTTGGTCGAATGCTGGTGAGCACTAGTGATAGCCGCGTACTTTGGCAAGAAATTAGAACCGGTGAAAGTTTAGGAAGTAAAAACACAGAGCTGATCGTGTATTCATGCATAGAATCTAAAATAGTATCGCCCTTTCATATCGCAGTAGCGAAAGACTTTGATTTAGATTGCGTTCCTAATACAGAGGACTCTCTGTATGTGAAGAGTCCATTTTAAAAACAGAGTCTACTTAAAGTGAATCCAGGTAACGCCGTCGCCGCCGTCGAACTCGCCACCGGCATTCCAACTTTCAGCATAATGAGCCCTAGCTAGATGAGATCGAATTGCCTTTTTCAGAGCTTGGGTTCCGTGTCCGTGAATCACTTTTACTTTTCCCGTTCCATTCAATAAAGCAGAGTCGCAATAATCGTTCAATGCCTCTAAGGCTTCCTCAACCATTTTTCCTCTTAGATCAATGGTGCTACTTGCTTGTGAATGGGTGTTTGTAGTGGGGAGCTCGAAGTTTGATTTTCGTTTCTTCTTTGAAAAACCGGAAGTATCTCTCTTACTAATAAAACGAAAGTTAATGGTAAGGCGCATGGAGTTGGCCAAAATTTCCACGTCGCCTTTGGCATTTGCTGGAGATTGAACGATGGCATTTTTTTGAATGTTCGTCGCGTAAATTTCGCTGCCAGGTGGAAACTTAGCATTAAACTCCTCAGGGCTTTCGATGCTTGTCTCTTTTTTGCTTTTTATAATTTGTGGCAGATCTGCTTTTACATCAAATACGTTCTTTTTACTGTTACGTAGATCTTCGATTTCTTTATCGATCCTCTTGTGAGCATCCTTGATACTTTTTTCTAGTTTTTTATCTCTTTCTCTATGAAATTGATCGATCAAGTTTTTGTATTTTTGTTTTTGTTCATTGGCCTGTTTTCTTTCAAAATCAAGTTCCTTATTGGCTTTGGTAAGTTGTTGTTTTAAAAGTTCCAGTTCATCCAATTTCTTTTGACGTTCTTTGGTTTCAGGGCTCAATTCTTCCAGAGCATTGTCTAAAATATTTTGAGGAACACCGACTCTAGCGGCAGTTTTCAAGGCATAGGACGAGCCACTGATTCCCATAAGAAGTTTGTAAATGGGTCTTCCACTTGCATCATCAAACTCCATTGAAGCAAATTCTAATTTTTGCTCTTTTTGCCAGTTCTGTTTCAAAGCACCAAGGTGAGAGGTGATTAAAGCAAATGCTCCTTTGTTGCTAAAGTTATTGATAAATGCTTTAGCTAGTGCAGAGCCTTCTTCTGGGTCTGTGGAGCCACATATTTCATCCACTAAAATTAAAACTTCTGAGGAGGCTTTTTCTGCTGCTTCAGTAAGTTCTTTCATATGTCCGGCAAAGGTACTTAGGCCTTCAGTAATATTTTGAGCATCGCCCACAGAGATTAAAATGTCTTTAAAGAAAGGAATTTTTGAATCTTCTCTGGCAGCAGGCGGTAGTCCACAGCGTACCATTTGTGCGCTAAGACCCAATGATTTTAACATAATGGTTTTACCACCGGCATTGGGGCCAGAAAGTATTAAGCATTTTCGGTCGCTTTTAATTTTTAAATCGTTCTTCACAACTTTGAAGTCAGAGTCTTTTTGTATTTCGAGAACTGGGTTGCTTAGGTCTCTTAGATCAATTTCTGATTCTGAGAACTGTATTGGTTTTGCGTTCATTTTTAATGCCATGAATGCTTTGGAAAACAAAACGTCTAAATTTAATAGCTCATCAAAGCTTTCTTGCAGCTCTTCTCTTGCGGCATAAAAGTAATCAGATAGCTGTCGCAGTAAACGGTCTATCTCTTTTTGAATTTCAATGTCCAATTCTTTAATTCGATTGTTATTCTTTACTACTTCCTGTGGTTCCATATAAACGGTTTGCTTGGAAGCGCTAGTATCGTGAATGATTCCCTCAAAACGAGATTGCATACCACTCTTTACAGGGATTACCCAGCGACCATCACGGGTGGTGACAAAGCGATCTTGCAAAACACCATCCAGTTCATTTTGCTTTACTAATTTTTCTAACAAATTATGAATGCTCGCTTTTAGCGATTTTTTCTCATGATAGGCTTTATAGAGAAGTTCACTGGCATCGACTCTAAACTCTCCATCAGGGCTAATCAATTGCTCGATATAAGCCAGTGAGGGTCTCGGGTCCATTAACTGCTCTAGTTTTTCGTTCACCCAAACGCCATCCATGTCTGCGAATTGGCGAAGAAGGCTAGAGAGATCAAATAAGAAATTTCTCAGTTTCACAATTTCCGGTATATCTAGTTTGGCATTTTTTTCGATTCTAGATTTAATCAAATAGTAATCATCAATTCCTTCGAGGCGTGGTCGCGCTGCATGGAAGCGAATGAATTGCGAAGCTTCAAAAATTTCATCAAAACTTTTTTGCGCAGCTTCTCTATCAGGAAGCTCTTTGAGATTACTCTGAAGATCTTTTCCAAGCTCTGAATTGGTGTTAGAGCGTAAAAAACCTATGATTTCTTGCCAATCGATGTGATTTAAAAAGGATGCCATGATTATCTTATTAGCACTGAAAGCTTCTACTGACAACGAAATAGGGGGAGAGAAACTAAATCCAAATTCAGAAGAAAAACGCAACAAATCTTGCTGTTGAAATCGGCAGTAGAAACTGGCTGTTTTATAGTTTAATTGTAATAAAACAGCACTTATTGATTTGATTTTTCTCTAAATAAAAACATTAAACCGAGGCTAATAAGAATGGCGAAGGCAAGGATGTATTTACCAATAATTTGATAAAGAGTTTTTGGTGGATTTATATGCCCTTCTAATTCATAAGCTCCGGTCCATTCTTGATGTAGGGGAGAGCGCTCCATAATTTCACCTTGTGCACTGATGGCTGTGCTAATGCCGGTATTGGTAGAGCGTATACTTGGAATGCGATGTTCGATGCTTCTTGCAAGGGTCATGTATAGATGCTGGTATGGTTCAAAAGTTTTTCCAAACCAGGAATCATTGGTTAGGTTTATAAATATTTGGGAGCCTTTGTTTTTTAAATCAATTACAAAATTGGGATGAATTCCTTCGTAACAGATATTTACGCCTAT
Organism: Bdellovibrionaceae bacterium UBA6502; assembly: GCA_002436415.1. Lineage (GTDB taxonomy): Bacteria > Bdellovibrionota > Bdellovibrionia > Bdellovibrionales > UBA840 > UBA6502. The sequence goes on along the minus strand of DJMA01000012.1, from coordinate 115,550 downwards.
TTTTGTTTGTTGAAAATCCATGGGAACAGAGCCACTACCTTTGCCGAAAAAACTTATGGCAGGAACGGTTTTTTTTATAAATCTTTGCACTTCAGGAAAATTTTCTGTGAAAGGAACGGTTTCGCCAAATGCTAATAACATTGTTTTTAGGTATTTTGTGCTCAAGCCAATCTTTGGTAGCCATAGCCCAGCACCGTTATAGAGGGAATGGTCTTTAAAAAAACTTCCGGCGAGAAGAGGAGTTTTACTTTGATTTATTAATAATTGAATTTTTTGAAAAAGCTGAGAGTTTTTACTGCTTTCGGTGTAAGAAACGGGAATTGCTGTTTCTGGCCAAATTACTAAGTCTAAGTTTGATTCTTTTTCTAGGAGTTGTTTTGTTAAATCTAAGTATTTATCAACGATAGCTCTTTGAAAGTCATATCCATGCTCTGCTTGGACTTTATCAAAATTTCCAATATTGGCTTGGACCACACCAATTTTCCATTTCTTATCGTAGCTAGGCACACTTTCTTTCAGTGAATATCCTAATAGGCTCAAGCAAAAAATACTTGCGAGAACTCCAATGATAATTTTTTGTGCGTAAGCTGCATTGTTATTTTGTCTAGCGTGGTAGATTTGTTTGATATAAGCATTGGCCAAGATACTGAGAAAACTTAGTCCTGTGAATCCCCAAATTTCGGCAGTTTGTGCGATGGGAAAGGCACTGGTCATCCATGTGTAGCCAAAGTTCCAGGGAAATAGCATTGGCCAATAAGTTTCTAAGGCAAAAAGACATAATACTTTTAAAATATCACTTTGCATTTGCTTGAGTTGAAATTTATTTTTTAGTTTAAACCAAATCATAAAGGCGATGCAAAAATGAATGTGCATCACAGAACAAAACACCAATAAGACGATTATGCTTAGCCACCATGGCATATAACCAAAATCATGAGCAGTCGTTGCTACCCAGTGAAATCCGATCAAGCTTAAGATAAATTGTGAAATCCAGGAGTATTTAAAAACTTGTTTTAAATTTTTAGCTTCATCTAGTGCTAGAAACAGAGGGACCAAGGAGAAGAGTCCAAGGATTGCGTAAAAAGGAATGTAGGAAAAACCAATGCAGATTCCAGAAATTAGCGCTAGTAGGCTCAGACGACGAGTTTCCATGAAAGCAGCTCCTTGGACTTGTTTTCTTGTTTAATTCTAACTACAATATTTTAACGAAGCAAAACTTCTCAAGCAAAGGATTATTTGATGCAGCCACTCACTTGTCCAAAATGTTCTTATAATCTTACGAAGGATATGAATGAATGTCCTTCATGTGGGATTATTTTAAGCAAAATTAGTGATAAGGAAAGTTCTCCCGACAGACAAGTTATGGGAAATAGTGTTTTGCTAGAGCTGTGGAAAAAAATTGTTCAAGATTACCAAAACGAAGCTCTTCATGAGCAGTTTATTCAAAGCAGTCTCCAATATAACAAGCTAAGTTTCGCTTCTCAGCAGTATCGTAAAATGATGGAAGTAAATCCATTAGATGAAACCTCTAAAAAGATGCAGGATAAAATCATTCAACTGGCAAGTTTTCAAATGTTAAGCCAAAGATCGGAAAGAAAATTTGAGAAGCCACCAAAGTGGACCACTTTCGCTATACTAGCATCAAGCGCCGCTCTATTCTTTGGTACATTCGCTGGAAAACCACCATTAGCTATAGGCGGCCTAATAAGCCTAGCCGTAGTATTCGGCATCCGCCTAAAACGATAAATCCCCCTCAAAATAAACGCCAAAAACAAAAGCACTTTTGAGAGCAAAGCGAATCAAACAGCCACCGGCGGCAAAGCCGCCCCATACCCCCGCACCAGCAAAATTAAAAAATAGACGACGAGATTTAGAATTAAAGAAGTGAGAAAGAGGCCGTATGAGAAATGTATTTTTTCAGAGTTTTGAATCCCATGGATGGGATTCAACAAGCCCCAAGGATGGCAGGGAGCAGCGAAGGCTGCGACCGGAATAGCGCCTCTGAAAAAATACATTTCTCAGAAGGCCGACTCATTCGAAGACCTAAACCGAGGAGTAAGAGCAAAAAACAAAAAAAGCACCACTTCCTGTGGCGCTACAGCTAAAAAATGGGGAGAGATAGCTGCTTTAAAAATTCTTAATCCTTTAAAAAATTAGTTCTTATTCTCAACCTCTTTCACACTTTCATTGATCGCAGTTACGATGCTAGAAAGGCTTCTGATATTTTCTGATCCTGTATTGCTTTGAGCAGCAGGATCTTCATTGGCAGGGGATTTAAAGTCTAAATTTTCTGCAGCCATCAAACCATTTGCTGGAATGGCATCTTGAATCGCAAGAGCTGCATAAGAATTTAACTTCCCTGAGTATTTTGTTTTTTGACGTAGTCCTTCAATTTCATCTGAAGTGATTAAGATTTGTTTTCTTACTTGTTTGTAATCAAAGCTATTGTTGTTTGCAAAAACCAAAGCAGCTACTCCACTTACAAAAGCAGTTGCTTGTGATGTTCCTGTCATTTGTCCATAGCGTCCACCAGGTAGAAGGCTAAAAATGTCTTCGCCTGGAGCTGCAATGTGAACAGATTCTTTTCCGTAGTTAGATGATTTTAAAACTTTCGCTTGTTGGTTAATGGCGGTAACAGAAATTATATTATCCAAGTTATAATCTGCTGGAAAATAATTGTGAATGTCAGAGTTACTTCTTTCGTTACCAGCTGCTGCAACAAAAAGAATGCCTTTTTCACGAGACTCTTTAATGGCGTTATATTCACGTCGACTAAACTCTAAACCACCACCAGAGTAGTTAATGATTTTAGCACCCATCTTATTTGCATATTCGATGGACTTAATGGTGTTACCAAGGTTGTCATTGAATTTTGCTTTTGGATCATAGTATTTTAAAACCATGATACTTACTTTAGGAGCAACGCCAGAGATACCAATTCCATTATCTCCTTCTGCACCTACGATCCCAGCAATATGAGTTCCGTGACCGTGATTGTCTTCAAGATTATGATTGTTTGCTACAAAGTTCCAACCATGAACATCATCAACAAATCCATTTCCATCATCGTCGATTCCATTGGTCGCTTTGTCTTTACCATTTTTATCTAAACCAGTTTCTCCTGGGTTTTTCCATAAGTTGTTTTTGATGTCAGGGTGATTTACATCGATGCCAGTATCAATTACTGCAACAATGATATCTTTGCTACCGCGACTAATGCTCCAAGCAAGGTTGGTACTGATATCGGCAGCAGTAGAACCGTTCATACCCCATTTAAATTTCATTGCAGGGTCGGTCATTAAAACGTCTTTTTCTTTTTTAGGTGCAGTGCCTGGAATGATTTTTCCAAGTAGTTCCATTTGTGGAGTTCTTTGTGCGCTAGTTTGTTCTTGTGTTGGAGCTTCTTGTTTGTGGTAGGCGCCAAAGCTCATTAGGCTAAGTGCTGCTGCTAGTGTAATGAATTTTTTGTTGTTTAATGCTTTCATAATTTCTCCCCAGAATTTTTCAAGCTATGCCCTTTATAGAGCAAGAGAAGTGCCAAGGATTTGTGATCTAAGTACTTGAAATAACGTGATATCTGGCTGAAACGCTGCCTAGAAACTTAAATAACGTTTAATAGTTTTACAGGGGATGACTGAGGCAGGGCTTTGCAGAGCAGTGTCTCAATATGAGAAAGCTCTAGTTTTTTTGTGAGAGCTGTTACCTGGCCCCTTTAATTGCGGATGAGTTTGTTTAAACTCTTGGAATCCTTTTCAGTATTCATTTCACAGCGAAATCAAATGGGGACATTTTAAATTTTAGGAATGGTATCTCATAGTTCTTAGCTTTTATCCGCAATTAAAGGGACCACTTTAAAAGAGCTAGGACTGAATTTATGTAAATAATACGCATTTTACGCATGAAGGCAGTTTTACTGAACACTTTGATCATTAAAGTTATGGGCTTTGGCGAGATTGTTGTATGTTTCCTTTGTGCAACAGAATTTGAGCTATTTAGACATTTTAAATAATGAGTGGAAAAGTAGAAGGCAAATGAACCCTGCTTATTCACTTAGAGCTTTCGCCAAAGACCTTGGAGTCGCAGCCTCTGGTTTGAGTAGTATTTTGAATGGTAAACAGGGGATATCTGAAAAGATGGCTCGCAAAATTTCTTCCGGTTTGGGCTTAAATGCAAAAGAAGAAGAAGTGTTTGTGTCCTTAGTGAATGCGAAGTTTCATCGTTCGGAGAAGAAAAAACTAGAAGCGCAGAAAAAAATCGGTGAAAGGCAAAGGCAGGCAGCTAGTTTTACAAGCTTGTCAGAGGATAGTTTTCGTTTGATTGCAGATTGGTACCACTTTGCAATTTTAAATGTGATGACTCTCGACGCCTTTGACGGAACCAAAGAGTTTATAAGCGAAGAGTTGGGATTAGATCGAGGCATCATTACTGAGGGTATTGAAAGGCTTTTACGAGTGGGTTTAGTGAATGAGGAGTTTGGTAAATTCTCTTTAAAAGAAAGAAAAAACATTACTACCACTCACGATGTTGCTTCCAATGCGTTAAGAAACTCCCATTTACAACGAATGAAACTAGCAGCAAATTCCTTACAAAAAGATCCAATTGATGAAAGAGATATTACTTTTATCTCTATGGGGATCGATAAAAAGAAACTTCCTCAAGCCAAAGAGATGATCACAAAATTTCGTAGAGAACTGGCTGAGTTTTTAGAAAGTGGCGAGAAAAACGCTGTTTATAATTTAAATGTGCAATTAATCCCTTTAAGTCGGAGAAATGATAATGAGTAAAAAAAGAGTAAAAATAATCGAGACGGTATTGGCCTTGTTATTGATTGGTTTAAATGCACCGGCCTCAACTGAGGGTGGAAATGCAGAAGATGATTTTGAGTCTGCCGTTTATAAAGCAAAATCAATTTTAGTAGACTCATTATCTAATGATCAGTTGGCCATGGATAAAATGAGTAAGAGCTTAGCTTCTAAATACACTAAAAATAAAAAGAAACTAATGCGGTCTCTTCAGGAAAACTCCTATGAGTTCGATCATAGTGCGAACTGTTCTTTTGTGGCGGAGAATACTGATCAAACGCCTTATTGTATTGGAGATGAGCAAGCTGGTAGTTTGGTATGGGCTAAGACTTACAAAGAGTCTGATGCTAAAGTTTATTTTCGTTCAAAGATCTATTTTCATAAATTTGATAAAATTATCATAAACGAAATAGCAAAGAGTTTAATGCATGAACATTCCCATCATATTAATTTTAACGAGTCTGAGGCCAATCAAATTGCCTTAGCTTTTTTCCACCAGTTGAACTTAGTTGGAAAGAAAAATATCGTTGATGGTGGATCGAATATTTTTGAGCAAACTGTGGTCTTGCCTTTGATTGGTCACGGATACGCTTCCTATGTAGATCTCGGTGATATGCCAGGCTGGAGTACTCTTAGTTCTAAGTATGGGATGTTTTCTTATATGAAAGCCGTAATTACATTGTCTCCAGTAGAATATGTGGATGTTGAGGATCAAGAGACAAAGCGCGCAGCGATGTATGGTGCTATTGTTAATGGAAGAAAACGCTGTGATTTATTGGCAGGAGAAATCGTAAAAGTATTAAATCCAAAATCAGTAAAAAGAGTAGAAACAGTGATTGGCCGATGGAGAGAGTACACAGCCGAATCTATCGTTAGCTGTCGTTTAAAGTATAAAGAGCTTTTAACCTTGAGCAGCTTCGCTTCTAATTCGGCTCTACTTGATGATAATGAAGAGATTCAAAAGTTGGGTTCTTTTTCAACGCTTTTAAACCAATTGGTAATGAGTAGAATTTTAGATAGTAAAGACCTTAGTATTGATGATTTGATTTCTTTGAAAAGCTTGCAAATGACTCAATCTGGAGGATTTGAACAGTTTAGTGAGCAATTAAAATATAGTGTTTTTTCGAAAATTGATCAGGCTCTGGGATTGGATGGTCGCTTTGACTATGTGAAGATTCGTCAAAAGCTAGAAAGCGCGCAGAATGGTTCGGTGGTTGAGAAAAAAGAAGTTGGTGGGGTGTATGAGTATGCCAAGGAGTTAGAGAAGATGGGGGACAATCAGTGACGAATAGACAGGTCTTATTGACCGTTTCTTTATTACTGATTCAAAGTTTTGCCATGGCAAACTTTAGAGCAGAAAAAAGCGAAGGGCTTTTTTCTGCTCAAGACTTTTTGAAGCAGGTCGACTGTAAAAAACCTTCGAATTTTCAAAGCTCAAAAAAACAAGAATTAAAAATTAAAGTTAGATCTCTTGGTAGAATTACTGACGTTTTGAGCTTAAAAATTTTTCCGGATTTAAGCATTCAGTTTTCGAGTGAAACTTCTGCTTTGGCAATTAATGACAAGCTAAGTTTCTCACAGGATAACAATGATCTTCAAAGTAGAAATTTTCATCGAATGATGCTCAGTCCGTACAATTGGTTTCGTGGGGATAGAGTGTTGAAGAGCTTAAAATACGATGAGGGTGGTAATTATTTATCCACACAATACTTTGATCAGTTTCCCGTAAAGATAGAAAAGGGACGCTATTACCTTGAGGATGGAAAGTCCGTTTCTGCCTTTCGCTTTTCTTTTAAAGAAGACAATGTGGTGATGGAGTTTAAAGACGGCCGATTGGATGCCATCCTAAAGGTAAATTGGCAGTGGATTTTAAGCACTGAGCTTCCCAATGTGTTTAAAAATTGTGAGTTAAGTCCTATTTACCAAAAGTGGGTGGTGAAAGACCGTAACGGAAGGTATTTGCGTAACTTTGAATATGCCTTGGAGAAGATGGATTAATCCTTAGCGTTTACGAGCCTGCTTGGTTTGTTAAACGGAAAAGTGCGGTATCGACATTAAACTCTAGGTTTAAAAGCTCATGAAATTTCAAAAATCGAATGTCTTTAAAAGTACAAAAATTTTGTTTTGTCTAAATAGCTTTGGCAAATCTTTTCCATGCCCTCTTTGTCCTCAGTGGTGAATCTCGATAGCTTAGGGGAGTCCATATCAAAGATCCCAATGAGTTTTCCTTGTTTGATTAGGGGAATCACCAATTCAGAATTCGAAGCAGCATCACAGGCAATATGGCCTGGAAACTGATGAACGTCTTCGACTAAGATGCTCTTTCGGCTCTCGGCAGCAGTCCCACAAACTCCTTTACCCATTGCAATGGGATTACATGCAGGTTTTCCTTGAAAGCTTCCAAGTTGTAAGAGCTCGTCTCTGTAAAAATAAAATCCGGCCCAATTTAGTTCTTTGATTTCATCAAAAACAAATGCGCAAAACTGTGCAGAGTTTACCAAAAAGTCATCGGTGTTTAATAGGGCGTTCAATTGATCATTTAAGCTGTTGTAGTTCATAGCTTCTGATTACAAAGCTTCGATCGTTAAGGCAAGGAATTCTCTAAAAAAATAGGGCCATGAGGCCCTAAATTATTTTTCTGAACTGATGTTTCTAGGCTTAGTCTGAAATTCCTCTAGGCCTTGCAGCGCCCACTCAGGATAAGGAGTTTCTTTGCTTTTGGCCGACAAGCGTTTGTACCAAATAAAGTTTCTCAGAACCAATTTAATATAAGCTTTGGTTTCAGAGTAGGGGATATCTTCAATAAAAGTGATGGGATCGCCTTTATAGCGGGTGTTAATCCAGCCTAGAACAGCTCTTTCTGAGGCATTGTAGCTTGCAACGGTCATTATAAATTGACCTTGCTTGCGGTCCCAAAGCTCTCTCAAAAATGGAATTCCTAATGATAAATTTGTTACAGGCTCATAAAGATCCTCGGCCTCTTTGTAATTTACATTGTGGATTTTTGCCAATCTCTTAGCCTGCTTTGGGATCAACTGCATTAATCCAAAAGCATCAGCAAAGCTTCTAGCGTGCGGAATAAAGGAGCTTTCCTGGCGAATGATGGAGTAAACCAAAGATGCCTCTACGCCATACTTTTGGGAGATTTCATTTACTTTTGCCAAGTAAGGTCTAGGGAAAAGATACTCAGGATTCTTTTCAACCAAAGCTCTTTTTCTCTCTGGATCTAAAGAAGCAAGGTCTCTAAAAATTCCTGCGTAGTAGCCAGCTTTTCCATATAGACTGTAAAGCTCTTGTCTCTGCTCATCAGTTTTAGCTTGGATTTTTAAAGACTTTAAATAGTCTTGAGCTAATTTGTTCTCGTCTAAGGCGATTAACCACTCGATTTGACTAAGTAGGTCTCTTTTTAGATCTAAAGATTGGTCGCTGGCAAAAATGCTTTGCGTATGCAAAAGGTTAGGAAGCTTTTCTCCTCTTTGTCTGTAAGAGAGCAAGCCGTAGTAGCCGAGAGGGTCTTCATCCGCTAGCTCCTTGTAGACCTGATAGGCATCTAGTTCTTGACCTGCCTCTGCTAAACTATGGGCGTACCAAAACTTGTATTTTGCAGCATCGTATTCGTTGTCTGTTTTCTGGTAAAGCTCTTTAAAACTTTCCGCAGCTTTCATGGGTTGATTGATCTTCTTTAAATTCCAGGCATATATCCATGCGCTTTTTTCATAATAAGTAGACTCAGGTGATTTCGATTCATCCATAGATTCTTTTGCATAGTAAATCGCCTTTTCAAAATCAGATTTTTCTTCAGCCATTCTAGCGATTAGCCAATTGACTTGATCGGTTGGGTATTTGCCTTTTAACCATTTTCCCAGAAGAACTAAAATCTTTCGAGCTTTGCTTACTTCTCCTTCTGTCCAAAGGGCTCTGGCTAGCTGAACCTGTGAGTCATGGTGAAGTTTTGCTGCCGTTTTAGATTTTTTATTTTTTCGATAGTAGCGATCAGCTACACTGGCGTGGCTGTATAGAGCTTTTACGTACATTTCTTTGTCACGCATTAACTTGTGAGAGGTAGCAACTCCATTCCAAGCTTTTAGTTTTTCGTAAATGCTCGACGAAGATTTTCTCGCGATCTTTTTATAAATTTTGATGGCCTCAGAAAATTTTCTATCTCGTCGATAGTCATATGCGACATCAAAGGGATCGGATTTTTTAGAGCTATTACTGCGGCTTGGAGAAAGTTTCTGTATTCTTTGCTCGTAGGCTTTAATTCTATCGGCATCATTTTTCTCTTTTGCCCATTTCAAAGCTTCTTCCGTATAAGCGATTTTCTCTGGGCGAATCAAAGAATCTTTTGATAAAGAGATCGCTGCTTCAGCGTTTTGTGGGTACATATTTTGTGCTTTAGCATACTCGTATTGTAGTCTTTCGATTTCTGGCATTAGCCATGATTTGTCTTCATCTTTTTTCATGGCGAACAAACGATCGCTCACGATGCTTTTGCCGTCGCATGTATCAATGGTTTTTAAGTAGGCTAGGTCACTAAGAGGAAAATCTGTCTCTGTGCTTAGGATTTTGTAGTATTCACAAGATTTAGATTTATCGTGCTTTTCCCAAACTTGCCCCAGTTTGTAATTTACCCAGTAACGAGTTGCGGCCTGAGTTTCAGGAGTTTTGTATTTGGAAAAATACTTTTCAACGCTCTCAGGATCTTTAGTAGATAAATCATGATATACCTTGGATTGGTAAGGCGGCGTCATTGAACTTGTCGTTGCCGTATGGCTACAACGAAGTGACATGGCGAAAATAAATGGAATCAGGAGTAAGTTTTTTATCATAAGAGCCCAGCTTGTTATCAATATAATGCTAACAAAAAAAATCCTTTATTTCTATGGCTAGACTTAAGGAAAAACCCATTTAAGTTTTTTTAAGACTTTGGATGAGCTAGCATCGTTTCTTTAGTGTGATTTAGTTTTCAAAAAAGGCTAGCGAAATCCTTCTTCTAGTCCTAATTTTTTACTCATAATATTTCTTCTATTTAGTGCGCCATTCTTGAACTGCTGGTTTTTTATTTCTCAATAGGAAAAACTGAAATATAAAAGCTGCATTGGTTATTACTTTTTGTTTCGGCATGTAGTTTTAAAAAAACTTACCGGATCAAAATTTTTATAAAGACATTTTGCCTAAAAAAATGAAAGCTTTAAAAAAAATGTTCTTGTAAGAGGGGAGTTACTACTTAAAAGGCATTCATAAAGTAAAAGTCTTCACAGACTAAGTACTTATAGGAGTTGGACAAAAGAATTGTAAACTAGATGGAAGATTTGGGGTGTTTTGTCTAGAATCTAAAGAAAGAATAAACTTAAACTACAGCTTTTCGAAAAATGAGAGAAACTAAATATACGAACTTCGCGGATTTGCATAAGAAGCCCAGTTTCTTCCTGAAAAAGAGCTCCTTAATAAAGTTACGCTTCCTACACCCAGAGTGTCATCCTGATATTCTGGGATTTTTTATAGGATGACTTAAGGATAGGTGGCTCTGGACTTAACGACAAGGTAGAACTTAAAGTATCACTTTGAATCTTGCTGAAGGTCCAGTGAATTAGCGCTTTTTTATTTTGGGCAAAGCATTTTCATTGAAATCATATTGGAATCCAACAGACAAATAAGAAAAAGCATCCGCAATTTCAAAGCCGAATTCAGCCATAACAAAGCTCCTAGACCAATGTTCTGCTTGGTATCGACTACCCAGGATCAATTGCGCTGGGTTTCCATTGAGTGCATTGGTAACTTCAATGGCGAGGCTTAAACCACCATAGGGTGATACATAACCGTAGGGAGTTACAAAGTTTTTACTAGTTAGAGCTTTAAGTTGTAATGCTAAAACTGTATCACTACTGTTTTCAGCCATAGTCACACCAGCGATGAAGCCAACAGCCGGTTGGTTCTCATAATCAGGAATTGGAACCCATTTATAAAGGAATCCTGCTTGATAAGCATTGGTGCCAGTTCCTAAAGTAAAGCGAAACTGGGATGAGGGATCGAAGCCTTGATCTAGATGGGCTCTAAAGTTAAGACCATCATCACCAGAGGTTACCATTTGAGCTTCTGAAGTAAGGGTGTATTGGCCTTCGGCTAAAATATCCCCCGAATCCATTAAGCTAAAATAAGCCAAACAAGGTTGAACACAAATTAACGAAAACAAAATAGGCAAATAACGCATTAATTTCATGGGGATACTTATATCCAATGGAAATTACTTTGTCACTTAGGAAGAACTTTTCTAAAGTACTACTATGAGTAAAGTAAAAATTAGTGCGGCTATAATCTGTATGAACGAAGAAAATAACATAGCTCGATGCATCGAGTCTCTGTCTTGGGCTGATGAAGTTGTGGTTTTGGACTCTGGTTCCAGCGATCGAACTCTCGAAATTGCTAAGTCTTTAGGCGCTAAATGTTTTTCAGAGAAATGGCGAGGTTTTTGTGACCAAAAAAATCGTTTGTCTGAGCTTTGTGAAAATGATTGGATTTTTAATCTAGATGCAGATGAGGCATGTGCTCCTGACTTGGCTGAAAAGATCCAAGAACTTTTAGCCGAGGAGCGAGATGATAGCTGTGCCTATGAGTTTCCACGAAAGACTTATCACTTAGGAAAGTGGATAGCGCATGGTGGATGGTACCCTGACTACCAAAGACGTCTTTACAATAAAAAACACTCACAATGGCAGGGTGGTGCTTTGCACGAGAAGGTGGAAGCTAAAAAAGTCAAAAGAGCCGATGTGCAAATTTATCATTGGGTCTTCAAAGATTTGACCGAACAAGTTTCTGCAAACAATCGTTATTCAAGCTTAGGGGCTGAGAAGTTTATAAAGGATGGAAAGTCCTTCTCGTGGTTTTTGTTTTTAACAAAGCCCATATCTAAGTTTTTAGAAACCTATATTTTTAAGCTTGGTTTTCTTGATGGTGTTGCTGGCTTTGTCATTTCAGTTGGAGCTGCGTACTCAATATTTCTAAAATTTGCTAAGGTTTATTATCTAGAAAAAGCGAACAAAGAAAAAAAGATTTCTTAGATGCTTTTTTTGCATTTAGCTTAGTTTCAGAAACTGTAGATTAAAGGCTACTTAAAGAACAGCGAGAGCCTTGCGGATTTTCAATCATTCTATGAAAAGCCATTTCAGGTACATTCGCCCAGTTTTTACGACTAGTACGCGTGTATAAATCGTCGGCCATGTGAGCTAAATTTACCATTCCTAGCTTAGTCCCAAAAGCAACTGCGCGAGCGTGTCTTCCTAAGTAATTTCTAAAGGAAGTAAGGGCATCACTTACTTTTTGTTTTTGTGCGTTTAAGTATTCTTGGTATTTAGGAGCATCTCCGTAGACAAAGGCAAGTCCCATGATTCCCACAGTACCAACGGAAATTACTCCTAGGTAGCCTAGTGGGCTAGTGCTAGATCCGCGTACCACTTCTTCTCCAATGTAAATTACTGGTGTCATCAATGCGAAGAAAACTCCCATTAAACGACCAAAAGTATTTGCTTTGGTTTGGTTACTCACTTGTTCACGATATCTCAATCGATACACATCCCAAGATCTTGAGAAAATAGTAAAAGCCAGAGTTTTTTCTAAAAGGTAATTTTCAGGCATCCAAATAAAGTCCCAAGCCTTTGCCCAACTAAATTGTGCGTAACCAGAAAATAGAGCTTCTTTAAAGCGATCGAAACTAAAATCGTGAGGAAGTTGTGATACATCTACCCCAGCCAAAGATCCGCCACCACTTTCCATGATTGCAGATTCAAAACCAAGACTACCGAGATTCATAGCGATTAAATAAGCTGCCACAAAAGTGGATTGTAAAACAAAGGAGCCAGCCAAATTTGCGGTTTGTTTCGCGAAGTGATTGTTTAAAATGTTCTCTTTATATTTTCTAGGGAACCAAGCTAAAAACTCTCTAGCTTTGTCATTAAGAAACTGGTCTCCAATATAAGCTCCGCCTCTCATCAGTTGATGAGGAATTTCAAGACCCACACGTCCAATGGTTTGGAAGCTTTTTTCAAAACCTCGCATAAAGTTATTTAAAACCATCGTGTTTATAAAAGAAACACCACTAATCACTGCTAGTTCAAAGTTGGATGGATCAACAATCGTTTGGAAAAAATAAACCGAAAGACCCCAGCGAATACTAAAAGTTAGCCAAGTTTGATAAACCTCAGATTTTTTCTTCATTGAGGCATCTGCGGCTCTGGCAATAGACTCTTCTCTTTCTTTCTGTAAAGCTTCTTCTTTTTTCTGTTTAACACGAGCAAGTACTAAGGCATTAAATTCTGGCCACTTCTCAGTGTCCATTTTAAAGGCGCTAAATTGTTGGCCGTTTTGATACTGAACGATGCTTTTGATAAAGTCGCTTTCAGGAATTTTTTGTTCTTGGATAATCTCTTTTTGTGCCTCTTCAAAAATTAATGCATCCGGCCCATCTGTTGTTAAGACTTCGATCATACGATCTGGTTCACCGGGCATTTGAATGACACTTCTATTAATAAGGACGTCAGCATCCTTAGACTCATTTTGAGCTATGCTGTTCTCGATGATCTCTTGAGCCTGATTGCTTCGCCGACTATCTTTTCCTAAAGCGGAATTATTAGAAGCCGCGAAACTCCAATGACTGAAGCCCACCGTGAAAATCAAAATGTAATGAATGAACCCCTTCAAATATCCCCCATGAATTCCGTCAACACATAACCATATCTCATAGTTCGTATTTTGAGGGATGGGAGGGGGTAATTACAAGAGAGGCGCACCGCCGCTGAAATCATTACAGTAAAAGTAAATTAAAATAATATATTTTAGCTGCGCTTTCGCGCACTATATAGGTAAAAAATTCAAAGTGCCTAATCTTTCTAATACGGAAAAGTTTAATAATTAAGCAGTTTTAGAAAGGATGTCAACAGATCCATTGCTTTGATAAGCTGAGGTGATAAGTAACGATCAAGTTGTCTACTCAGCGTAATGAATTTCAAATCCTATTTAATTCTTAAATAAATATAGTAAAAATGAATCAAAATATTCTTTTACTTTTTGGCCCTTATATTAGCAGCTCTTATTTTATAGGAAATTTATCGAGTCTTAGTTTTAGATCAATGCTGCCTAAATTTTTTGGGTATTTGCGTGCTATAATGTGGAATAGAGCTCCTCGTGGCTTGGAACTTCGGCAAATTTAAAACTGGCCCCTTTAATTGCGGATGAAACAGCATTAAAGCCTTGAATTTCTTTACTATATTCATTGCAACGAAAGTCAAAATTCGGACAAATTAATTTAAACAAAGCTTTTTCAATACTTATTAAAGTCTATCCGCAATTAAAGGGGCCAGTTTTAATTTGTTAGCAAATAGTGCCTAGTACATTTAAATGCCTCTTGTAAAAGCATATTCTGGTTTTAGTTTTCGGCTAAAAAGGAGGAGGTAAAATTTAATCTCTATTTATATAGATGTGCTTAACTTTCCTTGGTTTTTGGTGTTAATCTTTGGGAGCATTCTTGGGATTTTTGCCCTGTTTTTAAAGCATTAGGGGAATGTAGAACTTTAATCCATGATGGTAGGAGATTTAGTGACTGGCTTAGAGATTGGTTTGATTTTAGCGGTGGTTTTTCTCGCAGGCTTTTGTGTTTACCTTTATCGGTATTATTCCCAACGATCTATACAATTTAGTATTCTTGAATCTCAAACTGGAGATTTAAAAGAAAGTTTAGAAACTTATAAAAATAAAGCCGAGAGTTTTGATTTAGAAATTCGGGAACTGGAGGCTAGAAATACGCAACTGGAAACCACTCTTAAAGAACGTGAAGAGAGTTTTCAGCGAGAAAAGCGTAGTTTTCAAGAGCAAAAAGAAGAATTAGAAAAAAGCTTTGGCTCCTTAGCGAACAAGGCTCTTGAGTCCAATGTGGATCAGTTTTTAAAACTAGCCACAGAACGTTTGGACCGAAAAAGTGTAGAGCATAAGCATAGCTTGAGTGAAAAGACCGAAGAGTTTCAAAAACTAGTAAGCCCTATAAAAGACTTAATGAGCAAGTTAGAGAATGACTTTAGCAAAGTAGAAAAACAGCGAATTGAGCAGTTTACTGCAATCAATGAGCAGTTAAAGTCTGTGGGTGTGGCTTCAGAGGCCTTACGCAAAGAGGCCAGTAGTTTAACTACAGCCTTGAGACGCCCAGAGGTAAGAGGAAGCTGGGGAGAATTGCAGCTTCGTCGAGTGGTTGAGTTGGCAGGTATGAGTCAGTACTGTGACTTTGAAGAACAGGTTAGCGTTCGTAAAGACGACCAATTACAGAAACCAGATATGTTAGTGAAGCTTCCAAATTCAAGAAGCATCGTAATTGATTCCAAAGCGGTTTTAGACGCTTACTTAGATGCAGCAGAAGCGGAAAACCCGGAAGATCGAAAAGTCGCTTTAGAGCGTCATGCGAAGAATCTTCGATCTCGAGTTCGCGAGCTTTCTAGAAAATCTTATTGGGAGCAATTTGAGTCCGCTCCAGATTTTGTTGTTTTATTTGTACCAAATGAAGCTCTTCTACAAGCAGCGGTTGAGGTGGACAAAAATATTTTGGAAGACGCTTTGAAGGAAAAAATCATTGTTGCAACGCCGACAACATTGGTAGCTCTTTTAAAAGCAGTTGCTTATGGTTGGCAGCAAGAGAGTGTGGCCGCAAACGCTATGCAAATCATTGAATCATCCAAAGAGTTGTACGAGAGAGTGGTTCAGTGGGTGAAGAAGTTAAGTGATGTTGGAACAAAGCTTCAATCTACAACCAAGGTGTACAACGAAGCAGTTGGGTCTTTAGAGAGAAGGGTTTTACCATCCGCTAGAAGAATGAAAGAATTGGGTTTAAGTGAGTTAAGTGATGTTCCCAATTTGAATGAAGTGGATTTAAACACGAGAGAAATAAAAGCACCAGAGGCAGATAAAGTTGACTGATCAATACTTAGAAAATTATTTAGACCTCATCATGAGGTATGGAAAGAGTTATTTGGCGAGTGGTGGCTCCACCTCTCGTCTTGAAGAAAGTCTTTGGGACTTCGGGCAAAAAATGGACATTGAGACCGAAGTTTTTGCCACATCCAGTGGAATCTTTGTTACTTGTAGTGAAAATGGAAAGGCCAATAAGATCACTCGCATGGGACGCATTTACCATGGTGAAAATGATATGGCTGAATTGATTCGTCTAGAAAATCTATTAGAAGAAATGCGGGCTTCTAGAAAGGCGATGGAAAAAACAAGGCATAAAATTTTGGAGGTAAAAAGTTTTACCTATAGTCGTTTGGTTTTTTTTACGGCCTTGTTTTTATTTGGGGTAGCCACTAGTTTACCAAGTTATGGATCTTGGGGAGCTGCTATTGGTTCTGGTTTACTAGTGATGTTGGTTTTTTGGATGTCAGGAGCTTTTGCAAAAAAGCTCGGTTTGACCGGTGTATTTACTGAGTTTTTAGGTTGTTGTTTTATTTTCTTGGTGGCTGGTTTTTGTGCGGTTGAATTTCATGTTCCAGCAAGAGCATTTGCCGAAGGTGCATTGATTTTGATGGTCCCAGGTTTAACCATTACCAATGCCATTTCCGAGTTAGCAAATCATAATTTTATTTCAGGTACTTCAAAAATGATGCGTGGAATTTTAACCCTATTGGCAATGGGGACGGCATTTTTATTTGCAAGAGATGTGGCTGGTTTGGTTGGAGATGTAAACTTAGTAAGTCCTGTGAAAGATCTATTTGAAGGTAGCTTTGTTTTGAAAGTTATCGGTATGATTGGGTCGGCTTCGGCGGTAGGCATTTTATTTAATGTACCGGCAAGATTGATTCCATTCTCAGTAATCACTGCTGTGGCAAGTTGGACATTACTGCAATCGGTTCAGGGACTTGGCTTTTATGTATTAGGTTCTTTCCTGCCTGCATTGAGTGTTGGTTTTTTTAGTATGGCCTTTAGCAGAATTTTTAAAGTACCATCACAGGTTTTCAGTGTTCCTGGAATTTTGTCATTGGTACCAGGAATGTTGGCATTGAGTAGCTTTTTTCAATTTTCTGGCTTTGGCGAAGAGCAAAGCAGTATTGGAATGAGAGTTATGATTATTGCTAGCAGTATTGTTTTTGGTTTATTTACGGCCAGGATACCTTTTATTCTTCTTGCGCCAAAGAGACAGAATTTTTCAGAGTAGGGGGATGGGATGAAATCAAGACTGGAGCAGGCGAAAAAGTTTAGTCTTCTATCGAAAGAGATTCTTCGTTATGTGGGGGAGTCAGTGATGCTTGGAAGAACTGTGGAAGACCCATGGATAAGAAGGCGTAAGAGAATTAAACTCATTCAGAAATATGCCAGAAAAGCATTAAAGGTTTTGAATGTTGAAGTACAGGTGGAAGATGCCCACAATTATTTATTAAAAGACAATGCTCTTTTGGTTTGTAATCATATGTCCTATCTAGACATTCTTGTTTTATCTTCTGTTTATCCTAGTTGCTATGTCACTTCCTTAGAGATGAAGCATACACCGGTTTTAGGGCAGTTGTGTGACCTAGGTGCTTGTGTTTATGTGGATCGTAAAACGAAGAAGAATTTGGGAAAAGAAATTGGAGAAATCACCCAGGCTTTAACCAAAGGTTTAAATGTTTGTTTTTTTCCAGAAGCTACTAGTCACAATGGGGAAGAGTTACTTCGTTTTAGAAAACCCCTTTTCAATGCAGCAAGGTATGCCCACAAGAACATCCTACCTGTTTCATTAAACTACCTAGAAATTGATGGTGAAAGTTTTAGTATAAAAAACCGTGATAAAGTCTGTTGGTATGGAGATATGGATTTTCTCCCACATTTATGGGAGCTGTGTCGTGCCAAAAAGCTTGTTGCTAAACTAAAGTTTTTAGCTCCATTAAATGAACCACAGAGCTACCACAGTCGAGATTTGGCGATTAAAACCCAAGAAATTTTAACAAACGAATTTCAGCCGGCACTTTAATAGAAAAAATATTCTAAAAAAGCAATGATTTCAACTTCTTGGACTTGGGCGTGACTTAGGTATTCTTAGGCCTGTAAAGAGGTTTAACAGGCTAGGGAGAGATTTCATTGTTGTTTCAGCTAGCAAAAAATACCAGAGATTTATGTTAGAATCTTCTCGTTAGGAGATCTATTTTATGAAGGCATTTCTTTGTTTAGTTTCAGTCCTTGTTTTTCCACTGCTTGGAATTAGTGGCCCTACGAGTAAACCAAAGATTACACAATGTAAGAGTTCTTCTGTTTCTTTGCAAGACTTGCAAAAGCAAAAATACGAAAACCTATCCAAAGAATACAATCGATCTCTATACCAGATTGAAAGCCTGGATACTGGTTTAAAGGCTTTTGTTTTTAGAGGCGAGACTTTAGATTTAAAGCAAGTCCTTTCTCGCACATCATCAGAGATTTCAGACTATGTTCTTTTAGCGCAAATTGGCCAATTTCACCGACTTGGTTTTGGTGCAGAGAAGAGCTTAGAGCTTTTGGCAAAAGCCAATTTGTACCTTGTACCCGCTTTGAAAAGAAATTTTAAGGCCTTGCGTTTTTTAGAAGAAGGTCGCCGTTCTAAAGAAAGTTATTATATAAATGCTTTTTTTCCTCTGATTTCTAATGCCCTGTTGTCAAAAGGAAGAGGTCTTAGTTACATAAAACAGTTTCGAGATGTATTGAATTCAATCATGGATTTGCAAATATCTTACCTTGATTTAACCGATATCATTATGTCTATGCCTAATTACGCTTATTCTCATCTAGATGCTTGGATTCGATTTCGCAGTTTCGACCAAGAACGAAAGCTTAATTTAGACCAAGAGTCCTTTTTAAATTTTTTAAAGAAGTATGAACAAGAAAAACTAGAAAACGAAGTTGAAAGAGCTGATCTTTGGTTAACAGAGATTGATCCAAAAGAATTGATGGAAGTTGTGATCGAAGATGTTTTACAAATTCCTCATTTGAAAAACCCACGCGGCCTTTCGTCCTCAGAAATTGCTTTCCAGCTATCAAAAATGTTACAGCCAACTCATGGTAATGAAGCTAGTATTAGCAATCTATTTAAATTACTTGCGAGCTATAAAGTGAACCCTGATGTGGATCAGTTGCTTGAGTTAACAGAAGTCTTTTATCTTCACAATACCAAAGCATTAAAGAAACGACTGCCTCAGTACCAATCCCTTTTACTTGGTTTTGCAAACGCAGAGGTGGATGTATTGAGGAATACTAAAAAGCCTGAATTTTTTGAAGTCTTGGATGTGTTGGAGAAAAAAACAGATTTGAGTGTGTTTGAATTTGGTATGTATTTAAGTATCATGCCAAAATTTTATTCGGGGGACTGGCGTTCTTGGTTGGAGTCTCGAGATGATTTTATAAATACCAAAAGATCGCAAGAGGAAGTGAATGCTTACATTCAAATAATGTCCCCGGAATCAAAAATTCCTACTAGCGAGAAAATAAAGTTTTTCAGAGAATACCTAGGGCAATAAGGGATAGACTCTCAAAAAGAGAGTCTATCAGTGTCTAGATGTTGTTACTGATTTGATCCGAAAGCCATTCTGGTGCATCTAGTGCTAAATCATGCCCACCTTTATCGTGCTTATAAATTTTTGCTTTGTGCAGTT
The DNA here is from genome assembly GCA_002436415.1 of Bdellovibrionaceae bacterium UBA6502. Taxonomy (GTDB): domain Bacteria; phylum Bdellovibrionota; class Bdellovibrionia; order Bdellovibrionales; family UBA840; genus UBA6502. The sequence continues at coordinate 96,124 of DJMA01000012.1, read as the reverse complement.
TGGCTAGTTTTTCACTGCATTTGTGGGAAACCATTTTGTCAGCGGTACTGCATAAGTATACAGCGGGGATTTCAAGGCTTTTCGGTGCTTGAAAACGAGAGGCGGCAATCACCTGGTTTACTAGACTGATACTTTTTATGGGGCGTCTAGCGGCCAGCTCAATCCAACGAGTACGGTATTTGTCCCGTTCGCTCGGTGAATTGCTAATCATATTTAGTACCTCAGTTTCTTTCTTGCTAATTTCATTTGAACTTAGAATTTTAAAAATCTGTCTTAGTCCAAAAGGTTTAAGTCTTAGTGGAAAAGCTAAGCTAGCACCATCACTGGTGTTGAGTAAAAATACTTTATGGAATTGTTCCGGATATTCGTAGGCCCAACGTAAAGCAACCATTCCACCTAGACTGTGGCCTAAGAGGTATATTTTTTCTGAGCTTAAACCCAGTTCTTCAAATTGGGTTTGTAAAAAAGCGACATAGTCTTCGATCTCTATAGGGCTTAGAATTTGTCGATAGTCACCAGCGCCTGGGTGATCGATGCAAATTGGCTCGAGGCCTTTTCTTTTTAAAGAATTTAGAAACTCATCATTCCAGTGCAGCTTTTCTCTTCCTAAGCCGCGAAGTAACAATATTTTATTCATACAACCATCCCTCGTGATTGGCACAGAGATTCATATAAAGGTCAAGTAAGCGCCAATGCCTTCGCATTACACGTTTAAAACGATGCTCTCGGTAAGGGTTAAACATTCCATCAATGTTCATTAACTGAAGAGGGTTTTTCTTAACCCAAATCCACGAACCCATTTCTAAAGTCCAAGGAACGAAGATATCCTCTTTATGATTTTTGGTGTTGTAGTGGATATCAAACAAATGATCCCAAATATCTCCTTCAATGATATAGCTATCAGCCTGAGGTTCAATTTGGTAAATATGGTGCTTCATATTGGAGTCGACTAAATTTTTTATACGGCTTGCAATGTCGTAGTAAGGGAAGGGCTCGGAGGTTTTTGAGTATGGAAACCAGAGGCGATCTTTAACGCCAAAACCAGAGTGTAAATCTAAAGCCAATGAGAACTTTGCGTTGAGCATATTTTTTTTAACAAACTCTACTAGGATTTCATTCTCAAACTCTAACTTGTCTTTGACACCGCCATACCATGGAAGGTTAGGGCTTAGGCGATGACCTGAAGCGAGAAATAGTTTTTTTCCATCACTGGTGGAAGGAGAGTTTCTGTTTAGATCCACACCATTGGGATTGGACCTAGTTCCAAGATACATTCCACCTGGATTTAAAAGAGGGATGGAAACAACGCGAATTTTTTCGAGTAGTTCTTGTAATTGCTTATTCCATTCAAGACGCTCAACTAGGTTATACAAAAAATAAACCGCTAGTTCTGTACCAATTTTTTCAAGGCCATGTAAACCACCAAAGAGTCCAAAGGTTGGAGCCGTTGGATCTTTTGAGCCAAATTGAAATCCATAAATAGGTAAACGATGTGCTTTCACATCAACAGTGCCAAGTAATTCGACGCGGCCATGTCCGTTTACCTTATCAACTAAACGATATACTTTCTCTAATTCTCTAAATAGGGTTTTCATGCATTCCTCGGTATGATTTAAAATCTTATCATATAGGAACTAGAAGCTGAAGGTCCTTTTTTTAAACCTAAAGACTTATGTATTGTGACTGATTAATTTAAGAGCAAGGCCTTGGTACTTTATTCTCTTTGCTTTTGCTTTTCAGCCTTAAACTTCCTCAGTCCTAGAGAATGACCGAGGAAGGCTTTCGTTTAAAACTTATACTTTCTCAAGAACACAAGCGCGATGGACAACAAAAAGAAAACGAGACTAACTGGTAGGTAGAGATGCAGTATGGCAGCTCCGCTGATGATTCCTGTTTTTAAAAATAGCTCAAAACCAGAGTCAAGATTACTCGACTCTAATTGAAACATTGTAAAAAGGCTAAGGTGAGCTGTACCAATGATCAGAAGAAAGCTAAAAATCCAGGCGTTAATTTTGGGGAAACTTGCACCTAAAACAGCGGATAGAAAGGCTGCTATAGGTAGGCTGATTATAAGTAGGTTGTTGCCTAAAAAGTTTTGATTAAAATTATTGCTAGGCAATAGACGGGTGATTGCATAAAAAATCAATACACCAGCTGCTGCGAGGCCTGCAAATTTAAAAGCATTTTTAAATCTCTCTGTCATTTGTATACTCCGATTTATTGATTACTTCATAGCCTAATTTGATTTTTTCAGAAAGCTCTAAAAGTTTTCCTTGTTGAATTTGATTTTTGAAATTTGCACTCTCGTCGTAGTTTACAAAGGAGTATTGCATTAATCTGTTTTCCGTTTCTTCATAGGCTTTAGTCCACTGATCTACACATATTCCAAATACCTCTTTCATTTGTGCCCAGCTATTTATGTCTCGGTATTCTTTAATATCTACCACCTGGATGATGCTTGTTATGTCTCCAACGGGTAGATCACAAAGTGATGAGTCAATTTGCGTATAGCAGTTTGCGTGACTCTTAAAGCCAATGTTCTTTATACTTTCACAGGCATAGTTTTCTCCTGGAGTGATGTCGCTACTATAAATCACTAATTCTTTTTGCAGGCATCGAAGGGTTTGGTTTCTCCAGTGAACGCCTTTTTCGCTAAGGCTCAGGCCTTGGTAGGCATTAGTTGTGTTTAAACTATTAAAGCGTTTGCAGTATTTGTGTCCATAACCTAAGGGGTAGCCATCGGCGCCACACTGGTAGTCATCTTCAAGGCATTGGTAGTATTCACAAGTCCTATTAATTGGGGTGTTATAACAAGATGCCCACAGTAAATAGGGGCTCACTAAAAATAGAAAAAGGTACTTCATTTTCTGACCTCCAAATCGTCAGGCAATGAAATAACAAGTTTTATGCCAAATAAAAAAAACCTGAAAAGCAGGTGAATGCATTTTCAGGTCTTTTTGTTTTAATTAATTCTATATTTTTGGAAATGAATCTAAAAATTTAGAAGTCGGTCTTTCTGAACGGGCCCGCTCAAAGAAACTGACTATTATTCAGTTTCTTCGTCAGAACCTTCAGATTCTTCTTCGCCACCGTTCCAAGTTCCAGTATCTTCTGTTTGCTCTTCAGTGATGATTTCAGAGTCATCGTCTTCATTTGCAAAAGCAAAAGATGGTGAGTTCAACATTGCCAATCCAACAAACAATAGCAATAAAAGTTTTTTCGTCATTTTTGTTCTCCTTCGAAAGAATTGAGAATAATAAAATTCTCTATATAAAAGCTATCGCCAATCATTTGGCCAGATAGCTCGACGACGCAAGTTTTCCAGTGACTGACTTGATCAAGCTTTTCATTCGAAAGAAGGGGTATGTTAATCTCACCAGGTTGGGCTAGATAAAACTCGGTAGCCTTAAAGTTGTGATCCCATTTTGATGGGGTCACTATTCCTACCAATTTCTGTTTCCCATTCTCTTTCATGAGACTGCTCTCCCTTGTCAGTCGATCTTTCTATGAGCAAGCTAGGTGCCAGCTGAAAAGCCTTTTATTTTGAGATAGGCCTCGAGAAAGGGAGCAAATCGGAAATCCTAAAGAAAAAGCAGAAATCAGACTTCCGAAAACAAAGATTGCCTGTCTGTAGAAAGCAGGCGTAGACTATGTCTAAGGAGTCTCGATGAAGGTCTTAATTGCTACGGATAAACAAGATGCTTTAAGTAAAACCGACCAGGTTTTTTCGGAAACTATTGAAGTGGTTTTAGCAGCCAATCCGCCTACGGCTTTTAAGAAATTTGACGAAGAGAGTTTTGATCTAGTTTTTTGGGAGTTTAAGTTTCTTGGCAGTTCTGTAGATGCAGCTGCGGAGCAATATAAGAACATCAAATCAAAGCGTCCTGGAGTTCAATTGGTTGTCTTGGCTGACAATGATAATATTCGAGACGTAATTGAACTAATAAAATTAGGTGCCGTGGATTATTTAACTCATCCCGTCGATATGGCAGAGTGGAAGCTTTTAACGGAGCGTAATATCGTTCAAGAAAGAAGGCAGGCAGAATTAGACTCTTTGCGAGACTTGTTCTGGCGATCAGATGATTATGATCTGGTTTCTACTAAGAATCCTAAAATGAAGCGAATATACGATATGATCAAAGAGGTTGCGCCAACCAACTCTATCGTTTTGTTAAATGGGGAAACTGGCGTTGGTAAAGGGGTGATGGCTAAGTTAATCCATCGTCATAGTGAGAGAAAAGACCGACAATTTATCCATGTACATTGTGGAGCTATTTCTGAGAGTTTGATCGAGAGTGAACTTTTTGGTCATGAAAAGGGTGCTTTTACCAGTGCTATCAAAAGAAAGCTAGGAAAATTTGAACTAGCCAATCAAGGAACCATTTTTTTAGATGAGATTTCTACTTTAAGTGCCGCAGCTCAAGTTAAGCTTTTGCAGGTATTGCAAGATTCTATCTTTCAAAGGGTTGGAGGGGAGTCTGACATTAAAGTAAATGTTAGAGTAATCGCCGCCACCAATGAAAATTTAAAGGACTTGGTGGAGCAAAATAAATTTCGAAAAGATTTATACTATCGCCTAAATGTTTTTCCAGTGGATGTACCAGCATTACGAGATAGAGCTGAAGACATTGAATCCTTAATTTTAACTCTTCTCGAGAAGCTTTCCTCAGAGCATTCTAAAAAAATTAATGGCATTGAAGAAAGTAGTTTGTTGGCGCTAAAATCATACAACTGGCCGGGAAACATTCGTGAATTAGAAAACTTAGTAGAGCGAGCCTTTATTTTAGAAAGGTCCCATCAATTAAGCTCTGGTAGTTTTCCAATGGAGATTTTTGAAGCTGTTGATAAACAATCGATTCTTGCCATTGATACAGAATTGAGTTTAGCAAGTGCTAGGGCAAGAAACTCAGAAGTCTTTGAAAAGCAGTACCTTGTAGAGCTCCTAAGTGAGACAGAAGGGAAAATCAATCTAACGGCCCAGCGTGCAGGAATTAGTGAAAGACAGTTGAATAATTTGATGAAAAAGCACCAGATATTTAAAGAGGATTTTAAGTCCTAAAGCAGTTTTTTTATTTTTAAAAATCGATTCTGAGCTCTACTTGGAAGAAGATTTTTTCAAACTCAATGAGTTAGGTTTCTTTTTAATTGTCATTAAACTCAGTTTAAAATTTGAAGTAGTGTCTTCAATTCCTTCTCCGCAAAAAATTCATATTGAGATATCGAAAAAAAAATATACAAGTGGTCAATCTAACTAGATTCAGGTGGCTATAATTTGGGTTCTTCTTAGCTTAACTTTGAGATGAGCTTGGAACCGGTCTTGCAAGTACTAGAGCTGAATATCTTGGGGGAAATGCGGTGAATAAAATTAAATTAATTCTCAGTCTATTTGTAATGAGTTTCACGATGATTGGTTTCACTAATTGTGCCGGAATTAGCAGTGAGTGGAGTGCTTTGTCTCAAAGTGAGTCAGTTGAAGGCTTTTCTTCATCTTCAAGCTATGAAGTAGAAGGTGATGCTAAGGTCAACTTAGTAGATCCAGAGTTGAAGCTAACTGAGGAAGTTGTGTATTTAGGAACTGACTTTAAACTTTTATTAGACACGGATTCTGATGGTTATGCTGACAAAGAAGTGGACGCAGAATTGTTCGCAGAAGAAGTAAAATATTTAGCCATGACTTATGATAACTACGAACGCCAACCAACGGACTCAGCAGATGCTTATTACGATATCAAGCCAGCAATTTCTTTAATTGAAGATTACAAATTAAAGCAGGAGCTTATTGGTAAACCAGGTGAGTCTTGTGTGGAATACCTTGAGCGCCTAAATATAAAATCCAGCGGAACTCATTCTAGAATGGGTAAAGTATCAGGCGATGTTCAAATCATTGAGAACCGTTGTGCTCAGTTAGTGTTTAACGATCTAACGAAATCTTATAATTGCTCAACAGCAGGTGAAAATTATGTTTCTCCATTTTTTGGAAAAGACAAAGACGGAATCGAGAGAAGAGATTTGTTTGTTCCATTATGTAAAAGAGCTGACGGGGAATTGGTTGAAACTGCAATTAGTGCAGGAAGCTGGGTGCCAGAAAGGTAAAGGACTTTGCAAAGCTCTTTACGAGCTAAGTAGGAACAAAAAAATTTCGGAACAGATTGTTTTAAAAATAGAATGAGGCGAAACTTATGTCGCCTCATTTTTTTGTCTTTTGTTAGGCAGTCCTGCCTCAAAATAAATGTGCTTAGTAGTAGAAAAACGCTACTGGCATAAGAGGCTCTCACCAGCCTGATTCCATCTGGACGGCCACCCCAAAAAAAATGGCTAAGCAAGCTGTGCTTGTTTAGCCATTTTTTGGGGCGACCGACGGGGCTCGAACCCGCGACAACCGGAATCACAATCCGGGGCTCTACCAACTGAGCTACGGCCGCCATTGAGAGCGGTCAATATGCGTTAAATCCTATAGCTGTGCAACAAGATTTTTGAATGTTGGATTTTAATGCATAGTTTTAATGCATTTGATGGTTTATGTGATGGCAATTCTTACATTTAAACTAGTGCTTTTGCTTACTTAGCGGAACTTTCAGTTTTATGAAAGGCTCAAGCATTGGGGGCCTGGAAACTCTTTGAAAAGGCGTTGAGTTTTTTTATTTGCCGAAAAAGTCATTTTTGCTTTGCTTGCATTTGGAAGTGACCGAGAGCTGCTAAGGCTCTTTTGGAATATAGCTTTCTTGGTGCTTTTTTCACGAAATAAACAAAAATAATACGAGAAAACTTTTTTCCATCAGCTTACTTTACTACTAAAGCCTTCATTAAATCCCAACTGGTAAAAAACAATTTGTTCTGGCATCTGGCTAGTGATTAAATCCGAGAATGTCGGGTGGATTCAACTTACAAAAATTAATTATCATAGCTTTGGGCTATTTTGGTTTGGGACATTTAAGTCTCTTGATGGCTGTTCCACCGGGCTTTGCCTCACCTGTATTTCCGGCTGCTGGTTTTGCAATTGCCATGATGTTGATTTACGGAAGGCAAATGCTCCTAGGGATTTTTCTTGGTTCTTTGCTTTTAAATTTTAACGTTGTATTTCAAAGCAATAATAGCTTTTCAACACTGGCAAGTGTCGCGCATCCAATAATTATCGCCTTAGGATCTTCTTTACAGTTTTTGATTAGTCACTATTTTTTAGAGTACAGTCTCAAGAAGCCAAAAGCTCCGGTAGAACTAAATCAAATTTTAAAGTTTCTCATCATTGCCGGGCCATTTGGTTGTTTGATCGCGGCAACAATTTCTAGTTTCTCTGCCTTTTTGTTTAATGTTGTTAGTGCAGACATTCTTTTTTCTAATTGGTTTTCTTGGTATATAGGAGATACTCTAGGGGTCTTGGTTTTTGCGCCTGGTTTTTTAATTTTATATAGCAAAAGTTTTCAACAAAAGCTCTCCGCAAAAGTCGTCTTCTTAACACCTCTTTTGTTTTCCTTTTCTAGCGTTTTGGTGATGCATTTTTACCTCAGTCAGTTGGAAACTTTAGAACTTAAAAAAAGTTTTATTCGAATCAATGAACGAGTTGCGGGGAGTATCCAAAGAACTGCAAATGACTATAGTCTTGCCTTAAAATCTTTTAAAGCTTTTTTTGAATCCAGTGATCAGGTAACGAAAAGTGAGTTCACTGCCTATGGGGAGAATCTGATTTTTTCAACCAAAGGAATTCATTCGGTTTTTTGGTTGCCGAAAAAAGATAATAGCAAACAACTAGAAGTATCTTTCTATGTTCCGCAATCTTTAAAGCTTTATGATCGGTTTGAGTTGGAGAAAATCGTTCACTCTAAAAGAGATGAAATTAAAGATATGTGTCGTTACAATCGTTTGAGTGATTCTGTCATTCGGAATATTGAAGACGATGGACAACTTTTTTTTCGAATTGCTCCTGTCATAGACTTTGATATGCCTTTTGATTTTAAAGCTTGTAAACACGTTAAAGGTTATTTGGTTGGAGTATTTCTAACTAAAAAAGTGATTCAGCAGGCACTTTCCAGTTTACTGGATGATGAAATGGGAGTGTTTGTTCAGTCTCTTGAAGGCTCTGCTAAGCGTTTGTTGTATACAAATGCTGGGCTTAGAGCTTCTGATCTAAAGGGCATAATTGGTAAGAAATCTGGCAACATTCATCAAGAAACGAGAATAAAGTTTTTCGGGCAAGATTGGAGAATTGTAAGTTATATTTCCCTACATAAGTTGTCAGCGAATCGAAGCTTTAAAAATTGGGTTGTTTTAATACTAGGGATGCTTTTTTCAGGCTTAATATCTTGTTTTACTTTAACGATGCTAGGCCGTAATCAGATTTTAGAGACAGAGATTTTAGAGGCGACCAATCGTATAAAAATGCAAGAAGCAAAGGCGCAAGATGAGGCTCGATTAAAAAGCATTGGTGAGTTTGCTAGTGGGATTGCTCATGAAATTAATAATCCTTTAGCAATCATCGATGGCTATGCAGAGCGTTTGCTGAAGGAAGCTAGGTCCAAAGACTTAACCAACGAAAAAGCTGTGCGCTACGGCATTAAGCTTACCAAGACCGTGACCCGAGCTACGAACATAGTAGATAGTTTAAGAAAAATTTCAAGAGATGGACAATTGGTAGAGATGCAAATCCTTCCTTTGTTGCCGATTATCGAAACCAGTATTGGAATATTAAAAGAGAAGTTTAGAAAATCTGGCGTGGAAGTTAATATTTTGGTGCCAGACAAAGCCTATGTTTATTGTAACGAAGTACAAATTTCTCAAGCTCTACTAAATTTAATCGGGAATGCTTTTTATGCAGTGCGGGACTTAGAAGAGAAATGGATCGTCGTTGAGGCGCTTAGGGCTGATAGTACTGTACAAATCAGTGTTACTGATTCTGGAAAAGGAATTTCGGAAGACTTACAAAAACGAATATTTGATCCTTTTTTCACCACAAAAGATATTGGCCTTGGTACAGGTTTAGGCTTAAGTATTAGTAAAGAAGTTGTGCGAGCGAATGGTGGAAAGCTATACTATGATCCAAGCTCTAGCCACACAAAATTTGTAATGGAACTCATGATCACCAAGGAGGATGGACCGTGGGAGGATTCAATCACATATTTGTAAAACTTGGTTTTGCCCTATGTTCACTTTTTTTGATTTCTTGTAGTCATACCATTGAATTTCCAACCAGTCGCTTTGCGGTTCCTTTCGTAGCTCCAGATAGTTTAAAGGGAAATGTTAATGCAAACATTTCCGATCCAGCAAGTATAACAGTAGCCACCAACCTTGATGGCAATCCACCAACTCATGGACCGGTTAGTGTTAATACCGATAATGTTGATGATTTATCTGATCTAATTTCAGCAGATGCTTTTAGTGTTGGTATTGAATTAACTATTCTTGGTCCAGTGGAGATATTTTACGATTCCAAAATGGCCGGTCTGCGATGGCAAGTTTTAGGTCATGGAGGAGGACCAGGGACTTGGGTCGCTAGTATTCAAGGCGGAGCCACTAGTTTTGAAGAAACAACCAATCAATCCGATTATTCGGCAAGTTCTAAAGTAAAGTCTACGCAAAAAGGATTGAGCATTGGTCGGCAAGGGGAGAAGGTTCTAGCTTATGTATCTTACCTCGAAGAAGATCACAGTGTTGAAACTAATATCAGTAATTCAAATGGGGCTTTTGGTCCCTATGAGGATTCAGGGAAACACAAAATTTATTCCATTGGTATGAGTACTTATAGTTCCCATTTTTTAATAGGGCTTGAATATAGTTACGCGAACATTGAGTGGGAAACGGATGTTAGTGATGTCCACGAGTCTTTGGGGCTTAGGCTTGGCTTTGCTTGGTAATGTTTTAAAAACACCTTTAAAACCAGCTTTAGTGGTGTTTAAACTAATTTGTTCATCAAATGTCATTATTTAAAACAGCATTGAAAATAGTCTAATCTACCTAAATAAGGCAATAAAAAGCTTGTTTTCTGCAGGGAATTTATTAACTTAGAAATGTGAGGTGTAGTTGTGTCGATGGAAAAGAATGTTGAAAACCTTGAACCAAATTTATTACGTAATACTATTAAACCCGAAGATCTTCTTTTGGATTTATCATTAAAAAAACATTTTGCCGAAGATCCTGCCGTTTCGGAAAGACTAGATATACAGATCGAAGCTTTTCAAAACTCTTCCACCCAAGAGCAGCTTTTTTGTTATTTGTGGAAGAAAGATTTAAGGCTTGTTGATGAGTCCTTTATGGATTTAATTGGTGATAACGATATTCTTGAAATCTATGATGTAGAAAATTTTAAGCAAGTTTTTGCCAACAGAGTGTTTTTTACTTTTTCAAATTACGAGCCTGAAACTTTGATGAAATATAGTTTTACGCAACTTTATAAAAGAGATCAAAAGTACAATAGTGACATTTTAGCTAATGCATCCAAATGTCTACATACTGGAAAAATCGAGAAATATAGCACTCCAGCGCATTACATTACTGAATATGCTTTTGGTGAGTCTGATCGATACCGATTGCATTTAAAGTATTTATGCCCAATTAAAGATCTGTCTGGAAATTTGGTGCAAGTAGCTAGTACTAATTTTTGTTTAAAAGTATAAACCCAAACGCAATCCAAAAAATATCTAAGACTATATGTAAAGCCTCCAAATGTTTTTGGAGGCTTTTTGTTTAAGCCGCTTTTTCGTTAACTAATACTCTTTGGATTTCATCCATAAAAGAGGAATATCGTTCACAGGATTTGCGAATTGAATCTTTCACGATTGGCAATTGTTTGTCTTCTAGTAGTGCTAATATGTCCATTGATTCCTTGATATGCTCTTGGTCTACCTCGCCATGGAGTTTTAAGAAACTGGCTTTTCCTTCTCCATGATTTTCATCCACAATCTTAGCTACATCAATAGCAATCATTGCACTTAAACCTTCTAGAGCCATTGCGTATCCAATCAAAGGTGCGACAGGATCAATTTCATCTAGTTCCTCATACATATCATTGTAGATAGAATGCGTACTTTTTAGCTCGGCAAAGTCTTCAGGTTTTTTACCAAAGCCCTTTAAATCTTTTAAGGCTAGGTATTCATGGCCTTTTTCTTCTTCAATGTGGTGAATGAGGCAGTTTTTTAGTTCTCCTTCTGGAAGGCGATCGGCACTGTATTGAAGTAACTTACAAGAGTGTGTTACGTATTTGAAGGTTTCAGCCAAGTAGCTCTCGTAAAATTTTTGATTATGCCATGGCATACTCAATACTTTTCTAGAGAGTAGTCCCACTTGTTCATTCCAATATTCATTAAGATGCTTTTTTTCTTCCATTATTTTCCCCTTTGTTTTTAACATTTCTATCAAAAAATATTATGTCTGTTTTAACACCGTGATTTAGAATGTTCTTGTCTAAAGAACTAGCCCCTAGGTCATAGGCTACTTTATTGATACTTCTATTGTTTCTCGTGTAAGCGACGAGAATATCAGATGATGTCTCGATAAAAATTTTGTAAATTTCGTGGAAGAGGAGTTGTACGATCCCTTTTTTTCTGTAATTAGGACTTATTGCAATATTGTCTATTGAGGATATTCTTTTGTATTTTGAAAAAATAGAATCTAAAGACTTATCACTAAAGGCATTGAAATAACTTAGTTCCTTTTGCAGTGGATTTGAAAAATCAAAATTGTGGATTAAGCCAATCGCGACAACTTCTATGTCGTTAAAAACACAAACGACCCGGTATGAGGAAAGAAAGCTATCAGAGTTGATCTTATCAAGACCAACCAATTCTCGGTATGTTTCTAGCCATAGCTTTTTCCAAAAAGAATAAGCCAATTGAAAGAGTCTGTTATCACAGTCTTTCCTGGGGCAAAATACAAACACGCGAAGTTTATTTACTTTCATGGAGTGATCGATCGGAAGGATTTTTAAAAAGATTAATCTTTTTTTATTGGTTTTTGGAGATTTCTTAATGCTTATCAATCAAATTGAGATGTTTTCCAATATTTAGGAAAAAGGATTTCATTGGTTTGAAATATTTAAATTAATAAGCAACTTCTTAAGTGGCAACTTTTGTTGGTAGCAATTTTATCTGCTGCAATTGTTAAGATGTTAAATATAGGTTTTATCAATAGTACTGAATTCTTTTTCTTTTAAGATACAGTAAAGATTTGGTTTGATGCATGCACTGCATTTTTTGTTAAATTTTTCTGGCGAAACAAATGAAACGCGTGGGGTATTTTAAAGAAATCTTTGTGTAAATTGATGTACCTATTTTTGATAAATTTGTTTTGAAAAATATAAATTGGCCCTTTTAACTGCGGATGAATTGATGTTAATCCTTTAAACTCAATTCAGTATTCGTTGCGAGTAAACTTAAAACTGGGACAAATTCGATTCGCCCAGTGTTATCCAAGAAGTATAAAATCCTATCCGCAATTAAAGGGGCTATTCCACAAATTTAAAAAAATCTGAAATTATATGCTCACTGTTCGTTTTTTATGATGTGAAGAAGCATCTTTTTGTTTTTCATTAGAAACAGATTTCAAGTCGTAGGGAGGGGAAAATTTGTTATTAGCTTTAGAATAAAAATGATTCCCGCAAAGTAAAAGTAGTCGTCTTGTAATTATTTAGTCTTTAACCCAGGATCTATATCGAGTTTCTTCTCATGCATTGGGAAAGAGGTTAAACTGTAGTTCGTGAAAATTTTAAACTTATTCTTAGTTACAATTTTAATTTCTTGTCAGCTTGATGCCTTAGAACAAGAGTTCTTTCTAGAGTTAGATATGAGTTGGAATTTTTCGCTGGAAGACAAAATGAATGTCTACACTTATAACGAAGATGACTCATTTTTATCTGGTTTGGGTGGAGGTTTCGGTTATCGTGCTAGTTTTGATTTCAATGTGTTAAAGCTTGGTCCAAGCTTATCTTATCATCAAAAATCAGAAGATCTTGTGCGCAATACAGGAGCCTCTCAGGATAAGTTTTCAGCTAAGTTTGAAAGTAGTCGTTTGGGCTTATTTTTAAAGTTAGATTTGTGGCAGGGGATTGCCCTTTATTCTGAGTATCATCCTGTCGTATCCTCAAAAGTGAAAAAATTAAACTCTGGAAGTCATAGTCCATTGCAAATTGGAGATTCAATCTCTGGGACAAGTAGTGGCTACGGCTTTTATATGTATTGGCAGAATAATGTCGCTGTCACAGCAATCTATCGGAAGACTATATATAAGGATATGAATTTGTCTGGTGTAAAAACAAGTTTACCAAACCAACAATACAATCGGCCTTCTTTAGATGAATTTGTGGTTCAAATGTCCTACTGGTTTTAGGAAAGCCTAGGAAAAAAATCGTCACCCTATCAAATATATAGTCAGTTCAAATCGAAGCTAAGGTGTTTTCAAGAACATGTAAGCCTTTCAATTTAAAATACTTGTTTAAAATCGGTAAATTAGTATTTCGGCATAGTAAATGCAATAAGCCTTGCTGAGATTTTAAAACCATTTGCCAGAATCCCCATTGGGGGGCTGGGTGTATTTTTATTGAAGGAAATCTGGAATGAATAAAATGAGCTTGGGAAAAATTATCCTTAGTGGACTATTATCCACAAGCCTATTGTTGAACGTTGCTTGTAACAAAGATAATGATGATGACAAGTTAAACGCACAATTGGCTGAGAAAAATAAAAAGATGCAAGACCTTGAGGCTGAAAAGGCTCAACAACAAAAAGCTTTAGATGCACAAATTGAAGCGAACAAAGAAAATGTAGAAAAGTTCAAGGCTTTAGAAGCAAGTTTGAATGAAAAAGAGAAGGCGCTTAAAGACCTTCAAGCAATTCACTCCCAACAGATCTCTGAACATCAAGAAATGATCGATGGTCAGGAAGTTACAATTACAGAGAAAAACATCAAAATTACTGAGCTAGAATCAGAAGTTTCTAACATAAAAAACGAAATGAGCGCTCTAGAGTTAGCTGTTCAAAAAAAGCAACAAGAGCTAGAGGCTGAGTTTGTTATTGCTTTAGAAAAGAACGCTCTAGCAGATAAAAAAATGGAAAATGCGATTCAGATGGAAGAAGCGGCCCTTGGTAAGGTGAAGGCTTTTGAAGAGCAAATCGAAACTTTAAAAGAAGAAGTTGCCCAAGCGGAAGCTAGAAAAATTGAGATAGAACGAAACATCAAGGATGGCATTGAAAAGGCAGACCTCGCATTACAAGAAGCCCTTACTAGTATTAACACAGCAAAAATTCAACAGGCTGACGTGAAGAAAGCTCTTGAAGAGGCTAAAGTAGCACAAGAAACTGCAATTCTTGAGCAAGGCAAAGCCGCTACATTGAAATCGGAAGCTTTAGCACAGAAGCAAAACTTGGAAACTCAAGTAAGTCTTTATAAAGATTTATTCGCTGGAATTGAGGCGCAAGGAGTAGTTGATCGTATTTTAGAAAAAGATACCAAAGTTACTGCTTTAATCTCTTTATACGGTGTGGATGAGCCTTTAAAGATTTTTGAGCTTCGTAAAAAAGTTGCGGCTTTAAATAAGATGGAAGATTATAAGAACAATGTAAGATATAGCCCTTCAAAAAAAGAGATCGCTAAGCAAATCGCTGCTAAGAGCAATGGTATGAATAACCAGAATACTTTTGTTAACACGCTTAAAAATGCCGTTAAAAATGGTCCATCGAATGCTCATTCTACTCCATTGGTGAATGACCGCTATTTAGTGCAAGCAGATTCAAGTGATATATTGGCGCTACGTGATAGCATCAACAAAGATAAGTCTAATAAAATTTTCTTAATTGTTCGTCCAATCAATAAAGTTAATGTTAGCGTGTCTTTAGAAGTTTATGGGCGAAAGTCAGAAATGTTAGCTCCAGTTGAAGAAAATATGGATCGTTTTATGAAAATCGATCTTGGTGACTTTGATCGTTCAAAATTGGTTGAGTTAAAAGATGTGAATTTACACAAACCGGAAACTTACATTTTTGGTGAAGAAAGCGATGTATGTAAGCAGGTTGACTACGCTTGTTTAAAGAAATTGAGAGAGGTTGCTGGTATTACTGATAGTCAAAGAATGAGTTTGTTCCAGTTATTTGAGGAGTCAAAAAGTGCCATTGATTTAGCTCTTAACGATGACGGTGAGTTGGTTCAAATTGACGAAAAAATCTACCAGGAAAAACGTGGTGGACGTGTAGTGGATGGACTATCGCTTAAATTTGAAGTTTCCATGATTAACCCAATTCCTTCTGATGGTCGAATTTATATGGATTGGGTATTTAATCGTCAAGACAGAATTACTGAAGAAACGATCAAACAAGGATTTATCCCAATTAAATTACCTTTAGAGACAAGTGTTTCGGTAGCAGATTTTCATGAATTAGCGGAGCAAGAAGTTAAAAAAGAACAGGAAATGAGATCTAGAAACGGTAGAGAAGAGACAGTAACTGCTAAGTGGAAGATTATTAATCGTTACCAAAAATGGATGGAAATCCAGCAAGATTACAGAAACATTTTCCAATAGAAGGGTTTAAGGATTTATGAAAAAGTTAATTAGTACATTAGTAATTACTAGTATGGGCTTAAGTTCCTTAAGCCTAATGGCGGAAGAGTTAAAAAAGTCTCCAGAGCGACCTAAGTTATCAGTAGGAGACATTATTAAGAAGAAGTCTCATGAGACTGAAGCTGATCTTGTTGACCAAGCGGTTCAGGATTATATAGTTGGTAAGGATAAAAGTAGAGACTTGTTTGAGGCTAAGTTTAGGTTACAAGTTTTAAAGAGTTTTAATGACTCTATTCTTGAAGCCATAGAAACTGCAAAGTTTGAAAATGATCTAGCGGAGAGTTTTGGTTTTACAGATGCTGACGATGTTGTGAACTTTGAAATTTCAGGAAATACTCTAGCAATCATTGCTGGTGTTGGCTTGAAGGGCTACCAACTTCGAAGTTTCTTCAAGTTTTTAAAAAATGACCCAAAACTTGCTGCTGCTATGGAAAGACATAGCCAAGCGAGCGCTGATTTTCATAAAGCGAAGGTAGATCTTTTTACAGTCGTAGTAGCAAAAAACGAGCAAGAAACTAAAATCTCTCATTTGCAACAAAATATCAACGATATTGAGAGAGAGGGGTCTATTGGAACTCTTGCTGAATTAGATGACGATTTACGTGGGCTTGCAAGTGATGTTAAAAACAGTGAACTTGCTTTGAAGGAAGCAGAAAAAAAATTAGCGTCTGCCAGGGCAGCAAATTCAGCTATGCTTGATTACACGGAATTAAATCCAAATTTTTTAGCGGATAAGGATTCTCCTTATACTTTAGATTCTATGGATAAAATTGAGTCAGAGCTTAGAGCGGCTGAAAAGAATCTTAAGACGATTAGTGTCAGATTAAACTTTCTGAAAGAGCGTATGGAGCAAGTAACTGAACAGCGCGTTGCTAGGGAAGCTGAATTGGCTGAAAAGACTAAAACTTTGAAAAATCAAATTAGAGGTCATGAATCTCATATCAAGAATTCATTGGTTCCAGAAATTGAAAGATTAACGGAATTAACGCAAGAAAAAGAGCTTGCATTAAAAGATAGTAAAAGCTTTTTACGTGGAACGAGACTAAAAAAATGGACTACCAGATTTTTGGCTAAGTCTATGTTAGGTGTTGCTACAACGGCTGCCACAGTTCCTTTGGTAATCGTAAGTAGTAATGATTTGGCAGAGAACATTCAGATTAAATGGGGATCGTCGGAAGATGAGCCTGTTGATTTGTTTGCTGTGAATGAGTTTAAAAACTACCTAATGACTATTTCTAGTGAATTAGAGGCTGAGATTGCTGAAATTGAAAATCTAGAAAATGATTACTATATGCAAATGTCTAAGAAACCAAAAGTATACGATTTGGGTGAATAGATTTAAAAGGCGGTCTATTGAAGACCGCTTTTTTTGTAGGAGTGAATTGAAAAAATTATCGCTATATTTCTTTCTTATTAATCTACTGTGGATACAGTCTTTGTATTCCGCGGAAACTATTACGCCAGAAAAGAAAGAAGTTAAAGAGAGGCTTGAAAAGCTCAGGAATTTTCGTGATCAAGTTCGCGAAAATGCTTTTGTGAATACTCTAAAGCTCTGCGAAGGATTTCGAGAGGAGTATTATTACGGTCCCATTCCCTCTTTAGAAAAGTCTCTTGAAAAGATTAAAAAGGAGGAGGGACGTGTTGATTATATTCCTTCTAGTAATGCAGAGAGAGAATATCTCACTAAATACCCAGTTCGATTTGACGAAGCCTTGATTTTAAATCTACCGGAAGATCTTAAATCTAAAACCTATATGGGATACCTTTTTTCCAAAGCAAGTCGGGAAGAGGCTTTCATTGAGTCTTATTTACAACCAATTCAAGATATTTACGGTGCCTACTTTGGTAAAAAAAATGATTACAATAAACTCTACGGTGTTCGAGAAGATCAGTTCTCCTATTATTTTGGATCACTTTATTTAGACTTTCTCTTAGAGTCTAATGGTTTTTATCGGGCTAGTTTATTGTGTATAGGAAAAGACCAAACTACTGACTTTCGAGCGGATAAGATGTTGGCCTTTAGGAATTATGTGTACCTTCAAGAGATAAAGGCTAGTCTTGTAGGGCTTACTCCTGCCATACTATTGGGGGAAGTGGCATTAAGTTTTGTACAACGAAGTCTGATTTCACCTGTGAGTGATTTTTTACGAAAGAAGTTTACGAAATACTCCGTTTGGGCGATCAAATCTGTGGTTGGAGCCTTTGTGTTTTACTATTCTTATACCGAGTTGGGTAAGAGAATGAATAATTATCTAAAGTATAGAAAGAAAGCTGAAAGACTCTCGAAAGGCCCGGAATCTTTAATTGAGATACTAGAAAAAAACCGCTCGAAACAACAAATAGTTCTTTACTGGGCCATAGATCGAGCCACTGATTTACAAATAGAAATTTGGGATCATGAAGAATATGTAAGTGGCTTGTCTGGTGAAATGAGAGAAGAGGCTATTGTACAGCATAATCAAATGGTCGAGACCATGCTGGACTATATAGATGAAAAAATAATTAGTCGATCTGATTCGTTAAAGAACTATTGTGAAGGATTAGACAGAGATTTTCGCTCGGCCTTGTTTCATGGAGATCCTGAGTTAGTGAATATTGTAAATGCAATTGATTACGCCAACATTGTTCTAACTACTTGGGTTCATTTCAATCCAGATGATAAACGTACTGAAAGTTTAGACTTATGCACTAAATCTAGAGATCTTTTTGATCTTGTTGATAGTGCAGAGGCAATGTGATATAAACCGACTCCCGAATTTGGAATGTTATGAAAAATTGGCTTTATCATGTTTTTTCTTTTTGTATTATCTTTGCTAGCATTAGTCTAAGTGCTCAGAGCTATTCCTGTGCGAAGACAGCCAAAGTTACCTATGAAGAACTTAATCTTTTTGCTGGAAAACTCAATCAAGCCATTCAAACAGGCTCTCCAAAAGCAAACACAATGCGTTTCGAATTTGCCATGAAGCTTTCTGATCTCTATCATCGACTGATTAATAGGAACCTTGCCTTTGGTGAGGCGAGTGGCATCAAGAATGACGTTTATAATGATTTGCAACTCTACACCGCTGAGCATTTTGAGACCTACTATTATGACGGAAAGTTTTCTATCTATTTTTTGGAAAAAGAGCTACTTCGTCTTCTGTGGCGAAAATACAGATCTTATAAGGTTCCTGTGAAAGTACCAAATAATGAAGTTGTTGACGAAGTGTTTATTTCCGCTCCTAAAATCAAGGCCTCTAGCAACCCAGATGTATTGATTCGTGAATTGGCGAAGAAAAAGAAAACCACCGAGAGGCTAGTTAAAAACCTTTTGTATTGGGAAGGTGCTCGAGACTTTAAGAGAGATCAAAGCGTAGAAGATGTTAGAAAGATTGAAGATATGCAAGATTTTGCGATTGCAAAAAGTGAAGCGAGAGAAGAGGCTTGGCATATCCTGGAAAAAAATGAGTTTGAGCTTAGGTTATTTGACTTTTTAAATGAACATACAAAGACAAATTTATTGGAACGTTTTTATATTGTTTCTGTACTTCGTTTGCAATTAGGTGAGGTTAAGAAAATAGAAGAATATTTTGTTGAACAGGGATATCCCTTTTCGAAAAATATAAAAGGAAAAATTCTAAGGTTCTTAAAAGAATTTGGCAGATACCTAGAGGGCGAGTTTAAAATACACAATCTTTCTCTTTTTAATAAACCTCTTTTTGTGGAATCTAAAAGGCAGGAATGGGGGTTTGCGGAAGCTTTATTAAACAATGATTTGTCTTTACCCTTTATCGCAGGTTTAGATATGCCTGTTACTTATTTTACGCTAGAAAAATACCTCGGAAAATCTGCAAATGATCAGCTTTTGACTAAAGTAGCCCAGATGACAGGGGAAGAAATCGTAAATTATTTTGAGCCTAAAAACAAAACCTCCAATAAGGAGCTTGTAAAGAAGGAAAGCTCAAAAGACTCCAAGGAGCAGGGGAAAGAGGAAAAAGTAACTTCTGATTGGGCTCTTGAATCACCAGTCGAAAAAATCAGGAGAGTGCAATATGTTAGTCTGGAACCCATTAATAATGATAAGACCTTAATTGAAATCTATTTATTGTTGCTTAGTCACGGTGACTTAAGGGACTCGGAAGTGCTTTTAAGTGTGTTGATTTTAGGGGATTATATTTATCAAAACCCTAAGATTGATATGCCTCTGCGTAGGACTTATGCTCGATCAAGACCAAAATATTTAAAACTATTTAAGCAAGAATTTGGTTTTTCCTATAAAAGCTTAGAGTTAAAAGTAAGTGGCAATAATCGCCAAGTTTTTAAGACTTATAAAGCTGAGCTAAAGCAAAGTCTTAGTGAAAGAGCTTTATCTGAGAATTTGTTGTTTCAATGGTATCTTTCGGGCTTTTGATCTTACAAACAAAAAAGCCTTAGCTTTCGCTAAGGCTTTCAATTTACATTTTAATGATTCTTACAATCCTAAAACTTTTTGAAGTCTCATTCCTAATTCGCTGTGGTGAAGAAAGCCACCAAAGTCTTTGTGACTATCATTTTTAGAGAAACTAAACACTCCAACCGGTGTTGCTGTATGTCCTCCTGTTCCCCAGGTCACTCCTTGTTTGGGGCCAATGATTTGGCTTAGCATAGCAATTCGGGTGTTTGTCGAACTACTGTAGAAAGCGGATGGTCCTTGAAGTTTAGGGAATTTCTTATACTTCTTTTTACCTTGGCCGTAAGGGTGATCTTTATTGTCTAGAATGTATTTCGCTTGGTCTTTGGTGATATTGTAGGCGGTGTTTTCTGCGATGAGTTTACGAAGTAGTTTTTTGTCTTTTTTAGATGTTTTTTCTTTCTTGTATTTTTCTAACAAGTCATAAAGGCTCATTTTTTGTTGGTACATATCATCGAGGGCATCATAACGTAAGTAGTCTTGTTTTGCGTGAAAACCACTTTTCCAGAAAGGACCTTTAAGGCCTTTAACCACTTGATGTGGGCGAGACATATTGTAGGCCAAACCAAAAGCACCGGTTTCATGGTCTGCCGTCACTACCATTAATGTGTCTTCGTTTTTAGAAACATGATCGTATACAGCGTTTAGCATTTCATTTGCTTCTATCATCTGGTGCAACATGGTACCAGCATCATTGCGATGACCAGCCCAATCTATTTGACCAGCTTCGATCATTAGGAAGTAACCATTTTCTTCACCTTCTAGTTTTTCGATAGCGAGCATTGCCATTTCTTTCAAAGTCGGCATTGTACGATCTTTTTTGTTTTTGTTTTCTTTGTACCAAGTACCGTCAGGCATACCTTTGTCCGCAAAGAGGCCTAGGACTTTTTTTCCTTTTGTAGCTTTTAGTTCTTGGATGTTAAATGCCAATTCATAGTTTTGTTTCTTTGCTTGTTTTAGCAAGTCTTTTCCGTCGGTTCTTCTTGCTTTGTAGTCGATGTTTTGACTTGTATATTCTTTTAGTTTGTCTTCACTTAAAAAGTCTCCTACACCTGCGCTTAGCATCAAATCAGGTTCGGTCTTAAGCATTTGCTCTGCGATCTCGGTTTCTTCGTCGCGGCTACCTACGTGGGCAGCAAAAGAGGCTGGAGTCGCGTGTGTGATTCTAGTGTCACTCACAAGTCCTGTGGCTTTTCCGGCCTTTTTGGCTTTTTCTAAAATTGTTGGACGTGAATATCCTTGAGAGTCTACCCCAATAGCACCTGGAAGGCTTTTGTATCCAGTTGCAAGATGTGTGGCTGAACAAGCTGAGTCTGTAACAGCATAAAGTTCAGGGTTGGTTGCAGAGTATGCTACGGTTCCGTTATCAGCAATTTTTCCAAATGCAAATTGATCTGGGCTTAATACACCGGTCTTTGTGAATTCAGCAAAACTGTAAAGTAGAGAAATTTGTTGTGGTCCCATTCCATCACCAATGATTAGAATAAGATTTTTTGTTTTGGCCTTAGCGAAAAGGGGATTGCAAAGTAGCAGGCTGAAAAGCAAGATACTTAGTCTATAAAAATTCTTTTTTAAAGTTTTTTGCACGAGGACTCCTTTATGTTTGCCCTCTGTGGTTTAGAAAATCTTTTCCTAAGATTCAATTAGATTCAGCTTTTCGAAGCTTTTTTACAGGGAATTCACAGGAAATTAATTGCATTTAAGTAGATTTGAATTTGATTTTGAATCTTTTGTAATTTCGATGAGGAAGCTATGGGGGGATGAGTGTCTATTGAAATCTTTTGAGAAGAGAAAGCTAGTCTTCTAGCTTTCTCTATTAGGCCTTAGTTATTGATGGCGTTGATTGTCGCTTTACATTTTTCTAGCATTTCATCTGTTAAGCTTATGCTCTGTTGTGTTTTTTAGGTCGATATTTTTGATGATTTGAGTGATAAAATTATTGGTAGTTTCTTGATTTGCTTAGTTCTCGGAGGTTTTTGATTTTTACTTTTTGTTGGTGAATCCAAGATTTGGTTTTTTCTAATTTACTTTTTAGCTGTATGTTCTCTGATGTTTTTTCAGCTCTACTTTGTTGGAGTGAAAACAAGTTATCATGAATTTTAGGTGAGATTAGCTCTTTAATTAGGACAGAGTGGCTTTCGCCTTGTTTCTGTAGTTTTCCTCGAAAGCACACGAATGCGTGGTTTTCTACCAGGCGAAAATACTTTTGGTAAATTGGCGGGGCTAAAGCAAGGTTGATAAATCCGTACTCATCTTCAAGTGTAACAAAGACCATGCCTTTTGCTGAAGGTGGAGCTTGCCTGACTAAGACCATTCCAAAACCGTAAAAGACTTGGTTGTTAATGAGTTTGTTAAAATTATTAGAGGCAATAATCTTTGGCAGTTCAATAGGGAAGGGCCAATTTTGTTTTTTTAATAACTGACAAGGGTGTTCACCTAAAGAAGTCTGAAAGGAAGCAAAGTCTCGTTGTAAACGGTCAAATGAAGCTTCTTTGGCCCATTTTAAGTCTTTTTCAGGTTGTTCGATGAAGGCTTTAATGGGAAGAGCTTCCGCTAGCCAGAGAGCTTGGCGGCGATCCATTCCGAAGATTTGGAAGCAATTAGTGGCGGCAAGGGCTGTAAGTTCATCTCTGTAAAGAGGGCAGCGACTTAAAAAATCCTCGAAGTCTTTAAATGCTCCATTTTTTTCTCTGGCCTCTATGATTTTTTCAACGGCGGTTTTTGACAAGCCTTTCACTAAACGAAAACCTAAGCGGATACCGTACAATGGTGGTTCTTTGCCTTTGATGGCTTCTAGGCTGTGATCGTAAAATGAATGTTGTAGACTAATAGCAAATATCTTACAGCCGTCTCGTTGTGCTGCTTGCAATAACGCATGTGGAGAATAAAAGCCCATTGGTTGGGAGTTGAGAACTGAGCAGAAAAAAGCCGCTGGGTAGTGACATTTTAAAAAACTAGATGCGTAGGCAATATAAGCAAACGAAATAGCGTGTGACTCGGGAAATCCGTACTCAGCAAAGCCCTTCATTTGTTGGACTAATTGTTGTGTGAATTCTTCGGATAAATTATTTCTTTTCATGCCACGAGCTAGCTTTTCTAAAATGATTTTTAGATCTTTATTGTTGCTAGGCATGCTCCAAGCACCGATGTTTTTTCGTAGTTGGTTGGCTTCGGCTGCGCTAAAGTCTCCCACTTCCATGGCTATACGCATGGCTTGCTCTTGAAAGATTATTACTCCAAGAGTTCTGGATAAAATGTTTCGCAAACGCTCATCAGGGTAAACGACAGGTTCAAGACCTTCTCGTCTTCTTAAAAAAGGATGGATGATTCCACCTTGAATGGGGCCTGGGCGAATGATTGCCACTTCAATAACAAGGTCATAAAAAGTTTTTGGTTTTAAACGAGGAAGCATACTCATTTGAGCTCTAGACTCGATTTGAAATACGCCAACGGTGTTAGCTTTTTGAATCATGCTGTAGGTAGAAGGATCTTCTTGAGGGATACTATAAAGTTGGAAGTCTCTGTTGTAGTGTTTTTTGATTAAATCAAAACTTTTTCTTACAGCGGTTAACATCCCAAGAGCTAAGACATCAATCTTGAAAAAGTTTAGGCCTTCAATGTCATCTTTAGACCATTGCACCACGTAGCGGTTCTCTTTACTGGCAGGCTCTGTAGGGCAGAGTTCGTCAATTGTATGTTCGGCAATGATAAAGCCACCAGAGTGTAGACCAAGATGTCTTGGGAAAGTGATGATTTTTTCACTCATTTCTTGCCAGTGTTTATACAGATTTTCTGGAGGAATTTGTTTTTGTGAAAAGATTTTTAGAAGCTCTTGGTCTTGTTCATTAATCTCCTCAGCAAAAGAAGCTGTGTTATTTCTAGCTTTAGGATGATGTCTCGAGCTATTTTGCTTAGCTTTTTGAGTCTCATATTGCGATGAATTGTAATAAGATGAAAGAGTCCCTTTATTAGCGATTTGACGATCAATCCCTCTAGCTTCGCTTTCATTTTTTCTGTAGGATCTTTGCTCTAAATCTCTTTTTGTACTGCCAAAGTAATCCTGTGGATCAACTACTAAGTCGTTAATGATATCTTCACTGGATTTTCCGCGAAAAGCCTTGCTGCTATAAAGCTTTGAGGCTGAACTTAACATATCTTCTTGAATACCAAGGGCTTTTCCTACGGCGCGTAAAGCACCTTTTCTGCGAAAGCGAATTACATTAGCCACCATAGCGGCACGTTTTTTACCATAATGTCGGTAAATGTATTGAATGACTTCTTCTCGTCGCTCATGTTCAAAATCCACATCGATATCAGGTGGATCACCACGCTCTTTACTCATGAAGCGCTCAAACAGCAGATCAAAATGGTTTGGATCTACAGAGGTCACTCCTAAAACAAAACAGACCGAAGAATTAGCTGCTGAACCACGGCCTTGGCATAAAATGCCTTGAGATCTCGCCCAGCGGACAATATCCCAAACCGTCAGAAAGTAGTCAGCAAAACCAAGGTGATCAATCATATCTAATTCTTTGTGTAAGATTTGTCGCATTTTTTCTGTGATATTTATACCAAATCTTTCTTTAGCGGCTTGCCAACATAAATGAGCTAAATAACTTTGAGCCGTAAAGCCTTCGGGGATCATTTCTTTTGGGTACTGATATTTGAGTTCGTGGAAGCTAAAATCAACCTGTTCATTGAGCTCTTTGGATAGTAGTAGAGTCTTTTCAAAATCAGGGAGTTCAGAGTAGATCTTTGCAATTGCTTCTAAAGAATGAGGATAGCGTTCTGCATTGGGAAAGAAGTGCTCACTATTATTAAAGATATTTTTGTTGGTACGAATGCAGTGGAGAATATCACTCAAAGCTTTCTGTGATGGGTGATGCATAAATACATCTTGGCTATAGAGTACACCAATATTTAAGTCTTTGGAGAGTTTTAGTTGTTCTTTGATCCAGTAGTCTTCAGCTGGATGTAGGTGACGACTTACACATAAATAGTAATCCGAAAATAGCTCTTTGAGCTCCTTGTAAAAAGAGCTAGCAGAGCCCTTTCGCAATCTTCCCCTCATGGGTTGTAAACAAATTAGATCCTTTGTCGAGAAGTCTTTAAAGTCCTCTAAGCATAAAGAAGTCTCTTTATTTTCTGTTTTTCTAGAGGCATTGATGATCTGATTTAGAGTTTTATATCCGCATTTATTTTTAGGAAGCACGACTAGGCTGTCTTGTAGTAACAGAGGTTCTTCTTTGTTATGTCTAATGCGCAACTCACTAGAGTGTATCAGCTTTCCTTTGGCGCCGGATTTAATTTGTTCAAGATGACAGCGAGCCAATGCATAAACACCATCATAATCGTTTATGGCATAGGCTTGATAGTTTTCCATTTCAAAGCGATGGATCAGGTCGATGGGGTGAGAGGCACCGGATAAAAAACTATAATTGGTTTTTACTAACCACTCGGTCCAGCCGATTTTTTTAATCAAATCTACCGAGTTCATAAATTTCTCCAAAGCTATTTTTTACAATCCAGTTCCAGTTTCGTTGGTAGTGACTTTTGTAGAAATCCCAGTTGTAATCTTCAGAGTGTTCTTCTTTCCACCAATCGGTTGAGTTGCGCTCTAAGAAAAAGCTTCGATAGGGGAGATTGCGTAATTTTTTTTGTGTTGTTTTGTAGTAGAGTGGACGATGACTAGCTGTTTTTGTCCACAAATTATCCTTTTGCGTAAAGATTCCCTCTGTTTTTTCTTTTGTCTCATGAGCCTTAATGGCAAAACCTTTTTTTATACGGTAATGCTCAATTGGCTTGGGGAGTTTATTCTCTAGATCTAGAATTTTATAATAATTAGTAATGCCACTGTCGATTTCTAGGCTCTGTTCAGATTGCTGTAGATAAATGTTTTTACTAACTTCTAGTTTCCAGGAAACGATTTTATAAGCTTCTAAATAATCATGGAAACTCTTTTCTTCCGATAAATCTTTTTGCCAGGCTTCAAACTGGTACCTGGCCTGGGTTAAGGCTGTATTAAAAACTGGAGCGTCATCAAAAATGGCATAAGGGTTTCTGAAATCAATTTTTAGAGAAAAACTTTGACCACCGTATAACTCTAAAGACCAATCTATTTGGCAAACAGAAATTTTTTTTTGTCGCAAAAAGGCCTTTTCAATGTGTGCGATGTCTTCTTGTAAAAAAGGCTCTAACTGATCCCATTGATCTACTGAATAGTCCAAAGCGCGCATCTTAGCAGCTGTTTGTTTCGGCTTTTCGCAGATCCATGGAAATTCATTTAAATCCTGCAAGCCCTGCATTAAAGGGAGATCACTTCTTTTTTGAGGGAAAGTCCACTCCCATAGCTTAGCTATCCAAAGGCCGAAGCGTTTTTGTATAGAAGATGTGTCTGCTTGTTCAAGGTCATAGACATCTTCTAAGCCTAATCGTTCCATGGCTCTGAGGAGCTGTGAGCGTTTTGTGGAAAACTTACTTAAGGCAGTTTGTTTTACCAGGTTTTGTAGGTGCTTATAAAGAGTGTCTGACTCTTTTAGCCATGACTCCCAACTGATAGAGCGCGCTAAGTTTTGGCAATAGTCTTCTTCAAAATAATATAGGCGTCTTTCTTCTGAGAGCATAGGTAGAAGCATTAGACCTTGCCATGGGTGCTTGCAGTTTATCCACTGAAAACTATCAAGTGAAATATTGAGTTGTTCTTTTAAAGCATCTTCTAGGCTTTGGTTTTTTTGCAAGCTCGTTGCATACCAATATCTTTTGGTGGAGTTTAAATCAATGATCCATAAATCATCACGCCAATGCATGATTTCAGGGCTGATAGAAAAACGTAGATCGGAGTTTTTGTCTATTTTTGCTTTTACTACAATATAGCGACAGACTTCGTTTTTAGGTTTACTTTGGTTAAAGGAAAGAACTTGAGCGCTCATGCTGAACGACCTCCTCCATTGGTAGGTGCAAACTTGACTGCTCACCAATGCCTTTTTGTTTTTTTAAAATATAGCCATTAGCCTCTTCTTTAAAAACATTAATTCTATATTGTGCGTAGGCATTTCCTAGTTTGTTACTTAAATAGTAAGGTCTTAGTAAGAAATAGTGTTGCTTCAAAGACCTACATTGCTGGTTTAAAAAAGCAAGGTCCCCGAGGCTAAGGAACTGTGGGGAGTCTAAAATAATTAGGCGAAATGTATTGTCTAAGAAGCAGGATTTTAGATCAGCAACTGGACGGTCACTTTCTATAAAGTAAGCTCGGTTCAAATCGATTTGACTAGCCCAACTTGCCGGGTAGGGGGAACCCATTTTGGGGGAGTAGACCCATAAAAAGTCACAATTGGCTTTTTTTAAAAAGTTTAAAAGAAGTTTTCGAGTGTCACTGCCAAGAGGCATTCCCCATTCAGAGAACTTGCCCCAGGCAAGGCCACCATCTAACCACTGGTCTAATGAGGCGATGCCTGAGCCAAAAGGAAGCGCAGGAGCCACTTGCTTTTTTAGCAAGTTTTCAGGAAGGCTCGAATGTAGAAATGATAATTTACTACTCATTAATTTAGTACCCTTGGGCAGTTAGCCCTTTATGTAAGTGAGAAAAATCTCTTTTAATGAGTTCTGAAAAACTCTAGTCAAAGTCACAAGGGAAGCGCATTGCCTAGAGTTTTTGAGAAAACATCGTCTGGAGAATGAATCCGCCCAGCTTAAAAGACAAAAAGATCCCGGCCTTTTTGCATGCAAAAAGGAAAATGCTTTTAGTCTAGTTGGATTCACTCTCGTGCTTTGACAAGATTTAAAGAAACACTTAAAAGGGGTGTGTCTCTTTTGAAAATCATCGTCATCGACAAGAATAATCTTATGTGTAAGTAATGTGTAAGTCTACAAGAATTTTGTGGGCTCTGGACTATTTTTTATAAGTCCTTAAAATGACTTATTTTTAGCTTTGCGTTATGAGTCTTGGCTGCTTGGCGCACAGTAATTTACAATCAATGCGCTGTAACTACGGATGAGATTAACTACTTGATCGGAATACTGAGATAAGCAATAACAGTGCGGTTTTTAAGCCGGAACAATTCCGATAATGCTGTATTTATAGTGGCTTCTGTTTTTAGCCGCATGAAAAGGGCTTTTTATAAGAGCTTTTACTAGCTAGTTTCTATAAAATAAATAGGGGTAGTCCAAGCCCTGTTCTCTTAGCCAAGCTTTTTCATAGTTTAAAACTTTTTGATGATTGGCGGAATCTTTTGGCCAAAAGTAATCAGGGGCTATCACATTGGAAAGACTTTGTTTTGTCCACTCATTGCAAAAACGCTCGTCAGAAGAATTCAAATTGGTATTAAACTCTTTGTTAAAATGTTTTATCTCTATAATACTTTTTTCGCTTAGATCTTTATAAATCTCACAAGAAATTAGTCTTGGTAGTAGTTCTTTATAGTAAACTAGGTAGATGTTTTTTAAAAACAGGTAATAGTTAAAGTCTATTTGATAGAATCGATTTAATTCATTTCGGGCCTGATGTAAGAAGGGATCCAAGGAATGAACCATCTCGTGAACCACGGGCACAATGTTTTCAGCAAAAGGACGTAAGCTAAGGTAGGCATTTCCTGTACTGGCATCATAAGCACCTCTACCATGCCGTTGGTACAAGAGCTTGTTCATCCATAGCAAGCTATTTGAGTCTCTGTTTTTTACTTTGAAAAGAATCTGTTCGGAAATTTTTTGCGCCCACGGATGTGAAGACTGAGTGATTTGACTTGCTAACTCGTAAAAATAAATTTCTTTAAAATTTGCATCCAGTTTTTTAATCCAATAAGAATAAGTTTTTGGATATTTTTGTTTTAAAATTAAAAGGATTTCATTTCTAGATTCCGAATAGGCGATATAAGAATGACTTAATTTATTTTTTAAATACTCACTTGCTTCGTTTAAAAGTGTTTCATTCCATTCTGATTGAAAGGCTTTTAGCTCTTGTGCATTTACACAAAAGCTAAAAGAGATAAAGAAAAGAATAGAACAAAGATTTTTAATCATTCTGACAGCCCAAATCACTAATCTCTATACCTAAATGCCCAAAAATAATTAAAAAGTGGGAAAAAATATTTTTGAGAAGTTTAGCTGGGGATTCTATCTTGTAGTTTTCACGGTCAAAACGAAGAATTTCGTTTTTATCCCAACGACAGATAGCAGGTTTTAAATTGCTATTAGAGAATTCTGAAAGAAAAGAGTCTTTTAAGTTTTGCCACTGTGCTGAGCCAGGAGCTACGCGAAAAACCTGCTCGCTATACTGAAAGCTTTTTTCGTAAAAAGGAAATTCAATTGCAATTTGAGATTTATATCCTTCGATTCCTTGGTTTTTTTCAAAGCCAAGGCTTTTTTCAAATCCAAACTTAGCGATGTCAAGAGCTTGAAGAAGAAATTCATCAAATCCTTCTAAGAAGCTAAGGATACTCTTGGTATAATCTTGTCTGAAAAACAGGCCTAAGGCTTCGTCGATATCTTGGAAGGCATTAGGTAAAACTGCTTTAATCTCCTTGATAGAGGCTCGATGGTATACTCTATAATAAAAGGAGTCTTTCATTCTATTTCGAATGTTTACATCTTCCAAAAGCTGATAAGCTAAAAATTTAGCGTGGCGCTCAACAAAGCTTAAGGCCAATATTTCACTAACTGTCTTTGATGAATCAGGGTAGCGTTTCGTACCTGTCTCATAGAGAAACTCGGTTTCAGCAAGTGTAAATAAATACCTTTGTGCTACTTTTTGAAAATAGTTAGATATAGCAGCAAGAAAGACTTCACGACTTATCTCACCCATTTTTTCTGAGCATAGAATGTTTTCGTCATAATCTTTTTTCTTAACTAAGTTGAAGTCTAAAATTCTACTATCGTTTGGATTTTTACTGATGAACCAATCGTAATAAAATTCGATTGCATTAAAGAAGATCGCCTCTGTGTTGGCTTTAATTGAGGTCTTGTAGTCTCTACAAGCTCTTTCTATTTTTTTGATTTTTCTTTTTTCGTTGGCTGGATTTAGTATTTTGTAATTGGTGTATACTCCGTCGAACCCAAGAAACTGACTAAACTCTAATTCCACGGTTTGAAGTTTGTTTTCCGTGTTTAGTATTTCTAGTTTTAAACGCCCAGGTGCTTCGGAAAAAATGGGTGCAGAAATATTGCCTCCAGTGCCATCAGTGTGTTGCCCGGCAGCCACTAGGTTAAGACTGCTGAAGATACAACTTAAAGTAAAAATAATTTTAAAGGTCATTTTTTGACTCCTTTTTCTTTTTTGTTTTTTTCGTTTTCTAAAATTGTCATAGGGAATAAACAGACTCCTAGATGGTATACCTGATCTAGCTCGCCTTCTTGGAGGAACTCACAAATTTCCTCTCGAAAACTGGCAATCCGCGCTTTCGCGTCGGCAATTTTTTTAGAGTTTATTGCCATGCTTACTCCAGAATGACTTCTTTTAGTTACATCAATATTATCAATGGCTTCTAATGCCATCGTAAAAACTTGTTTTTGGTATTTCTTTTTAGCAGCAGTGGTGGAGTGGTGGGTGCAGCTATTGGTCCCGTCCTCAGCTTTTATAAGCCATTCACCTGTATTTGATTTTTCTATTAGTTTTAGTCGTTGGAGAGTTTCAAGAGCTAATTGCACTTGAATGCTTTTGATCCCCAAACGTTTTGCATAAAAGTTAGTGTCTTCCTTAGAATCAATTTTAATTAGTTCTAAAAGAGCAAGGTAATACCATTCACTAATATAGCGAAATTCATCAGCGCCAAGCTGCAGAGACTTTTTTAGACTCTGGGGAGTCGTTTTTTTGGATATAAAGTATTCAATTTCATTCGGAGCTAACTCAAGTTGTTCCGCTAATTTTTGAATCATATTTTCTGATAAAGCTCTTTTCCCACTAAGTATCCTAGAGAGACTGGAGTGATTGATCGACAGTTGCCTAGCAAAGGATCGAAGGCTGTAGGCTTTGTTGTTTCGACAACGCCTAACAAACTCTTCTTGCAAATAGGTTTTAAAGCAATCTGTAGTCATCAGTTTTTTTCCCTCTGAAAGGGGTTGTAGCAGGAGAGTGAGCATAGGCAAAGGATTTGCGCACCAAAGTGGTGCAATCGCCCGCACCATGGAAAAGATACAATTTTTATATATCAAACCGAATGCTTCTGTGAAAAACCAAGGGGCTAAGGTTTTATATTAGCCTAAAATGTTCCCGAACTATTTCATCTAATTGAGGATGAAGGTTCATAGCCATAAGAAAGCATTAGATAACTATAAACTATGAAAAATTGGTTTTAATGCAGAAAGAATTCAAAAGGCTTTTTTACTTTTTGTATTATATTGGTCCGCAATTATGAGGGCAGCTATATTTATTCCCTTTGGATCTTGCCTATTTCAGTGGAATTTCTAAAAAAAGAGCTTAACAGAAATTGATTTAAGCCGGTTGAAGTGACATTTATAAAGCCTAAATTGCATTTTATCGACTTATATTGTATGATCGCGGCATCAACCTAGGGGGCTAAAATTTCTAAGAAGTTAGCAGAAAAAATTTGGATGAACGGTGAGATCATTGACTGGGAAAAAGCTACAGTTCACGTAATGGCTCATGCTTTACATTATGGCTCTTCTGTTTTTGAAGGAATTCGCGCATACAATACACCTCATAAAGGCACTTGTGTGTTCCGTCTACGAGAGCATAGTCAAAGGCTTTTCGATTCGGCGAAAATTTACCGAATGGGTATCGCCCACAGCATCGATGATATCGACGAGGCTATCAAACAGACGATTAAAGTAAATGGATTAAAAGAAGCTTATATTCGACCATTGGTTTTTTATGGAAAAGTAGGGATGGGTATCGCTGTTCCATTTGATACTGAAACCGACGTGATTGTAGCAGCTTTTCCGTGGGGAACTTACCTTGGTGAAGGAGCGCTCGAGAATGGTGTTGATGCAGGGGTTTCTTCTTGGAGTCGCCTAGCGCCTAATACAATGCCTACAGGAGCCAAGGCTGGAGGCAATTATTTGTCTTCACAATTGATTTCCATGGAAGCCAGACGCCATGGATACAAAGAAGGGATCGCGCTCGACATAAACGGTTATGTAAGTGAAGGCTCAGGAGAAAACTTATTTATCGTGAAGGGCTCAAAGGTTTATACTCCACCAAAGACTTCTAGTATTCTTCCAGGAATCACACGTGACACAATTATCACTCTTCTAAAAGATCAGTCCATTGAAGTGGTAGAAGAGAACATTACAAGAGAGAGTTTGTATTTAGCCGATGAACTGATTATGTGTGGTACGGCAGCAGAGATCACACCGGTGAGATCTGTGGACGGCATTAAAGTCGGCTCAGGAACCCGCGGTGATTTGACAGCGCAACTGCAAAAGCAGTTTTTTGGATTGTTTTCTGGAGAAACAGAAGACAAATATGGCTGGTTAACGCCTGTTCAGTAGTTAAAAAATACCACTGGGTCCTTGGTCGGACTCAGTGTTTAAACTTTTTGTTGCAGTATAACTACCGATTAAATAATCTCCATCCCAAACTTGAATTATCAATAAAACCTGTGTTTGCCCTCGGTGCATAATTTCTATGACGAGATCAATGTACTGTAAGTCTTGTTCACTAATAACAGATTGCTCAATCAAAGCGGCAAGGCTATCTTCACAGACTTCTTCCTCTAGTAACCATTCCTTTTCCGTTGGATCCTCATAGATGATTTCACAAGAACTGGCCATTTTTGGATGAAGTAAAATTATAAAAAAGCTTAGAGCAAAGAGTGTCCGTCTCATAGAGCTAGTATATAACTTTACTTCATTGAATGCGAAGATTGCTTGTAATTTGCTGTCAACTAAGAAGCTCTCGTCAAAATGGCGAATCGATTTGAGCTTAATCTAAGGCGACTTTTAGTGCGAGGAGTATAAAAAGAGCTCCCACAAAACGCAGATACCAAGGATGCTTTTGAATGTCGGTGATTTTTTTACTGACGCCAACTAAGATTCCTAGTCCGAAAAACCACAAGAAAGAAACTCCGCAAATTACAAAGATCACCATTACATAGTCAAGGAAGCTACTATCTTGCTTTAAAAAAGCAGGTAGAATACTGAAGAAATAAAGAAAAGCTTTGGGGTTACTTAAAAATGTAATCAAGGCTTTTAAGAAAAGTTTGTTCGATTTTTTTTCTTCAAATGAATTTTCGACTTTTTGGAAACTGGCACGAATGGCGGAACTTCCAATGTAAATGAGGTAGGCAGCGCCAAGATATTGTAAGCTTCGAAATAAAATGGGGTGGTTACTAAAAAAAGTTCCTACTCCGGCGATCACTAAAAAACTATGAATAAAAATCCCAAGAGTAAGACCACTTGCCATTTTTAGGGACTTTTTCCATTCTCCGTGGCTATAAGAGAGTACAAGCAAATTGTCCGGGCCAGGAGAGGCTACGGCAGCGAGGTGAATTAAAAGAAGTTGGCCTAGATATAAAAACATAGGCTAGATAATAGGCCTATTGATTTTAAGGTAAATCAAAAAGCTAAAAATTATAAAAATAACTTTAAATATCAGGCTTTTGTGAAATGGATTGTATTTTGTAAGAGCCTTTGTTTGAGGGGAGTTTGTCCTAAATCATTTGATAAAGACTTTATCGGTTATAGATTTAGATAACACTAAAACATAGTCTTAGCCTTAGCTTGGTGACTCAGTTTTTCCTTAATGAGATTATTTTGGAAAAAATGAGGGTATTCCTCCAGACTCTTTTCTTCGGTGAGGTATTCCAAGGCTGCCTCTTTATTTAAACAAATAGGAGAACGGTCGTGACCGGCTTTTGCTACTTCATCTCGTGGCGGCATGGTGATAATGGATATCCCATTTAGAGGCAACATAGGATTTAAACTTTTACTGTAAATTGCAGGAAAATACATTAGCTGCTTTTCGAAGAAAAACTCAATGGGTAGATGTTTAGAGTTTGCTAGGCCTTTTTGATCGGGATAATAATCCTTACTGAGAACACTTTCTTCAAAAGCCTTTGCAATGATGATAGCTCTTTTTTTTGGGAAAATTTCCTGTAAATAGCTAGTTTCAATAGGGTCAATTTGTTTTAAATAATCATCGCTCAGACTATACTTTTGAAGAAAGCTATGGATGTTTTTAATTTTGTTTTCGGTAAAAAAGCCCTTTGCCTCTTGATAGTCTTTAAGGTTCTGTTTGGCCTGTCGTATCCGCTGGTTTTTAGATTTTAAGAGCTGAAGCGCCACTTTTTTTCGATACTCTGGAGTCAAACTTTCTATGCGGGTGTTGTAGAGCCCATAGGCTTTTCGGCTGGGAGAGTGATTGATATGAAATAAAATATCTTCTAAAGGATTTCCTGTTTCTCGAAAATGCCCATATTCAAAACTACTTACTTCAAGTTGCCCTTCATTAAAATAGACAGCGAATAAATTTTGGTGAGGGTAGGTAAACTCAAAACTGTTCTTAGGGGCAGGGGATTTGTTAATGGCTTCAAGTCTTTGTAGTTTTCGCTGTTTGGCCTCTAATTTTTGGCGAAGAGTTTTTCTTTCTTTGGCGGCGAGTTCGTAATTGAGGTCATAAATTTCATTTTTTACATTTTCAATGTTTTGTTCTAAGTTTTGCTTTTCTTGCTCTAAAATTTGTTTAAATAATCCTTCAATTTCTTCGTTGCTGTCTGTGTGTTGCAAAAAATGATCAAAGCTAGTAGCTTTTGGAAGCAGCTTTGCCTTTGCGCGATGTTGAAGGCTGTTTGCAACTCCTTGCCAATAAATATCGGCGTCAAAGTCTTTAGCTAGTTTTAAAGCGTTTTGTTCAACAAGAGCAGCGTAACACATTTAAACACTCAATTTTTGGTGTTCTACTTTTATGCAGTGATCGGTGATAACTTTTATTCCTGCCTTTTTTGCCTTTTCTTCTGCTTCAGGATGGCTAATGCCCAGCTGTAGCCACAAAACTTTTACCTTCGAATGTTTAATGGCTTCATCAACAATTTGTGGAATGTGTTCTGAGGCTCTGAACACATCTAAGATTTCAATTTCTGAGGGAATGTCAGAAATGCTAGAGACGCAGGGAATGTCTTCTATTTTTTCGGTGTTAGGGCGTATTCCAATGACATTGTAATTTTGATCTTTCATGTATTTTGCCACTCGGTAAGAGTCCCTATCTTTTTTAGGACTAATACCAAGAACGTAAATGTTTTTATACTCACTTAGAATCTCTCTAATACTCATCACTTTCTCCTTAATTTCATATTAAAGAGCTTCCTTGAAAATGCAAAGAGAAATAAGATTTTTCAGATCGCTTCGTTTGTTCTAAAAAACTTAACTTCGTGTAAATCAATAGGATGATCAAACTTTTTTCCAATGGAGGCGATTTCACAAAAGTAGTTATCGTCTTTGTCGCTAAACTGGATGCTCTTGAGAAAAAAGTGTTCCCTGTGCCATGCAATGGATCGAGTCTCTTTTTGATTAGAAAGATTGATACTAGAAAAGCTACCGGTATCGGTATGATCATAGCATTTTGTCACAGCCTCTTTTTGTGTCCATGTTTTCAAAATAAAGTGGGGCGAAACGTCTATGTGTTGGTAAAGCTCTTCTTCGTGAGCAATTCTTTCCCACAAAAATTCAGGACGATCTAGATTTTCTTCTCTCTGTAGATCAACGCCGCAAGGATTGCTAGAGGCTATTA
Source organism: Bdellovibrionaceae bacterium UBA6502 (assembly GCA_002436415.1). Taxonomy (GTDB): domain Bacteria; phylum Bdellovibrionota; class Bdellovibrionia; order Bdellovibrionales; family UBA840; genus UBA6502. The sequence continues at coordinate 60,484 of DJMA01000012.1, read as the reverse complement.
CTATGATGTAGTTGCCTGAATGAGCTAAATTGAAAAAGACTTGCTGATCTTTTAGGTAGGGTTTGCCATTGGAGGAATACTCTAGCTCTAAAGTCTTAATTTTTTGTAGGCAATATTTTTCTAGAAAGTTTTTCAGTAAATTTCGACCGAGTACGAAATCAAATTTTTTTCCTATGGTTTCGATTTTTTCTAAGTGTTGTTTGTCTCGTTCACATAAAAAGTCTGTAGCTAATTTTGCGTGCGTGTATTTTCTTTTGTCGATGATTTGATATACGATATCCATTTTATCTCCTCGCTATCTAAGAGGAAAAGAATCGTAAAGACTGTGATGGAAAAGGGCTGTAATAAATAGAAGTAGAGCGAATAAAGCCTAGTGTTCTGTTACTTTTGTACGATTCTCTTACCTTGCTTAATATTAAAAGAGTGAGGGCAGGAGAAACAGACAAAAGCGAAAGCTAGAGGCTTTGGTGATTTTTTAAAACCTTTCTGAGACAAGCTTGTCTTAACATTCAATGATGTTAACTGCCAAGCCTCCGCGAGCCGTTTCTTTGTACTTTGATTTCATGTCGGCACCGGTTTCGCGCATGGTTTTAATTACTTTATCTAAAGAGACTTTGTGTGAGCCATCACCTTGGAGGGCCAGCCTTGAAGCATTGATTGCTTTAATGGCGCCCATCGCGTTTCTTTCAATGCAAGGAACTTGAACTAAACCACCAACGGGATCACAAGTTAATCCTAGGTTGTGTTCCATACCGATTTCAGCAGCATTTTCAACTTGTGATGGACTTCCTCCCATGATTTCAGTTAAACCAGCTGCAGCCATAGAACAAGCCACACCAACTTCACCTTGGCAGCCAACTTCGGCTCCAGAAATACTTGCATTAATTTTATAGAGAATTCCCACAGCGGCGGCTGTTAGTAAAAAACGATGAATGTCTTCTGAGTTATAGTCAGGGTTTACCTTTGTATAATATTTTATAACTGCTGGAAGAACTCCGGCAGCGCCGTTTGTTGGTGCGGTAACAACTCGTCCTCCGCCAGCATTCTCTTCATTAACAGCCAAAGCCCATAAGTCTACCCAGTCCATGATTATGAAAGGGTCTTTGCTTGAGTGAGAATTTTTTAGCCTGCGAAGAAGATTGGCAGCGCGTCTTTTTACTTTTAAACCACCAGGCAAAATTCCCTCATTTTTACAGCCGCGATCAATGCAGTCGCTCATGCATTGCCAAATGCTGTCTAGGTATTTTTCGGTTTCAATTCGAGGGCGGTAAGCGTCCTCGTTTTTGTACATTAAGCTACTGATGCTTAAGCCTTCTTCTTTGCACAAGTCTAAAATGTCTTGTCCGCTTTTAAATGGATAGGGAACTTTAACTGGAGCTCCAATGAAATCGCCTTCTTTTCCTTGTTGCTCATCAACTACGAAACCGCCACCAACGGAGTAGTAGTTTTTAATTAAAATTTCTTCCTCATTTTTCGCTTTTGCGCGAAAGCGCATTCCATTTGGATGTTGTGGCAGAGATTGTTTTCTTAAAAAGTGTAAATGGCTTGAAAATTGAAATTCAAACTGAAACTCATCGCGATAGTGAATGAGACTGCCGTTTTGAGCTAAGGATAACTTATAGTCGATTTGGTCTAAATCTACATTTTCTGGTGTGTCTCCCATTAAACCTAAGCAGATGGCCTTATCAGTGCCATGTCCTTTTCCGGTTAATGCCAAGGAGCCAAAGAGGTCAACTTCAATGGAGTGCACTTTGTCTTTTAAGTTTTCTGAAATTATTTTTTCACAAAACAAGCTAGCGGCTAACATTGGACCGACGGTGTGAGAGCTTGAGGGGCCAATTCCAATTTTAAAAATCTCAGTCATGCTAATCGACATAGTGTCTCCGTTGACAAACTGTGTTTATTGTCATCAAGTTTCTATTTTCACTTGTAGAAAATAGGAAATCTATGCTTCAATTTATAGTGCTAAGGATGGATATTCAACAAGGAAGGACTCTATGAGCACGGGATTAAACATCAACAATACAACATTGAGTGAGGCATCAAAGGTGTTAGAAGGATTAGAAGCGGACGCAGAGCAGCAAGCGACAGGAGCTGCAACGGAATCACCATTAACAATGACTAAAAGCCAATCATCCACAGGAGCAAAAATTGATCCTTTGATTAGCAAAATTGTTTTAGAGAGAGAAAATAAAAAGAAAGTTTTATCTGAAGCTGCAAGTGCATCTCAACAGGTGCAGTTTATGGAGTGGCTCGGAGAAGCAGAAGAGGATGAAACCAATGCTTTACTTCAGGGCGAAGACGTTGAAGGACTAAGTTTTTATGATGAAGTTCATAAGATGATGGAGATTTGGGTTCAGTTAAATTGGTTGGAAACTCCTCAAGGGAAAAAGATTGCGCGCCAAGCATGTATTTTGGGTGCAGATCTTCCGTTGTTTCCAATTGATGAACTAAAAAAGTTATAAGATCTAGGAGTCTGTAGTTGGATGCCGTTGGTGAGAGTCTCCATTTTGTCTGGAAATTATTAAGTACACCTATTTTTGAGTTAAGTGGTAACAAGATCTCTGTGTTTTCGGTGGTTTTGGCAGGAGGACTTTTATGGTCCTCCTTTGTCTTGGCTAGAGCGGGTGAGGCTTTAGTTCGTAGAGCGCTTGAAGATCGAGATATTGATCCTGGGGTAAAGGCCTCTTTAGAGAGATTTTCTCGTTATTTGATCGTAGTTATTGGTATTTGGATCGCACTAGATTCCTTAGGTTTTAACTTGAGTAGTTTAGCTGCTTTTGGTGCTGTTCTTGGGGTCGGGATTGGTTTTGGTTTGCAAAACATCACGCAAAATTTCATGTCAGGAATTATCATTTTAATTGAACGTCCCATTAAAAAAGGGGATATGGTTGAGGTTAAAGGAGTTCGCGGAAAAGTTTTAGATATCCAAGCTAGATCTACTTTAATTTTAACTCGTGATGATGTTGTCATTATCGTTCCAAATAGCCAATTTATTTCAGAGCAGGTTGTAAACGACAGTTTTTCAGGTGAAAAAATTCGATTAAACTTAAGTGTTGGTGTGGCTTACGGTAGTGATGTAGAATTAGTCAAATCCACATTAGTAGATGTGGCCTATCGCAATGATAAAGTGTTAAAGTCTCCGCATCCAAAAGTATTGTTTGAAGATTTTGGGGACTCGGCTTTGGTTTTTGATTTAAGAGTTTGGGTTGATGATCTTTGGGATCGGGAGTTGGTCCTATCGGATCTTCGATTTAGCATTGATAAAGCCTTTCGTGAGAAAGACATTGTTATACCTTTCCCGCAACGAGATTTACATTTGGTAAGTAGTTCCGTTAATTTTTCTGATAGTCCAAGGCTTTAAAGAGAGGCTTTTAATGTCTAAGGATAATTTTAGTTCATCAGAGTTCATAGAAAGATTAAAGAAAAAAGAAATGCAAGCCGTCAGCTTATTGGTCGAAAAGTACAATGTAGTACTTTTTCGTGGGGCAATGGCTCAGCTAAAAGAGCCGGTAGCCTCAGAGGAAGTGGTGGCTGAAACTTGGGAGGCTTTCTTTGCCGCTATAGAACGATTTGAAGCTAAGTCTCATATCCGTACTTTTCTTTTTGGAATCCTTTATAATAAAATCAGGGAAAGACGTCGTCATAGCGCTCGCTTTGTAGATTTAGAAAATCCTGATCCATTAATTGATATGCAGTTTGCAAATGATGGTCATTGGGCAAATCAGCCAATGGATCCTGAGCGTTTCGTTGGAGCAAGTCAGGATCTGGAAGCGGTCGAAAACTGTTTAGAGGCATTGGCTGAAAAGCAAAAGCAGGCCTTTTACCTACAGGAGGTAGAAGGGGAGAGTCGTGAAGAAATTTGTAAGATTCTTGAGGTTACCAGCACTAATTTAGGAGTGCTGATATATCGAGCTAAAAATCAGCTCAGACTCTGTTTAGAGGCTAAAGCGGTGAGTTTGTAAATGTTAAAGAAATGGATGAATCAGTTTATATTTTCCTGCAAAGACGTCAGTTTTCAGGTTTGCAACCAAGGCTCGCAAGGCTTGTTGACTCGCTTTCGTTTGTTTTTACATCGTCTCATTTGCGGTCCTTGTCGTGATTATATGACACAAATTGAACAAATGGACTCTTCTGTGAAGCTTTTGATTGGCGAACGGCAGGATCAATTCGAGCGCTCGAAATTAGATGAACTAACGAAAAGAATCATAAATAAACACGGCAAATAAGTTTTTCTAGGCTCTTTCATGAGTATCTCTTTTGATTTTAAATAATTTTTACAGAAAATTGGGGCCAAAATGGCGGTATAAATTCTTTATGGGCTCTTGGCGCATTTACAGTTTGAGGATGTTTATAATTGTGTTAGAAAAAGCTCGAAAACGACTTCCTCATGAAGAGCTCTGAAATCTGGGGGAGGAAACTATAGCGATAGTTTAATACGAGCTCCTTAGTGCCTAGCCTCCTCGGCTAGGCTTTTTTTTGCCCAAAAGCCTTCTTAGTTGTGCTCGTTTTCTCTGGAAGCTATTTTAAAAATCAAATTGCCGCCATTCTAAGCTTAATCGTGTTTTTTACAGCTTTCAGCTAGGAATTGCTGCTATTCAATCGTATTCTTTCTAGCGAATTTAAATGGGAGAAATTAATGGCGAAATATGATGTATATGGCTTAGGAAATGCTTTGGTAGACTATGAGTTTTCTGTGAAAGATGAAGATCTGAATAGATTAGAGGTTGATAAAGGATTGATGACTCTAGTTGATGAAGAGAGGCAGCATCAAATTTTAGAAGGTCTCCATAAAGAAACTCCCAATCGTGCCTGTGGTGGTTCTGCTGCAAATACCATGATTGCCATTAGCCAACTAGGTGGAAATAGCTTTTATAGCTGTAAAGTGGCTTCTGATGAAACCGGTGATTTTTATTATAAGGATTTAAAGGCAAATGGTGTATCTACCAGTCTAGATGAAGTGGCTCGAAAAGATGGCGTAACGGGAAAGTGTTTTGTTTTGGTTACTCCAGATGCTGAGCGAAGTATGAATACTTTTTTAGGAATCACAGAAAGCTTTAGTGAAGAAGAAATTATTCCTGAAGCCATCAAAGAATCTAAATACATTTATATGGAAGGCTATCTTGTGACTTCACCTACGGGTAGGGCGGCAGCGGTAAAAGCTCGCAAAATTGCTCAAGAGTTTGGTGTAAAAACGGCGCTTACTTTTTCTGATCCTAATATGGTGCAGTTTTTTAAAGATGGCTTAAAAGAAATGATTGGTGAAAAAGTAGACCTTCTTTTTTGTAATGAGTCCGAAGCTTTAACTTATGCTGAAACGGAAGATTTAAGTGTTGCTGTGGAAGCAATCAAAAAAGTTGCAAATAGTTTTGTGATTACCTTAGGTGCAAAGGGCGCTTTGGTTTTTGATGGAAATCAAGAGCTAGTGGTAGAAGGCTTTGAAGCTAAGGCTGTAGATACAAATGGTGCTGGTGATATTTTCGCAGGTAGCTTTTTGTATGGTTTAACTAATGGACATTCTTTTGCGGATAGCGCTAAGCTTGCCAACTACGCTGCAAGTTTGTTGGTAACAAAATACGGTCCTCGTTTGGATGGAAGTTATTTACAGCAACTACAAGACTTTGCAAAGACTTTGTAAATTGATTTTAAAAAAAAAAGAGGAGATGATCTCCTCTTTTTTTATTTATTCTCTTTGAAACGTTTTTTTCGGTATTCCAGGACTAGCAGTTTGTGTTTCATTCGCTTCCATTCACCGATTTTTTCATCCGGAAGATCTACTTTTTCTTCTACGAGCTTCTCAACTTCATCGGCTGCTTCGTGATTGATTCTGCCAAATTCAATGCATTCTTTGGCCACTTCTACTAGCTTGTCTATTTGAAATGGTTTGTCGATAAAATCTAGGGCTCCAAGTTTTAAAGCCTTTGCAGTATTCTTCTTATCGCCATAGGCGCTAAGCATGACCATTCCAATATAAGGTCTGTGTTCTGTAACCCATTCAAGAAGTTCCAGTCCATCCATTTCAGGCATTGAGATATCAGAAAAAATTCCGTCGATGTTTGGGGTATCCTCAAGAATAGAAATTGCTTCTTTACCATTTCTGGCTTGCACTACGTTTTCGGCCACGGTAGCAAACTCTTCTACAAGAATTTCGCGAATCATGTCTTCATCATCTACGACAAGCAAAGTTCCAGATTTCTCATTCATCTCAATTTCCTTCTACACACAAATTAATTCAATTACTTTATTATTAAACAGATTTAGCCTATGCATAAGGTTTTTCCCTAAGTCTCTGCCTTAGTCCTTAAGATTACTCAAGTCCTCTTAGACCTTTTGCTAGGTTGGAGTCGATGGCTTTATCACCAACATAAATTTTAATCATAGCTTCAGCAAAGTCTTTACCAGGAATGGCTGGTTTTTCTTCGCCTTTGATACTAACCAGAACTTTGTCAGGAAAGATTGTGTATTCGAAGCGATCTCCTTTTACTACGCTTGTCATATAGGAGTTCATTTTTGCTGTACCTTCTTTAACATTGCTACAGTCTTTAGGGCACTGATTGTATAGAGCCTCACGCCAAGCTTCTGTTAGCTTGTTTCTTGGGACTCCCATCAAAAACTGCATTTCCACTTTTTTTACTTTCGGATTTTTAACAATAGCATCAACTTCAGTGCTTTTTTCGGATAAGTAAAGTGCACCAACATAAACCTTAACAGTGAAAAAAGCTTTTCTAAGGCCTAGTCCATTTAGAACTAGTTTTTCTCCTGCAACCACTTTTTCTACAGGAAACTCAACGTCCTTAATGCTCTTGGTGGCAACAGGTTTTTCGTTCTTTTTGGTCTCTGTATTTTTGTTTTCTTCAGCATTGAGAGTTGAAGCCAATCCTAATATTAGTAAAAAGCAAATAGCATTTTTTAACATAAATTACCCCTTCAAAAGTGTTCAAGCACAGTGTTGATATTATTGCATAAAAGCTTGAATTTATTAAAATAACGATGCTTAAGTTTAGTCTTTGAGACAATTCTGTCCAGTAGAAAAGCTCGAATTGTTTATCATATTGCGTAGGAACGGATGTAATTGAGACTTTTTTGAATACTACGGTCAATTACGCTTAAATCCTCTGTGGTTTTGGCTAAGATGAAAGCACCTTGTACCGATACGAGAAAAAATTCAGCAAGTTCATCAGTTTTGGCGTCTTTACTGATTAATGAGCGGTTTTTTAGTTCTTCTAAACCTGCGACAAACAGCTTTTGCCAATCATCATAAAGATCTACAAGGAACTTTCGGATGCTTGGATTGGTTACAGCCAGCTCACCAGCTATACTACCAAAATAACAACCTACAATGACAGATTGACTCCTTGCTAGTCTTCTTGACCCAGCAATGATCCTTTCAAATTCATCGAGGCTTTTAATTCCATACATAAATTTAGAAGTCTCTGCGTAAACCTTCTCTGAATAAAACTTTAAGCTCTCAAGCAGAAGCTCTTCTTTGGAGGAGAAGTGGTGATAAAGTTGAGACTTACCTGTCTTAGATTTATCCAAGATTTCTTGCAATCCCGTAGCATTGTAACCCTGCCTGCGAAATAAATGATAAGCCGAATAGAGGATCTTTTTTTTGGATGCATTCATTAAACACATTTTAACCGATAATTGTACTAATTGGTACAGAAAATGCTCAAATAATGTTTAATAAAATGTCTTAAGAATTCATTAATAATTTCATGAGTTTAAACGCTTTTTCTTGTCCTAAAATCTAGTTTCGACACATTCTATTTGCATTCCATCGCTTTGACTTGCAAAAGGCTGAAAATACGAGAGAAAATAGAGGCTGAACAACAATAATGTTTTTGCAACTATTTAAGAAGGAGTCCGCTTGTGGAAGCTTTAGGAGAAATTTACGGTATTTTAAATGCCTATGGTGCTTGGGGAGTTGTTGGTTCAATAGCCTTGATTTTGGCCATTGGATTTTTAGGTTCCCCATTTATCGTCTGGACGATTGGTATCGCTGCCATCATGATTGGTTACGCTGCGCCTGAGTCTGCGTTAATTGTTGCTGCAGTGATTGCAGTGATTTTTAACATCAAACCAATTCGTGCTGCGATTGTTTCTAGTCTGGTAATGAACACGATGAAAAAACTTGGTTTGATTCCCAAAATCTCTGAAACAGAAAGAGCGGCACTGGATGCTGGTAAGGTTTGGGCTGAGGCTGAGCTTTTTAGTGGAAAGCCAAATTTAAAAAGATTATTAAACGAAACTTACCCGTCATTAAACGCTGAAGAGCAAGCCTTCATGGATGGTCCTGTTGAAGAGCTTTGTAATTTAATTGATGATTGGGAAATTACAAAAAAACGTGCCATGCCGAAAGAGGTTTGGGATTTTCTTCGTAAAGAAAAATTCTTAGGAATGATTATTCCTAAAGAATACGGTGGATTAGGAATTAGCGCTTTAGGGCATGGTGCTGTGATCGAGAAAATTTCTGGTCGTAGTATTACTGCTGGTGTAACGGTGATGGTACCAAACTCTTTGGGACCTGCTGAGTTACTTCTTCATTATGGTACGCAAGAGCAGCGTGACTACTATTTACCACGCTTAGCAAATGGTACTGAAATTCCGTGTTTTGCTTTGACGGAGCCAACAGCTGGTTCTGATGCAGGTTCTTTAACTTCTCATGGTGAGTTGTTTAAAGGGGAAGATGGAAAACTTTATATCAAATTAAATTGGAACAAGCGCTATATCACATTGGCAGCAATTTCAACGGTTCTAGGTTTAGCTTTCCGTTTGAATGATCCGAATGATTTACTTGGAAAAGGTGGGGGAGATCTTGGTATCACATGTGCCTTAATTCCTTCCGACACTCCGGGTGTTGTGATTGGTCGTCGTCATGATCCATTAAATACTCCATTCTATAACTGTCCAACACAAGGTCATGACGTTGTAGTTTCTGTAGACCAAATCATCGGTGGCCTTGAAAATGCTGGTAAAGGTTGGCCAATGTTGATGGAAAGTCTGGCTGCTGGTCGCGGTATTTCTCTTGTGAGTCAAAGTTCTGGTGGCGCAAAATTAGCTTTCCGTGGCGTAGGTGCTTATTCCGCAATTCGTAAGCAATTTGGAATGCCAGTGGGTAAATTTGAAGGTGTGGCTGAGCCATTGAGTTTTATCGGTTCTGCTGCTTATATGCTAGAAGCTCTTCGTAAGTACACAGCAGGTGCTATTGACAACGGTATTCAACCACCGGTTGTAACGGCCATTGCAAAATACAATTCCACAGAATTAATGAGAAAAGCAGTGAATCACGGTATGGATATTATCGGTGGTGCTGGTATTTCGAGAGGACCTCGTAACTTTTTAGCTAATGGTTACACTGCCATCCCAATCGGGATTACAGTGGAGGGTGCGAATATTTTAACTCGTACTTTAATCATTTTTGGTCAAGGCGCTCTACGTGCTCACCCATATGCTTATAAAGAAGTTGCTGCAGTGGAAGCAGGTGATGTATCTGCTTTTGATAGAGCCTTCTGGGGACATATCAATCACATCGTTCGAAACGCATGTCGTGCATTAGTGTTAAGTGCAACTCGTGGTTGGTTAGCAAGTTCTCCTGTTGGTGGACCTACTGCTAAATACTGGAGAAAACTATCTTGGACTTCTGCAACTTATGCTTTTATGTCTGATATTGCCATGGGTAGCCTTGGTGGAGCTTTAAAAGTAAAAGAGAGATTAACAGGTCGTTATGCAGATATCCTTTCTTGGATGTATATCGGTACAGCCGTATTAAGACGTTGGGAAGCTGAAGGAAGAAAGAAAGAAGACCTTCCGTTTGTTCATATGTCTATGCAGTATGCTTTTACCCAAATTCAAACTGCTTTTGACGGAATTTATGAAAACTTACCGGTGCCAGGTTTGAGTTGGTTGTTTAAATACCCAATTAAGTTCTGGTCTGAGTTTAATAAGCTTAGCCGTAATGTGGAAGATAGTGTAAGTAACGAAGTGGCTCGTTTGATGCAACAAGATAGTGAGCAACGTGATCGTTTGACTGAAAACGTTTTCGTGAAAAATGACTTCAATGATGGACTTGCTAAAGTGGATATGACCTTTAAAAAGGTTAAAGAAGCAGAAGCGGTTGAAAAGAAACTTCGTGCTGCTGTAAAAGCTAAGCAAATTCCAAGAGTAAAAGGCTTGGCTTTGGTTGAAGAAGGTAAGAAGGCTGGAGTGATTACTGACGAAGAGTATGCTCTTGTTCAAAAGGCAGAGGAAATGCGACTGGACGCTGTTCAGGTGGATGACTTCGGCCCAGAAGAGTATTTTCCAGATGGAAAAAAACCAATTGAAACTGAGATAGCCAATGGCTCAGATAATCTTGGTGCTCAAGCTGATAAGGCATAATTAAAAAAACAAAAGCAAAAGCCGGGCCTAGAGCTCGGCTTTTTTTTTTAAGGAGACAAAATGGGCGACTATGTTAGCATTGGTAGATTTGGTGCAGAGAATTCTTTCTATCAATTTAGTGATGTGCAAAAGCTAGCGGAGCAGCTGATTCATGCTGGTTTTAATGCTGTAGTAGAAATGGCCCCCGGAGCACCTTTAGAGGGCCTAAATGTTTTCTATCTTAAAGTTCCTAAAGATCAATTTTTAGAAGCTAAAAAATACTTTCATGAAAAAATCATGGATTAGAATTCATCGGTATAAATTACCGATGAAGTTTTTGCGATAATTCTACATGGGTTTAATTCTTCATGGGAGTAATAGTAGTGCCTTTTGATATGGTCCATGAAAGTCGTTTTTTTAACAGCAGGAAGTTCAAAAAGTCTCTGTAGATACGCACTCAAGTTTTTGTAGTCTTTGATTTTTCTATAACTGCATTTGAAATGAACGGCATAAACATCATCAAAGCGAATTAAGCTAGTAAGCAAACGAATGTCTGCTTCTGTGAGTTTCTCTCCTACTAAATATTGATTTGTATCTAAGTGCTTATCTAATTTATCGAGGCATTGAAACAGTTCGGTCACGGCTTTGTCATATGCCTTTTGGCTTTTAGAAAAACCGGCTTTATAGACTCCATTGTTAACTTTGTCGTATATTTCGTCGTTCCATTGGTTGATCTCACTTTGTAGATGCTCGGGGTAGTAATCGTCTTTGTTATTCGTAAAAGAGTTAAATGCGGTATTAAAGATGCGAATGATTTCAGAGGATTCATTGTTTACGATGCTGTTTGTGGATTTGTCGAACAAAACAGGAACCGTTACGCTGGTTGAAACATCAGATTGAGCTAGTGTGTAAATCTCATGAAGATGGGATTTATTAAATAAATGATCTTCCGTCGCACCGGCAAAACTACTATCAAACTTCCAACCATATTCGAGCATGTCTGGATGTACTACGCTAAGGCTAATGTGTTCTGATAGACCTTTTAATTCTCTCATGATTAAGGTTCGATGGGCCCATGGACAGGCGTAGGATACATACAAATGATATCTTCCTGATTCGGCAGGGTATTTTTCAGAGCCAATTTTATCTAAAAAACTTCTCGGTATTCGGTCGTAGGCACCGCTGTCGTCACTCGTTATTATGCTAGTTTTTACCCATTTACCATCAATCAATCGTCCCATAATTTTCTCCTTAATGAATCCTATTCTTTGATAAGAAGCTTGTAAACACTTCTAAACAAAGGAAGCTTTATTTGTCTTTTCCATTGAGCGCAATAGTTAGCTTTTGAAAAACTCCATGGCACCAAGCTGAAAAGTTTTTATACGAGGAAAAGATTTTTTAATAATTTTAAGTAAAAGTTTGAATTGTATTTTTACAATAATTTATAAATGAAAACTTTGAATCTGTTTCAAAAAGCAAAAACATAAAACCAAGGTCTAGACCAAAAAGCCTTGTAAATGTGGTTTAAAGGTCTATAGGGGGCTTTTAATTTTAAATAAATCATCACTTTATTTTACAGGACCGTCTAGTTTGAGCAAAAAATTAAACTTTCCTGTGATTTAAAGTGTCAAAGACTAGGCATGCTTTCTGCTCTGTATAGGAGGTGGGGGAAAAGCTTATGGGTAAGTTAAGTCTAAAGTCTAGTGTGTTGAAGTTGTGCATGCTTAGTGTAATTACTAGTGCTTGTGATCGGTTGCCAGCAAATTTTGGTTTGCGTGTTGCGGATCCAGAAACCGGTGCAAGTATCATTTGTGATGAGAGTACTTCAAATTTTGGTATTATCGCTCCGTCCATTGTCGAGCAAGGCGATCAAGTGGTTCTTCGCTTTAAAGGTGGTGGAACTGCAAAGTGGATACTTAATACCACAAAAGGTGAAAGAGTTTATCAAGGCCTAGATGTACCGGTTGCCTTTGATGATGTACAAGTTGTTTCGGGAAGTATGACGGCAACGAGTGTTTGTTTAAGCGAAGAATCTCATGATTTTAGTATTGATGTGATAGAAAAATTAGGTGCTGCTCAATTAAAGATAGAAAACGCTCAAGCTTTCACAAATTTGGCAGAAGTGAACTTGCTTCATTCTGTTGCTGGTGCTGATGAGATGATTGTGAGTGCTAGTCCTAATTGTATTGGGGATTGGCAAGCCTATAGTGATGATTCAGTGGCTAGGCTTTATAGTGGCAATTCAGAGAACCGGTTTTATGCAAAATTTAGAAATCAGTTAAGAGAGACTAATTGTGTTTCTGCTGGGATTATACATGATTCCGAAGGACCGAGTTTAAGGCTTTTAAATTTACCTCCAGTCATTTCAAACCAAGTAAATATATCAGTGGGAATAGAAGCGAGTGATAAGTTGAGTGGACTTGCTCAGGTTTATTGTAAGATCGATAGTTCCAGTTTTCAAAACTGTGGAACTTCTTTTGTTCAAACGAATTTGGCAGAAGGACTACATAGCTTGGAGTTTTACGCTGTAGACAATGTTGGAAATAGATCAAAATCTATGGACTATGAATTTTCTATTGATAGTACAGCGCCAGTGATTGCATGGGAAGAGTTTCCGAGTCCTTATGTTGGTCCTGGTTTAGTAAGATTTGTAGCTAAGGAACAACTCAAAGAGGATTTGATATGGACCTGTAGCTATGATGGACAAGCAATCCAAAACTGTACAGGAAGCTTTAGTAAGCAAGAGTTAGCAGAGGGTGTTCATGAGGTAGTGGTTTATGCCACGGATACCAACGGAAATAAAAGTAATCAACTAAGTAAGAGTTTTGCAGTAGATGCAAGTGGGCCAAGTATACAAATTACAGAAAAACCATTAAACCCTAGTGTCAGCAAAAAGGCTGAGTTTGGCTTTGTTGCCAAGGATCAATATAGTCAGGTTGTCGCTTACTATTGTTCATTAAACAATGCCCAATACTCGGAGTGTAAATCACCAATGACTTATCAGCTTAATAACGGATTTCACAATTTCAAGGTGTATGCTGTAGATAGTTTAGGGAATGCTGGTCAAGCGGTGAGTTATGACTGGGAAGTTGATGATGGTATCGTCTCTGAAGAAATTTTAGTTGGCAAGCCTGTGAAAAAAGTTGATATACTTGTGGTTATTGATAACTCAAGCTCCATGGAAAAAGAGCAAAAGGAGATCGGTAAGCGCTTTGGAAATTTCATTGATTCTTTGTCTGGCTTGGATTGGCGTCTAGGAATCATTACTACAAATGCAGATGACGATGGACCTCATTCGGGCGGACGATTGCAAAACTTTGCAAACAATACCAATCGTGATCCAATCTACTATTTAGACGCAAATGTGCGTGGTTATGATGACTATTTTAAAAGAACCATTCGCCGCACGGAACGTGGGAACGACACGGAAGAGGGGATTAAATCCATTCGTAAGTTTTTAGATAGAGAGGACTCTCAAATCCTTAGGGAGCACTCTAACTTTGCTAGTATCATAATTTCAGATGAAGATGAGAGATCGCGTGGTAGCAGTTTAAGGGATGAAAATAAGCCTGAAAAATTAATTGAGGCAATTGCCCAAAAATATGATGGCAAAAAAGTCTATAGCAATCACTCAGTGGTATACCGACCAGGTGATGATAACTGTGCAAGACGAGGCGGAAAGTATGAAGCAAATGTCTACGCAGAGCTTACTCAGTTAACCGATGGTATTTTAGCGGATATTTGTTCGAGTGACTATAGTGCTCAGTTGGCAGATATTGGTGATCGTATTCAGGAAACAGCTTTCTCGATCGCTTTGCAATGTGAACCTAGAGACACTGATGGTGATGGTAAGCCTAATGTGGTTGTGAATCTAACGCCTTCTCAGGATATCCAATATGAAGTAAAAAAGAACAAAGTCTTTTTTACGCCGTATCCAGCAGAAGGCACTAAAATGCATTTGGTGTATCGTTGTAAAAAATAATTTACTTTAAAGGAAAGGATGTCAGTTTTTTATAAACTGGCATTCTATTTTGCAGAACAGACTCAAACAAACAAATTTCGGAAATTTCTTTTTTACCAAATTGTTTTCTTAGAAAAGGTTGTAACAAACTTCCTAAGTGCTTTGTACTTCTTAAGCGTCCTAATGATATGTGTGGTCGATAAGCGTGGGAAAACTCAATCTTTTTCTCTGGAAGTAATTCTTCGCAAAGATCTTGAATCTCTCTTTGGAAATTCATAAGGTCTCGTGATTCTCGAATGCCTAACCATAGAACCCTACCTTTTTCTACGCTAGGAAATGCTCCCGTATTTTTTACCTCAATCTGGAATTTTGGCGTTTTTTTAGCTAGTTTTGCGACTTTATTTTCAATTAAATTAAGTTCTTTCTCTTCAAGGTTTTCTAATAGATGCAAACTTAAATGGAAGTTTTCGGGTGGCACCCATTTGATCGGGTAACTTCGTTTGTCTGAAAAGATTTTTAGCTTCTTCATCATTTCAGGCATGCCATCAAGTTCTTCAAACTGGATGGGAATGGCTAGTAGTAGTTTTCTCGTAGGATTTGCCATATTTAAAGTATAGTTTAGTTTTTTGTTTTGGTCCTGGCTTTCTTTGGGAAAAGCTAAATCTAGACTTGGTATGCTTAAGAAATCGTTAAAAAATATCTTCTCTACAAATACCGTTGTTGTTTTTTTGAGCATTGACCCTTTTCTGTGCCTCTTTTAAACTTCTAATACGATCAACTCTTTTCAGTGAAAAGGTATTTTATGCGTCTACTATTAATTCTAGTTTTGTTTATGCTTTCTTGTAGTACTAAGGAAAAAACGCCTTACGAGAGTGATTTGGATTTTTATTCAAAGCAAGAGTTGAAGACGAAGAGAAGTGATGAAGTGCGTGCACTTTGGATAGTTCGGCTCGAAATGAAAACTAAGAGTGATATTGATAAGAGCATTTCTAAAATGCTTGAATACAATCTAAATACAGCGATCGTACAAGTGCGGGGCTTGGCGGATGTTTTGTATCCCTCTAAGATTGAACCCATAGCGGATGACATAGAAGAGAGTTTGGCGGACCCCTTTCAATATTTTATCGAGCAAGCAAAGCTTCATAATATCAAAGTTCAAGCTTGGCTGAATGTGAATATGTTATCAAAGCCTAAGTTTTTACAAGAGTTTTCAAAGGCTGAAAAGCATTTGGTGAAGAAAAATCCGGAGTGGGTTCTTGTGGATGAAGAAGGCCGAAGTATGCTCGATTATCAGCAAGAGGAGTTAGAAGCTGATTGGATGGACGGTGCTTATGCAAATCCTTTAAACTCCAAATGGAAGTCCTATTTTTTGACCTTAGTAAAAGAAATTCAGAAAAAATATGAGATACAAGGAATCCATTTAGACTTCATTCGCTACCCAAATGCAAAGCATGGTAAACGAATTTTTGGTTTAGATGAACTCCATCTCACAGAAACTCAAAAAATAATTCCTTTGAGTAAAGAGGAGTTACTAGAGAATCCACATTATCTGCAGGCTCTAGATGTAGTGAAGCTACAGGCTATGAACCAATTTGTGAAAGAGATTTACGAAGAAGTTAAGAGAAACAATGCAAATCATTTGTTAACGGCAGCTGTGTGGGCGCATAAAGAAAAGACATTAAAAGATGTCTATCAAGATTGGCCTCTGTGGTTGAAGAAAAACTATTTGGACCAAGCTTATATGATGATCTATGTAAAAGACAATAAGTACCACGATTTAAGAATGAATGAATTTTATAATCCTATTTACAATGATCGTTTGGTTGTAGGTTTGGGCCTATATAGATTTCCTTCGGCTAAGGTGATTCAAAATCAAATTCGCAGTTCGAGGGCGGTAGGCGCAGCTGGTTTTTGTTTTTTTAGTGGGAAGATGCTGATTTATCCTGAGCTAGAAAAAAAGATCAACAAAGAAAGTATCTTAGAGGTGATCAATGAGGCGAAAAGTCTTGATCAGGGCATGAGTCCACCGCAAAAGCTTTAAATAAAAGCCCTTTGGGTTTTCCAAAAGGCTTTTTTTAATCTTATTATTGTATCCGAATGCTTTTTACAAAGTTTGAATCATATTTTCTAACTTCACTGGTAGTAAAGCTAAAGCGAACCTCTTTGATTGTGTCAGGAACAATGAATTGGTTCATAAACTTTTCGGTAAAAACCACTTTATTATTTTCGTCAATTCCTTGCATACTTATTTTACCATGACGATTAAGAGCGGCATTAACTTGTACTAGATATTGGCCATTGCGTTTTTTAGTGACCTTATACTCATCTAAAATAGAAATTTTTGATAAAAAGCGTTTCCACATATTTTCTTGGTCTACACTGCAAAATTGATTGGAACGCATATCTCGCATCAAACAGGTGTCAAAAGTAGGACGGTAACCCCTTTTTCTTTGGTAGTTATCAAAGACTGAGTAGCCACCTACATGGTGTTTGCTAGTGATGATATCTCTTGGATGTGCGTAAATCATGGCAAAAGCAAATACATTGTTGCCATCATGAATATTCTCTTTAAAACTAAAGCGGTTTTTTCCTTTATTTAGAGCGTAGTAGTTTACGGGTTTAAAGAAGGAGCGATCCTCTGTCCACACACCTTTAATTGGAAATGGGCCGCCGTTCAATTCTACTTTCACATCATTGGGAGAATCCCAGCCAACAGAGCTAATCTTGGCATCAAAAATGTAACTAGGGCCAGGAAAATCAATGTCTACATGAATATCTCCTTCATTAAGATTTTTCCAAAGGTAAGCTCCTGATAAAAATTTAGATTCAAAAATT
The DNA here is from genome assembly GCA_002436415.1 of Bdellovibrionaceae bacterium UBA6502. GTDB lineage: Bacteria > Bdellovibrionota > Bdellovibrionia > Bdellovibrionales > UBA840 > UBA6502. The sequence continues at coordinate 43,329 of DJMA01000012.1, read as the reverse complement.
TTTGTCTGTCCCTCAATCCATTGCGGCCAATTTAAATTACGAGAGCTAGAAAAATTTGCCCCTGAATAAACTTGTCCACCATCATATTCTTCGCCAACATTGCCAAAGTTATGGCCTAGCTCATGTCTCAGAACCATAGAACCACTATTGAGGCTTCGAGTTGTGATGGCATACCTTCCACCTAGTCCACCATAATAATCATCGTTTACAAGGATGATTGGGTAGTCAGCACCAGGAGCTTGTCTGAAGGCGCGATCAATGGCCCAAGAACTTCCAGGTATGATTCCTCGTTTCGATCCAGCAGGGGAGCGGTAAAGGTCAAAGGCCGTGTCTTTTCGTTGGATGTCTGTCACTCCAGATTCATTAGAGGCTACAAAAATCGCATAAACATTAAAGAGTTCTAAATAACTGGAGAAAGCTTTATTGGCAAAAAGGTCTCGTGAGATTCTTTTACAGTCTTCAAAAAACTTTTCTTTTTCAGCAAGAGTGTAACCCTCTGCTAAAATGGGTAAGTTAATTCTGTTATCAACAGGTCCTTGTTCAACGATGGTTCTTACCTCTAGATGTGGAAGATCTAAAAAACTGACGTCAAAGTTTTGCAGGAAATAATAATGCTCTGGCTTTAACATATTCTCAGGTACAAGGCGTTCTCGGTAAAAGTCTCGATTGTACTCATAGCTAGTTTCATGCTCGCTTAAAAATTCTTGAATGTTTTTAAGGACCACTTCTTGTTGGACCTCTTTTTTAGTAGGTTCTACGGCAAGTGTAGTGATGTTTCCGTCTTTAGAGATTCTCTCACGAATCAAAAAACTTTCTGCCATTAAACTTTGGAAGCCTAGAAGCAATAGGCATAAACCAATCCATTTAGTCATAAATCCCCCCAGATTTTACGGTATCTAATCCTATCCTAATCTTTAGCTGAAACTCTATAGGCAGTGCATCTTACTGCATAAAAAAACCTCATTCCGAAGAATGAGGTTTTTGAGCTTTAGTTATTAGTTTTGAGGGGATTAATTTATGATATCTCCTCTAGAGTTAATAATGGGGGTGCCTTCAGGAACAATTTGGATTTCTTGATCTAAGTAAAGTCTTAGGTGTTCAAGCATTAACTCCGCTTTTTCTCCGTCTTTATCTTGTTGTTTATATTTAGCTTTTAGCTCTCTACTTTCAGTAAAGTAGGTCTGTTTTTCCTCTTTAGACATCTGGTACTCAGGGTGTTTTTCCATGAATGACTTCAAACGATCTAATTCTTTTTTTTCTAGATCAGCAAGTTCCTCATAGCGGTAGCGATGTGTTTTCAAAGCCAACTCTTCTTCGGTTGCTCTAAATTGTTCTCTTCCTTCAATGATAAACTTTAAACGGCTCATAGAGAAATACCAATATCCACCAAATCTCTGTTTTTCTGCAATTTCTTCTTGTCCAATATAAGGGGAGTCTCGGGCATCTACACCTTCTTTGCCTATTTTTGATTTGTAAGCGATGGACATACCACCAGGGGCAAATTTTAACTCTCCTTTTCCATTCAACTCATATTCATAAAATGGATTTGCTGAGGTGGACTTATAAATTTGAGGGTGTTCTCCAACAGTATGCAAATAAAAGTCAAAAAAGCTTCTATCAAATTCAGGGTCCATTCCTCGGGTTGAATAGTAGTCTACGAAGATACCATTCGCTGCTTTGTTTAAAGCTTCTCTTAAGGTTCTACGTTTATTCTTTTCTCCCTGAGTTAATCGAAACCACCAGTTACCAGTTCGTTCTTTTTGAATACCATCGGCATCAAATTCTGAAGCGAAGCTAGCGACTTTTCGGCTAATAAAACCTTGAATGTTTTCGATCTGAACTTTTCCATCATCTTCTTTATTTGCTCTTTTGATCTCTGCATCTACCTGACGTGCTAAGTCTTTCAAGAAAAATAATATTTCAGCTTGTTGTTTTTCAGTGACAAGGCCGAGAAACTTAAAGTTTCCAATGCCAATGTTTCGAATTACGTAAACATAGTTTTCGTTAATTTCTTTCTTGGCTTGAGCATAGCTTTCGTAGTACCACTCGCTATTTTTCATTTGAGCCATTAGTCCTTCGGCAACTTTTGAATTTTGCAGGGCTCTATGTGCTTCCGGTTTACTGATCAATTCTGGGTGACTTGCTTGGCCTGGTTCTACTCCGTAGGCTTCTTCTACAAATTGAATGTATTTTCCTTCTTTAAGAAGTCTTCTTGCGGCAATGTAAGCATGCTCATCGGCCTTTTCTAGTAAAGGTAACAATTCCTCGTAAAGGTCTCTATGGTTCTGTTTAAGGTCCATTTTTAATTTTACTAATTCAGCTTTTCTACGAGTGTATGCTGATAGAACATCGGATGGGTGCATTTCATTTGTTCTACCGGAGGAAAACATATTTTGAAAAACTGTAGGTCCACTCTTTTTAGGAGATAGGTGATCGCCTCGGTTTAAAGCCAATGTGGCGTAAGGGAATCTGTAAGGATCAATATAAAATTCAGATTCTTTATCAAACATTGCCAATGCATCACGCACAACATCTTTTTGGAATTCCCAAAGATGAAGACTCCCGATCCCGTTATTATCTTTGTTAAAATCTGCGATTTCTTTGTATTGAACAATCTCAACTTCATGTCCGAAGTCACGTTCTTTCACAAGCCTTTTAAATAGAGCAATGTTTTCATTTCTTGCTTTTTCAAAAGCAGGAGTTCTTTCTCTTAAGTTGTAGAGATTTGCAGTGGTTTGCTTTTGAAGCAGTTTTCCTCCTTGAGCGTACAATCCTACTACATAATCACTTAAGGGGTACATTTTGCCATTATGGTAAGTGTAAAACACCCCTTGTTCGCCTTGCCAAAAATGATCTTTGAAAATAAAGTTTTTTCTAAAATCAGTACCCATTTTAAATATTTGGTCATTGGATTTTGGAATGGATTTTGGAGCAATTAATTTTCTTTCTGCTTTAGAATATGTTCCAGTTTTATCATGGTTACCGGTTTCTAGGCCAATTTTTGCCATATCAGGTGCTGGGAGACGGTCATTCACTATGTTGGCAGAAGCGTGAGCCATATAAAAGACTCCTAATCTGACACTATCGATATAGCCTTCTAAGCCTTTGTCTAAGTCGTGCCAATCGTCACGTCCAAAGCGTACGTCCATGGGAAGGTTAAATGTGTGTAAAACCAGGTTTTTTAAATAGGTAGTACTTCGCCCGTTACCATTGATTCCAAAATGAAAGAACACCTCAGCGTATTTTAATGCCCCGGCAATTGTAATTGGGTCTAAAGCATCAGTATCGCCACGCAGAGTTTTCTCTATTTGAGTATTAGTCCACTCAGAGATCTGTCTGAAGGCTTCATCAAGTATTTTGGCATGTGGATAGCTATAGATAATATCATAGAAAGTTTTCTCTACGCCATCTTCTATAACTTTATATTCTCTAGCACCACTGCCTAAACGAGACCAATGGCTCTTTTTTATGTCCCATAATTCTCTTTGGCCTTCAGGTACTTTAATCATTCCGATTTTGATTAATCCATCTAGTGCAGATTCAAGGTTTTCCAACTGTTCTTTGGTCATTCGATTATCATAAAGTCTTGAACGAGAGAAAAGAGGGAATGAAACACGAAAGTTTCCTCCTCCTCTGAAAAATAGTTTATGAAGTCCCACAGAATGCCATAGCCATTTACCCCATCTGTATGTTCTTTGTATGTGCATATCAGAGTTTTTGGCTCCAGCAATATGTCTCGTCTTCCAGGTTTCGAAATTATGTTGCCATCGGCGTTTTCCGGTTACTGGTGTGGCTCTTAAAAGGCCTTGGGCTTGTTTGTGGTCATGCCATTGTTCTATACCATATTTTAATCTAGGATCTCTGCCAGCTACCATTTCAGCAGTAACATCTTTTTCATTCATGAAAGTAGAAAGGAAAATGTGAGGCCGATCTACTACGGTTCCCCAGGCCCAGTTAATTTTACCTTTTTCTAGCCAGAATTTTCTAATGGATTCAGTGCTTAACTTCTCCGCCGTAAGCTCTACACCGATTTCCTTTCCGTAGGTCGGATTTTTTTGATTGGCTAAGCTTTGTAGGTGAGCTCTAGTCGCCATAGTGTCAAATTTGCTAAATTTGGCGGTTTCAGTAGATGCTGATATCTGGCAGAGCTCTGCGAAGTTTCTCGGAGCAGCTATTGTTACAGAGGATAATAGTAAGCTAATGAATAAAATTAAAAGATTCGGCAAGATAGTTCTTTTTGTAGAAAAAGATTTCAATTTACACTCCTAGAATTTTTATTTTGAGCAGTATATCAAAAGTTTTCTCAGACAATTTGTAATTTGGAGGCTCTGTAAAATCTCAACAAGAAAAGGAAAAATATTCAGGTTTGGGTTCAGCGAAAGGACGCTTTCGGTTAATTCTTTAGTTAATTGGTATGGGATTAATTCAAAAAACTATTAAATTTAAAGATATTTTGGATGTTAATTAAATCTTTAAGCAAAAAAAAAGCTTAGCAAGAAGCTAAGCTTTGTATCGTCAAAAGTGGCATTCCCAACGGGAGTCGAACCCGTGTCTCCACCGTGAAAGGGTGGCATCCTAGGCCTCTAGACGATGGGAACGCAAAAAGTGGTGAGTCGTGCTGGGCTCGAACCAGCGACCCTCTCCTTAAAAGGGAGATGCTCTACCGACTGAGCTAACGACCCACGTTTCGGTAGGCATGGTTATAGTGTTAGTGGCCCTTATGGTCAACGATAAAAAAAATAATATCTGCGAAGGCCTAATTTTTCAGCGTTTCAGGTATTCCATTCGAAAACTTCCTGTAAATAGCACAAGCTGATGCCGTTTTGGCTTTAAATCTCTTTGGGCTTTAAACTTATTGTATTGATTTTATTGGGTTAATTCCGTTTCAGCCAAAATGAAAGTCTGTTAGCTGACAAAAAAAATTTAAAAAAAGTAAAAGGCCTTCAGAAACTAAAGACTGTTTTTTTACTAGAGGGAAGCAAAGCTAGAAAATCATGGGATATTTTTGTGCTTATTGGTTTTTTTAACGATTTCAAAGTCTAGCTATCAGAATTTGCCCATCTTTTTGCTGATACTCTAAGTTTTAATAAAGAAAGTGGTCCCTTTAATTGCGGATAAGCTTTTATATTTATTGAAAAGTACTCCTTAAAACCGGTTTGTCCGAATTTTTGTTTTCCTTGCAAGGAATACAAAAAGGAATATCAAGGATTTATGGTGGCTTCATCCGCAATTAAAGGGGCCAGTTTGGAGGAGTAGAAAAAAATTATTAAGCTTCCGCTCCTCAAAAAAGGGGACAAAAAATCACCCCAAGACACTTTAGAAAACCTGGAGTGTTTGAATGTTAATACTTTGTATATCTTCGTAGAGCTTGGTCTAGTTGAATGTAATGATTTGGTACGGAATTTCCTAAAAATTTTAATAATTGTAAGCTCTTAGGAAGTTTTTCCGAATAGATAGTGTGAAGAAGATTTTAAAGAAATACTTAGTTCATTTTAGTTTATCAGCCTGGTTGGTGGGATTGTCTATTCCTATGATTTATTTCCACGCTTGGCACTCTGCTGCTTTGCCAGAAGTACAGTTAAAGCAGGATTTTTTAAAGACGCAGATTTCAGAAGACTCTTGGGAGATGGTTCATTTTGTTGATCAGAGCTGTTTGTGTTCTAATTTTGTCGCAAATCATTTGGTAGCAAGAGCTTCTGATAAAAGCCTCAACGAAATGGTATATATGTTGGGTGATAGTGAAGAAGTTTTTAATGCTCTAAAAGACAAAGGCTATAAGGTTCAAAAAATTCATGGAGAATTTTTGGTAGAAAAATTTGGGATTACCGGAGTGCCGGCTTTCGCTATTTTTTCTCCAGGCAAAAAATTAAAATATTTTGGTGGCTACAATGAAAGAAGCATCAATAAATTTTCAAAAATAAAAGATCTAGAAATTTTGAAGCTTGTACGTCAGGGGAAAGACGTAAGTAAGCTGCCACAATTTGGTTGTGCAAACTCAAAAGCATTACAAGCAAAACTAGATCCATTGCGTTTAAAATATGAAGAAGGTGTTAAATGACTGATTTAAGACAAATCTACAATGCACGAATGAATCGATACTTTTACATTGCTCTCATTTGTCACTTGCCCATTATGTTAATGGCCGCCTACTTTTTTGAGACCTCAATTCGGCAAGCCTTAGTTTTTAGTCTATTAATTTTGATAGGCCCAAGTTTAGCTTACTTTAGCAATAAAGAGAGCAACTTAACGGCTTCTGTCATGGCGGTCGCTGGAATATTTTTTAGCGGTCTGTTGATTCATTTAGGCAAAGGCATGATTGAAATGCATTTTCATATTTTTGTTTTCCTTGCCACTCTAACACTATTTGGTTTGAAAACACCAATTCTTGCCGCAACAGTGACCGTTGTAGTTCATCATTTGGGTTTTTTCTTTTTACTTCCTGAAAGTATATTTAATTACCAAGCAAGTTTTGCCATTGTTCTTCTTCATGCCGCTTTTGTGGTGGCAGAGGATATCGGTTTGCTTTTTATTGGTCATATGTTTGGAAAGTTAATTGTTTCTCAGGGAAATAGTTTGTTAATTCTAGAGCAACTGGCTAAACAAAATCAAAAGGACTCAAGCCATTTGGATGATTCTGTAAGAAGTTTAGCGGCTTTGACTCAAGAACATTTAGCTTCCACGGCAGAAATGAGCTCGGGGATTAATGACGTACAGTTAAAAGTGGAAAGTAACACAGAAGAATTAAATGAATCGATTCAAATTGTTTCCGAGGTTCAGGAACAATCTCAAAGCGCCATGAACTCAATGACCCAAATGTCAGAGAATATGGCAGATATTAGCAACTCTGTTAAAAGTTTAGGGGAGATCGAGGACATCATGTCTCAGATGAGTGATAAACTCAGTGTGATTAATGACATAGTTTTTAAAACACAACTACTGTCTTTCAATGCATCCATTGAGGCCGCCAGAGCTGGTCAACATGGACGTGGTTTTGCGGTAGTGGCTGAGGAAGTAGGTAGCTTAGCATTAAGCAGTGGAACCGCTTCTAAAGAGATTCAAAACCTTCTGGAGAACTCAGGTGGAAAGGTGAACCAAATAGTTTCACAAATTCAGAGTCGAGTTGAAAATGCCGTGACAACCACAGATTCGACCCACAAACAATTTAATCAGCTTTTTTCTAGATTGGGTGAGGTAAATAGCATTGTTAGTCGTGTGGGTGAGAGAAATCACTATTTCCTAGAAAGCTTTACGCAGTTTAATACAGCCTTAGATATGTTGAAAAGAGCTAGTGCTGAAAACGATAATATCACTCAGAAAGTTCAAGAGCTTGCCGGGAGTGGCAAGGCCTCGTCTTTAAAGCTAGCTAAGCTTGTGGAAGACACTAAAAGTGGTGTCCAGAAAAATGACGAAGCGGCCTAATAACTAAGGACAAAATAGAAAAAGCCCAAATATTTATTTGGGCTTTTGTTTTTCAGAGCAATCAATTTTTAATGACTCAAATCTTTTAAAAATAAGCTTTGGTCTCTATCAGGCCCTACGCTTACCATGCTAATTGGCGTTGCGAGTTCATGTCCAATGTAGCTAATGTAGTCAGAAACTTCTTTGGGAAGTTCTGTAACAACTTTGATTTTAGAAATGTCCTGACTCCAACCTTTAAAGCTTTTGTAGATGGGCTTTGCTCGGGACAAATCATCCATAACCACTGGAAAATCTTCGGTGGTTTTGCCATCAAGCTCGTAAGCAGTACAAACTTTGATTTCATCAAAGCCACTTAAACAATCGATTTTCATTAGCGCTATTTCTGTCATGCCATTGATTCGAATGGCGTATTTTAAAGCTACTAAATCCAACCATCCACAGCGACGAGTTCTTCCTGTGGTGGCACCAAATTCATGACCTTGGGTTTGTAGTTTTTTTCCATCTTCATCAAACAATTCTGTAGGAAAAGGACCTTCTCCTACGCGGGTAGTGTAGGCCTTGGTGATACCAATTACTTTTTTAATTTCTTTTGGGCCGATTCCTGTTCCTACACAGCAGCTTCCAGCGATGGTCGAGCTGCTAGTCACGTAAGGGTAGGTACCATGTGTGATATCTAATAAGCTTCCCTGTGCCCCTTCAAAAAGAACTTTTTTCCCAGACTCAAGGGCCTTATGCACTACAAGGCTTGTATCTTTACAGCGAAATGCACTTAGCTTTTCGGCCCAAACTTTTATTTGTTCAACAAGCTCTTTAACCTTTACGGCTTCTTGTTTGTAAAGTTCAGTAAGAATGTGGTTTTTTTCCACTAAATTTGCAGCTAACTTTTCAGCCAAATTAGAATCAAATAAATCACGCATTAGAACGGCTTTTCTGGAGGCCTTGTCTTCGTAAGCAGGTCCAATGCCGCGACCGGTGGTTCCGATTTTTTTTCCAGCAAGTCTTTCTTCGCGAGCCATGTCTATGGCTTTATGGTAGGGAAGTATAACAACCGCTTGATCAGAGATTAAAAGCTGCTCTGCCTTTTGTAGAACCCCAGAATCTTCAATGCCCTGAATTTCTTGGCAAAGCTTTTCTGGATCAACAACCACTCCAGGAGTAATCACACATTTTGTTTTTGGGTTTAAAATTCCACTCGGAATCAAGTGAAGAACCGTTTTTTTTCCGTCTACAACTAACGTATGACCTGCATTTGCGCCTCCTTGGTAGCGAACCACCATGTCAGCGTTTTGCGCCAAAAGGTCGATGACCTTTCCTTTTCCTTCGTCACCCCATTGAGAACCGACCACTAAAGTACCAGACATTTTCTCTCCTAATTTTGGACAAATTACCCATAGGTTATACCTTAGTTTTGAGAAATAGCCAGCTTAAGCTTTGAGAAAGAGGTTAAAAACGCAAATTAAATGGCTTTCAGGGCGATGCAGAAAAAGCATTGGCCCTTGTTAAAATAGAATTGCTTGATCGCTCGCCAGTTTAAATGATTTGCTCGCTAAACCAGGCAGCCTTAGGTGGTAAAGCTCCGTCTTGTGGTAAAGTGTTTTCGAGGAAAAAAGCATCCAAAATTTTTCGAGCGCATTTTGCTGCTTTTGCCTGACTTTCAAAAGTAGCTCCTCCAATATGCGGACTACATAGGATCCTTGGGTGATTGGCGATTCTTGATTCTGGGTCAACCGGTTCACGCTCAAATACATCTAAAGCAGCTGCCTTAAATTTATTTTCGTCTAAGGCGGTTAACATTTCTTCTTCAGAAACCACATTCCCTCTAGAGCAATTAATCAAGAGTGCGTGCTCTTGCATAGATTCAAATTGGTTTTTACGAAACATCCGTTTTGTATAACGAGTCATAGGCACGTGAATTGTGATAATGTCTGAAGACCTCAAGATCTCTTCAAAACCCAATAGTTCTACTTCCTCTTTGTGGTTTTCAGGGTCAAGATAAGGATCGTAGGCCATGGTGCTCATTCCAAATGCTTTAGCAATTCGGTTTACTCGTGAGCCTATACGACCGAAGCCCACTATGCCTAATTTTTTTCCTTCTAACTCATTTCCTAAAATCAATTCTCTCTTCCAAGAGCCTGAGCGAATTAGTTTTTGGCTAGCTAAAAAGTTTTTACTTAAATTAGAAATTAAAGTGAAGCAGAGTTCCGAAGCTGCCGCCATATTCGCAGAGGGTGTGAAGTAGGCTTTAATTCCTTTGTTCGCACAAGCCTCTAGGTCAATGTGATCAAAGCCACTGGTGGTGGAAATAATGAGTTTTAAGTTTGCACACTGCTCTAAAAAACTTGCCGTGATTTTAGTGGTAGAACGAATTACGATGGCTTGAGCGCTTTTATAGTCCTCTGGGGTCATTTTTTCTTTACCCATTTTAATTTCGTAGCAATTTTGGCTACGAAGAGAGAGGTACTCGGTTTGATCAAAGCGATCTAAAATAAGTATTTTAATTTTTGAATTACTCATGAGATTATGCCTGACAAGATTTGTTGTTGTTGATCATCCGTATAAGCTCCGGTAAAGCTCATATACTCGCTGGCAAAAGTTTTTAGGGCGTGAAGGTATTCCTCACGGCTGAGGTCACCGATATGTCCTATGCGAATGATCTTTCCTGATAGTTCATCTTGGCCACCCATGAAAACAATTCGACAGTCGTCTTCAATTTTTTGCCTTAAGACTTTCCCATCTATGTTTTCTGGCATGCAAATAGCCGTAAGGGCTGGGGCGGGATTTTTTGCGAGTACTTGTAGTCCTAATGCTTTCAACATTTCTCTACAGGTGTTTGCTCGCCAACGGATTTCTGCAAAGTGCTGGTCTAAGCCTTTTTCTAAAATGTATTTCAGCGCTGCTTCTAGCGCAAAAACCAAATTTACAGCGCTAGAAAATGCCGTTTGATCTTTTTGAATGGCCTTTTTCTCTTTTCGAAGATCCCAATAGTATCTTGGACAAGTTGCAATTTCGCACTTTTTTTCTGCTAACTCGCTCATCCATAAAAAGCTCATTCCACTAGGAAGCATAAAGGCTTTCTGGCTACCTGCGATCATTACGTCAATTTTGCAAGCCTCTAAGTCTAATTCTTTGGTAAGAAGGCCAGTGATGCCATCGACTATGAACAAACAGTCTTTTTGGTGTTCTTTGATTAAAGGGCCCATTTGTTCAACGGGGTGATATGCTCCTGTGGAGGTTTCACACATTTGGCAGAATACAGAATGATATTGTTTCGATTTTAGTTTGTCTTGTAATTGATCTAGAGAAAGAGAGTCGCCATTTTCAAGTAAGATAAGATCAACATTGGCACCATAGATTTTTAGCATATCTGCCCAGCGTTGCCCAAATTTTCCACTTACAACCACTAAGCTCTGTTCTCCTGGATTTAAAAAATTTACCACCGCTGCTTCCATAGCGCCGGAGCCAGTAGAGCAAAACATATAAACTTCTCGATCGGTGTTTATGGTCTTTTTTAAAAGCTTTCTTGCGGAGACTAAAGACTTTGTAAACTCAGGGGTACGATGATGAATAATATCACTGCCAAAGGCCTTTAATGCCACTTCTGGAATTTCAACAGGGCCTGGGGCAACCAATAGGGGACGATTTGAATCAGACATAATTTCCTCAATGAAGGGCCACTGGAAAGTTTAGCCCTTAGTTTTTTTCAAATCTATCATAGAGATGCTTTATTTTATATTGGCTTTTTTCTATCTTATTATTTTTATGAAATTTTATTTTTCTGAAGAGGAAGGCCCAGGGCTTATTTTTTTGCATAAAAGCTAGTCATCGACCTTTTGACTCAGTGTTTTTCAGCTACTTTCTTGGGAGCTTAAAAAGTAATCAGTGACTTCTGGCAAAGAGCTTTGATAGAACCAGGGCATGAGTAAAGTTCTTTTGATCCTTTCAGTATTTTTACTTTCCTGTGCTTATCAAGTTGGAAACACTAGGCGTAGTTTACCTGGTGGTTTTAAAAAGATTGCTGTTCCAACTTTTAAGAATGCTTCGAGTGAGCCGGGGGCAGAGACTTATTTTACAAATTCGATGCTCGCTGAAATGATTCGGGCCGATTTTTTAAATGTTGTAAAACAAGAAAGAGCGGACTTAGTCTTAGAGGGAAGTGTGATTAAAATTTCCCATGATCCTCAGGGTACGGTTACTCCTAGTGAGAAGACGGAGTTACCTGACAACACCATCTTAAATTTAAACTACAAAACCAGCGTAATCGTTGAGATTAGGCTGCGTAGGGTTACTGATAAAAGGGTGATTTGGTCTTCTGTGTTTACGGGAGAGAAAACCACTCCGGCAGCGCAAATTGGTGGCAGTGATTTAAATAGCTCCAACCCTGTCTATGATTACAGTGCAAAAAACTATAGTCTCCGTGTTTTGAGTAAACAAGTTATGGAAGAGGCCTTTACCCGTATGACGGAGGCATTTTAATGGCAGTTTTAAAACCGGCAGAATTTAGTGCTTTGGTGAAAAAAAATGAAATCTCAAACCTTGTTTTTCTCTTTGGTGAAGAAAAATTTCTAATAGATGAGCAGGCCGATCAGTTGGTAAATCGCGCTCTCGATGGAGCGATAGAAGAGTTTAACTTTAATTCTTTCTTCAGTGACAATGTGAATCTCGTCGAGCTTCAGGATCTTTGTGACACTTTGCCAATGATGGCCAAATACCGTGTTGTTCGACTGCAGATCAATAAAGACTTTAAAAAAGCGGACCAAGATAAATTACTTAGTATCTTAGAAAAGCTTCCAGAAACGACTTTCTTGTTGATCACTGCCATTGAGATGGATTTTAAAAAGGCATTTTATACGAAGCTGCAGAAGCATTGCCAAAGCGTTCGGTATTACAGTCCTTTTCCCAATGAAATTTCAAAGTGGATTAATAAGTTTATCAAAGCGGAAAGCTTGCAAATCGAACCAGATGCAAACAACCTAGTCTTCGAGTTGGTTGGTGGAAAATTAGCTGATTTAAAAGACGCGGTGACTAAGCTTAAGCTATTCTTAGGCGACTCTCAGTCTCTGGTAAATACCGAAGTAGTTACTGAGGTTTTGGCAAAGACTAAGCAAGATAGTGTTTTCGATTTCACAAATTGGGTAGGTAAAAACCAACGTTGGAAAGCCTTAGAGAGTCTAAAAAGCCTGAAGGCCCAGGGCCAAAGTGAAGTGGGGATTTTAAGTCTTTTGAACCGACATCTACAAAACTTGTATATCACCAAAGAACTTCTAAGCAGGGGAGAGGATCGTTTTGCAATCGCAAAGGCCCTAAGACTGCCTCCTTTTTTCACAAAGGATTATATTGAGCAAGCTAAACTCTGGCCAGAGCCAAAGCTACAGGCAAGCATTCATGCCCTGGCGCTAACAGATAAGGCCTTAAAAAGCAGTCCTCTGAAATCATCTCTATGGATCGAAAACTTCGTAATAAAAATCTGTCGTAATTAATTGAATTCTTTGAATGACTCATTCTGATGCGAAAGATCTAGGCTATGGCCTCGTCTTTTTAAGCTTGTGCTATTTTTGTCGATAAAGAACTATGAGCAAAGAAAAGAGAAAATTTCCTCGGCGTATTTTTGAAAGTAGCGTGGGAGTTTTAAGCAAAGGACTTTACTATACAGGCGTTGGCGTTGAAATCGGCGAGGGTGGAATGATGTTTCACATCGATGCCGAGATTAGCGAAGAGAACCGTCTGTTGGTGAGTTTTCGTGTACCAAATCATGGCTTTGTGGTGATTCAGGCGAACGTGCGCAATACCCGTCATGATCATGAGGGTTTTCGTTATGGTATTGAATTTGTAGATCTTGCTTTTGAAAACCGTCGAAGAATTCGTGATTTTATCGCTGAGAAAACTCAGGCAGAAGCGGATTTTGAGAAAAAGTCTCATAGCGCCCAAATCCTGAGAATGCACAAATAGAAAATGTGACTTAAGCAATTACTTAAGTCACATTGAAAAATCTAGTTTCAAATCGCAATTATAACGCTGAAACTTGTTTCATTAGACGGCTTGTTTTTCTGCTAGCCTGATTTCTGTGAATCACACCTTTAGAAGCAGCTTTGTCTAATTTGCTAGTGTAAGAAACAAGTAAAGTTTCAGCAGCGCTTTTGTCGTTTTCAGAGATAGCAGTTCTTAATTTCTTTTCGAAAGTTCTAACCGTCTTTTTAGTACGAGAGTTTCTTTCTGCTTTCTTTACGTCTTGTTTTGCGCGCTTTGCAGCAGACTTATGGTTTGCCAACTTATAACCTCCAGGAATATCCTATTTACTGAAGGGATGTATCTATCATGGCTTATTGAAGTGTGCAAGATACTTATCACATCAAGATGGAGATGAAGTGAAAAAAGTTCAAGGATCCAGCAGCGTACTGTTCTCCGCAATTAAAATGGCCCTAGGAACCCTAGGGAGTCGTGTCTTAGGCCTAGTGCGTGATATTCTCGTCGCAGCAAGCTTTAGTACTGTAATTACAGATGCTTGGCTAGTTGCATTTCGAATTCCAAACCTATTTCGTAGGTTATTTGGCGAAGGTGCTCTAACATTAAGCTTTTTGCCTATTTTGGTGAAAACCAGAGAGTCTGGAGGGCCTGAGGCTGAAAAGCAGCTGATCAATCAGCTGTTTAGCTTTTTGTTTTTACTGCTAGGCTTTTTTTCTATCATCTGTTTTATTTTCGCTCCTCAAATTTTACATGTAATTGCGGGCGGGGAGGCCTTTACTTCCATTGCTGGAAAGATGGCCTATAGTATTCGCTTTCTGCGGATTATGTCTTTTTTCTTGTTGTTCATTTGTATGTTCGCGTTTTTTATGGCGCTTCTAAATAGCCGTAAGAAGTTTTTTGGAGCAGCTTTTGCCCCTGCTTTACTAAATCTTTCTTTGATCATTGCTTGTCTACTTCCCGATTCTATTTTTGAAATTCCAGGGGAAGGCTTAAGTTGGATGGCCTTGATTGGTGGTTTTTTGCAGATGGCTTTTTTAGTGCCTGCGATTAAAAAGTTGGGATTAATACCTAAGTTACAAAGCTATGTATTTAGCCCCGAGGTAAAAGCGGTTTTTAAAAACTCCACACCAGCCTTTTTGTCCATGGGAGTTTTACAAATCACAAACATGGTGAATGTGTATTTTGCTTCCACCATTGAAAACGGCGCCAACTCTTGGATCTATTATGCGGATCGATTACTAGAGCTACCACTAAGTTTGATCGCCGTTAGTTTTGCTTCGGCATTGTTGCCAAGCTTATCTGAGTTTTGGGCTAGGAATGATCATGAAAAGTTTAGTCTAGAATTTCAAAAGCAACTGCAGTTTACGATCTTTCTCGCTTTGCCAGCTGGAGTAGGTTTATTTTTTCTAGGAGAAGATTTAGTACGGCTTATTTTTCAAAGAGGTGAGTTTAGCGCCTATTCCGCAGCGCAAACCGCTAGTGTAGTGCAGATTTACGCCTTTAGCTTACTAATATTTGCAAGCGTTCGAATCGTGAATGTTTGTTTTTACGCCTCTCAAAAAGTTTGGATGCCTATTGGGGGAACGCTTTCCTCTTTGTTATTACACATTAGTATTGTTAGCTATTTCGTAACAAATTACGGAGTAAAAGGTTTAGCAATTAGTACAGCCATCAGCGGATTTTTTAATCTTGTGGTGCAGTTTTCCCTTTATCAAAAAGAGTTCAGAGGTTTTCGTTGGGCTTTATTTTTTAAGGCCACTTTAAAAAGTGTTCTCGCGGCCGCCTTAATGGCAGGTGTTATCTTGCTTTATTTTCGACTCATCGAAGATCAGCTTGTAGCCGATTCTAGGTGGAATGTGCTTCCTTTGATTCTAGTTTGTATTGTGGTGTATTTTATTGCGGCATTAATTCTAGGGACGGATGAGCTACAGAAGTTAAGAAATCGCCTAAGAAGAGGCCGCAGGCCTTCGAAGAAATGTTAAGAGCCCTTGTCTGTTGACACAAGGGATTTTGTTTTGAGACAGGATCTTACTCTTTTCTACTAGTTTTGGTAAAACCTAGACTTATCTAAGGCTTTTACTGAAAAGCTAAATATGAAGAAAAAGAAAAAGGCCCTAGAGGAAGCAGATTTAAAAGAGAATATGATGGAGATTTAGCCTTACTTGGCGGGCTGATCGCTCATGAGTTAAATAACACCATCGGTATTGTAGATATGGCAGCGAGCAACCTTGAGACAAGGTTAGAGAGGGGCAAGCTCGACGAGCTCACGGTAACAAAAATCATCTCAATGTTACGCAGCAGTCAGGATAAGGTGAAGTTTATTAGCG
The DNA here is from genome assembly GCA_002436415.1 of Bdellovibrionaceae bacterium UBA6502. Lineage (GTDB taxonomy): Bacteria > Bdellovibrionota > Bdellovibrionia > Bdellovibrionales > UBA840 > UBA6502. Next base: position 27,622 of record DJMA01000012.1, on the reverse strand, counting down.
ATAATCTTCGCGCTTATGCACATCCTCGAGAGCATTCTGTGCAAAAAGAAAATATCAAGTTTAAGAATTTTGTTTCTGAGATTTTTAACCAGCTTAAAAATGCTTATAGCATTGAACAGGTCCTAGAATTGGACGTGGACCGAGGAAGCGACGATTTGGGAGAATCCACAGTTTCTCGAACGTGTGGTTTTTCATCTTTTAGAAAATGCAATCATTGCCAATCATAAAGCCACGGCTAAGAAAATATTTGTAAAACTAGAAAAAGAAAAAGCGGCTTATCGTTTCACCATTGCGGATGAGGGTGGTGGTATTGAACTTGATCAGCATTTTTATGTGACAAAGCCTTTTTTTCAATTGCAAGAAAACTTGGAACACAATGGGACTGGTTTGAGTTTAGTGGAGTACATTTGTAAGCACAACTATGTCAGTTTTAAGATTGAAAATAGGGAAAATGGACTTTTAGTCTCTATGTAGCAGCTTGGAGGAGTTTCCTCAGAGGTTCTTAATATTGTTAGCTATCATCATAATCATGAAGAGTTAAATACAGGTGCAGAATATCAAATTAGTAGTCCTTCGAAGCAGCCCTTGGCATCTGTGGTTGGCTTAGTCGATTTGTTTGTTAATCTGTGTTTCCGTGATTTTAAAGAGCACGACAACCCAGCAAAAATGGCGCTTAACAAAATTACTGAATTTCATAGTGATAAGTTTGATGCAAAGTTCATTGATAGTTTGTATGAGGTTTTTGGTTATTATAAAACGAAAATGGATGGTACATCCGAACGTGGTGCTTAGTTATGTATGTTATTATTGAAGACGAAGAAGATTTACTGAGTGCTTTAACGGATTTGCTGGAGTTAGAAGACTTGCAGGTGGTGGGTTTTACTAATTTTTTTGAAGCGCAAAAGTTTATTGTAGAGAATCAAGAAAAAGTTGATTTTGTAATTTGTGATAACAATTTAAAAGAAGGCCTTGGTATCGAATTTTCTAGAGATTTACCTCCCAATTTAAGCCTATGCATTATGTCGGGCGAGGAAGTTCCTGGGTTGCAGGAGCGGGACTATCTTGAAAAACCATTCTCGCCGGATCAAGTCTTTAAAATGTTAGATAGGCATAAGCAAAAGATGTCTAGCTAGTCCATGGTCCTTAAGAAACGTATTTAATCCTTCAAGGATGCTCAATGAAAAGTTAAGATTTATAAAAGCTTTAACTTTTATTTTTGAGGCCCGAACAGTTTTTATGGATAATAAAAAGCCCGATAACAAATATTTGTTTCAAGACCAAATTTTGGGAGATCTTGCATTAATTGGTGGGCTTCTTTCTCATGAGTTAAACAATGCTTTAAGCATCTTAAAATCAGCCTCAGTGCAGCTTGGGCGAATTAAATCTAAAGAGGATTTTGACATCGAAAAGGTTTCAAAAGTCTTAAATCTTTTAGATATCTCCGAGTCAAAAGTGGGCCATATTAGTGATAATTTAAAATCTTATGCTAGCCCAACAGATAAACTTTCAGAGAAACAAAATGTTTCCTTTGGTTCCATGCTGACGGAAATTTTTAATCATCTTTTAGGATTCTATGGTTTTCAGCAAGAACTAGAATTTAAAGTGGAATCGGAAGATGATGTTCTTTTTGAGAATCCTTTGTTCTTGGAGAGAGTTGTATATCATATTTTAGATAATTCGCTACGAGCGAATCATAAGCAAAAAAAGAAAAAAATTAAGGTAACTCTCTCTGGCGATGAATCATGGTATAAAATTGTTTTCTTAGATGAGGGCGGTGGAATTAAATCGGATCAGCTATTTAATGTAACAAAGCCGTTCTTTCAGTTGGATCAGGAATACAAACACTTTGGAATTGGCTTGAGTCTTGTTGGCTATCTATGCAAACACAATCATTTAAAATGTAAAATTCAAAACTATCAGTCTGGTTTAGAAATTAGTTTAGAACAAATTCTAGATCCTTCCTAATTAGAACTTTGACTTTTCAATTTTTTTAGCTTCTGTCCAAAAGTTTTCCATCTCATCGCTTGTGAAATCATTAAATTCTCTCCCTGCTTCTTCTACTTTTTTAGCGACATGAGAAAATCGTTGAAAAAACCTTTCGTTGCATTTTTTCACTGCTAGTTCCGGATTGATTTTTAGTTTTCGAGAAAATTGAGAAACCACAAATAAGAGATCTCCAATTTCATGTTCCATTTTTCGAAAGGCTTCTTTGTCGGTTTTAAAATCATCTTCAGAGGAAACAGCGTCCAGTTCTTCAATGACTTCTGCCACTTCTTCGTGAAGTTTAGATAAAATGCTTCTAGCGCTAGGCCATTCAAAGTTTAGTTTGGCAACGCTTTTACCTATTTCTGTCGCCTCTAATAAGCCCGGTAAGCTTTTTGGAATGCTAAAAAGTTTTTCTAGGGGAGTGTTCTTTTTTTCTGTTTGTTTGATTTTTTCCCAATTCTCTTTAACGGCTTCAGAGTCTGCTAATTTTGTATCTGAAAACACATGAGGGTGCCTGCGAATCATTTTTTCTTTAATGTTTTTAACGACATCTTCCAGAGTAAAGAGTCCTTCTTGTTCAGCGACCTTTGCGTTTAAAAACACTTGCAAGAGTACATCACCCAGTTCATCTTTAATTTCCTCAGACTTACCACCTGCCACGGCACTGATGTACTCTGAAGACTCTTCACTCATGAATTGAGTGAGTGAGTTTAGGTTTTGCTGTAAATCCCAAGGACAACCTGTTTTTGGGTCGCGAAGGGCGCTGACTACGGATTCGAATTCTTGCAATTCTTTAAGGTAATTCTTCATGAAGAGAGACTAATAAAAAATTACAAATTTAGCCAGACTCATCTCTTAAACTTGTAAAAAATGAGGGAGCTGTAGCCTAGAAAACTAGATTGGTTTTTTATTGTGCGCTTGCTTTTTAAATGATCTTTTTTTGAAAAAACTGGTTTGCTTTTTAGTAGCAAGACTTTGATCTCAAATATACAGGGCCTAGGCCGTGTTAACTCTGGAAATTCCATTTATTTTTAAGGAATTTTCTGGGGTTAGTAAGAGCGAATGCCGATAATAGTATTAAGATGAAAAGTGACACGCACGATCAATTGTTCTAAAATGAAACAAAGGAATAGTGTGGAAAAGAAGAAGAACGGAAAACAAAAATCGGTAAACCGATCAAAGTACCAAGATCAAGGGGATCAGTTTTTAAACTGGGTAAACAGTTTAGGAATTGAGAGAACCTTTTTGGGAAAGATGCTTTACCTTCTAGAGTCGAGCTTCAAAGTTCGTATGACTGCTTTGTTGTTTGTCTGCTCTATCTTTTTGGCCTTTTTAATCAATCTAGAATTTGACCCTATTTATACAGGTTATAAAGAAGGGGACATTGCTGCCATTGATATTCGTTCGCCGATTACCTTTGAAATGGTAGATGAAATTGCAACGGCTGAAAAAAGAGTTCGCGCCGAAGAAAGTGTACCTCCGATTTTTCGTTACGATCGTGACATTTACGAAAGCCTATTTGATCGAGTTTACTCAAGTTTCAAAGAAATGCGTGGACGTTTGGTCGGAACAAAATGGTCACGATCTGAGTTTAAAAAAGACAAGCAGATCAGTGAATTTCTGCAAAAAAATAAAGAACGTTTTGAGGAAATCCTTGGCAAGCAAGTAGACGATCGAGTGTTTTTGTTTTTGGCAGAACAAAGGTTTTCCATTGATGTAGCCAATCTTTTGGTAAATCTTTTGGAGCCCTATGTTGGTGTTAAAATCATTGCCGATCTTGGACCTTTGCAGCTTTCTAAAAGGGAAGCCGTAATATTAAGTTTGGATGGAAAAGGGGATGAGTTAAAGTTCCCAGTAAATGAAATTGCTGACCTTCGATCCATCCAACGAGATTTTGTGTGGCCTAGAAACCTTAAAACGAATGTATTAAAAACCAAGGGGCGTCGTACTCTCGCAAAATTTGCCGAAAATCTTTTGAGCGCAAATATGATTTTGATGAGAGATGAAACGAAAGAGAGAAGGCAAAAAGCTAGAAACTCTGTGGTAAAGGTGAATCTTTCTATTAAAAAAGGACAGGTCATCGTTTCTGAAGGTTCTACCTTTCAGCCTCAACACATTATCATTCTTGATCAAATCAGAAGACTGAATCAAAAGCGCCAGACGGACTTAATGTCCTTTGCTATGGCGGTCTTGTTTGTGAGTCTTATTTTGGTGATGTTTAGTTATGTGAGACGTTATTCTAGCGTGCGCATTCGCATTGAAAATCGTCACCTTGGTGCTATTTTATCTATAACGATCATTTCTGTTTTAATCACTAAGTTAGCTCTATTTTTAAATGCTCTTTCTCCACTCGATGAAGTGGGACTTCCAATTTCGGATGAGTTTTTTCATTATTTAAATCCTATTGGTGTAGCTGGTATGATGCTAGCTCTATTGGTGACAAACATTCAGATCATTTGGATGTTCTGTATTTTTATTGCAGTTGTGACAGGCGTATTATTAAACTTTAGTTTTACCTTTATGGTGGTTAGCTTGTTTGCTGGAATCGCTGCAGCTAGAGGTGTTTTTAGCTTTTCTAAGCGAAATGATATCTATTATGCCGGGATTCGTACTGGCCTTGTGCAGATGCTTGTGATTGCTGTATTAACCTACCTTAGTGGTGGCGAGAGACTTTGGTTTCATATCGCTTGGAACTCTGCTGCTGGTTTTATGAGTGGTGTTTTAGCTTCTATGATTGCTACTAGCTTGATTCCTATTTTTGAGAGTGTTTTCAATTTTACGACGGATGTCAGACTATTGGAGTTAAGCAATTTAAACCATCCATTGTTAAAAGAAATGATAGTGAAAGCTCCAGGGACTTATCACCACTGTATAGTGGTTGGAACCATGTGTGAGGCAGCCTGTGAAGAAATTGGAGCCAATGCTTTATTGGCAAAAGTGGGGGCCTACTATCACGACATTGGAAAAAGCTTACACCCTGAGTACTTTGTAGAAAACCAAAAGAAAGAATTTAATCCCCATGATCATATTTCACCAAATATGAGTAAGACGATCCTAGTTGCGCACGTTAAGGATGGGGTTGAAATGGGTGAGAGATACAAACTAGGAAAACCAATCATTGATATCATTCGACAACATCATGGTACAAGTTTGATCGCATATTTCTACAACAAGGCCAAGCAGAGTGAAAACGAAGCGCTTCATTCTGCCAGAGAAGAAGATTTTAGATACCCAGGTCCTAAGCCACAGTTTAAAGAAGCTGGTGTAGTGATGTTGGCAGATAGTATCGAAGCGGCGGCTAGGTCTTTGGATGAACCAACGCCAGTACGATTACAAAATATTGTCAAAAATGTCATTCACAATAAGTTTATGGATGGCCAGCTTGAGGCTTGTGCTCTTACATTAAGAGATTTGAAAATCATTGAAAAGAGTTTCATTAGAACTCTTCTTACCATTTATCATCAGAGAATTGATTATCCGAAAGAGGCGGGTGGAAGATTGTCAGAGTACAGTCCTTCTACAAAATCCAATATAGTGAATTAGCATGGAAATTTTGTTTGTTAATAAAACCAAAACCGAAATTCCCGAAACCTTTCTCATGGATTGGTCCGAGGCCATAGTTAGCTCCTTGGTGGAGAGAGATGTTTTAATACCTTCTGAGGTTGAAGAATTAGTGGCTGTATTTGTTGATGAAGAAAAGATTAGAGAGTTAAATTTAAATTTTCGATCCAAAGACAAAGCCACTGATGTGTTAAGTTTTGCCCCGGTAGAAGAATCTAGTTTGGGGGAGTTAGTGTTTTGCATTGAAGTGATTCGTGAGAATGCTAAAGAACACAAACTCAGTTTTGAGCAAGAGTTAGCTTATATGTATCTACATGGTGTATTGCACCTTTTGGGCTTTGAGCACGAAACCAACGAAGAAGATGCTAAAGAAATGTTTGATCTTCAGGACTCTATTTTTGAGAACCTATCAGGGCAGTTTTTTTAATTTCTAGCTTGTAGGGAATAAAAAAAAGAGAGCTAAATCTAGCTCTCTTTCGTTAAATATATTTCAGTTTAAATTATTGAGCTGGTGCTTCTTCTTTGGCAGGAGCTTCTTCAGCCATTGGAGCTGAGTCTTGTGGAGCTGCCATGTCTGCCGCAGGGGCTTCTTGTGCTGCATCAGTAGCAACGCTAGCCGGTAGGGCATCGATCACTGATTTAGTGGAGTTGGCACTCATAATGGTAAGTCCAATACAAGTAGCTGCAAATACGATGGCAACCGTTCTAGTTGCTTTTACAAGAATATTTGCTCCACCAGAGGCACCAAAAACACTTGATGAACCACCACCTAACATACCCATTCCGCCACTTTTTGAATCTTGGGCTAGAACTAAACCAATTAAAATCAATGCTGCTAAGATGTGGATTACACTAATAAAAGTTAACATATTTAAATATCCTCCGTTGGAACTATCAGACTATAGAAAAAACCAAATATTTTGTCCAGAAAACTGTGTGTTGATTGGTAGATAGGGAAAAGTTGCTTAATAAACCTGCAAAAACTCCCTATGTCAGCTGTTTAAGACTCTGAATTATCAATAATTCCCTTGAAACTGTCTACTTTCAAAGAAGCACCACCAATTAGGAAGCCGTCAATATTAGGCATTTGTGAAAGGCCTTTGCTACTTTCTGGCTTCACGCTTCCACCGTAAAGGATGGCTGTGTTTTTGGCTTTTTCTTCTGAATACTTTTCTTTTAGAAAATTTCTTACAAACAAATGTGCTTCTTCAGCCATTTCCGGGCTAGCCACTTTTCCTGTGCCAATGGCCCAAACCGGTTCATAGGCAAGGATGAAGTCTTTTGTTTCAGGTACTTCTAATAAAGCCGTTTCTAATTGCTCTTTTAGTACTTCGTTGGTTTTACCAGCTTCTCTTTCCTCAAGACTTTCGCCAATACAAAGAATGGCAGAAACCGCTGAGGAGTTTAAGAGGTTCATTTTGGCACGAATGTCATTTAGATCTTCTTTGAATATGCTTCTTCTTTCGCTATGACCGATGAGGCAGTAAGCGAGTTTTAGCTCTTCTAGAACCTCTAGAGAATTTTCACCAGTGAAAGCACCTGACTTTTCAGCCGCGATGTTTTGACTTCCTAAGTTTACATTTAAACCTTCTGCGGCGGCAATGGCTGAGGAAAGGCTCAAATTTTGTGGGAAGAAATAACATTGTTTTTGTGTCTCTTCGTTTATATTAGCTTCTTTAAATTCCTTAAAAAAGTTTTGAACCGCTTTCGGCCCCATATTTAATTTCCAATTTCCAGCAAAAATCATTTTTATCCCCCTTATGATCTTAGAGCTGCTAAACCTGGTAAATCGTCACCTTGTAGGTACTCAAGGCTAGCGCCACCGCCAGTGCTGATGTGATCCATTTTATCAGCGAAATCTGTGGAGTTAACAACGGCAGCTGAATCACCACCACCAATTACACTAAAACCTTCAGAATCAGCAAAAGCGCGAGCCACTTGTAAGCTTCCCTTAGCAAAGGCTTCCATTTCATAAACGCCCATCGGTCCATTCCAAAGTAAAGTCTTGGCCTGACGAATTTCTCCAGTAAAGAGAGTTCTTGTTTTTGGTCCAATGTCTACAGCCATCATTCCCTCTGGAATTGCATCTGTAGGTGTTTCAGTGATTTGTGCATCTGCTTTGAATTCTTTTACTGCGATGTGATCTACAGGTAATAAAATTTTCTTTCCGCGACCCTCAATTCTTTCAATAAGATCTCTCGCGAAACCAATTTTTTCTGACTCGATTCTACTTGAGCCAACCGGAATTCCTTTAGCCGCTAAAAAGGTATAGGACATAGCACCGCCAATGATGAAGCTATCTACTTTGTCCATTAGGTTTTGAATTAAATCAATTTTATCAGATACTTTACTTCCACCCATCACGGCAACATAGGGGGTCTCAGGTTTTTCTAAAAGTCGACCAAGCATGCTTAGTTCTTTTTCCATCAAAAAGCCAATGCCTTTTACGGGAACTTTTTCGGCTAAAGCCTTAATGCTTGCGTGGGCACGGTGAGAGGCTCCAAAGGCATCATTGATGTATACATCAACAAAGCTAGCAAAATGTTCTGCAAGCTTTTCATCATTTTTTGTTTCACCACTAGCATAACGAATGTTCTCTAGAAGTAAAATTTGGTTGGAAGTTAGGCCATTGATCAATGCCTTAGCTCCATCGCCTTCAGGATCTTCTACTAATACTACTTCTTTTTTTAATAACTCACTAAGGTGTACAGCTACTGGTTCTAGGCTACAACTTGGATCACCTTTTTCTTTCGGTCTACCCAAATGAGAACACAGCATGATTTTTGCGCCAGCCTCAATCGCGTATTGAATGGTTGGTAGAGCCGCCTTGATACGTAAGTCATCCACAATTCGATTACCATCAAGTGGAACATTTAGATCTAGTCGTAAAAAAAGCTTCTTCGCTTTTAAGTCAATATCAGTGATTTTTTGAATTCCATCTAAAGCATTCATTTATTTCTCCAAAGAAAAAGGTCAGACCGAGGTCCGACCTAAGAAAAAATGTATTTTTTAATTATAAACCTTGTTCTTGAATGTACTCGGCTAGATCAATCATGCGATTAGAAAAGCCAGCTTCATTATCGTACCAAGACATAACTTTTAACATATTATCGCCAATAACCATAGTGCTCAAAGTGTCTACGATTGAGGAGTATTTATTCCCCATATAATCACAGCTAACCAAAGGTGCGTCTTCATAAGCTAAAACACCTTTTAAAGAAGACTCAGATGCCTTTTTAAGAGCTGCATTTACAGTTTCTGTAGTTACTTTGTTTTTAGTGTTTACCACGAAGTCTACTAAAGAAACGTTCGGAGTTGGTACACGTACGCTTGTTCCATCAATTTTACCTTCTAATTCTGGCAATACTTTAGTTACAGCTACGGCAGCACCTGTTGTAGTTGGGATCATTGAAACGGCTGCTGATCTAGCACGACGAAGATCTTTATGAGCAGAGTCTAAAACCTTTTGATCATTGGTATAAGAGTGAACTGTAGTCATCATACCTGATTCAATACCGAACTCTTCGTTAAGTACTTTTGCAAGAGGAGCCAAGCAGTTTGTAGTACAAGATGCATTACTTAAAATGTCATGTTCAGCAGGTTTATAATCTTTGTGGTTAATACCATATACAACTGTAAAGTCAGCACCTGGAGCAGGAGCGGAAACCAATACTTTTTTTACACCAGAGTCTTTCATATGACGTTGAAAGTCTTCTTTGTTTTTGAAAGCACCAGTACATTCTAAAACAACGTCAACACCCCAGTCTTTCCAAGGAATTTCTTCTGGGTTTCTTGTTGATGAGATTGGAATGTTCTTACCATCCACCGTGATCGAGTTTTCACCGGCTTCAACTGATTTATCGTATACTCCGTGTGAGGAGTCGTATTTAAGCAAATGAGCAGCTGTTTCAGCACCACCACAATCGTTAATTCCTACGATGTCTAGGCGTTCAAAACCTGCACGAAAAAGGATTCTTCCAATTCTTCCAAAACCATTAATACCAACACGTAGTTTGGCCATTTTATCTCCTTTATTTAAATTGTGAAAACACGCCGGGATCATATCTTAAAAGAAAATCTATGGCAATTTATGAAATCAATGCAGTGCCCATTTAAGCCAATAAAATTTTGATTAGATAAGACCAACGAACTCCCAGAATATTTGCTTTTGCAGGCTGTCTTTTTGCCCATTGTTTTAAGCATTATTGGCTTCTATGAGCTTTTCTCTTAGGGAAGGGCTTAGGCTTTATTATTTCCTGTTTTATAGGCAGTTGGTTTTTTGGCAATTGCAATCCTTAGGCTTAAAAAAAACAACAAAGGCCTATTTTTTCTGCTTTTAATGGCAGAGATTGCGTAATTTCTATGATTTTTGTAGTCTTTCGACACTATGAAAAACAATAAACCAATACTTGATAAAAAAATGTCCGTTTTGTATGCACTGAAAGTTTTATTCTTTTTGTGTGTGAGTTCTAACAGCTTATTTGCTCAGCAAAGTCTAGAGACCAAAAACAAATCTGACTTAGACCAAAAAATTGAATTTTACGAGAACAATGTTCAGAGTATCTTTGACAATCGATGTGTCGCTTGCCATTCCTGCTTCAACGCTCCTTGCCAGCTCAAGTTAACTAGCTACGAAGGTGTTAAGAGGGGTGGGACCAAAAACGATATTTTTGACTTTAATGATATAAAGGCAAAAAGCCCTACAAGGCTATACATCGATGCTCACTCTGAGAATGCTTGGCGAGAAAAATCTTTTTTTCCAGTGGTCGGTGATAACTCAGCCTTTCTTTTGTTAAAAATGATTAATGGAATGGAAGGTCCAGAGTCAAAAAAGCAAAAGAAGTATTTAGCAGAAGACTCGCGCGTTTGCCCTCAAAATGGCGGGGATGAAGAATTCGAAAAGTACTTAGAAAAAAATCCTGCAGGAAGAATGCCCTATGGTTTACCTGCCTTGGAAAAATCACAAATTAGTACGATTATGAAATGGATCAGTGATGGTTCTCATGGCCCAGTTTTAGAAAAGTTAGAGGCTAAGATTTCGGAAGCAGATTTTTTCAAAGCCAAAATCCTTCAATGGGAAGCTTTTTTTAATCGCCCTAGTTTAAAAGCTCAATTGGTATCGCGTTACTTTTACGAACATTTATTCCTGGCGGATATTTATTTTGAAATACGTCCCGAGGTGTTTTTCCGTTTAGTTCGTTCAAAAACAAAGATTGGTAAAATCGAAGAAATTGCTACTGTTTTCCCTTTTGATGATCCTGGAAAAGAGTTTTATTACAGGCTACGACCTAGCACGGAAACCATAGTTCACAAAGCAAACATCCCATTTCTTTTCAGTGAAAAACGAAGACAAAAATGGGAGCAGGATTTCTTTCAAAGTAAATGGAAAGAAACGCCAAAGACAATGCCTGCATTTGGCAAACAGGCTTCAAATCCTTTTCGAACCTTTAAAAGCATTCCGGTAAAGGCGCGCTACGAATTTTTTCTAGAAAACTCAGCCTATCATGTAATGACTTTTATCAAAGGCCCTGTCTGTAAAGGGCAAACGGCTGTAAATGTTATTAATGATCATTTTTGGGTGTTTTTCGTAGACCCAAGCAAAGATGTGTTGGTGAACTCAGAAAAAGCCTACAAAGAGGTTACAGAGTCCATAGAGTTTCCTTCAGCCATTGCAGATGACTTTAAACCTTTGGTGGATTTTCGTGACAATTATTGGAGGAGCGTAGAGGCCAAGTTTAGACATGTTGATGAGTTGGGAGATTTAGATAAATCATGGCTTTGGAATGGAGAGCGCAAAGACACAAACGCTGCACTGAGTATTTTTCGACACTTTAATAGTGCCAGTATATTGCGTGGATTAAGAGGGGAAATTCCTAAAACCGTTTGGGTATTGGACTATCATGTTTTTGAGTCGATCTACTATAATCTAACCGCTGGATACAATGTTTTTGGACCAATTCTTCATCAGTTAAACTCTAGGCTTTTTATGGAAATTTCTAGGGTCGCCTCCGAGGATCTATTTTTGAGTTTCTTAGATAAGTCTCAGAGACAAAAGCTAAGAGAAAAGTGGACACAAAAAGTACCGAAACAAAAAGAGTCTATTGCAAAGCGTTTGGTTGATGTATTGACCGATGACGCTAGAGAAAAATTGAGTGAAAGGTATGTGTATCAAGGCAGCCGTTTTCAAGTCAAAAAGCCTTTAAATAAAGAAGGCTTCTTGCAAGATTTAAAAGCCAAGCACTATAGTCGCTCTCAGCTTTTGTTAGATAGAGATAAAAAGGATTTCTTTTTGAAACAACTGGAAGCTCTGCCATCAAGCGCTGTTCAACATTTACCGGATGCCATTCTTTTGAGTTGGAAAGATCAGTTGTGGACCATAGTTCACAATAAAGACCATTACAATGTTGCCATGTTATTTTTCGAAGATGATCGTCGCCACCCTGAGAATGATAGTATCACCATGATCCAAGGCATGGGGGCAAGCTATGCTAATTTAATCATGAAATTGGATGAGCAAACTATGATCGAATTTATTAGTGAAATGAAAAAAGCAAAGGGCAAAGAATCCGTAGAAAAACTACTTAAGAAGTACAGTATGTCTCGATCGGATTCTAACTTCTGGCAAGTTTATGATGAGCTTAATTCAAAAACCTACAATGATGTTTCTAAAGAAAGAGGTGTCATCGATTTAAATCGCTATATGAACCTTTAATGCTTTAGCAAAACTTAGTCATAAAGTTTGCTTCAACTACCTTGGTTAGTTCTTGATCAAGGTAGTGCCTAGTGTGCTCTTCGTCAAAGTGATCGTCCATTGCCTTACGGTCCTTGAATTCTTCGTAAAGATAAACAATGTCTTTGTTAGCCATGTCTTCCAAAATATTGAACTGAAGGCAGCCAAACTCTTTCAGGCTTTCTTCTTTGAGACGTTCTAATTCTACAAGGGTTTTTTCACGATTTTTTAAATCGTTAATTTGAAGTTGTGCGAATACAAAAAGATGCTTGGGGGTAGCCATGACTGAAGTTTAGCACGCGCTTTTTTTTGCGGACAAGATTTTTTGTGGGAATCTCAGCTGGTTTGCCTACGTCGAAGTCTTTTACACTGCATTGCCATTTTATGTTTTTCAATGAATCTGCTCATGCTTTTGCGTTAAACATTACCTCTAAGTACCTGAAATTAGATATATTTTGTGGCCTGGTATTTGCTTTAAAAGTAGCTGTATGATGAAATCAAAATACTTTCTTTTTCCAATGATTTGCTTGCTTGCTCTTTCCGCAATGCTGCTAGAGGCAAATGCTGATTCTCAAGCCAATTCGGCTTTTGAGGGAGAGAGAATTTTGTTTATTCACAGCTATCCAATTGGCGAAAGAGGTCATCAACTTCTTAATGGATTTAAAGATGTAGTTCGCCAACGCTTTCCTCATACTAGTTTTAAATTTAGTGTTCTAGACTATAATGATCTTCAACCGGTGTTTCAAAATTTTCATTGGGATAATTTTAAAACACATAAAAAATTGGTACAAAAACACCGTAAAATTTTACACCAACAGATCAAGGATTTTCGCCCCAGCATTTTAGTGATTAGTGATGATGAAGCGGCAGAGGTAATTCATCCTCTACCAAAAGGCTTTGATCAACCCGTATTTTTTATGGGAATGAATCGCAGTGTGGCTGAGATTCCATGGTACCAAAAAAATCCAACACAGTATGTTGGCGGAATCGAAGATAAAAAGCCAATCGCAGCCAGTCTTCGAGTTTTAAGAGAAATGATGCCGGTACAAAAAATTGCCATCGTTACCTCTGACGAGATGTCTTCTTATTTAATTTTAAAGAGCATTTTACCGCAAATTGAAAGCTTCTCAAAACTAGAGGAAGCTCGACTTGGCAAGAAGGGAAAAATAGAAGTCGTTAAAGTGATTAAGTCCTCGCAATTTGAAGATTGGAAAGAAGGTCTGAAGACTGTGGAAAAAGACATCGACCTGGTTTGGACCTTGATTCCTTACAATGTTTATAATGAAAAAGGCCAAGAAATAAAAGTTAGTAAAATTGGTCGTTGGATGCTTGAGAATCTTCAGGTTCCTAGTATTGGAATATCCGACGTAAATGTAAAAATTGGTGCTTTGTTTGCCCAGGCCTCAAACAGCAGAAAACTAGGAGAGCAGTTAGGGGAGCAAGTGCAAGGTTATTTGTTGTCTAAAAAACTCCGCCGAATAGGCTTTGAACGACGTCTCGGTTATGACTTTTTTGTCAACAAAGACACAGCCAAACATTTTGAAATTAAAATTCCAGAAAAAAGATTGCCCATGTTAAATGTCGTGTATGGAACCAAGGTTAGAGAAAAGAAGGGGACCAAATGATCGAGAAACTTCGAGAATATTTCCCTTATGATAGCGGTAAAACGTATCGACTAGTGATTATTTTTACTTTTACTATGCTCTTAATGGGAGCTACTTTTGTCGCATTAGAAATTGATAGCCAATTGGATAAAAGCATTTCCAATACAGAAGAAATTGTTGAAAAAGAAGTTGAAGACATTTGGCAACAAATCTTGAAGGCTGCAAATCAGCGAAGCTTTCTTTCTCATCTTAGTTTTAATGTAAATTTAGCGGCAATGGATGCATTGGAAGAGCCTTTGCGTTTGTTAAAAATCACTCCCAATATATTTGTATATGACTCGGACCAACACTACTTTGGAAAAACCAACGCTACCAATTTAGATCGTTTTTCCTTTAGTATTTTAGATCGCGAATTAGGCGAGAGAGATTTACGTTGGCAGTATATGGAGCACCAAGGTCGTCGCTACATTCAAAGATTTGCAAAAATTGAGAATGATGGCATTGAGCTCGGTGTTTTAAGGCTAATACTGTCCTTGGATGAAATTCAAAAAAAGATTTTAACCGGCTCCAAGAGTAGAACCCATTTAAGTACTGAAAATGAAAATTACGACTATGTTCGTTGCAAGCTAAATTCCGCTACAGATCTTTTGGTATGTATTCCTGTGGATTTTTCTACCATGATGGCGATTTCGGGCAATACAATTTATTTTTTGATTTTAGCCTGGTTTGTGTTGATGGGATTTTTATTAATATACCTTCGTAGCCGAATTGCCCAGGCCAGAGCGCAGGTATTGGTTGAGCTAAGTTCCCAGGTAAGTCATGATATTCAGTCGCCTTTATTAGCGCTAAAAGTGGCAACTAAAGACTTGATGGACGTTCCTGAGAATCAGAGGCTAATGATTCAAAGGTCTATTGAGCGAATCGAAGACATTGTAAATGATTTGAAAAACAAAAGAGATCGAAACCTTGGAGGAGGAGCGAAGGGATCTACTCATCTCTTGTATGGTTTGGTGAATAGTATTTTGTCTGAGAAACGTTTGCAATTTAAGTACAGAAATATTGAAATTGACCTTTATGTGGCCGAAAGCCTTCAAGAAGTTTTTGTGAAACTAAATCAGCAAGAGTTCAAACGTGTTTTATCTAATATTATAAACAACGCAGTAGAAAGCATCGATGGTCATGGAAATGTAGGAATTGAAATCGATAGAAATCAAGACCAAGTTATTTTGAGTGTTATTGATACTGGTTGCGGAATTCCTGAAGAACTCTCTCCTAAACTCTTTGAAAAGGGCATGTCCTTTGGCAAAAAAGATGGACAAGGATTAGGGCTTTATCACGCTCGAAAGTCTGCCCAAGAATGGGGTGGGAATGTTCGAATTGAGAGTGAGCCAGGTAGAGGAAGTAAGGTTTTGGTTAGTTTACCGATTTCTGAAAGACCTTCTTGGTTTACGGGTAAACTAAATCTTGAGCCTGAGCAAGACATTGTCATCATCGATGATGATCAAAACATTCATGAGATGTGGAAATCTCGTTTTAGAGATTTAGGCATCGAAAACAAGATTCATTCTTTTTATCATCTAGAAAGTGCCCAACGAGAAGTCTTAAAGTTAAAGAATAATCATGCGGTGTTTTTGGTAGATTTTGAATTAATACATAGTCGCTCTAACGGCATTGAGTTTATTCTTCGAAACCATATTCAAAATTCATCTGTTTTGGTGAGTTCACGTTATGATGATGAACGAGTTTTAAGTATGTGTTCTCAATATGGAATTGGTTTGTTGCCTAAAATTTTGATGAACTCCTATGAGCTTTTTGTTTTTAGTTTTCCCAACTTTGAAAAAGACAGATCCCTTAGTAGGTCGGTTGCTCAAGAAAACCTTGCCGCTGTAAATTCATTGCCAGGGAGTACGGAAGGCTCTTGGTTAAAGATGAAAGTACTTATCGATGATGACCCATTGGTAAGAAAAATCTGGAAAATGTCGGCCGGTAAAAACCAAGAAAACTTTATGAGCTTTAGTAGTGCAGAAGATTTTATGGCCGCTTCCGCGAAAATTCCTAAGGACGCCGAAATTTACATCGATGTGGATTTGGGCAATGTGCGAGGAGATCAGTGGTCAAAAGAAGTCTATGAGTTAGGTTTTGAAAATATCCAAATCACCACTGGTTTTGATGATTTGGATTTGAGTGCAAAGCCTTGGATTAAAGCTCAAATATCTAAGGCTCCTCCTTTTTGAAGAAGTTGTTCTTTTACATATAAATTTGATCTTCAGTAATGGACTCTTTCTTTAGGGCAGAGAGCATATCCTTTTTGTCGCTTTCATTTTGGTAAAGAAAAAGGTTTTTAGCAGATTTTCTGTCTGGCATTAGATTGCTTTGACTGGATTCAGGCCAGTTTTCGAAACCACTTTTTTGTAAAAGCTTTTCTAGTTTTTTATTTTTCTCCAAGAAATCAAGTTTGTAGAAAGCTCGGTCCATATTGGGGCTTGTAAAAAGAGCTTTTGCTAAATCCTTTTTTTCATTGATCTTTAAAAAAACCAAGGGTTGCTGAAGGGATTTAATGTCGGTGATTTGGTTTCTGTCTTTCTGAAAACGCGCACTTGTGAAAATCCAAAAACGGGTTATGATTTTGGGATAAAACAAAAACAAAGCAATGCAAACGGCAAAATTACAATATGCTAAGACAGCGAATATTTGTTTTACGTCTAATTTTAAACTGTAGAGAAACATTAAAAACACGGCAGAGATTACCATAGAAATTGCATTGATGATGTTGTTGCAGGCCACGACTCGCGAGCGCATATTCTCTCCTACCATTTGCATCCAAGCATTAAATGGCACAACAAACATTCCTAAAAACAAAGAGGTCAAAACTAAATCAGCAAAAATTCGAACACTATTTTTTAGGGCAAAAAAAGCGTTTAGATCTAAGAGTTCTGATGCGCTTTGAAAAGAAGAGGTGTCTAGAATGGATAGGTCTAGCATGAATAGGCCGATTCCCACAGCACCAATTACCGTGAGTGCTAATTCGACATTTTTGAAGCTAAGTTTCTCACAAGCCAAAGAGCCGAGACCGATTCCAACGGTAAAACAGGCTAAAAAAGCGGTGGCGACACTTTCGTTTGATTGAAGCATTTCTTTTGCGAAAATGGGCATTACTGATAACAAGCAAGCGCCTACAAACCAAAACCAAGATGCTCCTAAGATACTGTAGTAGATGTCTTTACTTTTAAAGCTATCTTTTATGATTCTAATAGAGGGCGTGATTGGATTAAAACTCCATTTTAAGTCAGGTAGCAAAGCCTTTAGAGTTGGTATTTTGTAGGAACTTAGAATTCCTAAGATTGCCATTCCTAAAATAACGGCAGAAATCACTGCATAGCTACCAGTCTTGGCTGCCAAACCTCCTCCGATGGTTCCTAATAAAATGGCTACGAAGGTTGTCATTTCCATTTGTGCATTGGCTTTTACAAACGAATCTTCACTGCTTAGATCCATAATGCTTGAGTATTTTGCTGGGCTAAAAAAGGTGGACTGCGCTCCCATGCAAAATAGGACAATCAGTAAAAAACCATATGCTTCCATATAAAAACACAGAACTCCTAAGGCCATGATAAAGAGTTCCCAATATTTGGTTTTTCGCATGATGGAAGAACGCTCCAAGGAGTCTCCCATCTCACCAGCAATTCCTGAAAACAGAAAGTAAGGGAGTATGAAAATACCACCTGCAAGAGCAATAACACTTTTCGGTTCCAAGCCCCAAACCTGCATGCCTTTGAAGGTGATTAACATGACTAGTGCACTTTTAAAGAAATTGTCGTTTGCAGCGCCTAGAGCTGCTGTGCCCAATAAACCTATGAAACCGCGCATAGATCCCCCTTGTTGTTTGCTATATGTTAGCATTCACAAAGAAACTAAGGCAGCTTAATGTTTAATTTACTGGTAAGCAGCAGCTAATTTAGGGAATACTTTTAGATTGTTTTGCGTGATTTGTTCGCAGAAATCTTTTAGAGGAATGCCTTTTAGGTCTGCAACGAATTGAGCTGTATGACTAACAAAGCCTGGTTCATTCTTTTTTCCACGCATTGGTACCGGAGCCAAGAAAGGGGAGTCCGTTTCTACATGCATGCGATCCAAAGGAACTTTCTCAATGGTAGCTCTGAGCTCTTTAGCGTTTTTGAAAGTAACAATGCCACTAATAGAAATATTTAATCCAACTTTTAAAGCCTCTTCCGCTAAATAGTCGGTCCCGGTAAAGCAATGGATTACACCTTTAAAATTTCCGCCCATATCATTTAATATTTCGATGGTATCTTCTTCTGCGTCTCGAGTATGAATTTGAACGGGTAAATCATATTTTAGAGAAAGCTCAAGCTGCTCGCGAAAGGCTTTCTTTTGCATTTCTCTGTCAGAATATTCATAGTAATAATCTAGGCCCATTTCACCTAAACAAGCTACATTATCCTCTTTTACATGGGATTCGATAAAAGACTTTATTTCAGGTGTCCACTCCGGCGAATCATGTGGGTGAATGCCAAGAGCGCAAAAGATCTTTGGAAAGTGTTGTTTACTAAGCTCATAAACTTGGCGAATGTCTTTCTCACAGGTTGCAATATTTATTGCCGCAATTACATTGCACTCAGCAGCTCTACTTAGTATCGTTTCTGCAGAATCCTCTAGCATTGCAAAGTGGGAATGAATATCTAGCCAACGAACACTCATGCTCTATCCTTTAGTTTAGCGTTTTATCTTCTTTGTCGTCTTTAGACTTTTTATTACCGATTTGGTCTACGTCGGTAGTTTCTAAAGATTCACTATCAGCAACGATTCTCTCGTTAGGGTGATTGTATTTTCTGTGAGTAGAAGATTTTTCTACGATTTCAGAAGCTTTTAAAACTTCAATGCTACCATCGTCAAATCGTACCGTAACAAGCTGTCTTAACACATCTACGTCTTGAACCACACCGCAGGCATTGCCACATTTTTTAGAACACTTAGATCCCTTGCGCGGCACTTTCTTACCGGCGTCTGTGTAGGCATCATCTTCATAGGCTAAGCAGCATTTTAATCGACCACAGTTACCGCTTACTTTAGTTGGCTTCAGTGAAAGACCTTGATTTTTTGCCATCTTAATACTTACCGGGTGAAAGCGATTTAAAAAACGGGAACAACATTGTTCTTCTCCGCACGGCCCTAGGCCACCTTTTACTTTCGTTTCATCGCGAACACCGATTTGTCTTAGTTCAACTCTCGATTTTAATTCGATTAAAAGTTCTTTTAAAAGGTTTCTAAAATCCACACGGGTTTCAGCAGTAAAGTAGACAATGCTCTTTTTAAGGTCGAGAGAATATTCTAAGTCTAAGATATGCATTGGTAGGTCATATTTTAAAACCAACTCTTTGGTTTTTTGAAAGGCCTTTTTCTCTCTTTCGGCATGCTTACCGATGTTTTCAATATCTTCTTCAGTGGCTAAGCGCTGAATGTATTTTAACTTTAATTTTAGGTTTTCATTATCAACAGAAAGAGGTGGTTTGGAAACCCAACCAAGGCGAATGCCTTTTTCAGGGATTTCTGCCACCACGGCGTCACCACGTTTTAAATCAAAATCACCGGCATTAAAGTCGTAGACTCTACCGGTTTCGGAAAAACGAATTCCTACGATGCGTACGAAACGTTCTTTTAAAGTTTCAGGCATTGCTGAGCTAGGCATTTGAGATAAGTCGATTGGTGTTGCTTTTAAGCGCTTCTCACCGATTTTTACAGTTTTGCTCTCCTCAGTCATTTTTAAACCAGGGTAGGGGATTGCTTCTGTATTTGTGTTTTCCATTGGGTTCCTAACTTGTATATATGCGCTTTAACTTCAATAAAAAGCTAGTTAAATGAAGTGAGCGATCAACGTTAATTTTTAACTTCTGTTCTATATTAAAGCATGTTTCGTCTAACTCAAAAAGTTTTTCTCTAGGGATTTTTGCTAGTTTCTCTATGAGTTTAGTTTGATCCGGGAAAAACTTGAATGAATTTTCTTTGATTTGGATGTTAATGGCATCTCGTATGGCCAAGCCAATGAGCTCCAGTAGTTTTGGAAACATTGCTTTTTCTCCGGCAAGGCGTTCCGAGGACTCCTTAATTTCGGAAAAACTCATTGAATCTAGATTTTCTAAGCAAGAAGCGATTTCTGAGCGAAACTCTAGTTGGCTGTCTTCACGCCAAGTTTGGAGCGCGCCAAAACTTCCGCCGCTGGCATGAACCTGCCAATCCTCGGCGGTGGTTTTTTGCCTCAAAAGTTCGGTAGGTAAAGCTTTCAATCGAAACATTTGGCTTCTGGATCGAATGGTCTCCAAAAGCTGGTGATGATTATTTGTGATTAAAAAGAAATAAGTTCCTTCAGGAGGTTCTTCTAAGGTTTTTAATAGAGAGTTAGAGGTGGAAGGGTTTAGTTTCTCCGCTTGGTCGATAATAATAACTCTCGCCTTACCCGCGTTTTGCAATTGAAGAAACTTTTGAATTTCTTTAGCGCTTTCCATTTTAATCATGCTGCCAGCTTCAGGGCCGACAATTAAAAGATTTTCATGTGCGTGTTTTGCTGTGCGGATGCAGTTTGGGCAAAATCCACAGGCTTTGCCCTCTTTTTTCTCTTCACAAAAAAGTTCTTGGGCGATTCCCGCAGCAAGAGACTTTTTACCGATCCCATCGGTTCCTGTTAAAATATTACAATGACGTAGGTCTTTGTTTTGAATGCGAGCTAAGACAAAGTCTTTAAAACTCTGATTTCCTAGCAAATTGTCAAAGATCCTACCGAAGCCACTACTCACTGAGGAATCCCTTTTGTACTAAAGCAGTGAAAAAATCCTTTTTCACTTCCTCAGGGCTTTTCGTGGCATCTAATACAATCCAAGAATCTTTTTCTAGTTGAGCCAACTCGAGATAAGCCTTTCGAACTTTCTGGTGAAAATCATCCGCTTCTAACTCGAAACGGTCTTTTTCGACGCCAGTGGCTTCTACTCTTTGATTGGTTCTTTGTTTACTTACCTCTACTGGTAAATCTAACAAAATACTTATATCTGCTTTTAAACCATCAGTTGCAAAAGAGTTTAGCCAATGAATGTCTGTTTCGTTTAGAGATCGACCACCTTTTTGAAAAGCAAATGTGGAAGCTGTGAAGCGATCACAGATGACCCATTTATTTTCATCAAGAGAGGGTTTGATAAATTTATTTACGTGCTGAGCTCTTGCTGCTTCGTATAAAAGCAATTCCGCTCTAGGGCAAGGGGCTTCGCCTTCATTGCGAAGTATGATTTCCCGAAGTTCTTCAGCTAGGGGAGTTCCGCCGGGTTCTCTTGTAAAAACAAAGTCTTGCTGCATGTCTAAAAGTCTTTGCTTTAGCCCCTCAATCAAACTACTTTTGCCAGCTCCGTCTAAACCTTCAAATACTATAAATGCCATGTCCTCTTCTAAGGTCTAGCGCTGGAGATGTCACTTTCTAAGAATTGATTGCCAAGGAATAGAGCAGTGCAGTGCGGGGCAAAATCAGCGAGAATTGCATTGGATGCAGCGCAATAAAGTTATAGTTTTTCTATTTGTTTGCCGAAAAGATTTCGTGACAGATACTAAACAAAATTCCGATTTTAAAGTACTGGTGGCAGAGCCTGAAGGGACTCTCACGAGACAGCTGGTTGATTTTTTGAAAGAAAAAAATCTTAAAGTTGAATTGTGTCGAGAGGGTAAGGACTTGAAAGACCAGTTTGATAATTTCAAACCTGATTTTGTGGTAATAGATCTGTTGTTTGTTGGTTGTACAGCTTTTCAATTATTAGATCATATGCGGCTCACAAAAACTTTGAAAGATTGTAAAGTGATTGTGACTTCCAAACACAATTCCATGTCAAATGTTCGCGCAGTGATCGGTGCGGGGGCGTCGGATTACGTCATCAAGCCGTACAATATGGATGATATGATTGGTCGCATGGCCTTCCAGATTCAGAAAAAGAAAAAGTATGATGCCGCTAAGAGAAAAGACGATAATGGACAAGCTTCTTATTATTTTAATTATGTTGATCTAATGTTGCGAGAACTTGCTGCTAACAAAGAGATTCACCCAAGAGCTTTTAACTTAACAAGAATGCTGGCAATGACAGTAAAAGCGGTGAGAATTTCTGTGATTCACTGCCAAGAGGATCGTCAAAAGGGTATTGTACGCGCATCTAGTGATGATGGAAAATTGAATGGTTTAGAGATCAATATTGCTAGATATCCTGAAGTTCAGTACGTTCTGAACACCGAAAAGATCGTTGTTTTAGAAAACCTTTCAAAAGATCCAATGATGTCACAAATTAAATCCTTGGTAAAAAGTGTGAGTTTTAACTCGATGATTGTGGCGCCTATTTTTAAGCATGGAAAAATCTATGGCGTACTAAGTACTCGCTTTGATGAGGACCAAACCAATATTGCCGACTCTCAAGTTCGCTTTTGCGATATGGTTGCAAATATGATGAGTATGCTAGTTTCTACTGAAGATAGCTTTGAAATTTATGATCCAAATGCTGATGAAGAAGAAGGCTTAAGCCCTGAGAAAAACTCAGATTCAGAGGCTGCTTAAGGCCTTAGGTAAGCTTTTCCTAGACAAAAGGTGCTAAAGAACTTTGCTTTGGATCAAGCCTCAATATTTCCTCCAAACAGGGATAAAATGTTCTTGGAGGCATCATGAGCGCGCTACAAGAATCTTACACCGCTATTCAAAAAATCACAGAGAACATTGAACTAGTTATTAAGGGCAAAAACCGTCAAATTAAGCAAATGCTAGCTTGTTGGTTGGCCGGAGGGCATCTACTTATCGAAGATGTACCAGGTACAGGAAAAACCATTTTAGCTAGGGCTTTGGCTGCGAGTGTTTCTTCTCCTTTTGGGCGAGTGCAATTTACACCAGACTTATTGCCTTCCGATATTTTAGGGCACAGTATTTACAGAAAAAATACGGATCAATTTGAGTTTCGTCATGGCCCGGTTTTTACGAGTTTGTTTCTAGCCGATGAAATCAATCGCGCCACTCCTAGAACTCAGTCAGCACTTTTAGAAGCGATGAGTGAGAATCAAGTTAGTATCGACGGAAAGACCTACGCTTTGAGTCCTTTGTTTTTTGTGATTGCAACCCAAAACCCATTGGACCAATTGGGAACTTTTGCTCTACCTGAAGCGCAAAAGGATCGTTTTTTGATGGAAATTTCAATGGGCTATCCTGATATTCAACAAGAAAAAGAAATCCTACGCGGGCAAAATAAAGAACATCCAATCCATAGTCTTCAGCCGGTGGAAACAGCTGAGAGGTTTATGGCAATTAAATCACTAGTTCCAGAAATCACTATTTCAGAGGAAGTGATGCAGTACATTTTGGAGATCGTTGCGCAAACTAGGAGATCTGAGTTTTTAAAAATTGGTGCTAGTCCTAGAGCAAGCCTTGCCTTGACGAAACTTAGTCAGGCAATGGCACTCATTGAAGGGGAGTCCTATGTAAAGCCGAAGCATGTCTTGGAATTGGTGAAGCCGGTTCTTTGCCATCGTTTGAGTCTAAATGCCGAGGCGCGCCTTACTGAGCTTAGTATAGAGAAGCATCTTGAAGATCTTTTGAAAAAAGTGGTAGCGCCCGTCGGTCAATAAATGAAAAAAATCAGAGAACCACAGTTAAAGGAAATATTTCGCTTTGAGATGAAAGATCCAAAGCTCAATGTTTCGTGGTTTTATCGCCGACAAAGTTTCTTTACCAATAAGAATTTATTTTTACTGATATTTTTTGCCTGTATTTTTTTTGGTTTCTTTGAGCGAATGTTCTGGGGAATGGCTATTAGTTTATCCATTTACTTTGCTTTTCAGTACTTTCAACTGCGACGTTTAGCTCGTTCTATAAAGATCAAAAGACTTTTAGACAAGCATCGTTACATAGAAGGAGCAGAGTTTACTTATCGTTACGTTTTG
Organism: Bdellovibrionaceae bacterium UBA6502; assembly: GCA_002436415.1. Taxonomy (GTDB): domain Bacteria; phylum Bdellovibrionota; class Bdellovibrionia; order Bdellovibrionales; family UBA840; genus UBA6502. The sequence goes on along the minus strand of DJMA01000012.1, from coordinate 3,778 downwards.
CAAAACCCATCTAGCTTTCGCTTAAATGATCTTGTTTTAACGGATTATTGTGGGCCTAGTCGAGAGCCTGAAATTAAATGGAGTTTAAAAAAGACTTTGGAGCCAGGCACTTATTTACAGCTTCCAGTGAAAAGAATTTGTGATGGAGGAATGGGAACTCATGTTCTTGGGCCATTACAGGTGGAAATCAGTGACCCATTTTCGGTTTTTCGCTTCATAGTGGAGGAGGAAGAGACGGAAGAGATTCAGGTCTTGCCTTTTTACGGAGAAGCACAAAGGTTAAAGAGCAGTAGTCAAAGTTTGAATTACCAGATGGGAGCGATTTTAAGGAACCGACCAGGCAGAAGTATAAACTTTGCCGGAATTAGAGAGTACTACCATGGTGATCCAATCAATCATATTGCTTGGAAATTGTCGAGCAAACAAGAACAGCTATTGATTAAAGAGTTTGAACGCTCTACCAATGATTCCTATGCCATTTTACTAAACTTAAATCCCTACCACCACTTAGGGGATAAAGCCTATTCTTCTTATGAGGCCTGTAAAGACATTTGCATGGCAGTCATTAAAAGTTTGTTGGCAGAAAGAGATTTGGTGCAATTTATTAGCCAAGCATTTCAGACAGAAAGTAGTAGCCATGCTAATTTATTTGATACGGTGGCTGAGTATTTATCTCGACAAATTGCTTTTGATGAAAAAGAACTGCAGGAAGCTGCCTTCGAAGAAGAACAATATGGAGAATTGGAGGCTCTTGGAGAAAATTTCCTTGAAAAAAGTTTTTCACAAATATCTCCAGAAAAAAAGATCATCGTTATTTCTCCCTTGAGTGGGGAAGCAATTGAAGATTTAGAAAATGCTATCAAGCTTCGACGAAATGACATTCAAGAAATTATTGTTCTGTTTTTAGATCTAAGTCCTTATCAAATAGAAACTAGCAGTCATTTACCAAAAAGAATCTCCCAACACGTAATTTTCCATCCACAAAAAATTGCTGGCAATAAACTTAGAATTCCAGGCTTGTCTTGCTATTTGTGTAGAGAAGACCAAAAGGCTTTTGGTAACTCTCACTGGCAGTTTGAGGAGCATTATTTATGAAAAATTATGCAATGCTCTTTTGGCTACTTTATTTAATTTCTTGTTTGTGTAGTGTGCAACTATACCAGAAAGCATTGAACAAAGAGTCCTTAGTTTTTTGTTTTGTACTATTATTAGCGGGCATATTTTCACGAAAAATTTTGTGGGGAACGGAATTGTTGGTGAATGAACCAGGAAAGTTTTCGCAAAAAAAGAGCCACAGATTCTTTTTATATTTTGGTAAGGTTTTTCCAAGCAATCAATCCCATCGAGAGGAAATGAAGAAACTCTTAAAGGTGAGTGATAGGAAGCAAATGTACTATGTCGGCTTAAGCCTTCTAGCGGGTTTGTTGTTTTTTATGTACATCGTGCAAAAAAGCCAAGAAATATCATTGAATGCTCACTTGATTTTTTGTTTGGGCAATTTTGTGATTTTGGTTTCTTTGGCTTATTTAAACCACCTTCGGTTTTTGGTTTTCTTTGGTTTTTCATACAATGTTTTACTCTTTTTAAGAAATCCAGAATTGGACTTAATGGCCTTTGTTGTATCTTTGTTTTTATACAGCTTTTCATTGTTAATAGTTGATAAAGTAGAAGCTAAAGAGCCTTTGAGATTTTCTGTTGTTCAAAGAAAATTAAAAAACGCTGTTCTTTTTAGTGCTCTTCTTGCTTGTGGTTTATTTTTTATCTCAGAAAAACAAGAAGAAAGTATTAAAGAAAACTTAGGTTCAATAAAGGCACCAAAACTCAGTGAGAAAATGGCTAATTGGATGTTAGATCAATTTCATGAAAAAATGGATGACTTAGATTTAAAGCATCGCGAAGGAATTAATATAAAAATAAAGAAATCAAAGATTCCGGAAGATAAACTAGCAAACTTGGAAGAAAGTTTGCAGTTGAGTGATGGACAAATGCAGGCTCTAAAATTTAACAAAGTGGAGATAGATGGCAATTCTGGAAGTGTGAAATCAGGTAATTTTGGGGCAAACAATCTTGGAACTGGAATGAAAGCTAATAGGGCTTCTATTCAGGCAATGAATCTTTCAGATAGAGATGTAGAACTAATATTGCAAGATCCATCGATTAAACATAGCTATGAAAAAGAATTGGTTGGCGGCAATCTCAGTCCCGAAGAGTATTTAAATCAAATGTCAGCAAGGGCTTCGCAAATTGGTGATTTGGATGATTTGTATGATTCCTATCGAAAAAATGCAGAGAGTGTAATTCAAATTAAGAGAGTGGACAAAGAAGTAAAGGATGCTTCTGAGACTTTCGATCAGTCTGAACTAGAAGGATTGAGAGACTCTCTTGGCCAATTAAGTGATGAAGAAAAATTGTTTTTACAGAACGAGTTAGAAAAGCAAAAGCGAGAATTTGAAAACCATTTACTCCTTCAGTCTGCTGATGATCAAAAACAAGCTCGATTAATTTCAGATCGATTAAAAATGGATATACAAGATTTAGAAAATAATCCGAAAGCCAATGGCGATTTAAAAAAGGAATTGCAAAATTTTGATGCCAAACTAAAAGAACTTGCCAATAAGACTGATCCTGAATTGGCGGGTGCATTAGCTAAAAACTCCATTAGCGAGGCGCAAACTAAAGGTCTACAATACGGAGAAACTCCAAGTCTTAAGCTTTCTGCTAATACACCCCAAAATACTAATAATGTTTCAGGGCAAGAAGTGAAAGTTCTCAGAACCAATGAGAATTCGAAACAACAAACTTTAAGAGAGGATGGGGCTAAGGAGCAAAGAAATAAAGATTTCGAAGCTCAAAATAGAGAAGATAAAAAAGAGGAATACGTTCGGATTTTGGAGTTTCTTTTTAAAGGCTTAAAAATGTTATTCATAGCGGCGATCGCCATATTTCTAATAGCCTTGTTTTTGAAGTTTTTTAGAAAAGACATACCAGACGAAAAATTGCAATCGAGAGATCTTCAGAAGTTAAAAAAGAAGTTGGCGAAAATGATGAAGAGCCAAGCTTTTAAAAGCTTAAAATTCGAAGAAGAGGTATTGAAAACCTATCACGAATTTTTGTTAATGTTTGAAATTTTAGATTTTGCAAAACCGAAAGATCAAGTGCCAAGCTATTTTCAGTTTCAAGTGGCGAGGCAGTTTCCAGACTTGCATGATGATTTTTCACAAATTACGGAGCATTTTTGTGACGTATTTTATGGAAAACAAGAGTTTTCAGAGCAGCGAAAAAATAGCTTTTATCTTAGTAAACAAAGCCTACAAAAGAAGTTCATGAATCTTCATTGAATCAAGATGAAACAATTTTTTTAATGAAAGTGTAAACGAAGTTTTCACGCAAAACGTTATTTTAAAAACTTTTATTTTTTTATTCTGAACTAGGCTTTTTACCATGTTAAAATAAATTAAGTCTTTCAAACGGAGGTCTAAAGATGACAGAAGCGAATTTCATTCGCAGATGTCATATTTGCGGGGCCACAACAGAAGATTCGGCCAAGGTAGAGGTCTGTAGTAATTGTGGGAAAGCTATAGCACCATTTTTCTATTTTGACGAGGGGAGAACGGCGACTTACTCAGAAGCTTTGATTCGACCACCTCTTCTGCCAGGAGAGTATTCTCCTATTTTAGGTGTCTCAGTCCTTTGGAAAGGCGGGTAGGCAAGAGCCAGTTTTTTATAGGAAACTGGCTCTTTTTTTTGTTTTTTGGGTTTACTCCTCGGTTTTGATCTT
>DJMA01000022.1 GCA_002436415.1 Bdellovibrionaceae bacterium UBA6502 | reverse complement strand
TACCGATTCAATGGCTTAGAGTATCTCATCCGCAATTAAAGGGGCCAGTTTAAGGGAGCCCCACGTTTACGCCTGACTCAATATAAACAACAGCCCGAGTCTTAGTACTCTCATAAATAGTATAATTAACAGAATCCACCGTAGTAGTCCCATTGGACGACCATGTTCCGGTGGTGTCGACAATGTTAACTGTGTCGTTGACTGAGCCTTTAATATATAGCTTTTTCGTTTTATTTAATTTATTTACAGCAGCTCTACCAATGCTTAGGGTTTCTGCTGTGCTGGAGCTTTTAAGATCAAAACCTTCAATGTTTCTGAATTTAGCGACTGTGCCAGCTGATAGATCAAGGTTGTAGGATTTTAAAGCGACAAAATCTTTTCCAGGTCCTCCGTCGATTGCACGGAAATCGTAGTCTGAAATTTGAATGCTATCATCACCAGAAGCTCCTTGAATATAATCAGCTCCGCCGCCGCCAATGATGTTATCGTCACCTTTACCGCCAAAGATAACTTCCGCAGAGCTAGTACCCGTGAGAGTATCATTTGCATTGGTGCCAATGATGTCCATTGCGTCCGTTAGATTACCGCCGTATATTACGTAACTTCTTCCAGATTCAAGTTGAGAAGTGTAGGCATTTGAGTAATTTAAAATTAGATCGAATATTCCATCACCATTGATGTCAGCGCTGTCCATGCTGTTTAGATACCAACCTTGAAATTCACCAAGTATTTTATGGTCATAATCATCGTCCATTGTGATTGTACCCGCGACATAAGGGCTTCCCCATTTTACAAAGATACTGGATAGGCGAGGACCTCCATTCCTGTCATCAGAAGCTACTCCAAAAAGTACATCTAAATATCCATCTCCATTAAAATCAAATACTTCTAGCATTCCACTGCTGGTGTAGAATTCATAAATTTGAGCATTGTAAGAACTAGGATTAGTTCCATAATAGTTATAATCAGCGTACAGGCTTGATTTGCCAGGTAATATCATTAGCTGCCTTGCTGCTCTGGCGTATATAATAATATCCTCATAGCCATCAAAATTAACGTCAGCGGTATATTTGGAGCTTGGAACATGAAGAGGTGTGCCGGTAGCATAGAATCTAGATGATATTATTGCTCCGCCTTGCGCACCTAGGTCATCGGTTGTGAAACTTGTGTATTGGGTTTCTTTTCCTGGAAGAATGCTCGCTTGGGAGAAACGATTACCATAAAAAAGATCGTCATATCCGTCCCCGTTAATGTCACCAATTTTCGATGCAGAATAGTTCTTTCCAACTTGCTCTTTGTCTTTATGTCCAGTTATTGTAAAATCAGCGGTAGAAGAATTAACACTAGGATTGGTTGTCCCTGAATAACTGGTACCGTCATTGTAGGCAAAGAACAATCGCCCTTCTTCTTCTATTACATCTTCAGAGGAGTCTACTTCGTAAGAGGTATGAGTGGTGGATATATCGTCGCAACCATCGCCATTGATGTCTCCTACATTTTTATAGGCACTGTTAAGATTTGGGGTGTTGTAACGTGTAAGAAACAAGCTTAGATCATCACCGGCATTGAATCTCCCCTGAGTGCCGGCCATGTAGTAGTAGGTGGTATTGTAATTATAGATGTACATATAGTCATCGATACCATCACAATTAATATCTGGAAGTTGAAAGTAATTACTTCCGTAACTAGCTCCACTAGTGGTGCTCAAATAGTCTATATCTACAGTTTCGATGCTAGGGGATAGGACAAAGTTTTCTGTGTAGCGATCACGTCCATAAAAAAGATAGCTACGCTTTTGGTTGTTAGGTGTTACACCATAATCATTGTAAGCCATCAAATCATCTTTACCGTCATTGTCAATATCACCAATTGGTCGAAGCATGATTTGATCTTTGTAGAAGCTACCGTCTATATGAAAACCGATTCCTTTTTCTACTAAATTGGATAAATTTTCAGGAAGACCATCACTTTCGGCAATGGTAATGCTAAAAGTTTTATTCGTTCCTCGGTTTGCATCTTCTATGGAAGAGTCGATTTCAAGCACTAATTTCTCTGATGCTTCCATGTTTTCATCATCATATAAGTTAAAACTTACTGTTTTACTAAGGCTGCCTTCAGGAATGGTAATGCTTGTTGGTAGGCCGCTATATTCATCTGAGTTCAATTCATTGGTAGTAACTGTTAAAGGAACCACTACATCTTTTCCTGAGATCTGATCTAGTTCAAGTGTAATTAAAGCTGTTCCTTGTGTTTCATAATACTCTACACTGGACTGAGAAAAGCTCACAAAAGGTAGACCATTGTTGTCGACGATTGTACCAATGGCACTGTTATCAGTAAATATAACATCGCTGTTTGGCGAGCTTACAGATACTCCAAAGACTTCCTCATCTTCATTAAGCTCGTCGTATGGTGCAAATATTTGAATTTCAACAACACTTGTTTCTGATTTTAATACAACCTGACCACTACTAGAGTCATAGTCCACTGCAGGGATTGCATCGGAAAGATCTAGGGTAACATAATCGATTAAGATATCTACTTCCGCTTGAACGTCTGCTTCAACTTTAAAAACCAACTTATTTAATTCTTTTGCTGTAGCATCTTTAATGCTTAGTTTTGGTGGTAAGTCATCATTGATAATTGTCACGGTTCCAACATTTTTTGAGTCAGCAAAACTAAAGGTACTATCCGTGGTGGCCTTAATGTAAAAGCTTTCGTTATTTTCATAAATATTTTCGCCAATGATTTGTACGTTAGGTATTTTAATACTTCGAGCGCCTTTCGGAGCCGAGATTCTCTCAGAGACTGCAACGAAGTCTTTTCCACTACGTGCAGTACCATCAATGCTTGTGATAGACAGGTTTGCATTAGCCACTAAAGGTTCACTAAAAACAATTTCAAGTTCAAAAGTATAATATCCAGAATTAGTTTCAGTTACGTTAACGTCAGAAACTGTAATTGCAATGTTTTCATTTTGTGTCGTGATTTCTTGTTCTAATATAGAGGAAGTGTTTTCTAAGCAGGCACTTAGAAACACCAGGTTAAAAGATAGAATGGATTTTATCAAAATCTTATTCAATTTCTTTGTCCTCTTTAAGGCAAGTTAATACTTGCTCCTGTTTGTACATATATAACAGCAACACTTTTAGTGTTTTCATACACATTGTAGGTAATGCTGTCTTTAGTAATTGTTCCATTCGCAGTCCATGTTCCAGAGGGACCACTTAAATTTACTACATCATTGCTACTTGCTTTTACATATAGTTTTTTAGTCTTGTTCAGTTTGAGAGCTGCAGCTCTACCTAAACTTAGTGTTTCAGAAGTACTCGATTCGCTTAGATCAAAGCCTTCTACATTTCTAAATTTTGCAACGGCTCCGCTCGATAGATCTAAATTATAATTTCTAAGTCGAACAAAATCAAAGCCAGGTCCACCATCGATTCCTCTAAAATCGTAGTCAGAGATTTCAATGTGGTCATCACCAGCTCCACCTTGTAGGTAATCTTCTCCTCCGTTACCGATAAGTGTATCGTTTCCGGCTGCGCCAAAAAAGACTTCGTCAGCAGAGCTACCAGTAAGTGTATCGTCTCCACTAGTTCCTAAACGGTCGATGCTATTGGTTAGATTTCCGCCATAAATTACATACACCTTTCCGTCATCAAGGTTGTCTGTGTAGGCGTAACGGGTACTAATAGAGAAATCTTCGATTCCATCACCATTAAAATCTCCCTGAATAAAAGATTCTGAATCCCAACCTTGTTTTTCCCCGTAGATTACGTGATCGTAACTTGATGCTATATAATAAAGTTGAGAGTTATAGGGCTCTCCCCATTTTACATAAATTGCAGAAAGTCTACTGTCATCATCGTCCACAGAAACGCTTTGAACAAAATCTAGGTATCCATCCGCATTTAGATCAATAAATTTAACCCCACTAGATTCGTTAATATCCCAAGAAATGGCATTGTGACTGGTAGGATTTGTACCATAGGTATAGCTTTGTGTCGTCCAACCACTAGTTTTGCCAGGAGCATTGTAGACTAATTGATTCCAATGGTCTTTAATTAATAAGTCATTAATTCCATCAAAGTTCATATCAATTGTGCGGTTGGTTCCGAGCGCTTCTAGGGAAGAGTTTTGTGAGTTTTTAGCAGCAGTCATAATGCCATAAGTTGCATAATCCGCTGGAAAAATTTCACCGAAAGATGATTCTTGTCCCCAGAAAATATAAGTTCTCCCGGATGACATTCCTATCATAATATCATCATAGCCATCAGCATTAACGTCTCCAACGGCAGAACTTGATGATTGGTTACCTATGCGATGTCCACTCCAGCCACCAATCATTTTTAAGTCATAACTAGCAGTTAGTGAAAAGGTGTTTCCAATATTTTGAATGTCAGAATTGGAGTAGGTTAGGTAGAAACTACCTTCATTAGAGTTGTTATTTGTTGATGAATCTATGTCGTGACTTGAATTTGAGTAAGCAAGGTCATTACAACCATCGCCATTAATGTCTCCCATATTCCTCATAATGGTACTTGGCGTTGAGGAATTGGAAACAAAGTCACTAAGTGTTCCTGTGGGGCGAGTACTTTGCCCAAATATAAGGTATCTAGAGTTAAGGTCTGCGTACACATCGTCATACCCATCGCAATTTACATCGCCCATACCTATAAAAGTATCACCATCGTCTGAACTAGAGCTACTAGTATACAAGTTGATGTCAGAGCTTAAAATACTTGGGCTTAATTTAAAATCAGAAGTGTATTTATCTCGTCCCCAAAAAACATAATACCTTCTGTTGTTATTTGGGCTAACTCCAGAAGTGTTTTGTATAATGATGTCATCGGCGCCATCACCATCTAGATCACCAAGAGTTCTAGCTATGATACGATCTTTGTAGAACTCTCCAGTAACGGCAAAGCCAAGGCCTTTTTCGGCAAGCTTATTAAGATTTTCAGGCAAACCATCACTCTCAGCGATTTTCATTGTTAAAGTTTTTTGAGAACCTCTATTTGCGTCAGTGATCGAGCTATCGATTTCAAAAACCACTGTCTCTGATGACTCTTTTAATTCATCATCATAAAGAGTGAAACTACCAGTAGCTGTTAATGAACCAGCAGTAATTGTAATACTCACAGGAAAGCTGTCGTACTCACTTGGAGATAAATCATTAGATGATACGCTAATTGGAACTACAACATCTTTTCCTGAAACTTCATCAAGCACTACAGTAATAGTAGCGGTGCCTTGGCTTTCATAGTATTCCACAGAGCTTTCAGCAAAGTTTACGAAAGGTAAGTCATTGTTATCAACGATGCTTCCAATTGCCGTATCATCAGTGATAACTATATCAGGGGTAGGGGAACTAATTTTTACACCAAAAGTTTCTACATTTTCATTTAGCTTATCATAAGGAGCAAAAATTAAAACTTCCGTTGTTAAACTGCCCGCGCTTAATATTACTTGCCCCGCACTGGAGTCGTAATCTTTGTCTGGAGTGGCTTCTGAAAGATCTTGCGTAACATAATCTATTAGAATATCCACCTCTGATACGGATTCAGCAGTCACTTTAAAAGCCAATTTGTTCATTTCAAAGTTTGTTGCATCATCAATTTTTAAACTTGGTGGGCTATCATCATCACTAATTGTAATGGTGGCTTGAGGTTTTGATTTTTCTGAATCAAAAGCATCTGTATCAAAAGCTTTTAAATAAAAGACTTCATCGTTTTCGTAAATAACATCACCTAAAATCTCAATGCCCTCCACAACAACTGAGGTAGCTCCTGCAGGCGCTTTTACGAAAAAACTTTTGTCTTCAAAATCTTTACCGCTTCTGGCAGTTCCATCCACTGTGGTAAAAGTTAGGTTCTCAGCTGATAGTAATGCCTGACTAAATTTTACCTCAACGCTGGCGTAGTAAGAGCCATTGTCATTTTCTTTTAAAACGGTATCTTTCACGGAAATGCTGATGCTTTTGTTGCTTAAGCTAGAACTGGATTGATTAACGCTAGATGAATTTTCTAAGCATGCACTTAGAAAAAGGATGAATCCTAAAACTATAAAGTTTTTCAAAACACGCATTGAAACTCCAAAATTACAAGCAACTGTCACTTTACTTTTCGGCGATTTGTGGTCTAGGGTTTAGAGATTTGTAGCTTTCAGTAAGAGATTTGACTGTTTTGTAAACAAAGCGTCTCTTTATGAGATTGTAAAGTTTTGTTAACATTAAGGCTTGGTTATTTTTCCTCTGAACGATTAAAATGGCTATTGAGATAGAGATAAAAATAAATACTTTCCCTATGAATTTTTAAACTTCACTTTTTCAATGCTGAATTGTATTTTTGAAATACAGGATTTATGGAGGACTGATTGGGCAACAAAATATCAATAAACGCCAAGATAAGCATTTATTTTTTTGTGTTTGTTTGTTCTCTGATGTTAGTTCTAGGCAGCTTACTTTATTTTGATTTTTCTGATTTTACAAGAAAGTCCGTAGAAGATCGCCTTCGCAATGAAACTCGTCTGTATTCTAAAAATCTTGAGAACGCTTTTATGAGTGTTGAGGCTTTTTCAAGAATCACATCTGCAACACCTCCTTTTCAGGGCATCATCAGAAGCATTGATAATTCTGGAAAAGACCCGAAAGATGGCTCTAAGCTACATACATGGAAAGATCGTTTGGCCACAATCTTTATCTCTATCCTTAGAGAAAACGATTATTACACCCAATTACGTTACATAGAGCTTGCTAACGGCGGTAAAGAGCTTGTACGAGTTGATCGAGATTCATCACGCATTTATCGTATTGAAGAATCAAAATTGCAAAAAAAGGCTAATGAACCTTACTTCAAAAATTCACTAGGCCTACAAAAAGGAAATATCTACTTTTCGGATATAACTCTTAATAGAGAGCACGGTGAAGTTACGAGTGAAAAAACAGTTACCTTGAGAGCTGTTTACCCAATCTATAAGGATCAGACAGAAGAAATGTTTGGTTTTTTTGTGATCAACTTAGATTTTGAAAAGTTCCTGATGAAATATATGCCTAAGATATCTCTGAACGCGAAAATAGAAGTTGGTACTAATACTGGTTCTCACATCACTAGAGAATTAGATGATAAATTTACGAGACTTCAATTTAAAGACAAGCTCAATCCTGATTTTAAGGTTGCACCAAAAGTGCTAAGTTCCGAAGAGGATTCAGGCTTAATTGAAACAGAGGATTGGGTAAGCTTTTTTAATAAATACTATTACAATTCCCAGGATCCAAAAGATTACCTATATGTAAAGTTAATCTTTCCTAGAGAGAATCTTTTTTTTGAATATGATAATTTATTGCGTAGAAATTTACTACTATGTCTTGGAATCATATTAAGCTTTAGCTTCTTGTTTTTAATGTTGAGTCAAAGTTTATTAAAACCTTTAAAAACCATGACGAGAAAAATATTAAATGCCAAAAAACATTCGCATAAGCTTTATGTAGATACTAATTTGCCGAGTGAGCTTGGTTTTTTGGCAGAGTCATTTAAAGAACTGGCAGATGAATTGCACGAAAATTTCACGAAAAGCGAAACTATCTTGAACAATATTGCCGATGGAGTAATTAGTATTAGCTCTAAAGGAATTATTTTAAGTTGCAATCAGTCTGTAGAAAAAATGTTTGGCTATGAACTATCTTATTTGATCGGCAAAAATGTTTCTATTCTAATGCCACAAGAGTATGCCGATAATCATGATTACTTTCTTGAAAGGTATTTTGAAACTATGGAGGCTAAGGTTATTGGGCAAAAAAGAGAGTTAGTAGCCAAAAAAATGGACAATGAACTATTCCCCATTGAGCTTTCTGTTGAGGAAGTAATAGTTGGTAAAAAAGTAATTTTTATTGGTGTTATTAGAGACATTAGTAAAAGAAAAAAGAATGAAGAAAAGCTTCTCAAGGCCTTTAATCATCTCAAGGCAAACAAGCAAGAGCTAGAGGTGTTTAATGAGGTGGTTCTGCATGATTTTGAAGAACCGCTTAAAGACATCAAACTAGAAATTTCCAAGATAAAAGAGAGTCATATCGCAGAAGAGTCCCAGCTATATCTGAAAGATATAAAACAAAAAATATCTCTACTTTACGAAAGACTTCGTTCTTTTAGAGACTATTTAACATTGGACAAGCTAGAAGAAACCCAAGGAGACTATGAACTAGAAACTCTGGTGAATAAAGCGGTCAATGAAAATAAAGATAGGCAGGACTTAAAAATACACTATGTGAATGGGTCGGAATCTTTTAAATTGTCTAGCAATGCCATTGAAAAGGTTTTTCAATGTATTTTAGAGGACTCTTTTCTGTTAAATAATACTATTGAAAAAAACATTTGGATCAAGGCAGAATCGCAAGGTGGTATTGCTCGCTTTGAAGTCAAAGATGATTCCATTTCTAAGCCAGCGGTCGTAATTAATGAAAATCAAAGTACTGAGCTCTCTAGTTATTCTGTGCAAAATAAATTTAAGACCGAAAGCATTGAGCTAAGCATAGCTAGAAAACTAATTAATAAGCATGGTGGGCGACTAGTGGTTTCATGGGGTAAAGCCAGTGTAAGAACTTATATATTTACCTGGCCTGAAGCAAAAACAAAATCGAAAAAACCTCTTAATAGTTTTTTCATGTAGGCTTTTGGTATTTTTCTAGGTAAATTTCTAGTTGAGCTCCTTGCACCAAATCATTATTTGAAACTAAGTTTTTAGGAACTAATTTCCCATTGTGATTTTCAACAATTTTACTCATTACAAGGCTACCAATTCCCACAGAAATTCTACCATTTTGACTATTGCTTTGAATGCTTCTCGATGCTTTTTTCTTGCCAAAATTTTCAAGCTGTTCACTTGGGAATCCTGGGCCGTCATCGCTAATTCGTATCAAAACAGAATCATCAAACTCTTTTAATTCAATGGCTACTTTACTTTCAGCGAAAGAAAAAAAGTTATCCAGAGCATTGACGAATAGTCGTTTTAAAAGATGTGGATTGGCAAATGCATACAAATCTTCTGGCGGTTCATATTCTAAGCTAATTTCTTTTCCTAAGCTTTTGTAGCGAGTGGAACAATTGTCTACTTGTTCAGTTAAGACATCAACTATGTTAACTGCTTTTTTCTCAGCGGTATAGGAGCTGTCTTGCATTTGTGAGAGAAATAATAGGTCTTCAACAAGCTTTGCAAAATAGTTTACCTCACTTAAAGATAGCTGTAGAAATTCTTCTCTTAGCTCGACACTTAAATGTTGCCACTTTGATAACAATGTTTCCAACAATCCCTTTAGGGAAGCAATAGGAGTTCTAAGATCATGAGCAAGTTCTTGCAAAAGTTTGTTTTTGGCGGTTTCAGACTCTTTAAGGCTTTGTACTAATTTTTCAATTTCATCAGCCATGAAGTTAAACCTTCTCATGGCATCACCAAAGGCATCTTTACGGCTTATTTTAAACCTAGCTTTTAGGTTTCCAGATTGAATGTCAGAGATGACTCGATCCGCTTGTATGACACCTTTTTTCATGGAGAAATATACCAATGATAAGCTAAATATAACCCCGAACAATAAGGACACAAATAAGGAGATGCTTGAAATCCAGGGAATCCATTTTCTATAGATACTTGGTTGAAAGTGCATTCCTGTCTTTGGAAGCTCCCCCATTGTATTTTCCAGGTACAAAAAATAATTGTTTTTTAGCCGAATTAGGTGATCACTTTTTTCGAAACCTCTAGGCGGCCCTTGCCCTGGCGGAGGTCCAAAAGCTTCAGGAGGTGAGTTGCGTGGTCTGTTGCCGTCAGCTTGAAAGCCCGATCTGGGAGGGGGGCGATTACCATGCCTTGGTGGAGATAGCTCGAAACCTGGTCCATGCATCGGCATAGGTAGGTGATTTTGGTCAATGCTGTAGGCTTCGTATTCTTTTTTTGGTAATTTGTCTTTTATTTGCTCCCAGTCAATTTCTCTAACTGCTTTTCCGTAGACAAGTTGGCCATCACTATCAAAAAGGAGAAAATTAAAAAAGCCACGATCCATACCAGAGTGAATTTCAGTAAAAAGCTTTACTTTTTCTTGGATTGAATTTCCCTCTAGATTATCTACCAATTTTGCAAGAAATACTGGCGCAAACCTTTTGTCTTTAGCTTGTTCTCGATCCATATTGTGAAGAAAACGAAAGACCATTTGATTGATGTAGTAGCCCAATAGAACAAAGGCCAATAGAGAGATGGTGCTCCAAATTATGTATTTTCTGAGAAGGCGCCAGTGAATCATCGTTTCTCCAAACGATATCCAACTCCATAAACGGATGAGATTTTAATGCTATCCACTTGTTCTTTTTTTAATTTTTTTCTCAAATGACTAATATGAGAATCAATGGTGCGATCAAATATTTCGGCGTCTTTATCAATGGCTTGTACTAGTGTTTCTCTGCTTACAATATTATCAGCATTTTCAATTAAGAAATTAAGGATATCGAATTCTCTGCGATTTAAATTAATATGTCTCTCATTGTATTGAATGCTGCGTTTGTTCGTTAAAATGCAAAGCCCAGCGTAATTGATTTTTTCGTCGTGTTTTTGAGGGATTTTAGTGACGGATTTGATTCTAGCAATTAGCTCTTTAGTGCCGAAAGGTTTTCTTAGATAATCTTTCGCGCCCATTTCTAGGCCTTTGACAACAGACTCTTCATCCGTCTGGGCGGAGAGTATAATTACAGGTACACGGGATTCTTTGGCGACCATATGTTCTAGAAACTTAAATCCACTTTCCGTTCCTAATCCAAGGTCAAGAAGGACGAGGTCGATTTTATGTTGAGACTCTTTTTCAAAGGCTTGGCTTAAACTGCTTACCCAGAAGCTTTCAAAGCCTTCCAATTCGAGATTTACTTGTAGAGTCCTAGCAATTCCAGGATCATCTTCAACGATTAATGCTTTCATAATTTGTTCCTGATAATTCATTATAAACCTCTCCTAGGGGGGCTGGTCAATAGCCGTAGTAGGAATATCCCATTCCTGTACCCATGCCTAAACCAAAACTTGCTCCAAGACCCATACTCATCCCACTCGTTGCATAATTACTACTAGGATAACTGTAGTAGTTTGGATAAGAGTTATAGGCGCTATAGCTGTTCATAGAGTAGCTTGGCATTGATGAGTATCCCATCATACTAGAACCAAGGCCCATACCGGCGCTCATGCCCATTCCCATTCCCATATTCATACCCATACCAGTGCCCATGCCAAAGCTAGAGCCCATTCCTAAGTTTGAACCCATACTCATTCCCATACCCATGCTTGAATTCATATTCATGGAGCTCATACCCATACCGCTACCCATTAAATCAGTCATAGCGTAGGCATAGGGGTTACTAGGATTGTAGTAAGTGTTTTGATTTCCGGAGAGGTAAGAGCTTTGTGAGTTCAGGGTCTTAGAGCGATTTCCTCTATAACCCGCATAAATGTTATCTAAGAGACTAGTCTCTCCTTGTTGTCTGGCATTGGATCTTTTTCTTGAAGGAGCTTCGTCTTCATCAAAATCTTCATCATCTGGTAAATCGCGACGAGCTCTTCTTTTTCTAGATTCATCTCTATCGTTGTTCTTCGCAAGTTTTTTGTTTTTTTCTTCTAATTCTTCGATCTTCTCAAGAAGCTCTTCAATCTTTTCGGTGTTTTTAACCAGTATACTATCCTCTTCACAATCACAGTCCTCAAGACTAGAGGCTTCGGTTTTATTGGGCTTTTTTGGTTTTGTTTTTTTATCTAGCCCAAATTTAGGTGCTTCTATCCCACATAGATCAAATAGTTTTTGCATTTCGCTTGGCTCAGGTCGATCGCTTTCTTTGTATTCGTCTATGCAAGACTTTTGTTCTGAACTAAGGTTCATCGGTCCCGGAGGAACTTCCGCCATAATTGGGAAATTGACTATGAAAACACTAGATATGAAAAGCATTAGGGAAAATTTGGGGATCATTTTGATTTTCATTTGAAATTCCTCCGGGGCCGAAACCTATTATTGTGAAGCCAGAGCTGTTGTTTGGTTTACAGCAACTGGATTACTTGATTTAATTTTACTTACTAAAAATGTTCTAATTCTATCTTTTAAGTCTTCGTCGTTTAATTCATAGAAGCTATCTTTTAAGACTCTTTTAATATGAGCTTGCTCACCAGGATTAGAGCTTTGTTCAAATTTAGAGATTAAACTTTCTATTTCCTCCAAACTTTTAACATTCATTACCATGTCAGACGGGGGAGTGGGTCTTTCGATTCCGCAGCTTTCCAATGCTGCATCGAAATCTTCTCGAGAAGGTCTACTATCTGTTTTATCAATTTTTCCATCCAAACATGCTTGATCTTCTTCAGAGAGCTGAAGTCGTGGAGGTTTTTGTCCAGGACCTTCCGCTCCGCAGCTAGACAGCAAGCTTCTGCGGTCTTCGTGACTCAGTTCTTCAAGGGCGGAGAGGCTGCCAACACTTTCGATAAGGCAGTTTTCTACTTCCACAGAAAGTGGTGGTGGGCCTTGAGGACGTGAGTAAGCAGGATTTGTTATTACTAATGCACTAATTAGACTTAGGCTTGTTTTTAATTTGTTCATACATTTCTCCTTTCTGAGATGCTTGATCATTTACTATATTGAAGGGGAATTATTGAGCAATTATGGAAGTAAAATTTAAAATGAAAAAAGTAAGTTATTTTTTTAAGACATTGTTTTTATTAATAAAATGTCTTTCTCAAAATGAGAATGGACCAGTTTCACTGATCCATTCAAGTTCCATTATGCAAGAATTTGCTAAACACTACTGGCAATACACAGGGCTACCGGAAGAGTTATAAAGGTATTGTCCGCTACAGTTACTGCCACTACAAGTTACAGCAACAAAAGTGTAGTAATAGTAGGTGTAGTAGGTGCCATAACATGAACTTGTTCCTGAGCTGGTTGTGCTACAGTTACTGTTACTTACAATGTACCCGGTGCTTGAGCTGTAACAATATCCGTTTTGCCAATAATAGCTTGTACTGCTTGAAGAACATAAGCTCGAACTTACAATGTATCCTGTAGTTGAGTCATAGCAATAGCCATTGGAGGTATAGTAGTTACTAGAGCTTGTGCTAGAGCAATAACTTGTAGTGACTTGTTCATTGGTATCGGTTGAATAACAGTAGCCATTGGAGGTGTAATAGCTACAGTAAGAATAGTTAACCACAGCTCCTGTGCTTCCATTGAAGCAACTTCCACTTGAATAGTAAAAGCTTGTAGAGTTTGTTCCTGAGCTGTCTCCGCTTCCGCAGGCAATGTTAAATAAAGGTAATACGGCGATTAGTATTAAGTTTAAAAGTTTTTTTAACAAATTCATTTCTGTCTCCTTGCAAGCTTTTAAATAGCAATGCTGGCACCAAAAAATGTGGAAAACAGGGAAGTGAAAGGGATGTTTGAGTTTTTTTAAAACTGTGGAAAAACTATGGAAAAACTGTGGAAAATCTCAAAGTGTATATATCCTGAAGTAATGACTTTTTTGGTCACTTTCAGGATATATAATCTAAGCGTTTATAAAGGATTTTAAATTACTTTAAAAATATCTTTTAAGAAAAAGATTATGATTTCAAACATAATTAACCAGATAATCACCCATTCTAATTTACTTGAGTGGCGGTGGTTCAACTCATTTGATAAAATAGATAGAATCTCATCAATGCTTGCTGTTTTGTGATTTAGAATTTCTAATCGAGGAGCAAGTTCTAGGTAATGGTTCATCTTATGATAGTATTCATCATATTCAGGGTATTCCCAAAAAAATTCTGGAGTGTCTAAAACGGAATGTTCCCAACTAATCTTACTTTTCAATAAATAAAGGTGGCCCTGCATTTTCGAAATTTCCACTTTCCCTTCTTTGATTTTTCCGTGGCTGGCAAGGTCTTGTGGGACATGGCTAATTCTCTTAATACTTTCTAAGATTAGATCCTCTAGGTGATTCAATCGCATTGATTGTGCAATGGAATGCGATAAGGAAAGCTTAATGAGGTCATCATCAGCTAAGCCCTTTAGGTAAATTGTATCTTGAAAGATCAACTTATTCGACTCGCTAGAATTATCTACTTCAAAAAGGTCCGTGATAAACCTTTCTTGCGTATAGGGATTAGTCATATAGTCTTTTAGAAGTAAAAGAGCGTCACTAATGCCTCCGTCTCCCCAGGCTACAATAGCTCCAAAAGGAAATACGAAGAAAATGTTTTTTCCTGCTCTTAAAAGACTAGCGTCTCGAAACTGTCGTTCGCTAGGCAAACTTTTCGTGTCAATGGAATCAGCGATTAGAAAGGCTTTACATTTCATTTTTATTTTTTTGATGTGCACTTAGTGCATTAACCTCTTAATTAAATATATCTCTTAAATCTTTGCTTAGGTAACTAAATTTTCAACATATCTATTAATTGTTATATAGGATTCTGCGAGACTTTGGGGTAAATATTTATTTTATTTACTTTCTTTCGAAAAAATTGTTTGCAAAGTAGCTAGGATTCGATAAATAGGACTTAATTAATTCAAGGGGTATTTATGAAATCTATTTTAAGCATATTATTTGTAAGCCTTATCGGTCTAACAGCTTGGTCGCAAGAGGCGCGTGTGGCACCGAAAAAGCCGGTAAACTGTTCAAATCACTCAGGCTTTGTTGATTCAATTTATCAAGCAAAAGCTAAAGTTGTAGGTGAAAATATCGAGCTAGACTTTTACCTGCAGAGAGCTTTTTGTGAGGATGGTGTAAAAGAAGTTTTACCAATGTTACGCAGATTATCATTAAGCTTTTTCCCTGCCGAAGGAATCGCTGGTTTTAGTTTCAAATCGCCTTCTTATGAATACCGATCAGTGAATGAAGACTTAAGAGCGGTTAAAATTTACCTACCTCTTGAGTGGCTGGCCAATAACGAGGGCCAATTGTCTTATGAGTTTGTTATTAGGCATTATAATAGGGACTTAGAAATAGAGCCTACTAGAGATTCTTGGAAGCTGGATTTTAAGTTAGAAACAGAAGAGCTTTTAGTTAATTTAAGATAGACTTTAAACAAGGGCTTAGTCCCTTGTTTTATTCCTTTGTTTCAAGAGCTCCTTGACTGACCCAGTTTTCTAGAACTTTAAAGTCATCTTCACTCATGGCTTCTGCATCCTTAGGCATATTACCTTGTCTGATAGACTCTAAAAGAAGGGAATAAGGGTTTCCTACTTGGACAAAGTTCATCAAGCGATCATAGCTGTCTAATAATATATACGCACCCATACTTGCAGAGCTGCCGCTGTCTTCACTATGGCAACTTAAGCACATATTTTTTTGTAGAATCGGTTGGATATGATCTTGGTAGTTGTAGCTTATTGTCTGCCCATCACCGTCGGTATCATCTCTTATTACTTTGATTCCATTTTCAATCCAATCTCTTATGACTTCCGTCTCGGATGATGCCATTGGGCTATTGGGGGGCATGGGTGACACCCCGTCGCTTTGTCGATTGCTGGCTATCATGCTTTTATAAAGGAGTGAAGCCTCTGGAAGGCCGGCAATGATTAAGCCTTTGTTTATTAGCTCTAAACTATCACCTTCCACGTTAACATCAAATTTTGCGGTAAAATCATTATGGCAACTTATGCATCGAGATGAAATTATGGCCAAGGCCTTGGCCTCAAGTTGGCTGTCTATTTCAATTCTTTCTCCAGAAGTTAAAGAGGTACTAGAAAGTTCTCCACTTTCATGTATAGGCTCAACACTACAGTTTTGATAAGAAAATAATAAAAGAAGCGTCAATCCGGTTAAACCGATTCTTAGCCCCAACACTTTAAAATTCATACTAAAGTATCGGATAGAAACACTAAGTTATTAATTAAAAATGTATCAAAATAGAAAAATATCCTGGCTAAGGGCCTTTGGCGTTAGAATTTTTGACAGATACTTTTTTTTCGACACTTTTCCTCTAACTCATTGGTTATACCAAATTATTTCAATTTTTAGCTGAATTGCATTAAAGCTCAAAAGCAATGATATCGATAAGAGACAAAAGGGAAGGTTTGGATTGAAAATATTAAACTATATCATTTTAGGATTAATTCTTTCACCCATGGCATTTGGTTTTGAATCAGAAGAGCAATCTTTTGTCAGAAAATGTTACGCCCAGTTAACCAGCTCTCGGATCCCTGCAAAAAGTGCTTATCTTTCTAGAGCAAAAGCCGGCGAGGACCCAGTGAGTCTCTGCATGGAGATTTTAAACCGCGCTAGTATTGTATCTAATGGCGAAATCGATAGGAATGAGAAGAACTCTGTAGGGCAGTTGGTCTTAAAAAATATGCATCGTTTACATTCTAGTTTTTTTAGCTCTTCTAGCTACACTACGTTTGGCCCTGACGACACACGTACAACCAGAAACTATTTGGATGACACTCAACCTGCATTTTACATTACTAATTCATTGTTTTCAGAAATACCTTATGATCAGGCAATAACAACAAAAACAAGTTTACGGGCGAATCGCACAGACAATGATCCTGATAATATGATTTGGAAAGACTTTGGTTTTCGTAGCGCAAATTGTTTGAGTAATCAAACGACAGGTTGCGGAAGAAATTTACCGAAAGTTATTAATCCTCAAGCACCAGTGAATACTAGAATTTCGGGGACCAATGCCTGTAGTACTAATGATAGTGGTGATTGCGATCGTTTTCGTTCTGAGATTGCAACAATCCCTTTTGCACCAAGGGGAAAGTTACTTGGCTTTAGAGCACATCCTGGAGTGAATGTACCTCATCTAGTTAGGCATGCGCAAGATGGTAGTGCTGCTTCGAAATACATATATGACCATAAAAACATGAACCAAAATCTAGGTGCCGGAATGATAGGTGACCAAGTTTTTGTTCTAAGCACCCATTCCCAATCCAGTGAATCTTATAAAGCAAATGGTGCAGCACTAGTATCCCGAAACTGGTCAAAAGCAGTTTATGAAGATGTTTTGTGTAGAACCTTGCCCGCATTAAGAAACGAAGACGTTTCCTTTCAGTTAACAAATGTCGAAGGCTCCGCTCCTTTTCGTTGGGCAAATGCTTGTTTGAGATGTCATGTTGGAATGGATCAAACGGCAGGCTACATTAGAAACCTGCAGTACATTAAGTCCATTGATCGCAACAACGCAGCCAATGCAATCATTTCTACGAGACTGAGACCAGCCGAGATAAGCTCTTTAAAAAGCTGGACTGAAACAAACGACAATAGCTTCTATAAACAAAGTCCGGTAGGTAGGCTCTACTACAGAGACTATCAAGGAAAGCTTATTCATAAAACTGGAACGGGAATAGAAGAACTAGCTCAGCAGATTGCCGAAACAGACGACTATTACATTTGTGCCGCAAAAAACTATTACAAACACTTTATAAATGTTGATGTCGCTTTACCAGACCCAGGTAAAGCAGGATACGTAGACGATGAGAGTGGACACCGAGCAGAGCTTATCCGTCTTGGCCTAGAGTTTAAGGAGCATAAAAGTTTAAAAATGTTAGTGAACTCAATTTTCAAGAGTAAATTCTATTTTAGCGGGAAGAGTGAATAGATGAAAAAAAGTAGAAGAGATTTTTTAAAATTACTATCAACATATTCTTCTTTGGGTGTATCAGCTGCAAGTTTTAACAGTATTTTAGATACATTATTTTTAGGGAGTATCAATGAAGCTTTGGCCGCCGGTGTTAGTAACTCAAAGCTATTAGTTTTGCAAGCTTATGCCGCACCAGAAAGATGGGTCTTTGATAAATTTTTAGATCCTTACAATTCAAATCGTCTACAAGGCTTAAAAACAAACAGTAGTCAAAATAATGTAAACAATCAAGTGGTAAACTACCTAACTGAAAGATCTGGAAGATTGATTGATTCAGAATATAGATTTGCAAATGTAAATGGAATTAAAAGCCCTTATCTATGGTCTCAAAATGTCGGCTCCGCCAATGGTGGTAGTAGACCTATGAGTGATTTACTAAACAACTACATAAACATTAGAGGAATCGATAATGGAAACGGAGTGCATCCAATTAGTGCCGCCCAACAAGTGCAAGCAGCAGTTGGCGGGGCAAGTATTACCGGTGTTGTTGCTGATGCTTCAAACGCGCCTTTGTCTCATGTAGCCGTGAACCCCGTTTATTCTCCTTTTGTTTCTAACAAAGGAAAAGGTCGTTTGCGATTAGGAGCTAGTTCCACGGGAGGCACTGACTTAATTGCCGAAATTAAAAAGCCATTTTCCAATCAGAGTGAGTTTATTAATAACTCTTCCTTGAATAAAAACTTACTTGCCAAAATGGAATCCTTTAACTCAGTGATCGACAATAGTCTTGCGAAGAAAAAAAACTTGAGTGCTTCCGCTGAATCGGCTTTAGGCGGGGCAAAAGATCTGATGTTTGATAAACTGGATAAAATGATCGGTGACTACGCTAGTTTAAAAACAAAATATGTTCAAGTGATTCAAAACACAATGGATATAGAGATGCTTGGTATCAACAATAAGGCAGTTGGCCTTACACCAGTAAGCTCTAGAGATAAAACCTATAATGCGAACTCCAAAGCGATACTAGAAGATGACCTTAGAAACATAGTGCCTTACTTCAGATACAAATCTGGTAGAGATGAAACTCTAGACTATATGGCAGACGTTTTTGCCTTAGCGGAATATTCTATGGTAAATGCTATGAGTGACTCTGTTCATTTGAGAATTTTGCCTTGGATTCGATTGAAACTTAGATATAGTTCTGGTTTAACTTTTGTAAACCAAAACTTCGATGCCCATCAATGGGGAGCCATTTCGCAAGTCATTGTCATGACATCCTTTTACGCTTGCTTGTCTGCATGTTTGTTGGAATTGATTGACCAATTTAAAGCAGCGGGTATCTATAAAGATAGTCTTATTCAATTTTCCGGTGAGTTTGAACGTAGACCTAGAAAGGATGGTTCAGGTTCCGATCATGCTGGACATGCTTCTACAGTAAGTTTGTGGTCTGGTAAAATAGATGGTGCGCAGGTTTTAGGTAATGTCCAAAACGCCACTCATTCTACTTATTTTGGAAGCTATGGCTATGCTTCTGAGGATGAAGATGGTCACATTATTAATATGGGTAATGTTGCAAGTACAGTAGCTGATATCCTACAGGTTCAGTCACCAAGTCCTAACAACTTTTCTCTTGTCTCCGTAAATAATGGCAAAGTAATCGTGCCTGAAAAGCGTCTAGGTAAAAATAAGGAGATTGGCTAATGAAAAGTTTGTTGGTTTTAACTTTTAGTTTAGGCCTTTCTTTGCTGGTTTTTCAAAACTGCGCCGGCACTGGTTTTGAATCCGTTAGTGCTGGTTCCAGCCTTATGAATTCAGATTACCATGGGGATAATTTTTATGATTGCGAGGGAACTCAATGTCATGATTTTAGTGAAAAACTAGAGCAAAACAAATACCTAAGCCAGGTAGGAAACATTGATTACGTTAAATCTGTGTTTGATCAAGTTTTTAAAAGTCCGAACCAAACATCTATTAATGATAAAATTGAAAACATTTTGTTAAAAAATTTAATGTCTCGAAGATTGTTTTTTGGTGGTCGTTGCACCAATTACGATGAGAATGAAGACTGCTATGCAGAAGGAAACACTCAGGAGTCTAGGTACAATTTTAGAATTAATCAATCCTATGAAAACCTGCCCGTAGGCGGAGTTATGACAGCAAGTAGAGAGGGTGTCAGGCTTCAGGTATGTGATCTTTTATTAAAAGAAAAAGATATTTTAGAAAGTATGTTGAGTAATGCCGGCTTAGAAATAAACTCCGAAATTAATGAGGAAAATTTGGCGAAGCTGATGTTGCTATTCTACCCTGATTTAGATCCAAGGGAAGCGGTCGAAAACCTAATGTCTTCCCATAAAGATTTTTACATCGATGACAAAACGGAACAATGGCAGAAGATCTCAGGGATCGTTTGCTATAGTTCTGGTTGGCAATATTATTAAAAAAATATTTGGGGTCTATCTAGAGATTTATTTTGTTAAATTTGATTTTCATAGAATTTAAGCGCTTGGTGGCCATGTAGGCATCGTTTACAGCATGCTTGTGACCGCTTTAATTATAAAAATTGTTTCTTTGATCACTTCCATTCGTGCGAGTGAAGATGAAGAGGATTTTGGTTTAGATCAATCTCAGCATGGAGAGAAGGCTCTTAGTGTTTAATTTTTATATGAAGAAAGTTAATGAGTGTGACTTGCTTCCTTTTAATTCGGGAATAAAAAAAGTTTATTATTTGACTTAGGTTATGAAAAATATCGAATTCTATATTCGTTAAAAAAATTTAATAGCCAAAAACCGCAGATTTCTATTCACTAATAGAAGTCTATTAGAACTAAATACTTTTGTCTTCTTTTGAAAAAATAAATCGGTGATAGCTGCATTTTCGGAGTATACTTAGATCTTAGTTCTAACCTCTGGATCACTTGATGAATAAAAGTTTGTTTTCTCTCGCTATCGGTGGCTTTGCTATTGGCTTAACAGAATTTGTGATTATGGGTATGTTACCGGATGTGGCTAGTGATTTGTCCATCTCTATTACTCAGGCTGGTAATTTGATTTCTATGTATGCTCTGGGTGTAGTAGTTGGCGCGCCTATTTTAGCTGGGGCAACCAGCCGATTTCGTCCTAATTTAGTAATCATAGCTATGATGCTTGCTTTTTCTTTGGCTAATTTTTTATCAGTGATTAGTCCTAACTTTGAACTTTTATTGTTATCAAGGTTCTTCTCGGGATTACCTCATGGTGCCTTTTTTGGTGTTGGTGCGGTCGTAGCGAGTCGTCTAGCATCGGAAGGGAAACAGGCTAGTGCGGTGGCTGTAATGTTTTCTGGATTAACCATCGCTAATGTGATCGGAGTTCCTTTAGGTACTTATATTGGTCACCACTTTAGTTGGCGAATTACTTTCGGTATTGTTGCTCTAATTGGATTAATTTGTGCAATTGCAGTTAAATACTGGGTTCCAAGCCTTGAAGGAATTAAGTCTGCTAGTTTTAAAAAGGACTTAAAGATTTTAAAAAAACCTGAACTATTATTAATCGTCGCCATAACCTCGATTGGTACAGGGGGCTTATTTGCTCTCTTAAGTTACATTGCTCCTTTGGCCATTAATGTCAGTAAATTACCAGAAGTTTGGATGCCATATCTAATGATAATTGCTGGCCTAGGTATGACGGCCGGTAATTTACTAGGTGGAAAAGTAGCTGATAGAATCGCTCCAAGCTTTGCTATTTTAATATTTTTAAGTAGTTTGGTGGTGGTTTTACTAGCTATTTACTTAAGCGCAGAAAACATTTACGCATTAGGCTTTTTGGTTTTTACTGCCACGGCAGCGGCACTCGCTCTTGCTTCGCCATTGCAAATGCTTTTAATTAAAAACAGTAAAGAGGCAGAGATGCTTGGTTCATCACTTGGCCAGTCTAGTTTCAACATAGGAAATGCCTTAGGTGCTTTTTTGGGTGGCTTACCACTGGCAATGGGATACGGATTTCGTTCTTCTCTTTTAGTCGGAATGGCTCTCGCGGGCTCAGGTGTTTTAATGAGTTTAGTGTACATTTACTCATTTAAAAGATCTGTATCTTCGGCAAATAAAGAAGTTATGATCGAATGCGGCTCTTAAAATTTGTTAGTGTTCTTTAGAGCAATCTTGATTCTATTGGCAAAATATAACTGATCTTGATTAAGAGCTCGAGACGACTTGTCTAGTTGCTTTATTCTGTTTCGAGAAAGTTTAATATAGTCTCTATAATCATGAACGGCTTCCATGCGAAGTATTTCATTTAAATTCTCTAATACGCCTGCGAGGCGTATTAATAAGGCATTGTCTGACAATTGATCTAGAGGACGATTTAAGAAAAGGTTAGAGTTTATTTCCTCTACTAAATTAGCGGTTTCTTCTCCGAAATACCTTTTAACTT
This sequence comes from Bdellovibrionaceae bacterium UBA6502, assembly GCA_002436415.1. GTDB lineage: Bacteria > Bdellovibrionota > Bdellovibrionia > Bdellovibrionales > UBA840 > UBA6502. The sequence continues at coordinate 24,715 of DJMA01000022.1, read as the reverse complement.
CTTGATACCTTTCCTGTTCATTCGTTTTGGACACTCCGATCATATAAACCACGCTACGCAGGTTTACGGGTACCGCACGTTTTGCGAGTAAGCCTGAGACCTTTGTGGCTTGTAATATAAAATCAGATTCTACGATATTGGCTTTTAAATTTCTATGGTTCTTTCTACCAAAGACTTTTGCTTGGTAAAGCTTCTCGCCATCGCTCATTTTCTTGAAAATTTGGGTGATTAAGGATTTGTGAGACTCGTTGAGGTCGTTTCTTTTAGAGAGTTTTGTCAGTATGTAGTTAGTTTCTGCTCGATACTTATTGATAAAATCCAGTTCTGCTGATTCAAAATCTGAAACATTATCTAGGCGGTCAGCGAGTTTAATTAAAAGTGCCTCAGGAGACATTTTTAGCATTTTATCTGCTAAGTATTCAGCCTTAGATCCCATCTTTTCAATTTTCGAAGGATCTGAGGTTAATTCACTAACGATATTAGCAATCCTTTTACCAAATTTTTTCTTAATCCACCTTTTATTTACCGTGGTGTCCTCGATCAAATCATGGAGGTAAGCAGCTATGATCAAATCGGTATCTTGTGTTTGTTTTTTTACAATTTTAGCAACTCTAACTGGATGAGTGAAATAGGGTAGGCCATCAAATTTACGAAATTGCCCATGGTGGTGTTTTTTCGCAAAACGAATTGCTTCTAAAACTTTATGGGATTCGTTCTCAGGACTGAACTCACATTCCATGGCCGTTAGATTGAGTGTGAAACTCAAAAAAGAAATTAAAAGTAAGGCCATGGAAATGTTCATGCTTTGAGGTAACACAATGAAGAGACTATAGCTATTAAAATGAAAATTATATACCTATCGAGACTTAAAATAAGTGGCTCAAAACTTTTGTAGAATTGTGAATACAGCATTTATAGATCAATTAGCTTCAAAATCTAATGAGCCAAATCCTTCTCAGTTATTCTTTAATTGTCTTCAAACTGGCCCACTTAATTGCGGATGTGTTTCGGCAAGCTTTGCTAAGCCTTGGTTTTTCACTATTTGTCCGAATTTCGTGCCAATCTTCATTATTTAAGGCTTGGGTTTTCAAGGCTTTAGGTGACTTTCATCCGCAATTAAGTGGGCCAGTTCATAGCGAGCAAGCTAGTCTTACTTATAATTCAAAAGGCTACTGAAACTTTTACTGCTTTGCTTAAATACTATGCCACATGCCATATAAATTGTTAGTCTCCGCCCCTGTTTAAAATCTATTGGGAGTGAGTATGTTAAAAATTAATTTTGTATTGGTCTTGTTATTGTTAATTGGTGGCAGTGCTTTTTCCGCAGAAAATGCAAAAATTAACCAAAGCATTTGTCGTGCTGGGGTTTTTAAAAATCCAAATACATTTTTTGTTGAGCAAGATGTTAAGGAGCTTGTAAAACTTGCTTGTAAAGAAATTAAGTCCAAGGCGGAAGCCATTTGTCGAGCTGGAGTGTACTCTAATTTTGACATTAACTTTGCTAAAGAGAGCGATCAAATTTTTGCGGCATCGGTTTGTTCTACTGTTGAAACTGAGGCTGAGGCGATTTGCCTTGGGGCTTACTATTCCAATCAATTTGCAAAACAATCTGGTCTTCAGAAATTAGTAACCGACGCTGAAGCCACCTGCGCTGACTTAAAGTAATTTCTAGAGGGGAGTGTCTAACTCCCCATAAATACGCCAAAAAGCCTGTTTATTGAGCTTTTGTAAGACACTTAAAGTGTTTTCTAAGTCAGAGTTCCATTTAAACTTGAAATGAAAAAACTTTTATAAATATAATGGGAAGCTCTCGAACAAGGGGTTTCTTAATGAATAAATACTACTCTGAAGCAAAGCTCTCTGCCTATGAAGCTATCCATGAAGCTCAAAAAATTGCCTTAGGGCCTTTTATTTTTCAAGCATCTCGCAGCCTTGTAAAGCTAGGAATTTTAAATAAAATCGAAGACCAGGCTGAGGCAGGATTGTCTGCCAAGAGCATTTCAGAAGACTTGTCCTTACCCTTGTATGGCGTAAAAGTGCTTCTAGATATGGGATTAAGTGCTGGAATAGTATGGTTTGATCCAGAGACTGAAAGGTATCACTTAAATAAAGTGGGGCACTTTTTGATTAACGATGAGATGACCCGGGTGAATATGAATTTTGCTCACGATGTGAATTATGCTGGTTTGGCCAAATTAGATGAAGCAATCACAGACCAAAAGGCAGCTGGCCTTGGTGAGTTTTCAAAAGAACATGAGACCATCTATCCAATCATCTCTCAGTTACCCGAGCCTGCCAAAACCAGCTGGTTTGAGTTTGATCATTTTTATTCTGACAATTCCTTTGACCGTGTATTAGATAAACTTTTTTCTTTTAAGCCTAAAAAAATCGTCGATATTGGCTGCAACACTGGCAAATGGGCTTTGAAAGTTTTGAATTATGATAAAGATGTAAAAATGATTTTAGTGGACCTTCCACAGCAAATTGCTGTTGCCAAAGAAAATCTTAAAAAAGCAGGGCTTCTGGAGCGTGTAGAGTTTAAAGAAGTGGATTTATTATCGCAAGATATCCCACAAATAGAATCTGCCGATTTTGTTTTTATGAGTCAGTTTTTAGATTGTTTTTCTGATGAACAAATTAAAATGATTTTATCCAAAGTTAGAAAATCTTGCGAAGGGGCTAGTTTAGCAATTTTGGAGTTGTTTTGGGATCGACAAAAACACGAAACCGCCTCCTTTGTGATGAATGCTACCAGCCTGTATTTTACGGCCATGGCTAACGGATGTAGTCGCTTCTATTCTTTCACAGATTTTAAAAGCTATCTCTCTGAAGAAGGATTCAACATCGATGAGCAAGTGGATCAAATTGCCATTGGTGGGCATAGTCTGTTGCTTTGTTCTAAAAAATAAATTCTAAATAAGGCGTTCACCAAACGCCTTTTCAATAAAAGAAATTAAGATTATAGAAAGAAAAGTTTGCCGCTTTTCTTTTTCTTGTTTTGCTTTTGTACATCTAGGAAGCTTTTGCACGTTTACGCCTATTCTCTTTGGCTTAGCTCAAATATTCGTTATCTTGATTGCGTAAAGAGGTTTTAAGATGAAGTTATTCACTAGTTTGTTTTTAGTTTTTTTGTTTTCTATTACTGCTTTTTCTGCGCAATTACCTAATCGTAGTTTTAACTGTTCAAAATCTTTTTCTAGTGAATACGAAAATCTCTTTAGTAAGAGACAAAGATTTGAAAAAGCAATCTACTCTACCAAGTACGCTAATTTAAAAGAACAAAATGCCTTGAATCGAGCGATACTTTTAAATCTACCAATGCAGTTTCATGAACGCCTTTTTAATCAAAACGATATAAGTCTGTATGAGATTAGAGACTCTTATGAAAGAGCGGAATTTAGTTTAGGCTCGCAATATGGTGTTGCAAAAAAACGCCAGGCTTTGTTTGCAGAAATTATTCTAGAAAACCAGCTTCCAGAAATTGATTTTTCAAAAGTTCATTTTGCTGATGCAATCATAGCTTATAAAGGAAATTTCCCGGTGAGTGCTTACTCGAAACAAAAGATCATTTCTTTGGTTTGGAAAATTGTAGAAAGACATCGAGAAATTGCGATTCAAGCTGCTCCTAGTTTTAGTTTAAGCTATCTCGTTCAGAAGTCTGTTTACAAAAACCCGGTTTTTAGTGATGTGTCTGCTGCGGATCTTAGAATGATTTTAAAACACTACGCTTTACTGCCTTAAGAAAATAAGGAGACGTAAGTCTACTTTGCTAGGAATTTGTAAAACTCCTCGACTCCTTTTTCTAAAAAGTCTTCAATAGGCCCATACTTTTCATCCCCACGACTGTGAAGTGCTTCCCGGCCTTTTTGTAAGAGCATGCAGGCGTCATTGTCTTCGACTGCGGTTTCAGCGTATGCCTTTTGCATTGCCTCAAAGTACTGGGGTTTTTCTTTGTATAGTTGGCTAGGGTAGTAAAACTCCACCTGATTTAAGCATTGCCTTGCTCCCAAGGGATGAACTGTACTAATGGCAATGATATTAGGGTAGTGCTCAATCATTATATTCGGGTAAATTAGACTCCAAATCGCGCCATAACGAGGTAAATTGGGCTCAAAATGTTTAATGATTTCCTGTTGCCATAGTGTATAGCTTTCTGTGTTACCGGTTTGGATGGATTTTCCCAAACCAACCTTTTGAACCGAATAGTCTTCACCCGTTTTCCATTCCAAATCAGCTGCGGTCACATATTTTTTTAAACCAGGGTGCATAGAGAAGACATGGTAGTTTTCAAGATAGATCTCCATAAAAACCTTCCAATTAAACGAATACTGTTCAATGGAGCTTCCAGCAAATTCGTAGCCTTCAAAGTTTATGTATTCACTCAGACCGAGAGACTCTAAGTCAAAGTCTGGAAGTCTGGTTTTAAAAAGAAGGCCGTTCCATTCTTTTAATTCAAAGCTTTCTAGATCAGCATTTTTAACCGGCTCTTTAAAAAGAGGTGTAAGTTTTAGTTTACCATTTAGTTCAAATCCCCAGCAGTGTAGCCTGCAGTTGATAGACTTTACATTACCCTTTCCTTCGAGCAATAAAGCCTGTCTATGGCTGCAAACGTTTGAAAGCATAAGATAGGACTCGCCTGTGTTAACCAAGGCGTAGCGGCCCTTATAGCTCGGTAAAACGAAGTAGTCTCCCTTGTTAGGTACCATCAATTTATGCCCAATATACACCAGGCCATCGTCTAGAGATTTTTCGAATTCATCTTTGGCGATTTTGTCATCAACGTAGCTATCTATGCTTGGGTGTTTGGCCATCTAGCTTTCCTCCAAAATATTGATTGGACACAAATACATATTATGCTTATATCATCGAATAAATTGTTGAGGAAAGAAAGACTTATGACGCCTTTGTATAAAATATTAATTTTTGAAAGTAATTCTGAACTTCTAGATGATATCATTTTGAGCCTAGATCAGTCGGTGAAAAACTACAATCGTTCCGACGTGGACTTTGAAATCGTTGGGGCTAAAAGTATGGAAGAAGTCCTACAGCTGGTAGAGGAAGATGGTGACTTTCAATCGGTTGCCATAAGTTGGCAGTTTGAGGGGCAAGTAAAGGGTCAAAAAAATCTAAGCGCCTTTATACAAGACATTAAAAACCTACGCTTTGAGATTCCAATATACGTTTTTTCCGACGATGAGATTGGAATGGATATCGTTGAAGAGTCAGACTATATAGAATCTTTCTTCTATCGTAATGACATAATTACAGATCCTGATTTTATCATGGGATATATTTTAAATGATTTTGATGATCGCACACAAACGCCATTCTGGACTCCTTATAAAAAATATGTGATCGAATCCAATGATTCTTGGCATACTCCCGGGCATTCCGGAGGAAGTAGCTTTAGAAACTCTCCGTACATTCAAGATTTTTATCATTTTTATGGAAGGAATGTTTTTGCAAGTGATCTTTCAATCTCTGTAGATAGCTTAGGTTCCTTATCCGATAGCTCTAATTTAATTGGTAAGGCACAAGAAGCAGCTGCTTATACCTTTAATGTTATGAAGACGTATTTTGTTACCAATGGCTCTTCTACTTCCAATAAAATTATTCTTCAAACCTTACTTAGATCGGGTGACAAAGTCATTGCCGATAGAAACTGTCATAAATCAGTTCACTACGGGATCATTCAGGCTTGCGGTCAGCCAATTTATTTAGATAGTACTTATGACTCAAAGTATGGTTTTTTTGCGCCACCGAAAATAGCTGATATCAAAGAAGCTATTGAGGAAAATCCAGACGCAAAGTTAATTGTTCTAACTGGCGCAACTTACGAAGGGATTTTAACCGATATTCGCAAAGTGGTTGAAATGGCTCATGCAAAGGGCATCAAGGTTTTTATCGATGAGGCTTGGTTTGCTTATTCATTATTTCACCCTAGGTTTCGTTATTACTCTGCCATTGACTCTGGAGCGGATTACATTACCCACAGTGCTCATAAGGTAGTTTCCGCCTTTAGCCAAGCCTCTTACATTCATGTAAATGACGAAGACTTTGACGAGGATTTTTTCCGTGAAATTTACAGTATATACACTTCCACATCACCAAAGTACCAGATCATAGCCTCCTTAGACGTTTGTCATAAACAACTTGAGATGGAAGGTTACAAGATTATTAATAATCTCCTAGCTTCGGTGCAAGAGCTAAAAGAACATGTAGATCGCTTTAAAAGAATTCGTATCTTAGATGAAAATAGCATGGCAGAGATATTTCCTCACTTCAAAGAAGATAATCTCGGGCATGACCCTCTTAAAATCATGGTAGACTTTTCAGCTTGTGACTATTCTATCCAAGAAATTCATCGTTTTTTAAATGATGAGATTGGTCTTGAAATTGAAAAGTACACACAATCCACAATGTTAGTTCTACTCACGCTTGGTGGTACAAAGTCAAAAGTAGTGCGTCTTTTTAATGCCTTAAAAAAACTAGATGAAGGCAAAGTTCAAATGTCGAAAGCTAAGTCGAAAAAGAATCAGCTGATCAATGTTCCTAAAATTGATCTAGCAATGCTACCGAGCGAAGCTTTTTTTGGGCGTCGAGAAGCTGTTGGGATTGAAGACTCAGAAAACAGAGTTAGCGCAGGCCTAATTACTCCTTATCCGCCAGGGATTCCGGCAATTGTTCCAGGTCAAAAAATCACCAAAGAGCATATTCAATATATCAATCAGGTTAAACAGAGCGGAATAACCATCCAGGGGATGTTTGACGGAGAGATATATGTTTTATGTGATGAATAGGCTTTATAAAAATTAGAGAGCATTTATCGCAAACAAGGCCGTTTAAGGCTGAAATTTGATTACCTGGTTTCAGCTTTACTTCCTCTAATTATAAACAGGCAAAATAAAAGCATAGTTAAAATCCACTCCAGGAACTTTTGCGTTTACAGAGAGTTCCCAGCAAATATAATCATTTTTGGTGAAATCGGTACCAAGGGATTTTTTATTTGGAAAGCGTCCTGATATTCCTACTCGACCATCCTTGATATGACTTATTTCAAGAGGGATATCCTCACTGTAAAGTTCGACAGATACTCTTTCAAAGACTTTTTTGTTGGATTTACTGGACTCTATCACACGGAATTCGTAACACTTAATTTTGCAACTAATACTTTCAATGCTCTTGGCATTAGGTAGGCCTTCCAGATTAACACTAAAGTCTTTTCCAATGCGGTAGGGGAATTGGGTGTATAAACAGCGCACACTTCTGAATTTTAGCGTTTTTATAATCTCCCTAATACAGATCCAGAGATATAAAAAAACAAAAAGCGACATGATTACTTTAAAGAACAGAGGCATAGAGCCTTTTACATAAGCAATATAAAGGCCTGGTAAAAAGATACCAAGGACCAAAAAAAAGCCAAACAGATTGTATAAAAGCCTTTTTAAAAAAGAATGCGTTTGACCTCTGCGGTTCCAAGAATAATCCCACAACCAAGCTTCATAGGGATGTCTTTTACGTAGGTTTTTTTTAAATAGAATTTTTAGCAAGTGTGAAAATGCAAAAAGAAAAATCCCAAGTCCTGATAGTAGAAACACTAAGCCAACGATCAATAAGATTCTTGTCTCTGCTACATTTCCCCCGAGATTAGCTGAAAAGAAACCAAAGTAACTCCCCGTGATCCAGATGCCAACCAAAAGAAAAGGAACAGATAAGATAAGAAGAGCAACAAAGCTTTTTGGAAAAGCCAAGGGAGTCGGGTTGATCAAGGCTCGCTTGGATGAAAGTTTGAAGTTTGCTTTTTTGGTCATTAATGCTTCTCAGTGCTTAGAACTTGGTGGTTAGTTATATGTTATGTTTGCCTTTAAAAATCTTTAAGCTCCAATTAGTATTAATATTCTAAGGTCTAGCTCGTTCTTTTAAATCCTTATTGAATTACAAGATAGCTTGATCACATTTATGTGATTTTCATATTAATTTTTACGTCAAAAAAGCAGATTAAATCTATTTGAACTAAAATAGTCTTTACCAAAGACTTAGGATAGAAAAGCTAAGTATGAGATATTGTTGCATAAGCTAGGATGGCCACCTCTTTTTAATTATCTGATTCGTAAACCCATTATCACTTTAATGGTTACTCCTACTGGAGACATAAGAGAGTCTCTTAAACACAAGAGAGTAAGCTGTGACTACAGACTGAGGCTTTAAATAAACCTAGACTTGAACATGGGTATGAAATTTTCTAATATATAAAAATAAATTTAATTGAGATTTTTTCAAACGAGGCTCTATGAAGTTTTTGATTTTTCTTTTGTTCGTCCCAGTTTTAAACGCCCAGGAATGTCCAGATTTAACGGGTAAATATAGTTGCACCTCTGAAGATTCGATGAATAGGAAACAAGAGTATTCTTTAGAAATTCAGCAAAGCAATGTGGGCGATCATATCCAGTACACCACAGTATCCAATGGAATCACGAATGTCATTTTAACTGATGCCAAGACTCGAGTTGAGGTAGTGGCTAAGGACTTAGCCTATTTTCGTTTAAGCAGATCGGCAAGCTGTGCGAACAACAAATTAATTATTGATCGTAAGCAAGAGGCTTCAAAAAGTAGAAATTTTGATTTTGTGTTTTTGGAAGAGCTAGAAACTAGTTATTATGAAAAAGACAATGGATCAATTAAAGGGGATATCACTGGTATCGTCAAATTTGCTTACAGAAAATCTCCTTACAGCATTAAAGAGGTCTGTGTGCCTAACTAAATGTTCATTCAAAGTTTTAGCCGCCTTATTGCAAAAAATTAAAAAGAGTTTATCTGTATAAAGTACTAATTACTTATCTAAGAAGTAGGCATTAGGCCTATTTCTTGTCTGTACAGCAGCCTTAGCTCTGTTTCAAATATTAATGTCTATTAGTTTTACGGTCTGAATATAGTTTTTTCATTTTTAGATATCTTTCAACTCAATAACAAACAGTTCAAGTATAGTGTTTCCGCAAACCATAATTTAATAGAGGAAGTATATACTTATGAAAAAAGTCATTATATCTTTATTACTAGCAATTTCAGGAACACTGTCAGCCAGTGAGATACCAAATTTTTCTATCGAGAGTGAAAATGATCCAAGCAGCGAACAGTTCTCTAGCAGATTAAGTCTTGAGAGAGAAAGAGAGCTACTTCAAAATGGCATGGAAAAACTTTATCCACTATTACCAAAGCATATACAAGAAGTGGCTAAAAAAACAACGATTGTCGTTAATCATAAATGGAGACCTGTAACGAGCACCTACCACGGTTTTTCAGCGGAAGATGACCCTGAATATATTTTTCCGAACACTGATTTTTACAACAAAAAATCAAATAACAAACCAGGACTAATTAAAGCAAACGTTACCGAAAAGTTTATGCTATTAATTGATTTTGGGACGAGAATGTTTGAAGCAGAAACGGAGCCTGAAAAAAAAGCCTTATATAAAGAAGGGACTGAATCCATATTTAATAACTTACTTGCCCATGAGTTAGCTCATGCATATCAGTATAGTGTGAAGCCAGCTCAAAAAATTAGAGGAGCCGACCCTAAGTATTTTGATAATGGTTTGGTAGATCCTCTATTGGTAGAGGCAGCCTCTTTGGTTGTAAAGTATGAAGTCGAAGCTACTGATTTTGACTTACAGTATTTAAAACCAGATGGATTAAGGGCCCTGGGTGAAAAGTTGTTAGACTATGAAGATAAAAACCCTGAGCTTTTCTCTGAAGGAGCAAAGTATCATTATATTTCTAAGCATAGACCCAAAAACCCAACAGCAAGACATTACTTGATTAGGAATGCAGATAACGCTGAAAAGCAAAGTTCTAAATTTTCTGCATCTCAAGACAAAACCTACAATGGTCAATTTGTACCACTTAGACTTCTTCAAGAACTGGTTGATATAAACACCAGCATTAAAGAGGAAAATAAAGCTAAGATTGCTTATCAAGAGCGAGTAAAAGAGATTGAATCTGAATGGACGTTTTATATCAATGATGAAGCTGATAGTGTTGAACTACAAAAGGTGTATGAATACCTAGTACCTGCTAAAGAGCGTTTTGAATTAGAATTAAAACAATTTAAAAGTAATTTGTAAGCCAATAAACCAAAACACAGAGAACTCTTTTTATTTGTTTTGAATAACATAGAAAGAGTTCCATGGTTTTTACAGAGTATGCTTAAGTTACTAGTTTACCTGTAAAAAGCTTGATCTGTAGATGATAGATAACTTTTTTCTGTAAAAGTGTTCCCAAAATAAAGACTCTATTTCGTAAATAATTTCAACAGTCTGATTAAATGAATTTCAACTTAGAATTAATTATTCTTAAAAAATAAAGTTATAACATATACTACTTTAGTTAAATCTTATTAAGGAGAAGAGACTTATGAAATCATTTTTTAGCATTTTATCTGTATTCTGTTTGTTATATTCAATTAATACTATTGCCTCGAATTCAAATTTTCTAGAAGTCAGTGGTACAATGGTGATCAATAAAACCTCGGGTTCTTGGCTTGAGTTTAGTTCAACCTCCAATGCAGAAGCAGGTTCCGCTGAGATAATATTTAAAACCCTAAAAGCCAAGGACTCGTCTGTCGTGAAGTATTACAGACATTCTACTGGTGAAGAGATATCTAAAGAAGACTATCAAACTTATGTTGATAGTATTTCTGTTAGAAACGGCTCAACCCATTGTATATACCAGCATAGCATTTACCATTGTCAATTTTGGTTTTAAAATTTTGCAGGTAAACTCCAAGAACCTCTCTTTACATTTTTTTTGAATTGATTTTAAAAAGAATGCTCTTCGCCTTTTAAAAGTCTAAAGAAGTAGTCGTTAAAAAGTTGAGTACTTAAAATTTTTGAAGAGGCGAAGAAAATGATTGAAAAGTATTTTCAATTTACCTGCTATAAATAGTACTTAACTTAGTGTCCAAATCAATTTTTACCATTGCCTCTAGTTTACTATCCAACACCATGAGGTTTTCTTCAGCATGGTCCAACTCTAGATCGGTAATTGCTTCGAGAGGTATTCCGCTGCCTACAGAATCGGGTTTATAAAATAATTCTCTATTTCCCGTATCAATATCTACCTCAACAATGGAGGTACTTGAATCGGATACATATAATTTTGTTTCACTACTATTTAATGCAATATACACTGGGGAACTAAAGGCTATTCCAGAACCTCTTGAGGCCCCGGTAACAAGTGTTCTGTTGCCAGAACCAATGTCAACCGAATAAACAGCTGCCAAAGAATTATCAACAACGTACAAGGTGGTTTTCGTTGAATTGATTACTATATCTTTTGGAGCAACAAATAAATCGCCAGTGCCTTGTCCCGATCCGGAGAGCAATGACCTACTACCATTTGTGGTAAGAATACTTAAAATACCTGATTGATCTGAGTCAGAGAAATATAGAACTGTATCAGTTGTCCCTCTGATAAGACTTGTACCGAAACCTAGAGTTACACCAGAACCTACAGAGGAACTTGCAATTACATTTCTTGTTCCATTAGATAAATCAACGGACAAAATGGCCTTGTTGGGGCTATCATAAACAAAAGCAGTAGTTTCAGTACTATTTATAGCGACTGATTTAAGTGTACTATTGCTATCTCCACTGCCTACACCATCTCCTGTGATTACTGTTTTACTCTGATTAGTAGAATCTATTTTAGTTAGAATACTTGCCGCAAAAGCGCCTGAAGTGGTGAAAAATGATGTGGTAGATTTATATAACGAAAAAGGTGAATCTATTGCATTACCAGCTCCTATTCTACTGGAAATAATATCCGTTCGGTTTCCTGTTGCAATATCTACTTCAATTATATTACCTAAATTCAGATCTGAAACATAAAGTTTAGTACTAGTAGAATTTATTTTTATATCAGAGAGGTGTTTGAAGTTTGTGCCGCTTCCCACCCCTGAGCTGGACAAGGTACTGCGATTTCCGGTAGCAATATCAACCTCTAAAATTCCTACGATAGTTTCATCGATAACATATAGTTTGGAATTTGTTGCATCTATTGCTAATTTTTCTACTAGGCCTAAGGTGGCTCCTGTTCCTACCACAGCACTTGCAATAGTAGTGCGATTTCCAGTGCTAATGTCAACTGATAGAATCTCTCCTGAGGCATTTCTATTTGTTACATAAAGAATTGTTTCACTGGAATTCATCACGAGTCCATCTGGATTCGTCAAGGAAGGGCCCGTACCTTTTCCGGAACCGCTTAGCTCTGTCCTAGCTCCTGTAGTCATATCTACTTCTATGATTTTATCTAGGCCTGAATCCGCTAGGTAGGCTTTTGTGCCTGTAGAGTTTAATATAAGGTTTTGAGGCGTAATAAGGGTTGTACCTGAACCTTCCCCTTGTCCACTAATATAAATGGTATCTCCAGTGGCTATATCATACTGAATGAGTGCATCAAGGCTAGAGTCAACGATAAAGAGTTTACTAGAATCAGCATTTGCCACTATACTTCTTCCGTAGGAAATAGATGCAGTCTTATTTCCTCGATCTCTACTTAAAATATTTCTTTCCTCGGTAGAGGAATTTACATGGAATATCTCTTCTTTTTGGCCATCTATAAGGAAAAAACTGTTAGTATTTTCATCGAAATCAAAACTTACTATTTGCGGAAATCCGATTTGATTTGCTGGGTAATAGTGATAATTTAAATTTAAATTTGTACAATCAGACTTGGTCCCTTTTTTGTTTTTTATTAGACCATAGAAGTTAACAATTTCTGTGTCGTTAAATGTGCTACCTAGTAAAATATTATTTACAGAAAAGCTACCACCGCTTATAACGGCGTCACCAATTTTAAAAGCACAACTAGAATCTTTATACAGTTCGACTGTTTGTCCATTTAGCTCTTCCAATCCAGATCCTGAAATAATGGGTTTATTTGTGCTTGAGTATTTTGCTATTTTAGGATTATCCAGTTTCCAGCCCGACGGGTTTTCAGGTTTATTATCTTGGATTACTGACACGCCTCCAGTTTCCCCTGAAAAACAGGAAGATAATAAAAGACTAAAAGAAAGAATAGACAATAGCTTAGCCATAAATTCTTTTCGGAATTTCTTTAATAAAATTTGAAGGTCTTTCACTTTTTTATGAAGACTGTATCAGTAAGAGACAGAGATTTAGATGATAAACGATAGCTACAAAAATTTATTTTCCATGAATCTTAAGTTGGTAACATCCATCTGAAGTTCTTAATCTTCCTGAGGTATTATGCCTTATACAAGTAGTGGCTCTATAGGAACTATTTTTTATTACAAGGCCTAAATTGCCCCATAAAGCTCAGAAGGAGTCAACTTCATCCCAGCTTAATCTATATGAATCGAGTCTTCTCGAGAACCTAGGCAATACCTAGTAACTTGAAAAAAGGTATAGTTTATAGTCACTTTAATGACTTTCTAAACACACTGCGATGAATCAAATGCACAAAATAAGTAATAAAATTACTTTCCTATGGATAGTGCCCTTGATAGCCTAGCTAGGCCAAAAAAATATTTTGAGGGGGATTTAGATGAAAAATGCAATCAAGCATATTCTTTTTTTCGTTGTTCTAGCTGGAGTATCAATTTCATTGTCTGCTAAACCGGTTTGTGAGCGTGGCGAATGGATAACGTCCTACTTAGAATACCATTTTAATAAATCCTGTGAAAATATCACGGCAGAGGACCTTAATAGTATCGAGGATTTCGATATGGATAAAATTGTCCGATCACATGACTTTAGGAAACCTATTTTAGAGAAATATGATTTTGTCGGTTTTAATAACTTAAAATATCTCTCTTTGTACGAAATCTCTCCAGCCGAACTAGACGAAGACACCTTCGATCCTTTATTCAATCTAGTAAGCTTAGATATGAGTTTTTTAGACTTTGAAGGCGTGGACTTTTCAAAGGTCAGATTCTTTAAAAAACTTAACAAGCTTAGGTGGTTAGGACTTTCTAATGTGGAAATTAAAAAGTATTATAAAGGCATGTTCGATGGATTGGACAACTTAGTAAGACTTAATATGCAAGGTGGACAAGATCTTGAGATGGAGGTAGGAGTTTTTGATAATTTAAAACAGTTGAAAGTTTTAAATATCTTTTTAAATCCATTTTTATACAAGACTGAGCACAGACATTTATTTTCAAAATTAGAATCCTTAGAGCGCTTGCAAATAACTATGTCTAATGACGCCATATATTTCCCTGGGAATCTTTTTCGGGACTTGTCGAACTTGAAAGTTCTTTATATCAATGGGGGAGAAAATCTTAGAAGCTACTCTAGATATATGTTTGCTGGCTTAAAAAACCTTAGGCATATAGAGACGGTACACTCAGATTTTATTATGAATTTACCAACAGATATTTTTGATCCTATAGATGACTTGGGAGTTCACTATAGTTATGTAAGAGACATAAACTCTTTCCACCCAAAAAGAGAAATCTATGCAGTAGAGAAACGTTTTCCAAAAGTGAAGGTTTGCAAAAGCTTTGTTTTTGGTGGGTGTTTTGAGGGTAGCCCTTACCATCCTTAGAATATTAGGGTATTAGGGTGATTAGCGACTTTTATTAAGCAGATGCGTCTAATGCAATACCTCTGAAAAAGTCGACTATCACCCATTTTCACATCTGACTTTTGGCAGGTAATGAATCTATCACAGACACTTTTAATAATATTTCATATACCCTGAGTAAGGTGACTCCAAAATACAAAATTTTTAATTATTTAATTTTCAAAAAGCCATTGAGTTTTTGAGATTGCGTGAATAGCTACTTTTTCAGTAGATGCACCAAATGCAATAGTTTGGAAAAAGTATATTTTTTACTTAATTCGAGGCCCAAATACGTAAACTATTTTGACATTGATACTTGTAGTTAGTTCAAAGCTTATCTTTGTACTCATTGATTTTGGCAGAAAAGGTCTATTCTAAGGCTCAATTACTAAACATAAAGAGAAAAGTTGTGAAAAAGAATGTCTTTGCTATTTTTATAATATTTTTAATTTTCAGTCAGACTAGTTTGGCAAATGTTTCTTGCGAACTAGCAGCGACAAAAATGAGCTCAAGGGATATTGAAGATGCAAATCACTTTCTACTTAGTATCGAAAATTTAGATAAAAAGTTAGCGGAAGAGCAAAAGGCACTTAGACAACTAAAACTGGATTATCCCAAAAATTTTTCCCTAGCCTATATGAAGATGTTTAGAAGAAAAGAATTAAAATCAATTAAAGAGAGTTTAAAAGATACAGAAAATAAGGCTAACCAGACCCTAGAAAAATTAATTAAAGAAAAAAAAGATCTTGAAGATTTGCTAGAAAGAGTTTTGGATACCTACCCTGAAAACAGAGAACCAGTTTCAAAACAGATTTATTCTCAGCACGTAAAAGCTTTAGAGCTTTATAGAGATATATTAAAAGAATTAAAAAGTTACAGGCATTCTACTAAGGT
Source organism: Bdellovibrionaceae bacterium UBA6502 (assembly GCA_002436415.1). Taxonomy (GTDB): domain Bacteria; phylum Bdellovibrionota; class Bdellovibrionia; order Bdellovibrionales; family UBA840; genus UBA6502. Next base: position 9,235 of record DJMA01000022.1, on the reverse strand, counting down.
AGCATTTTTTCTTGAAGTTGTTGATTTATTGACAAACTACACATTTAACGCATTTTCAAGCTACTATTTTTATTTTCATTTTAGGGATAAATCTATGGAGTTACCTGACCAGGTTAGCAACTTTAACGATAAGCTTTCAGAGTTAAGTAAAAATAGTCCTGATATTTTGAATTCAGATAACAATTATGAACCATATAAATATAGAATAACTAATGCGCCTGAGCACTTTGGATGGACTGAGTTTTTAGATTTTATTTCGAATGAAAGTGGTTTTTTCAAACCTCTCCATGAGAGGCTCTATCCACCTGAAGAGACAGTTGAACTAGTCAATAAATTTGATGGTCTAAGTTTGATTAATTCGGTCCGATTAGGTTTAAGATTTTACAATATAAGGCTAATTGTTGAAGAAACAAGTAAACACGAGACTGAGCTAAAAAATTGGACTGAGCAATACCAAAAAGAATGGTCTGATTATAAAAATGCTTTGTTGGATCACATAAGAACTCTGCAATAAGCATGTAGTTACTCTGAAATATCAAGAAAAGGTATAGAAATGCTCTTCTCCGGGCGCTTTAGGGAGACCATTCTAGCCAGAGTTATTAGAGGCATTCTAGCTAGTATTCACTCAAAGCCATTCTGCCGGCTTTAACTAAATTTAAATCTGTGGTTGGACTAGTAAAAATTGCAAATAAAACATGTTTCCTACAAAGGCGGTGGCTTTGAGAGTATTCTCGCGATCGCAATCTGTTACTAATATGAATATTAAATAATAAGTATCTTAAGACAAATTTGATCGAGAGATTGATTGTGAATATTTAGGGGAGTTTCTTAGACTTAATTTTTCATAACTACTCGGTCCAAATAATCAAAAGGACGAGTCTCTGAAATTTTAATATCTTTCCCAAAATTACTTAAAGGAGACCAAATGAAAAATGCTTTAATTATGATTACTCTATCGTTTTTTGCGATTTCAAGTTTTGCTAGTATAAACCATCCCACATGTGAAATTTACTCTCAATCAACCTTAGCCGCTCCACAAGTTAATTTAGTAATAAACTATGATTGGTCAACAAGAGGAAGTATTGATCTCTTGTTTGATGAATATGGCTATAAATCTCAAGGCACTAAAGAATTCTCAGATATGTTAGATGGAGACTTATTTACGAATAACATCACTACCTATGGAGGAAGAAAGACTAGGGGCTCTGTGGAGTTTTTTAGTTATACAATTATAATAATACAGCAAAAGGACTCACAAGACCCTAAAGGTTACAGAGTATTAGCGGAATATAGTAGCGATAAAAGAGGAGACTATTTCAATAGTCTGGAAGATTCTTTTTTCACATCCTATGAAGAAGCCATTCGTGGAATACCTGTGTGTCGTGTAACTAAGTAAATGCTCCTTAATGATATGTTTTTCATTTCAGAATCGCTAAATGCAGCACAACTTCTCCTGAAGAAGCTTATTTGGCAGCCTCAGCTTACCTTCAAAAGAAAGATATAGATATCTCAACAGGATATCGAAAATTTTGCGATTTAGATCATCATAATCCAGGTTTTCATGGTAACGGCTACCACTTTCTGTTTGCAAACTATTCTTCTGGCTGTGCAATTAATATTCATATTGAATGTAAAGACGCAAATGTTTCTGAAAAGACCTTTAGTTATGAATGCAATGAAAAACTAAAAAACTAAGTGGACGGCAAACTAGATCATTAGAATTTACTAGTTTTTTGAGTGGCTCTAGTTCATTAATTCAAAGATTTACGAAGCGAGCTTTTTCTTTGGTCGCCTAATTTTTAAGGCTTACCTGAAACGTATTTACCAATGATTTGTAGCTTGTAGCTATCTCTAGTAGACATAAGTACTCCGTTACCCATGATGAATCCTCCTTGCAGTGAGAAGGAAGATCATATCTAGTTAAATTCTTAGATGACAAATTGTTGAGAGATTGAGGGGTGACAGTTGCTTCCAGGGTTATTAGGCAGATTATACCCAGTGTCGTTTCTGAAATATACTGTCACCTTTATCTCTGTTTAATATTGTCCTAGGGCTAGTCTGATTTTTTAAGCCTAAAAATCGTTAAGAATTTAGACAGCAGGGAATAAAAGAATTTCATTTCGACATTATCGTTTCATGAAAACAAAGGAATTTCGAGTATAATAGGTTCGAAAAACATTACTCAAACGAACAAGAGTTTCAGGAGAGAATTATGAAATTATTGCTTATAGCCACAGTCTTACTTTCTATAGTCAATGCTCACGCAAGCAATCTAACTTGTGAAGTTCAAGGGATTGGAAGCGATAAAGAAGAAAGTTACGGTAGCGTAAAGGTGTCGGACAGCTTTAAAGAAATAAAAGTGTTTAATTATCCAGATGAGTGGAAATGGAGAGCATTTGGATTTCGCAAATCTGAGAGAACAGACGTACTGCAAGTGCGTTATTATGATCAATTTGGTAGTGAGAGTGGTGACAGTTTTAACGCGCCAATTGTTCATGCTGAACTCGAGTTGGAATTAAAGCGTTCTGTGATTGGTGAAAATGAAATTGAAAATATGACTCTAAGAATTGATGACTATGCTGTAATTTGTAAATAAATCACTAGTTTCTTGATCGGTTCACGCTCATAAATACAAAGACTTACTAGGCGACCACAGAAAAAGGTCGCCTTATTTTTAAAGGCCCCTCTGTAATTTGATGCTCTCCTGTAGCTCCATAAAGATCCGATAGAATCCTCCACATCCTAGCGTAATCTAGGTGTACGGGTTCCTCACCAAAAACCTCAAACAGTTCAATAATATCAGCATCTTTTTCTCTACATAGGGTTTTAAAGCGCTCCCTCTTTTTAATTGGCTCTAGATCTAGTTCAATATCTTTTATCTCAGTTGCTGTAACTTCATTTTCCATGACATAAAACTTAGTATCACCATTGAGATCTGTACGAATAACAGCCTCATATCTCCCTAGATTCTTCGAACTACCTTCAAGTACATATCTTTTGCCATCATAGGAGATCGTTTGATCTGAGCTAATTATGCGGGTTTCTTCTATACATAAAACCTTATTTAGCTCGATAAAGGGATCGAGAGGTGAGTAAGCAGATTCAGGATTAGTAGGGGATACGGTATTGTTCTTTTCTCAGTAATCAGGGATAAAGTGCTAGAGGTTTGACCGACAACGGGCACGAGTACTGCGGCAGACTTGAGGATCACAAGTACCAGCTATTTTTATAAATTAGCTTTGACTAAGAGAGTTATGTAAACGCTTTTCGTGATTACCGCATCTAAAACTGGTCAAAACGAAGTAAAGAGTCTTGGCATCTTCGAATAAAGACCGTTTTTTTGTTGTTAGGGTCTGTTTTCATGGCAATTTCTAGCAAGTTTCTAATAATTTCCTTTTGATCTTTACCAAAATGTTTAATTAATTCATTGCAAGCTGCTGATTCACATGAATCTTGAAGAATACTTTGCTGAATTAAATTCTCTAAAAAGAAGCTTCTTGTCTCTTCTGAGAGCTTAGATGAAAAAACAGAGTTCGATATATTAACTAGCTCATGGGTTTCAGGTATAAAGCTAGCATAGCTCAAATTTCTAAATAAATTGATTGCCCTCTCCTTGTCTACGTTTTCATTGAATCTAGGCCATGCTCTTAACCAGAGAGATCGAATTAACTTACTGTATCTTGGGTCTTTATCTTTATAATATCGAATAGATATTTTTTCAAAAACGATGGATAGCCTTTGAAAAACACCCTCGGGACGTAAAAAAAGATATCTCTCGATCAAGCTTTCCATGTTTTTTAATTCATCCTTAGCGAGGCTTCTTTCAACGAGATAAGATTCATAAAAAGTTTGCAGACGGTCTATGTTTTCAAGGCTTGGACTAATAGAAGAGATTAGCAATGAGGTCGAAAAAAAACTTTCTCGACCAAATATCTTTATTGTTTCAGGCTGAATTAAAAAGTCCAAGTAAGCATCAATAGATTTTCCAGGATGATGGCTCTCAATCGAATGAAAATAAAAACCTCGGCCCTTTTCATCTAGATAGGTGAAGATATTTAACAGTCTGGGATAATAAGACTTTACGTACTCACTAGGAAGCTCGGCTATGGATGCTACGGTATGTCTTATGGCTGATCTGTAAGGGTCAGTCCACTCTCCTGATCTTGTTTCAATAATCGTCATAGCCTCAGAATATAGCTCATTGAAAGTGCTATTAACCATCTTGGCAAATTCTTTTTCCCTTTCAGGGCTAAAGCTATTTCTTGATTTCAATAGATACAGATAATTTTTAAGACTTCTCGCTCTGGTATGCATATGCAAAGATTCAAAATCTATTAAATTGAAATTCAATAATTCTTCAGCTTCTAAAATATTGATGTGATGAAGGGGATGTAAGTTTTGCGACCTTACATAAATATCTTTGGCTAAATTCACTTGTGCTTCATATACTCCGAGCATTTTATAGGTTTCAGCGCTTTGTACACTGTTGCCATCAACCACTTTACTAGCCAGAGAGGCTCTTTCATAAAGTGACATTTTATTAAGATCTCCCATTTTTTTATAGTCTTGGATAGGTTCCGATTCAATACTTTCTACAATATGGATTTGATTCGTTTTTAACAGCTCAGACCTACTAAGTAGATATGCTTCTGACAAGCCACTGGGAGAATAGTAGTTTGAATTAAAAGACTTAGTAAGTTCCTGAATTTTATGCCAGCCTTCAGGAAATTCCACACTTATTTTTTTTGCGTTTGAATATTTAAATCCTTCCCTTACAGGAGCTGTATTCATCGCGCTAGAGTTTGCACTGGAATCAAGAAGAATTAAATGATCCGTTTTATAGTAATCGAGAATCATTTGATGAACGGTTCTGGTGTCACTGGTAGAAAGCGTTGAACCATTTACCGTGATAATATAAGGATAAGACTTTCCATCAAAGGTGGCCATGGTAACTAAAACATAACCGTCTGGTTTAGAATGGCGATTTAGACTTTTTCGAATCCAAAACACTTTTGTTGTTTTGGGGATAGCAAAAAAGGCCACGGTTCGCATAGAGCAATCTGAACCAATGCAACCTCGAAACAAACTAATCGGTTTTGGAATTTCTTGAATGCTAATATTACGAGTTTTCTCTCGATTTCCACCCGTAGCCTCCAGAACAAAGCTAGCCTTAATCTCTTTATTAAAGACTGTATTCTCAAAGCTATTAATTTCGGGAGATTTCTTATCCTTAGACAAGTCATGAAGAAGGTGATTTTTCAATAAATCGGTATAGAGATTATCCATTTCACTAGGACTTAGCTTTGCTAGCTTATCCTTTAAGTCATCATAGTCAATCGTTTCAGAGAGACCTTTTCCTTCGTAATCATATAATAGCGGAGAAACTAGTAAAAAATCATTCACCAGCTTCCCCAAAGTCTTGTCTTTAGACTGCCTACTAATGACTTGGTTTAAATCAGCTTGAATTTCTTTGGCAACAAAAGATAAGTTATAAAGTTTCTCAAGGCTCATTGTGATTCTATCCTTGAGGGACTGAATCTTTGTCAGGTTATAAGAAACTCCTGCAGCTCCAGAGTAATGAATTCCATAAAGAGCTGTAGGTTCGATATTAAAGCTAGATGCCTCTTCCCCTAGGTTTTTTGAATATTCATGAGCATTGGATAATACCGAAATAGGGTTTACAAGATGAGAACTATTTGCTTTTGGAAAATAGGGGTGTTTGTCATACATTAAAGCGGTGAATTGAAGCTGCTCTCTAATGCCATCTAAATTCACTTCGATCACCTCATTCTGGGCGACACTAGTGATGGACAATAGCGTGATAAAAAAGAATAAAACCAATGTTTTCAAAAGCTTCTCCGAATGGCTCTTTTTACCATATATTACTAGTTTTCTGAGCTATAAAATGGACGGGGAGTATGGAGTTTGAAACATGTTCACGAATGTAAACTATGTTAATAGTGTTTGCGTTAGTCCAAATATAAACATTCGATGCTTTTTACCCAAAAAGATCAGGCTTTCACTAATTAAACCTAGAGATGCCAAACATTATTTTTAAGTTTTTTTATACAATGACTTTTAAATTTCTGCGGCATTGTTTTAACTGCAAAAGGATATGTGGGCGAGATCTTAAGCTATCAACTTTGAGTAAGTTACTAGGCTTTTGGCAGAAGTAGATAATGCAAATTACAAAATAATGATAGATGAAGATGGCTTTTATGGTGAAATGGACAGAGGGGCTTATCGAATTGCCCATGTAGATTTTTGAGCGGTTTATTTTCCCAGTTAAAAACCTATCAATGATCTGGAACAGATAAGACTCTGAATGTGACAAGAATACCCCCGATGACATAAATCCTCCTTAACTTGAAAGAATCATATCCAAGGTATTTCCGAGGAGACAATTTAAAATAGAAATTAAGGAGAGACATAATTAATTAGAAATATTAGGCAGATTATACCCAGTGTAATTTCTAAAAGGAACTGTCACCTTTATCTCTGTTTAAATTTGCCCTTGGACTAGTCTAATTTTTAAAAACTAAAAATCGTAAACTATTTAGACAGTTAGAATTATATGTTTTTCACTTCAGCCTCTAATGCTCTCTAACATAAGAGGGTTGATAGTATAATTCTTCAATAAAGTATGTAAGTAGGAATTGGAAATGAGTATTGAACGAATTTTTATTATTTTTATGTTTTTAAGTTCCATACCTTCGTATGCGAAGTCTTCCTCAATAACTGGAAAGACTTTTATCCTATTTGATAAAGTTGCAGGGTTGCAAAATGGTGGAACATGCTCTGGCTTTTTTGCTGAACTTGATGGTAGGCAATATGGTTTCACAAATGCTCATTGCATTGAAACAATTAACGATTGCGCTGACCTTAGCTTGGCTCGTAATTTCACAGGGTCTAAAAATGAGTACACTCTTCATAACTGTGAAAAAATTGTTCTGGTAAATAGACATGTAGACTTAACTATTTTCGAGTTTTCGAACCCTTTAAACTTAGAAAGAAAAGACTATAATTTCCCTGCTTACTCCATATTAGATTTTGAAGATTATAAAAACACTCATGGGCAACAAATCACCATTCTAGGACATCCAAAAGGCACCCCTCTTAAAGCTCTTGATTGTGAAAAAGATATTGATCGTTATCAATCATTGAATGGGTTTCGTTTCCAACATACCTGCAAAACTGTCAGTGGAATGTCTGGAGCTGTCGCCGTATCCGCTACATCTGGTAGGGTAATTGGATTAAATGCATCCGGATTCGCATCAAAAGGTAGTGGACCAGACCTAAGCTTTTTAAAAGAAACTATTATTAAATTCTTACGAGGGAATTCGAAAGTCGGAGTCATGGGAAAGTTTATGGATGAATTTATCACTTTAGATGGGAATTTGACAGTTACCTACTTAGATGCCCAATTTAACAAAAAACATACTGGTTTTCTTAAGATGCTCAAAAGTGTTTACGAGAACTCAGAAGAATTACCAGACTTTCCTATTCTAGTTCAAATCGATGATATGAAAGACCTACTAGGTCTTTCTAACGAAAATCCTTTTGAGTATTTAAATATTCCAACAAGTATATCCAAAGAACATCTACTAGAAAGGCTTATGAAGTTAAAGGAAAAAGGTGAATATTATAAATACAGTGGGCAGCTTAATTATTAACCCTCAACAAAAGGCTCACTACGCGATCTTTTTATTAGGCCGTTTTACTTTTAAGGACTTACCAGTAATTTTGTGATCCCTCATTGCCCCATAAAGCTCAGAAAGAGTCCGCCACATTCTAGCGTAGTCTAAATGTACGGGTTCCTCACCAAAAACCTCAAACAGTTCAATAATATCCGCATCTTTTTCTCTACATAGATTTTTAAACCGTTTTCTCTTTTTGATTGGCTCTAGATTTACTTCAATATCTTTTAGCTCAGTTGCTGTAACTTCATTTTCCATAACATAGAACTTTGTATTCCCATTTAAATCAGTGCGGATTACAGCCTCATACCTTCCTAGATTCATCGAATTACCTTCTAATACATACTTCTTACCATCATAGGAGATCGTTTGATCAGAACTAATTATGCGGGTTTGTTCTATACAGAGAACTTTATCTATCTCTAAAAACGGATCAAGAGGTGAGTAGGCAGGCTCAGGATTGGTAGGGGACACGGTATTATTCCTTTCCCAGTAATCAGGGATAAAGGATACTTGCAAGTATTTATTGGCTTCATTCATATCTGTGATTTCAGAATGTCTTAGTTCTGGGATAAGCCTATCTTGAATTGTTCTAAAAGACCTTTCAATTCGTCCTTTAGCTTCGGGAGAATTAGCAAATATCACCTGAATACCTAGTTTTTCACAGGCTCTTTGAAACTGAGAGAATTCAGTTCTCTTGTTTCCACCAGCCCATCCAGCTTTATCCATGTAAATCGCTTTGGGTACACCTTTGGTTTCAATAACCTTCTTTAAGACTTTCATACAGTTAATTGTAGTTTCTCCGTCAAAGAACTCTGCATATGGAATGGAGCTAGTAGCATCATCAATCATCGAAATTAGCACCCAGTCATCCTTTCCATTGAACTTATGATGACATCCATCCATTTGTAGAAGTAAGCCTTCTTGGGGCATTCTCGTGCGATATACATGCTTTCTGCGACGCTTTTTATACTTTGTTTTTACTAGATTAGATTCAAGTAACCATTCACGAACTGTAGTATAAGGTATATCGAGTTTATGCTTTTGTTTTAGAATATCGGTGAAGTGAGCTGTGTTAAAATCAAAGTAGGTCTTTTTCTTTAAACTGAGCACCGTATCTTTGATCTCTTGAGTCCATTTCTGATTCCTTGCTATACCTGAGTTTCCGTGTTTAATCCCAGAGGGGCCTTTCTCACGAAGTTTCTTGGCGTATCTAGATATAGTTCTTTCAGAAACATTTAAAAGAGTAGCGGCATCATCTTTATAGATAGTTCCTGACAAGTATTTAGTTAATATTTGAAGTTTATAGCTTTCAGAATTAGACAAATTAATTACTCCTAAGTTGCTCATACAAAGTTCCCCCTTAAACTATTTAAGGAGGAATTCTATCTGCCACAAATCCCTTAGGACAAAGTTAATCGTAGATTTAGGGATGACAGAGTTAGTCGTAATTATTAGGCAGATTATACCCAGTTAATACTTCTGATAACTTATATTATGTTACAAAGTGTATGTATCACTGTATCTTAGTGTAATTA
>DJMA01000028.1 GCA_002436415.1 Bdellovibrionaceae bacterium UBA6502 | reverse complement strand
TACGGCCTCTTTCTCACTTCTTTATTTCTAAATCTCGTCGTATTATTTTGTTTTTGCTGGCGCGGGGGTAGGGGGCGGCTCTGCCGCCGTTTGTTGTTTGAGCGCTTTGCGCTCAAAGGTGCTTTTGTTTTGTTTTTTGGAAGGTGTGGTTTATGGTCGGCTCATTGGTGTGTAGTTTTTGCGGATTGATTTGCAGTTGGCGGTGTGCTGGTGTTGCTTTGAGCGAGTGTTTGGGCTTGCGTAGAAATACCTTATTAAAGAATGTGCGTCCTTGCTGATGTTTGGGTTATGGTCAATTTCTAGAAGGACGGTCCAAATTCCAAACTCCAAATACATATAATCTTCAAAGCTACCTTCGGCTGGGTAGATTTGATCGGCGTGGGTACCGATCTGGTATGAGTTTGCTTTTACTGCAAACTGGCTAATGTTTAGATAAGTTTGATGGTCATGGGTGTGAGTGTTTTTTGTGAACATTCCCCATGGAAAAGTTAAAGTGCCAATGTAGCCATGGACTGTCGCTGCGCTAACTATGTTGTTGTTATATATATACCTTGTTAGCAAGGAAGTACTTTTTAGTTTAAAGTTTTTCTTTGTTTTATTGCACGCATCGGGATAGTCGCGATTTGGATCATGGCTAATTCCCTCGATGTCATACTCTTCTCTTCGATTGTTGTTGATGCCTGAAATGTTTAGAGCAGGTATGATATGAAAGCGTTTGTTTTTAAAGCTTGAGTGAAAAGGGTGCTCGGTGTTTTTAAATATTTGTAAAACCTGACCCGCAAACTCAAGGCTCACTGGAACACTAAGGCTTTCGTTGCCGTGGTGAGCAGCTACTACCAGTTGATCCACTTTATTCTTTTGGATGGGGAATTCAATTTTTAAAGCCAAAATGTTTTGATCTTGATCGTTTTTGCCAATGCTAACAATGTTAACAAAGCTTGGAGAGTGTTTTTTTATTAAAAGCATTTGATGGATGATGTCGTCATAGCGATTTGCTTTTACTTGAAGACTGAAAATTAGAACTGAAAGCAGAAGTAAAAAATTGTGCATAAAATCCCCCCAGATTTAGTAATGCTTATTCTTAAAATAGATCTTAAGGGATTTCAAGGAATGCTTAGTCTTTTACCTTCTATAGGCAGGATATTTTATGTAGCGCCATCACGGTAGCTCTTCTTATAAGTAATCACCTACAAATGTAATGTTTATGCATCTTTGTCTGTGTAAGAGCTTCAGTTCCTGTTTTCACTTTCATTCAACAAGGCTGTTTATTGTAAGTATTCTTAGTTTTAAAACCTTTTTGTTTGAGGTTTTGACTTTTTTAAACAGGCCGAGTTTAGGACCCAGCTTGGGTTAATCTGATTTATATTGGCAATTCATATTAAGAGATTTAAGAATTCCATTTTTATAGCTTTTCTATGATGTTGCTTTGAAGTTACTAGGCTTTGAAAAGATTTTTTCTTTGTCGTATTTCGGCAACAAAGCCTGCAGGATCTAGCTGTTCAATGTTTAGATGTTTTTTTAGTTCTTCGTCATCCCAACGCAAAAATAGGTTCCACTCTAAGTCTTCTGCTAAGGGGTAAGGTACGGTGAATTTGCCTTCTTTTCTTAGTTGTTTCAGGGCTTCATGGTAGCTTTTAAATCCGGGGCGACACTCTATACTTTCTTGAAACTTGGCATTGGCAAGAGTGTATTCATGAGAGCAGCAAATTAGAGTTTCTTTGGGGAGATCTTTTATCCTTGAAAAGCTCTTTTGCATCATTTCTGGGTCTCCCTCAAAGATGTATCCACAGCCAAGTCGAAACAAGCAATCACCCGAAAACAAAAGTTTTTCTTCTGGGAAGTGGTAAGCGATTTGCCCTAAGGTGTGGCCACTGACGTCAATGATATTTACTTTTGAGCCCAATATTTCGAGCTTGTCATTTGGTTCAAAAAATATCGAAGCATGGGGAACTCGGTTTTTATCATATTTGGAACAGCTTACTGTAATCTTGTATTTGTGAACCAATTCATCGATGCCGCTAATATGATCCGGGTGGTGGTGGGTGTTAATTATGCGATTTAGTTTTAAATTATTGTCATTCAAGAAATCTATTACTGGGTCTGCCTCGGTAGGGTCTATTACTACGGCCTCTTTATCGTCATGCACCAAATAGATGTAATTATCATCCCACGCAGGAATTTGTGCCCACTTTAACATTTTTCCTCCTGACAAGTTGAACTAGTTTTGGTAACCAACATATCATGTATGATCTAGTGAAAAAATCCTTGTTTTTGATGTCCCCTGAAAATGCTCACGATTTTGCTTTTTTTATGGGCGAAAAAATTCAGTCTTCAGATTTTTTGTTTTCTAAATTTAAAAAATCTTTTCCTTTAAAGGAAATTAAACCTGTCGAGCTTTTTGGTTTAAAGTTTCCCAATCCCGTTGGCTTGGCAGCAGGTTTTGATAAAAACGCCAGGATTGTTCCCTTGCTGGATCAGTTAGGTTTTGGTTTTGTGGAAGTGGGAACGGTTACTCCTTTGGCACAAGAAGGCAATCCAAAGCCGAGACTTTTTAGGCATCCTGAGTCTCATCAAATTTTAAACCGCATGGGTTTTAACAATTACGGCATGGAGGCTTTGGCTAAAAACATTGAATCTCACAAAAAGAAATATCAGCTTCAATCTCCATTGGGAGTTAACTTAGGGAAAAATAAGATAACCTCAGCCGAGGATGCTCTGAGTGACTATGTAAAATTGGCCTCTGGCTTGAAAGATCATGGAGATTATTTTGTTGTAAATGTTTCGAGTCCAAACACACCAGGACTAAGGGACCTTCAGGAATCTGCGTTTTTATTAAAAACGGCAGAGGAGTTAAAAAAGATTTTACAAAAACCAGTTCTAGTAAAACTGGCGGCAGATCTTGAGAACTCAGATCTAGATTCCTTGGTTATAGATATTAATAAGAGTGATTTTGACGGCTTGATTTTATGTAATACCACCATTGATAAAAGCAATTCTTCATGGGCTAAGGATTTGGGGCCTGGTGGAATTAGTGGGCGAGTTTTGCGTTTGAGAAGTAGAGAGATGTTGATGCTTGCAAAAGCTAGGTCGACAAAACCGATCATCAGCGTTGGTGGAGTAGATAGTGCTGATGAGGTGCAATGGCGATTGGATAAAGGTGCTTCTTTGGTGCAGGTTTATTCCGAGCTAATTTTCCAAGGACCTTATTTTGTACAAAGCATTTTACAAAATTTGAAATAATATTTTTGCTAGCTGGCTAGGGAATATACTTTAAATGCATAAGCTCTAGTTAAAAAGATTTTGTTGTAATTGATAGCTTTGAAGCAGTTGTAGCAAATATCCTAGTATGACCACAGCAAACAAACTTAAAATGATTTTATTACTTAGTGGTTTCTCGATTTTAAAAGAATAAACCAAAGACATTCTCATTAAAAAAGCAGAAACCAGAAAACCTAAAAATCCAATGGCTGGTAAAAAGGGTGAAACCATAAAGGATAAAAAACTTGGAACAGCGGCGAAATAACAGGCTATAAAAAACTGTTCATAAGAGTGATCACCTTTGGTCAGATAATTTCCTACATAATAAAAATAAAGACTGGCAATGGCCACACTTAGTAAGCCACTGAATGGAAATAAAAAGATACCCCAGAGGATGGAAAAAAAACTTTCGCTAGCAACTCCGTGACCAAAGCCAACGATTGCTAAAAAAGCTCCACCAACAAAAATTAACTCTCCCAAAGCTACATTTGGAAGTTGTTTCATGACTCCGATTGGATTTTTTAGAAAATTGAGAAGAAAGTTAAATCCACCGATCAGGCTATCTTTTAAAAAGTCTTTTCTGTTCTGATTCAAGAAACTAAATCCTCTTCTGCTAAATGGTTGATGTGCTTCATTATTTGTAAATAATAAGGCAATTCTTGAAAACATCCAAGAGCTGCGAAGTCTTTTTTGCTAAAAGGTATTAGAAATCTTTGTAATGCCAATAATATTCGAGTTTTAGGATGTATGTCTGTTGGGATGCACAAAGCATTTCCGTTAAAAATTTCTTTTGGAAAGCTTTTAGAGTGGACATAATTAAGGCTTTTTATCCTTTCTGAGTTTTCTTCAAAGAACTTAAGATTATCCTGAAGATCTGAGTAATTTAGAAAGTAATGGGCCTTTGGAACCTCTTCTGTTTGAATCTCTGCGATAGACTTTTCCTTCACATCGTATCCATGTTCAAAAAGAAAATATTTTAGGTGATTCCAGTAAGGTCCTGGATAATAAATGCTTGGTCGTTGCTTGACCAGGATAATGGGGTAGGTGGTAAGGAGTTGGTTGGGAATCAGAGGGCCGGTGGGCTTGTTGCTTTTTCGATACCAAGCGGAAAGAAGTAATGCACCTAGGTAGGCCGTGGCGCAGACCACAGCCACAAAATAAAAGCTAGAAGTGTCCATCCAAGCGAACCATGAAATCGAGGGCAGTCTTGTCTGCTGTTTCTTGAATTAAAGACTTTCTGTAATGAAGGTCTGTGCTGATACTAAATTTGGGTCCCACATTGGCGATCACTCCAGTTTGAATGCTCATTGCAGGGGTGGTGTATTCGATCTCTTGAGTTTCTGCGTCAGCTTGAACTAGATTTAAGTATCTGGCGCTTAAGCCCATGCCTATTTTGTAAGACCACAAACGACTAACTGGTGTGATACCTACTACAGACAAATCAAATTCTTTAAGGTCTATTTTTGAGGATGTGTCTTTGTCATCATAAGGTTCATAAGTTGTAATTCCTGCTTCAGCTCGCCACTCAGTACTTAATAAGTCGATACCAAATCTTGCGGCAACCCCTTTTAGTGGTGCTTGTAGACTGATGCCTCGTTCACTATCTTCAATGCTGCTTAAAGAATTTGTGAAACCAACACCTACATGAAAGCGAACCGCTGCCAATGGGTCAGGGGAGTAAACGCTAGTTCGACTTGTACCTGATGATTTTGAGAGTTCTCGAACAATGGATTCATAATCCATGATGTCCTCAGTTTGAGAGCTGTCGTTGTAAGATTGACCGAAGAGGCCTTGGCTAAAAATACTAATGATTGAAATTAAGAAAATCCTTTTCATACTTTTATCCTAACACGACTAGCTTGAAGGCCTAGTCCCAATTTTTATTTCTGCAAAAACCTAAACCTTTGCTAAACTAGAGGAGAGGAAAGGGAGTGTTTCTATGACCAAAGTCCAGTCTCAGTGTTACTGTGCTTTTTGTAAGAATGAAAGAAAGGTGAGTCTAAAACGCCATATATCTTTTATGGAAGTTTTCACAGCTCTTGTTTTAAGTACTCTTTTTAGTTTTATTTTCTGGCAAGCTTTGCGTCCCGAAGCCATCGCTTTTTTCGTGGTTTGCTTGATCTTAATGGAGCTGGGAACTCACTTTAAATTTCGTTTAGGAATCATTTGTCCTTATTGTGGTTTTGATCCAATTTTATACCGTAGAAATCCTCAGGCTGCCTGTCAGAAGGTCAGCGGCTTTATGGAACAAAGAAGAAAAGATCCAATGTTTTATTTGAGCAATAAAGGCTATGACAAGCTAGCTCGAAGAAAGCTTGAGTTGGAAGAAAAGAAGGTAGCTTTAACTGCATCATTAAACGCCTCCAACACTAATCATTCAGCTGAAATGGATGCATTGATGAAGCCACACTTGGATAGTCAGTCAGCTGAGCGAATTGAAAATCAGGACGTAAAACAACTGCCACCTTTCTAAGCAGCGAGTGTCCTATTTCCCGTATCACTTGCCCCTCAAGCTAATTCCAATTACTTTGAGCTCATGAAAAAACTTGTGATTATTCCCACTTACAATGAGTGTGAAAACATTGAAGCCCTTGTCAGAGATATTTTTGCGAAAAATCAAGATTTAAACGTTTTGGTGGTGGATGACAATTCACCAGATGGAACGGCAAAGATTGTCGAGGCTCTTATAGCAGGTGAGTTTTCTAATCAGTTACACATTTTAAATCGTCCTGGAAAGCAAGGTCTTGGCAGAGCCTATATTGCTGGCTTCCAGTGGGCATTAGAAAATTCTTTTGATGCCGTCATCGAAATGGACGCAGATTTCTCTCATCGAGTAGAAGACCTTGTAAAAATCAGCGAAGCCATCGAGGCCAGCGATGCTGTTGTTGGGTCTCGATATATCCCAGGTGGAAGTGTTGCAAATTGGACTTGGTATAGAAAGCTAATTAGTTTGGGTGGAAGTCTGTACTCCACATTAATTTTATGGCGCCGAGTGAAGGACTGGACTGGTGGCTTTAACGCCTACAGGAAAGAAGTTTTACAGGACATAGGTTTGGACCAGATCAATAGCGAGGGCTATAGTTTTCAAATTGAACTAAAGTATCGTACACTCAAAAAAGGATTCAAACTAGTGGAAGTTCCGATTCGCTTTGAAGATCGACGTGGTGGACAAAGTAAAATGGGAATGAAAATCTTCGTGGAGGCTCTTTATCGTGTTTGGAAAATCCGTTTTACTTAAAATCATCTTGCTCTTTTTATTGAGCACTCCAATTTTTGCAGCCCAAAGAGCGGAAGTGATCATAGATGGCGCCATGGTCTACAAAAAAGGAGACTTCGGTGCACCTGTATTAGGTTATCTTAGAAAGGGTAAGTTAGTTAAAATTTCTAATAAAAACTATGGCCCATTTTATAAGGTAAAGCTTAGACAAGGGGTTATTGGTTATATATCTGACATTGATATTCGAATTGTATCTGGGCCGGGTGGTAGAAAAGCAAGAACGGCTAAAGGCAGAGGTTCTCGATCTAAATCTAAAACTAGAAGACCACGCAAAGACGCAAGAGTGAAAACTTACTGGGGAGCTAGTCTGGCTATGGTTAACTATACAGATCGCTTCAAGTTGACCCTCGGAGATGATTCCACAGAAACTACTTTTAGTTCACAGACTTTGTTTTTAATGGCAAATAGAACCGCTCCGTTTTCTTTTTTAGATGGCGTAGTAAACTTAGACATCAATTTAGGAATAAGTACTTCAACTCCTAGCATATACACAGATATTTCTAGTCAATCTAGTGGCTTTGTCTTGCTAGCAGACGCTAGTCTAATGATGCCTCTACATTTCTTACGAGCTAGAAACTTTTTTACTTATTTTGGCGCAGGTCTGATGTTTTCCCACAGCATTATCGATCTTTATATCGATGATACAAAATTACCAATTGGAAAAACTAGAGTTGGTGCAAGCATCACCGCTGGTGGAGCATACACTCTTGGTAAATTCCTATTAAAGTTTGAACCTAAGTATTACTTTGAGGAAGAAAGGTATTTGGGCTTTCACTTTGGATTGCAACGAGCCTTTTAATTTATCTTTTTAAAGTGTTTCTAAATCTGTTTAAAATATTAGCGAGCTAGCTCGCTTTTTTTTATTCTCTAAGAGTTTTTGAAGCAACATACAAAATTGACCAATGAGTAATGCTATCTAGCTGCCTTTATTTATCCGTAGTGAAAAGGGGCTATGCAAGGCTTTCTGTCTCTTTTAAAAAGTTTTTTTTGTGGCCTTGTATGTTGAATCTTTTATCGCTCAGTTGGAATTTATAATTAGTTGCTTAGCGGTGAAGTCTTTATTGTTGATAGCTTAGTTTGTTACCGGATTGGGTAAAGTAAAAGTCAGACTAAGAGGCCCAAATAAGATTGGTAGCGCCGGTTGCCAGGGGGGAATAGCCTCCACCTCATAGTCGACAGGGGGGATACTCTTATATAAAGCAAGCAAGATGCCAGTTGAAACTGCCTTTAAAGCCCAGAGAGCTTCTCGGTGCCAAGCTTTGACAATTATTGCTAGTCAGGAACAAATATTTAGACGTAGATAAATGGCGACAAGATTACAGCGATTAAAATTCTTTTGAGTGCTAATGAGAAAGATAATTTTAGTAGCTTTTTATGGCCTGTAGAGGCTTAAACAATGTTCATAAAAAAGAGAGCTTCTAATCTTAACAATTGGCGACCTAAAAATCAGAACTCAATAAAGCCAAGGATAATGTTAAGGCCTAGAAGGGACTCGGATACATTTAATCTTCTTCGGGGAAATTAGGCTCTCAGAGGAGAGCTGTAATTAATGCTCTTCTGTAGAACAGGATACATCAGAGTCAGGAAGTGAAAGCTTACCGGCCTGGTTAAGGGCAGGGCTTGCACAGTTCTCTTGTTTTAAGCTAAGCTTTTTAGTGTCTGCTGTGCTTGGGTTTGAACATGCTAGAAGAAAGCTTAGTCCGTAAACGACCAAACCAATCAATAAATAGTTCGTATTTTTCTTCGTCATTTTCTACCTCGCTAGGCAATTGAAATACAAATTAAATGCCAAGAGCATTGCGATTAAACCCGGAAACAAGGCAAGAATCTATGAAAAAAATGCCTATGGTGTCGATTTTGGGCGTAGAAAGGCTTTATTTTGCAATCAAAGCTAATGCAGATCGTTAAATAGGCAAAACATCTAAGTTAAATTACTTTCCAATCATAGAAGATTTTTAGAGGACTAAGGTTAAGCTTAAAAAATAAGCTTCTAATTGGCTTTTTATAGTATATTTCAGACTCAACGGATTAGGTGATTTTGTTGCGATATCTTATTTGGCTATTTTTGTTTTTATTTAATCTTAGTTTGCTGAATGCGCAAACGATGAAAACCTGTGTGACCAGCGCTGGCTTAGTTTGGCATTTTGAAGATCTAGCAGATCACCATGAGCAAGGTCTTTTAAATTTATTCAAAGATCCTGATGTGGGTCAATTTTTTCTTGGGGCACATCGTGCTGAAGATGCGCTCTATAAGTATTTAGAGCGAGCAAGAAATAAACAGTTCCTGTATTCAAATCAATATGATTTTTTAAAGGTAATCATTTCAGAGAATAAGTTGATCGGATTGGTGAGCATTGCCAATAATCTTCCTACCTGGTTTTCAAGAGATGAAAGGGATTTTCTTCGCTCCCACAGAATGAAAGATTTAATGGTGGTTGGCTATAGCATTAGTAGAGAATATCGAAGACAGGGTTTGGCAAAACAAGCAGTTTCTCAATTACTAAGCTACATTAATGAGAATTATAAATTTAATCATTTTGCAGCCTCTGTAAACTCGCAAAACCAAGCCTCGCAAAATTTACTGCAAAAGCTTGGATTCCTAAAATTACCAAGGGCTCAGAACGTCCAAACTCATGACAGGTTCTTCTTAGATATTAAGTCCTTAGGAAAGGCTCTCTAATTTTGACAATGATGATGAGTACTTTGCCTTCCCCTGGAAGTGGTTTTTAAGAGATCTGTTTCTTGTTAGGGGAAAACTCATTTTTTAAATCGCTTTGGTTCTTTTGGCTGCGCTTGATTTTCAGTGAAATTCTTAAAATTCATTTTTGAATTGCTTGTGAGGAAAGTTTAAACTCAGTGGGATTTGATGAGGCAATTTTTTTAGAAGCCTTTTTAAATCCTATCTACAATAAAGTGATCCATTATTTTGCCGCGCCTTAAATCGTATTTTAATAAAATCCAGAGCTGGAATTGGCCTTAGGGGAGCTTGCTAGAAAATGATTTTACCTGTTTTTACTTTCTTTGAGAATAGGTAGGCTAGAAGACTTAAATTACAGCTATTTCTTCCTGGGTTTATAGGGAAAAGGCTTTCAGTTTCATGGCTATAGGAAGTGTTTATTTTGTCTTTAAAACCCTGTTTGTATTACATGGAAGCTTTGCATGCCTAGAGTTTTTTGAGGATTTATGCTACAAATGCCGGTGGATATTGGAGTGTATATTATGAATAAGTTGGGATTAATTTTGGCCTTGTTTTTTAGCCTAAATGCAAGCGCAAGTGCTTTATGGGAAATCAAAGACCCAAGGCTTTTGGAAGCGAAGATAAAGATTGATTCGGGGAACTTTTTTGAACTCCGTAAGCAATGCGCTGAAATACTTGTAAAAGAATATCTTCCTAAAATTTTAAACCAAGCGGGTCTGGAATCTAACTATCTCTTCAGTGTAGATGAGACTCAAGCTGATCAAAGCTTAAGGGACTTAGACTTTGAGAATGATAAAGAAAACTCTTTTGTAGGTCGTGTGGAGTTTGGATTAAAAAAACCAAGTGAAAAATCAGTTGAAAAGATCAATGTGTTTTTCACAATCATCTCTTTAGACTTTATGGCTTTTCAGGAGAGCAGAGAAGATAACTTTTTTGGACCAAGTTTTACCATGGAATGCGCCTTTGATAGCAATTTCTTGTCTCCTCAATCCCAAGGATTTCGTGAGTTGATTTGGTTGGAAGACCAAAACTCTAACAAAAGCCTTAGTTTAGGGATTAAACATCACTAATCAAAAAAAAGCCTTTTACTCTCTTCTCCTTACCGGCCTAATTGCAAGTGCGTTTACGGCAGGAGTAAAGTATTTGGTTGCAGAAAACGTTCCCACCATGACGATCACTTGGGGGCGTTTTTTTTCAGGTTTTGTGGTGCTTCTTTTTTTAAGTCTAAAGAAAAAGAACCTATTTCCAAAACCGCAAAATTATAAATGGCTTGCTCTTCGTTCTTTGACCAATTTTGTTGCCGTAGGTTTTTTCTATTTGGCCATTGAACATAGTACTCTCGTAAAAGCGAACCTTTTAAATATGACCTATCCCATTTTTATCGCGATCTTCGCTCCTTTTTTCCTTAAAGAAGCGACGGGGAAATATCATTGGTTGGCTGTTTTGATTAGTTTCGTTGGGGTCTTGCTGGTGTTGGACTTTGAATTTACTGGTTTGGTGCAAGGGGATTTGTATGGGCTTATATGCGGATTTATCGCCTCTATCAGTTTGATGTCTTTGAGAAAGGCTAGGCAGTATGATTCCTCAGAGACCATTATTTTTTATGTGATGTTAACTGGTAGCATTGGTTTACTACCCTTTGTCTCTTTTGACTTTGAGATTAGTACAAGCACGGCCTTAGCCTTTCTTTTGACTTCCTTAGGTGGTGTAGCGGGGCAGTTCTTTTTGACCTTTTCTTATAAGTACACCACAGCTCTGACTGCGGCAGTAACCACAATGATACGTTTGGTTTTTAGTGCAAGCTGGGGCTTGTTGTTTTTTGCAGAGAGTATAAGCTATGGACTCTTCTTTGGAAGTTTACTCATTGTCTTTTCAATTTTTCTCTTAAGATTAGAAACAAAAAAAGCCCAAGATTAAACTTGGGCTTTTTTAGTTTTATAGCTTTAGAAAAAAATTAGTATTTTAAGCCTTCAAGACTCGCATCTACTGGTGGAATATTAACTTTATCAGCTGTTACTTTTTTAGTTGTTTCTAAGTTTTCATCTGCTTTTTCAACTTCGGCTTTTGCTTTTTCAACTTCCTCAGTTGCCACTTCAAGACTTACTTGAGCTTGCTCAGCTTCTACAGCACTAGCTTCGATTTCTTGGGAAATTTCTTCTGCACCTACTTCTTCTTCTGCGGCTTCAAGCTGCTCTTCTGTTTTAGCCGCTTCTTCTGCATCTTTAAGTGCTTGGATTTTTGCTCTTGTTGCTACTGCTAATTTTTGTTTTGCAACTAACTTAGCGTTGAATGCTTTGTTGATTTCTTCAGCCTGAGTATTTACAACGTATTTGTAGTAACGAGTAGTTTTAGAGGTAAGAGTGCTTCCATCTGCTTTACCATGCGTGTTTTCTTGAAGAACTGCGATGATTTGTGGTGCAATGGCACGAATACTTAGATTGCTGCGAAAACGGTTCTCAGGAGAAATGTCTTTAACCGCCACCTTTAAGCTTTTGGCTTCTTCTTTTTCTTCCTTTTTAGCTTCCGCTTTTTTCTCGTCTTCTTTATCATCAGTAGCTTTTTTTACTTTACTGGCAAGGTAGGCTTCTACATTTCCTAGAGCATAAGTTGTATTAAAGTCAATCACGCCTGTGCTATAGCTTCCTTCTTGGTTAGCAACTGCATTTAACTCATAGCTAGACTCAGAAACAACGTCAGAGTTCTGAGAATCAATATTAAAAATACTCTCAACCGCTACATATTTAATGGTTTTTTTATCCTTACTAACGATCAAAGATCGTAGAGTGTCTGAAGAAGCCGTGTTTTGGTCTTGTAAGAAATCACCTGTTTGCTGATTCTCAGATTTTTCTACAGGAAGTCTGTTTTCTAATAATTGAGTTTCAGACATTTCCATGTAAGTACCATGTGCTAGTTCATTCACTCTTTCTTGTTGATTACAAGCGATCATGCCAAGGGCGATGCTGCTTGCTAATGCTGTGTTAAAAATTGATTTTAATCTCATTTCTTCTCCTTGTTATTAATATTAAAATAATATGTTTTAATTGTTTTTGTTCTCTTCTGTTTCTAGTTTGCTTTCAGCTTTTGCCATGCGATTCAAGTCTTTCAAAAACTCAGAATTTACTTTTTGTAAGTGCTCAGGAGATACTTTTTGGTAGTAGTAAACTACTGGTTCAGAGGCAATGGCGTTGCCTTTTTTGTTCTGAATGCTAATTTGTATTAATCCACCTTCTAACAGGCTCATTCTTATGCTTTGCTCTTCCGAGTTTTCTAAGATGTTTTCAGCAATTTTTAAACTGGCTTGTGAATTTGTTAACTGGTTTAGCTGCTCGTTTTCCTGTCCACTTAAGAAAGCCATGGATTGAGTTTTCAAGCTAGCAGAATCAAGCCCTGATAGATCCGCTACTGCTGCACTTTTTAATTTATAAAGACTGCTTTCTAGACGATATTCTTTGGTTTGCGCTTGAGGATTTTGATACTCCAACATTCCCAGGTCGTTTGCAGTAAACTCATCAATTTTATGATTTGAATTCTGTTTTCCAGCTTTTAGGCTCATTTCAGAAAATTTGATGGTTTTTTTGTCTTGGGAAATTTCTAAACTAAAACTACCGGTTTGGATTTCAGCACTGCCATCCGTGTTTTTGTTTGCTCGGTAAACTCGGAATGGGTTTTCATTGTCTGTGTAGTAGACGACTTTTGAGTCGAGGTTTAGATTATTATGTCTTAACTCTTGAGAGCTAAGTGGTAAATAGCTACCAGCTGTGATTTCGGCTTTTTTCTTTTCACCAGTGCATGAAATTAGTAGACTCGCTGTAATTAGGCCAATTCCTAAGTTTTTAAAGTTGAGTTTCACTAACAGACTCCTTTTTACTTTTCTTTGCTAATGGCAGAGCTAAATTAACAAAGTTTTCTTGTTTCGATTTTTCTATCCAGTAAATAGAGGTGCATAATCTAGGCCCAATAGAAAATTTCAGCGGCTTTTATAGCGAAAGCCTTTGTATTAGATTTGAGCCTAGGATTGGCCGGTCTAAGTTACTGAAAATACTTATTTTGGCGGCAGCTGACGCGCTCTGAAAAAAAGATCCGTTTAAGTGACTGAAAATCGGAATTGGACTATATTTGCTTCATGAAAATCCAAAAATTGTCACATGATGTAGTGGATCAGATTGCTGCCGGGGAAGTTTTAGAGCGACCAGCGAATATGATCAAAGAGTTAATCGAAAATAGTGTTGATGCCGGTGCCACCGAGATTGAAATTGATATTGATAGTGGTGGACGCAAGGTTTTAATCAAAGACAACGGCCACGGAATCGAGAAAGAAGATTTGGTTTTAGCACTAGATCGTCATGCAACAAGTAAAATTCATAAGGCAAGTGACCTTTGGGCATTAAATACCTTTGGCTTTCGTGGCGAGGCATTAGCATCTATAGCTTCAGTGTCGCAGCTAACTCTTAGCTCAAAGGCAAAAGGTGCGAACAAAGCTTATGCTGTGCATAGTGAGTTTGGTAAAAAAACAGACTCCTATGAGACAAACCTTGATCAGGGGACCAGTATTTTGGTGGAAGAGCTCTTTGCTAATGTTCCGGCAAGGTTAAAGTTTCTCAAGTCAGACACTGCGGAAACCACTGCCATCAAAAAAATGTTAAAGGCTTTTTCATTGAGCTTCCCTCATGTTTCCATTCGCCTAAAGAGCGGGGGAAAGCAACTTTCTTACTATCCAAAAAGTGAAAATTTAAGTGCTAGGTGCTCACAAGTACTAGAGCGTAAAAAAATGTATGAGACTGAAATTGAATTAGGTTTAATGAGCTGTAAAGTAGTCTATTGCGCTCCTAATGAAGTGGCCAGAAATTCACAAAATATGTGGTTCTTTGTGCAAGACCGATGGATTCAAGATCGTAGCTTACAAGCCGCTGTCATTGCCGGCTTCGAAAATACCCTAATGCATGGAGAATATCCAATATGTGCTGTTTGGATTCATTGCGATCCTCAAGAGGTAGACGTTAATGTTCATCCAACCAAAAGCCAAGTGAAGTTTAGAGATCCAAGAGCGGCTTTTCGAGTTGTTAGAGAGTGTATATTAAAAGGCGTAGCAAAGGCCCCTTGGTTAGCGGATATGTTGCAGGATACTTCGCCGAAAAAGCAGGTTGCTCTTAAGCCACAGGCAAAAGAAGAGGTAAACGAGAGCTTTGGGGGACTTGCCTTTGAGAGAACTAGCTTTCAAAAAAAGGAAGTTTCTTATTCAGCAGATAAGAAGGAAAATTCGGATAGCACTTTAGATATTTTGGCCAAATACGCCAGTCCTAAAAACAAGACATCCGAATCAGTTGAGAGTGGTGCCTTGGTGGATAAGGCTAGTCATAGCAGCGTAAGGTCAGCAACTGAACTAGATTCTAAAGAGCTTAATGTGCAAGACGAGCAAGTTTCTCATTTTGCAAAAGAGCTTGATAATACAAAGTCTTCAAGTCCAATCAGCCCAAGAGTAGAAGTTGCTGGCCATGACTTAGTTGGCTTTGACTCTGTTGAGAAAAAAGAGAGTGATGCTTTTTTTGATAACAAACATTACTGGTCGAAGCTTCAGGTTTTAGGACAGGCTGATAATTGTTATATCGTCGCCCAATCAAGACAGTCATTAATTTTAGTGGATCAACATGCTGCTCATGAACGCATTTCTTTTGAGAGAATTGTAAATGCCTGGGCTGGTGGTCATATCGATGTACAAAACTATTTGCTTCCTCTTGAAATCAAGATGGAAGAGGAAGAAGCGGATGCGGTTGAGTCTGTTGCTGAAGATTTATTAAAGTTAAGCATAACTGTTGAGAGATTAGGACCTGATCTTATTGGAGTAAGCTCTGCGCCAATATTAATGAAAGAAAAGGCAATAAGCCTCGCTCTTTTTGATCTCAGTAAAGAAGTGATTAAAAACGGAGGTGGAACCGCCGTAGAACGAAAACTGAAAGACATTGCTGCCACTATGGCTTGTCATTCTTCGGTACGTGCGGGCCAAGCCTTGAGCTTTGATCAAATGAAAGCTTTATTAGAGCAAATGGATGAGTATCCATTATCCAGTTTTTGTCCTCATGGTAGACCTGTGTTTGTGGAGTATCCGTTTACTAAAATTGATAAAGATTTTGGACGAATCCTTTAATGAAAGTTATTTTTTTATACGGTCCAACTGCCTCAGGGAAAAGTGACTTTGCCATTAGCTTGGCGAAGCATCTAGGTGGTGAAATTATAAATTGTGATTCAGTTAGTGTTTATGAAGAATTAGATATTGGTTCTGCAAAACCAAGCCCTGAAGAGCTAAATTTGATTCCTCATCATTTGGTCTCTCACGTAAAATATCCGGAGATGTATACAGCTGCAAAATTTCAAAAAGATGCCATGAAGCTGTTAGAGGATATGGCTTCTCGTTCTGTAGATTACGCAATCATTGCAGGAGGGACCGGTTTTTATTTTCGCGCATTAGAACTTGGCTTGGTGGAAATGGAAGAGCTAGATGCTGAAAATAAAGATATCATTCGTAAGCGTGTTGAAGCTGAACCAAAACAATCATATGCAGAGCTTGAAGCCTTCGATGCAGAATATGCGGCGAAAATTTCAGTGAATGACCATTACCGCCTAGCTAGAGCTCTTGAGTTGAAGGCCCTGGGAAAAAAGCCAGGTATAGCCTTTGCAAAAAGAGATTCAATATTTCCATATCCTTTAAGCAAAGTGTTTTTAAACCCAGATCGTGTAGAGCTTAGAAAACGTTTAATTCTTAGGACTCAAAAAATGTTAGAGTCGGGTTTACTAGCAGAAGTAAAAGGATTGTTGCAGCAAGGAAAAGGGGATTGGCGCGCTTTAGAAAGTGTTGGTTATAAGGAAAGTCTTGAATTGATTAATGGTGAAATCAGCCAGGAGGAAATTCTTGATAAGATTGTTACCAAAAGCATGCAGCTAGCAAAAAGACAAAGAACCTGGTTTAAAAAAGAGCAAGCCCTAGAAATCGCCGAGGCACCTCTAGAGCTTGAAAAATTTGTTGAGAGTTTAACTTTTACTGATGCTTTCTAGAGCGAGAGTTGGTGTAGTTATTGTGTTGGCCAGGCCCGTAGGCGCCAAAGCTTCGTGAGGCGTTAAATTCGTTAAGAATATCTTCCTTGTTTCTAATTTGAGTATTTCTGTTTTGTGGGTTTTTAGGCTCCTCAATTTCAGTTTTGATCGTGAGAAGGCTTTCTTTTAAGTTTGTCCACCAAGGTTTCATTTTTACCTCTTCTTGTTGCTCGTTTATTTATCAAGATTTTACTTCTTTCACAATAAAAGCTGCAGGATTCGGCAGCCTGCTAAAAAAAATACCCTGGTGGCCGAGAAATCAAAGTCTGTGACGTAAAAGATATGAAAATTTTATGTAATTTAAAGTGAGGGAACAAGGTTTTTTTATTGAGCTTTGGAGTTTGTAAGTGTGTTTTGGGTTTACTAACAGCTGGCCCACTTAATTGCGGATGATATTAAATTAAGTCTGCAAGATTACTGTCTAAAAGCACGATAAATGAAGGGGCAGTTCGAAGTCTTTTAGATAATCTAGTGATTTCTTAATTTTGTAGCTGCTTATCCGCAATTAAGTGGGGCAGTTTATCGTTGCCAGTAAAATCTTGGTTCCTGGTTCTAATAGAGGCTATTTATTGGCTTTAGTTTGAGTTTTAAAAGTTGGGATTCGCTTTAGTTTGGGGCACTTAGAGCAGCTTAGGCTTGCGTTTGTCAGGGCAAGTCCCTATACTCCATTCATGAAATCGATGACTGGCTTTGCTGCTCTTGAAGCAGAAATAGAAACTCTAAAATTGAGTCTTCGCGTGCGTTGTGTAAACTCACGCTTTTTTGAATTTAAACCACATCTTCCGCCGGATCTTTATCCCGTAGAATCAGAGATTAAAAAAAGCATCCAAGAAAGACTGAAACGTGGTTCTGTGGATTTATATGTTCACCGTAAAAAGCTTAGTAAATCTGCTTCAGCAAATGTGGTTGCGGATGAAAATTTGGCAAAAAACTATGCTAAAACTTATAAGGCTTTGGCTAAAAGCTTGAAAATTTCCGAGGAATTAGAAATGCCCACATTGGCAAAGGTTCCTGGAATTTTTAACGTGGAAGAGAACCTAAAGCTTAGTAAATCAGAAAAAGAATTTCTTTTTAGTAGTCTCGAAAAGCTTTTGGCTGCTTGTGATAAAGAAAGGCTTCGTGAGGGTAAAGCAATCGCAGATGATTTAAATTCGATCATTGGCGCTTTGGAAAATGAAGTAAAGCAAATTGCTGTTTATCGAGAAGAAGCAAATGCAGACCTAGAAAAACGCCTACACTCTCGTCTAGAAAAATTTGGCTTAAAAGCAGAGGTAGATGAGGCAAGGATCGCGCAAGAGGTAGTGATTCAGATTGATAAAGCCGATATCACCGAAGAGCTTTTGAGGCTAAAAGAGCATTTCAAAGAGTTCAAAAGGCTTTTAAAGGCCAAAGAAGAGGTCGTAGGTAAGCGACTTGATTTCTATTCCCAAGAGCTACTTCGAGAAGTAAACACCATTGGCTCTAAATCCCAGCATTCTTCCATTACAAAACATATTGTAGAATCAAAAGGGATGATTGAAAGAATCCGCGAAATAGTTCAGAATGTAGAGTAAGATGAAAGCACAACTGTTAATCATTGCAGCTCCAAGTGGGGCAGGAAAAAATACCTTTATCAATCGCCTTATTCAGGAGCGACCGGATCGCTTTGTTCATTCCATTAGTTATACCACAAGAAATATGCGTGAGGGTGAGCTTGATGGAAACCCATACTACTTTTTAACGGAAGAAGATTTTCGCTCAAAAATGGCGGACAACTTTTTTGCAGAATGGGCAGAAGTGCACGGCAATTTATATGGCACTGGAAGAGCACAGCTTGAGAAGCATTGGGCTGATAATCGTTGGGTTGTGATGGATGTTGACGTAAAGGGCGCTGAAAACCTAAAAAAAGAGTATCCCGAAGCAGTCAGCGTCTTTATTTTACCGCCATCAATTGAGACATTGCGTCACAGGCTTTCTGCGCGAAAGGGTAAAACCGATGATCTAGAGCTTAGATTGGCCAATGCTGTGGACGAAATGCTTCGAGCTCCAGATTTTGACCACCAGATCACCAATGATAATTTTGACCAAGCTTATGCGGAATTCGACAAAATTATTGATAATCTATTAAAATAACGATAATCTACGCCGCTCAGGAGGACCTATGGCTCGTGTAACCGTTGAAGATTGTTTGGATAAAACATACAATCGTTTTTCTTTAGTAATGTTAGTGGCAAAGCGCGCGAAGCAAATCATTCGTGGTGCAGAACCAACTGTTAAAGGCTCTGGCAACAAAGAAGTTGTTACTTCTTTACGTGAAGTTGCCAAAGGAACTGTGTTTTTCGAGCCAGATTTAGAGCTTGGCGAACCAGAAGATCAAATCCAAGCGGATCTAAACCGTTAATTTTTATCAATTTATGCCGATAGGTCTGTAAGAAAATAGTTTACTATAAGGACTGTGATGGCTGGTAAGCGCAGCGTTGAACACATCAGCGCGATTCATCTAGAGAGTATCGATCAACTTGTGGAGAGAGCCAAAGAGCTTTCTCCAAATATTGATGCGGATACTCTTAAAAAAGCTTATCAATTTTCTGAAAAAGCCCACGAAGGTCAATTTCGTAGAAGTGGGGACCCATATATAACTCATCCATTAGGAGTGGCTGGAATCATTGCTGATCTAGGATTAGATCAAGCAACGATTATTACTGGTTTACTTCACGATACGGTAGAAGATACGGACATTACCTTAGAAGACGTAAAACGTGAGTTCGGTGAAGAGGTAATGGATCTTGTAGATGGTGTGACGAAAATTTCTCAAATGAAGTTTCGTAATACCCATCATAAGCAAGGGGAGAATATTCGTAAGATGATCGTTGCCATGGGTCGCGACATTCGAGTGATATTGGTAAAGCTTGCGGATCGCCTTCATAATATGAGAACGCTCAATCATATGCCTTACGAAAAGCAAGAGCGTATTGCTAGAGAGACATTAGACATTTATGCTCCCTTAGCGAATCGACTCGGTATCAGCTCTTTAAAGGTTGAACTAGAAGATTTATCTTTTAGATATATGCGCCCTGAGATTTACTATGATTTAGTTCAAAAAGTAAATCAGAAGAAAAAAGAACGGGAAGAGTATGTATCCCAAGTTATTGGTGATTTAGAAGAGCAGTTAAAAGAGGTTCAACTCAATCCCGAAATTCAAGGCCGCTCTAAGCATTTGTACTCTATTTATAAGAAGATGGAGCAAAGGGGTTTAGAGTTTGAACAAATTTATGACCTAATGGCTTTTCGTATTATTACCAATACGGTGGGTGAGTGTTACTCCGCCCTTGGTTGTATCCATGCCAAATGGAAGCCTGTTCCAGGACGATTTAAAGATTATATTGCCTTGGCAAAGAGTAATAACTATCAGAGTTTGCATACCACAGTGATTGGTCCAAATGCACAAAGAATCGAAGTGCAAATTCGTACAGAAGAAATGCACTTGATTGCTGAGCGAGGTATCGCGGCTCATTGGAAATACAAAGAAAAAGGGCAAATTGCAGCGGATACAGAGAAAAAGTTTCGCTGGTTAAGAGACTTCTTAGAGAACTCAGGAGTTCAAGGGGAAGACTCTGATGAGTACCTGGAAAATGTTAAAACCGATTTGTTTGAAACAGAAATCTATGTATTCACGCCAAAAGGTGACGTTAAAGAATTGCCGGAAGGGGCGAGTCCACTAGATTTTGCTTACGCGATTCATACGGATGTCGGCTCTAAATGCGTTGGCGCAAAAGTAAATGGTAAAATTGTACCCCTAAAATATCGTCTTCGTTCAGGAGACACTGTGAGTGTAATGACTTCTAGTAACCAAAGCCCTAGTAAGGACTGGTTAAATATCGTTGTTACAGCTCGAGCAAAATCAAAAATACGTGCTTATGTTAAATCAGAAGAACGTAAGCGTAGTTTAGTTCTTGGAAAAGACTTATTTGAAAAAGAGCTCCGTAGACTTGGAATTTCCGTTCGAAGACTTTTTGAAGCCGCTCACTTAGAAGAATATCTAAGGAAGAATGGCTATAAAAGTGAGGATGAAATATACATTGCTGTTGGCTATGGAAAAGTTTCTGTAGAAGATATTGTGAAGGGACTAAATCCTGATCTACTCCCACAGGAAAACAATCCAGAAACAAAAGAAGAAGACAACCAAAGCTTCTTAGACAAAGTATTTAAGTCGGCACAAAAGAAGTCTAAAAAGAAAGGTTCACTCATTAGTGTTGATGGCATGAGTGACATTATGGTTCGCTTTGCCAAGTGTTGTAATCCCATCCCAGGTGATTCCATCGTAGGATTCATTTCAAGAGGGCGTGGTGTAACCATTCATACCTCAACTTGTTCGAAGGCTTATGAAATTGATGCTTCTCGACAAATCGATGTTGATTGGTCTGATAATCATAACCAAACCAATAATGTAAAAGTCCGTATCTTAAGTCAGGATGAACCAGGGCTTTTAAGAAAGATTTCTGATGCATTTAGTTCTGCTGATGCAAATATTATTAATGCCAGAATTCGTACTACCAAAGACCACAAGGCGGTCTTCCATTTCGATATTCAAGTTCGTGATACTAGCCAATTGGCCATGGTGATTCAGAATGTACAAAGAATCAAAGGTGTAATTGGCGTTGAACGTGAATAAGCTCCTATTTTTTTTGGTCTAGTTTTATCGCTTAAGTCGTTTTAATTTGAGATAGACTTGTTAGCTTTTTGCCAAGGCATTAAGTTTCTCCCTATTTTTCACGAAACCCATATGTAAATTAAAGACTTAAGATGTCTATTTTATAGTTATATCAAAACTTTTTCGATTTATAAGGGGATTAAAATGTGGAAGTCTAATGCAGCGGAAGACTTAAATCAAAACTCTGTTAGTAACCAAATTGATTATAAAGCAAGAGTGGAGGCGATGGATAAATCACAAGCCGTGATTGAATTTGATCCTCAGGGAAATATTTTACATGCTAACCAAAACTTCTTAAATGCAGTTGGTTATGAACTTTCAGAAATACAAGGGAAGCATCATAGATTGTTTGTAGATGATACTTATGCTGCCTCTGCGGAGTATGAAGCTTTTTGGGCAAATTTAAGAGAAGGGAACTTTGATTCGAATCAATATTGCCGTTATACCAAATCAGGTGAAGAAATTTGGATTCAGGCTTCTTACAATCCAGTCTTTAAAAACGGTAAAGTTGTAAGTGTAGTTAAATTTGCTACAGACATTACCGAGGAAAAGAAAAAGGCTGCTGACTACGAGGGAAAACTTTCAGCGATTGATAAATCCCAAGCAGTGATCGAGTTTCAACCTGATGGCACGATCTTAACTGCCAATCAAAACTTTCTATCAACTATGGGTTACAGCTTAGGTGAGATCCAAGGCAAACACCATAGTATGTTTGGCGAGCCAGGGATTGCAGATACTCCTGAGTATAAAGCCTTATGGGATAAACTTAGAAGCGGTCAGTTTGATGCCGGTGAATACAAAAGATTAGGTAAGGGTGGTAAAGAGATCTGGATTCAGGCTTCTTACAATCCAATTTTGGACCCTAAAGGTAGGGTTTATAAGGTTGTTAAATTCGCTTCTGATATCACTGAATCAAAAACTAAAACCAATGATTTTGAATCAAAAATGGAAGCCATTGATAAAGCTCAGGCTGTGATTGAGTTTGATCCAAGTGGAAAAATTCTTACTGCCAATAAAAATTTCTTAGATACTCTTGGATATACATTAGAAGAAATCCAAGGCAAACACCATAGTATGTTTGCTGAGAAGTCTTATGCGGAAAGTGCAGAGTACACTCAGTTTTGGGAAAAATTAAGAGGCGGAACTTTTGATGCTGGTAAATATCGCCGTTTAGGTAAGGGTGGTAAAGAAGTTTGGATTCAAGCGTCTTACAATCCTTTGTTTGATTTAAATGGAGATGTTGTAAAGGTAATTAAATTTGCCACTGATCTAACAGAAGAAAGACAAGCTTACAATCGTCTTGTTGATAGTTTTGGTGAGGCAACTCAAAAACTAGCGGCAGCTGCTGAGGAGTTGACGGCCACTTCTACGAATATGGCTGAAGGAGCTAGAAAAACTTCTGCCGATTCTCAAGAGGCTTCACAAAATACTAGATTGGTAACGGAAAAAGTATCATCTGTAGCTGTGAACACGGAAGAAATGAGTGCATCTATTAAAGAGGTTTCAGTAGCATCGAATCAGTCTTCAGAAATGTCTTCAGAGGCAAGAAACAAGGCTGGAGAAGCTTCAAAAATTATGAATGAACTTGGTAATGCTTCCCAAGAAATTGGCCAGGTGATCAAGGTAATTTCATCAATTGCACAACAAACCAATCTTTTGGCTTTAAACGCCACGATCGAGGCAGCCAGAGCTGGTGAAGCTGGTAAAGGTTTTGCTGTGGTAGCAAACGAAGTGAAAGAGCTTGCCAAGCAAACGGCAGAGGCTACGGAAGACATTATTTCTAAAATTAATAATGTTCAAAGTAATAGTGATTTAGCGGTTGAGTCCATTGCTGGTGTGAACCAAGCTATCGATCAGGTGAGTGAAATTTCAATTCGAACTGCAAGTTCTGTGGAGGAGCAAAGTGCTACTGCCAATGAAGTATCTCGAATCATCGAAGAGTCTAGAGTTGCAGTAGAGGGTGTTGCCACTGTTATTGCTGGAGTAAATGAAGCTGCTGCTCAAAGTGCCGCTGGTGCCGAAGAGACGCTTGCTGCTGCTAGTGAGCTGTCAGAGATGGCGACCTTCTTAGATAAATTAGTAGAGGAAGCTAGAAAGTCCGCGTAGACTATTTTGCACTTTTACTGCAAGAATATAATGCATTTGAAGCGTCTTGATTGTTCAAGGCGCTTTCTGTATCTCGAAACATTAAGGCTGCGGCTTCAACACTATCTATAATGTATAGGCCGAGGGGAGAGTTCATATGACCACCTTCTTGGATCATACTACTAACTTGTACCCCTAAGGCACGGAAAAAGGTTACGTGCATATAAAGGTCTTTGGGACGAGAGACAGGGTCTTTTCTATTGGTATTGATAAAACTAGCTACCCTTGCACTTGCATCTGCCGTTTTATACAAATTTTTGAGGCTAATTTCTCTTTTGTTTTCAAAGTCGATCATCAAATCACCATCGGAGAGCATGCGGTCGAACTCTCTCAATATTTTTGTTGGATAAGATTTGGACAAAGTGTGGTTTGCTAATTCGTGAATATCACTCGCCCTAAGGAGTCTTAGGTCAACAAGGGGAATGAGACTGAAATTTTCTAATCGCCCAGGTAAGAAAAATGAACTAGTTTTTTGTAGCTGACTTAAGGGCATATGCAACTGTTCTGGTGACAAATAGTTATGTTGGTGTAACCAACGATATAGTTTTTGAAACACAGGTGATCTATCAATGATTTTGGGTCCAATTACAGTTAATAGAGGAATTAAATGAGCGTCGAAGTCATGACTGGCTAAAGCGAATGGAGTTCCAAGCAAGATATTACCACGAATTTTTTTAGACACCTCTTGACCATACGAATGATCCAGATAGAGCTTGCCAGCTTTGTCGGTTCTCACACCAATGGATGAAAAATCTAAAATGAAACCACCTAAGCTATGGCCAATATTTAGAACTTTATGTCCGGATATTTCGGAAAGGATTTCCATGCTAAATAAATGTTCAGCGATCATTTCCATTAGCCCAAAATTTAAATTTCTAGGCGCACTAATGACTCCTGTTAAGCTATTTCCAAAGCCACTAGGTTCCGTAAGGTTTACAGCAAAAGCTTTTGCTTGTATGGCTTTTGCTAGATTGTTTGAATTGTATGCTAAATTTGTTTGAGTTTTTAAAGCCAGTCGTAAAGCATACTCTCGCATATAGAGAGCATTTGTAAAAGTCCCTCCGACGGCGTTAATGATTGGTGCGTCCGGGTGTCCAATGAAAAGAGACTTTTTGATAACTTGATTTGGATATTTAGTGATTAAGTGTTTTATGGAAAAGTTTGTTCGCTGATGAATGCGCTTTAAGTCTTCAGGAAGCAGTTGATAGTCATTATGATTTAAGTTTTGAAAATAATGAGTTTGTGCAAATAAACTGGAGCTAAAGCAAATCGCTAAAACATAAAAAACTATGCGACATACATTAAACCTAATCTGAATCCCTCTCATTCTTGCAACTATAACGCGTCTAGAATTTAGTTTCCTGTTTTTTTAAGAGCTTACAGCGGAAATGAAAAATATATATTTAATGTCATTCTCTAGGATGATTATCGTCTAAAGATTTGACAGCGAATTGTAATATGTATCTCGGCCTAAGAGCTAAGCGTTTTCTGTTAGTGCTTTTTCTGGCTTATATATAGTATATGAAAATGTTCGGAATTTTGGGAAGAATTAGTTTTTTTAAATCACTGGTTTTGTTTTGTGTTTTGCTTACTAAAAGCCAAACTTTTGCAATGATTGACAAGGATCTTTCTTTAAAGGCGGGCCTTAGCCTTGCGCAAATGCTGAATGAAACCTACAAAAGACTGGATGAGCTAAACACCGAAATTGCCAATTCGGCAAGTTTTAGTACTGCTAATACGGAGGCCTTGTCGGCCAAGCAGTATCGACAAAAAAGTTTTGTTTTGGCGCAAAACCTTCAAGAGAAAAAACGACTAAAATTAGAGGCTGTGTTTATAGAGCACCTTTTAGAAAAAAGAAACCAAATGGGAGAGAAGGTATTATCCTACCAAGACTGGAAGAGGGTATTGGAAAAAATGGCTCTAGTGAATTTAGAGGAAATTGATCCTGCACTGAAAATGTATTTGTTAGATGTTAGTGCAGCCTGGAGTTCTGGTAAAATGATTGTTTCCTTTCCAAAGTTTTTACAGAAATATTTTATATACTCAAACATTTTGAAGCCGAGTGAGCCATTTGGAGTATTTGAGCATCTAAGTTATGAGGGTGGCTACGAAACGCAAAAACCTGCTAAAATTCTTAGCCAAATGCCAGCGCCGAATAGACTTTCTATTGAAAAAATGCAAAGGTCTGAGCCAGTGCAAATCAAAGAATCTTCCGGGGTTCAAGTTGAGGATTTAGGGGGGCTAGAAATAGAGCTTATCCCTAATGAGAAATAGTTAAGGAGATTGTTGTGTATTCTTATGATTTTTCAGATTACATTGGGATTACAGTATCGGGTTCTGATACGGAAGATTGGTTAAATCGCATTCTTAGCAATAAAGTTCCGAATGATAAAAAATATTTTGGTGCAAGTGTTCTTGATTATAAGGCCAATCCTAAGATGATTTTTTTTGTCGATAAAATTTCTCAGAACCAGTACCTTCTGATTCTTGAAGTAGATCAAAAAGAAGAGGCTTTGAAAATATTGGAAGATGCCATCTTTGCCGAAGACATTGAACTAAAGCTTTTAGAGAAAATTGAAACAAAGGTTTTCGTTACAAATTCTAATGAAAATATCGAGCATAATGATGCTTTGTTTTCTAATAAAAAATTTAGCCTTATATTGTCCAAACAAGATCCATTTGCAGGTCAAAATTACAAAGCCTTGAACTCTAAGGAGTTTAAAAATCTTCGTAAATTATTGGGAATACCTGGTTTAGAGATTATGCAAAAACACATCATTATAGAGAGTGATGCTTACCTTAACTTTGTTTCTGATGACAAAGGATGTTATCCAGGGCAAGAAGTTGTTAATAAAATTTTAAGCATTGGTCAGGTGCCAAAGAAATTGCTTGTTTTGCAATCAGAAAGCTTGATTTCAGAGGCTGCTGAGGTTTGTTTTGAGAACGGAAAAGAGATCAGTGACTACGATAGCTTTGAGTTTGAAGGGCAGTTTTATTTCGCTAGTTTTGTAAGAACAAAACTGGTACAAGAGATGTCGAATCAAATAAGTTTATTGGTGTCTGGTCAAAAAGTTCAGTGTAGCCAGGTGTATTAAGGAGAAGTTTATGTATGTTTTAGGTTTGGATTTAGAAACTACTGGATTAAGCCATGAGAGAGATCAAATCATTGAACTTGGTGCGGTGGTTTGGGATACCAGAGCAAACAAACCTGTTAGCATGATGAATCGTCTTATTAATATTGGCCCACGCCAACTTGAAGAAGAGATTATTGAGTTGACCGGAATTGAGCAAAAACATCTTCGTGAGTTTGGTATCTCTGAGTTAACTGCAATCAATGAAATGTTAGAACTAGCCGAGAGATGTGAATATATCGTTGCTCACAATGGCCCTCAGTTTGACAAAATTTTTATTGAACGTGCTCTTGCAAGGTATGAGCTTGAGATGGACATTCCTTGGATTGATACCCTTCATGATGTTCCTTATAGAGATGATGTAAAAACTCGAAAGCTAACTTATCTAGCGACTGAGCATAAATTTTTAAATCCTTTTTCTCACCGAGCCATTTTTGATGTTTTGACTATGATGGAAGTGGTTTCAAAGTATGATTGGAATGAAGTGATTGAACTTAGTAAATCACCAACCGTTCGTGTGCAAGCCATCGTAAGCTATGACGAAAGAAGCAAAGCCAAAGACGCTGGTTTTCGCTGGGATGCTCCTAATAAGGTATGGATTAAAGATATGAAGCAAGTTCAGTTGGAAAGTTCTACCTTTCCATTTCTTTACGAAACTAGTTTGTTGTAGTTAATGTTTCACATTGCAATACAAAAAACCTCAGAGGAATTCTGAGGTTTTTTTGTTTTAGACTTATGTTTATGGTTTGTTCTTTTCTATGGCGTTATAGCTAAAAGGGCATCTTGCTGCTACAACTCGGTGGCAAATCCCATAGGAAGGTCCTTCGTAAATTTCAAAATCATTGTTTGGGATTTCACAATTCTCAAAGTTTTCTCCGCAGCGTATTGTGTAGAATTCATTATATTGCCTGCCGTAAGGGTCTTCACAAAGAAGATCAAATGTAATTTTTCGAACCAGAACATCTTCAAATGGCAAATTGTTTTGTATTTCACAGCTTATATTGCTTCGTTCAAAATGAATCTTTCCAAAAGCTCGATAGATTTGATTGTCAGATTGTGCTGATGCGCCTAGGGCGAAAAAAGTGCTTACAGCTAAAAGAATGAATGCTTTCAAGGCTTCCTCCTAAAATTTAATTTATAAGTCTTAATGATCAATGCTAGACTAGCTTTAGGTATTTTGTAAAAAGCTTAGATTTTCACAGGGCGTTATATTCTATGAGTTTGGAAAAAGATTACTTCGATAAAATTTACGCAAAAACGGAATTGATTGACGGAGACTATAACGCCAAAAGTCATGCCCGTTATTTGTTTCAGATTCTAAGTTTGGTAGAAGCCAATGTTAGTTCAATTGCTGATTATGGTTTTGGAAAAGGCAAGCTTTTGTACGAACTGCTTAAACTTTTTCGCCCAGCAAAGGTAATGGCATTAGATAGTTCTGAGTATGCTTATAATCAGCTTTCGAAACAAAAGTGGGTGAAGGATTGGAACATAGATTTATCTCATAAAGATTTGTCTCAAATTGTTCCACCCAAAAAGGCTTTTGACCTTGGGGTTTGTAATTCCGTTTTGCAGTACGTTCAGGATGAAGATTTGGAGACTATATTTGAAAGACTCTCTTATTCCTGCCGTTTTGTTTATTTGCATGTACCAAGTCGAGAAGATTATCAAAAATTAAAATTACAAAGTGATTTTAAAGATCCTTGGGCTAAAAAAAGGCCAGACCGAGTTTATCAGGATTTAGTGGCTAAGTATTTTACGAGAGTGAGTTGGGGACTTTTGGAGTCTAAGACCTTGGTCGATGAAGAGCTTTCGCCTTTTTTTGATAGCTTATATCGATCTTAAAAGTTTTGTTAAGGCGCTACATAGGCTAAAGATTAGACCTTCAAAAACCGATTTATATTAAGTGTTTATATAATATAGAAAGAGGTTTGGGGAATCTATGAAGCTCAATTTAAAAGCCAAGTTAATGTTATCTTTCTTGAGTGCCAGTGTGGTGCCTTTGTTCATTTTGTTTTTTGTTTCAGTGATGATTTCACAATCGGCCTTGGAAAAAGCAGCCGAAGAAAAAGTTACGGCACTAAGAGATTCAAAAAAACAGGAGCTAAAATCCTTTTTAACCACGGTTAAAAAACAAGTGGGAGTAATCTCTGATAGTTCTGTGTCTCAAGAAGCAGCTAGAGCATTTAGCGTTTCCATGAAGGAATTTAACTTTAAAGATGTAAATTTTGAAGACTTGAAGAAAGAAAATGAAAGCTACATGAATGAGGTTTTTGCAAGGGCTTATTCAGAAGCGAATGACGGTTTAAAAAAGGATTGGGCAAGTTTTTACCAAAACAATGATACATTCTCGGACTATTTGCAATATCATTACCGAGTGAAAAACCAAAGTCAAATACGTAGTGAATTACGAAATGCAAACGATGGTAGTAGTTACTCGGATGAGCATGAATACTATCATGGATTTTTTAGTAACTACCAAAAGCAATTTGGCTATAATGATATCTATATCATTAGCAACCAAGATAGTAGAGTTTTGTATTCAGTGTTTAAAGAAGCCGATTTCGCTAAGGTTTTAAAGGGTAGCATCTTCGAAGAGACTGGGCTTTATAAAGTTTGGCAGAAAGCTCAAGTTGCTGAGGATTCCAAAGAAGTCTATTTTTCTGAGGTAGAACGCTTTCCTTCCTCTTATGATTATCCATCGCTTTTTGCCGCATCTCCAATTTTTGTTGATGGCAAAAACCTTGCCACCTTGGTCTTTCAGTTAAACATTGATCAGCTCAATGAGATCATGACCAATGACAGAGAGTGGGAGAAAACTGGTTACGGTAAAACGGGACAGGTCTACTTGGTTGGCTCTGATAAAAAAATGCGTTCAACAGATCGTTTTTTTGAAAATGATCTAGAAACCTATTTAAAGCGCATTGATAGCAAAAATAGTGATTTAAAAGTGGCGGAAGCACAGTATTCACCGATGTTGAGTATTGAGGTGGACACTAAGGCCATCAATGAGTCTTTAGAAAATAAAACTGGAGTTAGTGAGTACCATAATCACCTCGGTGAGGAAGTGATCGGCGCTTATACAAACATTGAATTTAACGGTCTTAAATGGGTATTGGTTTCTGAGATCAATGCTAGTGAAGCACTTTCTTCGGTCGGCTCAATGATTAGGGACAATAGTTTGGTGATGGGGCTTTCAATCATTGCTGTGGTTTTATTGAGTATTTTTATTTCAGGGCAAATTTCTGGGCCAATCCGTTCTGTAGCGAGGGCTATAGATTCATTGGCTAAGGGAAATTTAGAATCTGAGGTTGTAGCAAAATCTAAGGATGAAGTTGGCCAGATGGTTAGTTCTTTACAGCATACTTTAGAGACATTGCGTGGAGTGTTTTTTACCAGTCGCGTAGATTGGAATGACGTTAAAAAACAAAAACAGAGAGAAAAAGAAGCTCTAGATAAAGCAAAACTTGCTGCTGAAGAAGCCCAAACCGCTTTGGTGAATGCGGAAAAGTCTGCCAAAGAAGCGGAAATCGCCAAGGAAGAAGCAGAGAGACTTGGTCTTGAGCAAGTAAAAAATGCTAAAGACTTACAAGTTAAAGTGGATCAAATTTTACAAGTGGTTGAAGCCTCTAAGTCTGGGGATTTAACAAAAGAAGTTCTGGTGGGTGGAGAAGATGCCATTGGGAAAGTAGGGGAAGGTTTAAAATCCTTTTTTGATGATCTTAAGTCTCGATTGCAAAACATTAAAAAAAGTGCAGGTATTTTAGGGGACTCCTCAAGCAACCTTAATGAGTATGCTGGTCAGATGGGCTCTAATTCTAAACTTACTGTAGAGAAAACTACCTTGGTAAATAATTCGGCAGAGTCTGTGGCGACAGCGATCAATGAAGTGAACATTAGCTCTGATCAACTTCAAGAGAGCTTTAAGGATGTGAACCGTAGTACGGTGAGTGCGGCGAAGCTAGCCAATGAAGCTGTTGTTGAATCCAATGAAGCTCAGAAAAAGTTAGATGAATTAATCAAACGCTCTGAAGAGATCGCTGAGTTTGTTAAAATCATTAGTTCCATTTCCTCGCAGACGAATTTGTTAGCTTTAAATGCTACCATTGAGGCTGCAAGAGCGGGAGATGCAGGTAAAGGTTTTGCTGTTGTGGCCAGTGAAGTGAAAGAGTTGGCGGGTCAAACCAATTCGGCGACCGAAGAAATTCGTTCAAAGATTGAATTTATTCAATCTAGTACTTCGGCAGTGGCTGAAGCTTTAAATAAAAGTGCTACATTGGTAAGTAATATCGATGAGGCATCCTCTTCGATCGCAAGTGCGGTAGAAGAGCAAAGTTCTGTTACTGCTGAAATGAGTAACAGTATTAGTCGTGTAAATAAGTCGGTTCAAGTGATTCGCGATAATTTGACGGAAGTCTTAAGTTTGGCTCGAACCACAGATGAGGGAGCTGCTGAGACTAAGATGGCTGCACAAAGTTTGGAGAGTCTTGCTGAGAACCTGAATGATCTAGTGGAATACTTTGCTATGGATCAAATTGATCAAAAAATAAACAAAGCTGCCTAATCTCTTTAAAAATTAAACAAAAGACAAAAGCTAGAGGAAATCTTTGGAATTCTTCTAGCTTTTTTTCATGCAATGTTTTGTAATGAGAGGCATCTTAATCGCACTAATCTCTATAAGGGAGCCCTTGCTGTGGAAAAAGAAAACACAAAAAAACAGATTCGCGAACAGATGGGGAAAGAAAAGATCAAAGGCTTTAAAAACTTTTCTGAAACCATGCGTGAAAACTCTTTGAATCTAAAAAGAAATCGAGTGAGTACTTTGCAGGTAAACATAGGAAAACTATGCAATCAGGCCTGCCATCATTGTCATGTGGAGTCGAGTCCCACTCGAACCGAGAATATGTCGATGAATACGGTGGAAAGGTTGATCGAATTGGTGGAGAATAATCCTGCCATAAAGTTGATTGATATTACTGGCGGCGCTCCTGAGATGAATCCCAATTTTCGTTATTTTGTAAAGTCTCTTCGTAAGCTGGGCAAAGAAGTAATTGTTCGTTGTAACTTGACCATCTTGTTTGAGCCGGGCCAAGAGGATACGGCATTATTTTTTAGAGACCAAAGGCTTCATATCGTTGCTTCTCTGCCGTGTTATTCGAAAGAAAATGTCGACGCACAAAGAGGGCGGGGAGTTTTTAATAAATCCGTTGAAGCCCTAAGAATTTTAAATGGTTTAGGCTACGGAAAAGAAGGCTCTGGTTTAAAATTAGATTTAGTCTATAATCCAGGAGGCGCTTTCTTGCCTCCGAGCCAAGCCTCTTTACAGGAAGAATATAAAAAACGACTTAAAGAAGAAATTGATGTGGAGTTCAATGAGCTTTTTACCATTACTAATATGCCAATCAAAAGGTTTTTAGACGACCTTGAGAAGCAAGGTAAGTTGGAAGAGTATATGCAAGTACTGGTGGATAATTTTAATCCTATGGCAGCCAAAAATTTAATGTGCCGGGATTTGGTTTCCATTGGTTATGACGGAAAAATCTATGACTGTGATTTCAATCAAATGCTAGAAATACCACAGTCCGGTGCAGAAAAAAACATTTGGAATATTCGAAGTTTGGCTGAGTTTGATTTCAAAGATTTTGCAACAGAAAACCATTGTTATGGTTGTACAGCAGGTGCGGGTAGTTCCTGTGGTGGAGCAACAACTTAAGTTAGGGGTTAAATATGTTAGGCGTAATTGGCGGTTCAGGTTTTTATTCCATGGACGAAATTGAAAACAAAGAAGAGAAATGGGTGGACACTCCCTTTGGGAAAGCGAGTAGTCCAGTTGTTATCGGTGAATATAAATCTAAAAAAATTGCCTTCTTGCCTCGTCATGGTAGTGGTCATAAATACCTTCCAAGCGAAATCAATTTCAAGGCTAATATCTATTCTTTGAAGAGTCTTGGGGTAACAAGTCTTGTGTCGATTTCTGCTGTTGGTAGTCTGCGTGATGAAATTGCTCCTGGAGATTTTTCTATCGTTGATCAGTACATCGATTTTACAAAAAATAGAGACTCAAGTTTTTTTGGGGATGGAATCGCGGCTCATGTTTCTACAGCGAATCCCACTTGTAGATTGTTGGCAAAGCAGATAGCCAAAGCGGCAGAATTAGCGGGTGAAAAAATTCATGAAGCGAAAACCTATATTTGTGTAGAAGGCCCTAGATTAGGGACCCAAGCTGAGAGTCATCTGTTTCGACAATGGGGTGCGGATCTGGTTGGCATGACCAACACACCAGAGGCTTTTTTAGCGAAAGAGGCGCAAATGGCTTATTGTACAATGGCTGTTGCTACGGACTATGATTGTTGG
The DNA here is from genome assembly GCA_002436415.1 of Bdellovibrionaceae bacterium UBA6502. GTDB lineage: Bacteria > Bdellovibrionota > Bdellovibrionia > Bdellovibrionales > UBA840 > UBA6502. The sequence continues at coordinate 176,964 of DJMA01000028.1, read as the reverse complement.
AGAAGTGAAAAAGAGTTTGTAAGTGTTGAACAGGTTTTACAGCAATTTGGACAAAGTATAAGTCGAGCGAAAAATGTTATGCTTAAGCTTTTTGAAATGGATTGGGATGATTCTCAATCAGAGTTTCGACAAGTTTTAAAATCTAGTGTGATGACTCCTTTAAATGCCATGTCCGAAGAGAAAAGAAAGCTGTTTGAAGTATTGAGTAGATAATATGTTGAAGAGTTCGATCACTATCATCGTTCCTTTTTTACCGGGAGAAGAGGGGTATTTAAGCTCTCTTTTTTATGACCTAAGAAACTGTCCCTTTTCCTTTCAGTTAATTTTATCTAGTCCACAGAGCTTCAAGTCATTTCACTTGGGGATGAATGAAGAATTAACTCATAGTTTGAATAAAATCCTAGAAAAAGCTGGCAACCAATTTCAATATGTTCAGGCAGGTCCTGGACGAGCTGTTCAAATGAATGCTGCCGCAAAGCTTAGTTCCAACGGCAATTATCTGTGGTTTGTTCATGTGGACAGTCGCATTTCTGAAAATAATTGGCAGGAGTTACATGATCTATTGCAAAAAGACAGTTCTTCTAAAACTGCCTGGTATTTTCCGCTTGGTTTTAGCAGTCACGGAAATCGTTTCAAGCTCATTAGTTTTTGGGCAAACATTCGCTGCAAGCTCCTCGGAATGATTTATGGCGATCAAGCACTTTTAATTCCTCGAAAGAGCTTCTTTCGTTTAGGGAGTTTTTTAGAGGACTTAACTTACGGAGAAGACCATGATTTTGTTTGGCGTTTCGTTTTAGCCGGAGGGAAGTGGAAGTCTTTTTCAGAAGCGATTTGTACCGCAGGTAGAGCCTATGGTCGAAATTGGCTGAAGCTGTGTTTTAAAAGAATTTATTTAGGCTTTAAACAAGCTCTTCCATTTATGGGTCAGTTTTTGTTAAAGGGGGCTGAGACTATTGATTTTGAAGAGATTTTGTCGGTAGGTGAAAGCGACTTAGCGGATTCTAATCAGGCAAAAACTGCTGTTGTAGTGTTTGTAAAAACCCCAGGTTTAAGTTCTCTAAAAACTCGCTTAGCAAAAGATCTTGGAAAAATGAAGGCTGAGTCTTTTCATGTTTTAAGTTGTAAGAAAATAGAGGCAACACTTCTGCAAGCGCAAATTAAGCTTGGGGTTTCTCCCTATTGGGCGGTTGCAGAGGAGCAAGCCTTAGAGCACTCCTTATGGAGTGGTTTTCCTGTTAAGTTACAAAGTTCTGGAGGCTTAGGAGAGCGCTTACACCATATGTATGCTCATTTAAAACAGGAGTTTGAGCAAATTATTTTTCTTGGTGCGGATACACCACAGTTGTCTGTGCAAGATTTAGAGGAGGCCTTAGCTGCTTTGCAAAAAGGTTGTGATTTTCATCTAGGATACGCTAGTGATGGTGGGTATTATTTGTTTGCCGGTAAATCGCCTCTAGACAAGAGCCTATGGACTTCTATACCTTACTCGGTCAGTGAAACTGGGCAACGTTTCGCAAAAGCTCTAAAAGAGCAGGGACGTTTATCAGAGGCAAAAAAGGTCTATTCTGATGTAGATACCGTAAAGGAATATTCTGAGGTGGTAGACCAAATGTACAGATTTTGATGAGATTAATTTAGACGAGCTACTTACTTTGAGACTAGTTGGTTCTTCGGTTTAAATCATTGATTTCTGGGATTCTATATTATGAGCTAGGTGGTAGTTTTCAGGTTATTAGTTCCTTTTTTGCTAATCTAAATTTGAGTGTAAAGACAGAAAACTCTAAAAATGAAGTTTGCTGCCTTCGTTAAGATTAGTTTGCGTTTTTCTAATTTTTCTAGCTATTTAAATTAAAATTTCATCAATTGAAATTTAAGTTCAATTCCATCTAACTTTGCTTGTTCAAACTTTGGCAGTACCTGAAAGCTGCCCTCTAGAGGAGGTGGAATATCACCAGCTGGATATTGAAGTGGGTCAATGACTTCAGGGTTTTCATCTAAGTTCATGATGTAATAACCCAAAGCAATTCCAGCATATAGACCAAGGGAAGCTCCTCGGGCAATGCGATGAAGATTGTCGCCAGGACTATCTGAAAAAGCCAATGAAGCGGCCCCGATCAAAGTGCCTGTTAGTACGCCGTAGGTGCAACTCATGATGAATTCGCGAGTGCGTTTTTGTGAGTCTACAGGATCGTTTTGGGCTTGTAGGCTCAGGCTTGAAAAGAATAGGCAGCAAAAGATTAGGAATACTTTCTTCATGCCTTCATTTTCTGAAAGCCTAGGGGAAAAGTCAACGAACTCTGCGAAGGTTTAGTCTAGGTCGAGGTGGGATTTTAGGTTGTCTCCAGACCATTTTTTACCATCAAAAAACCACTCAAAGATTGCTTTGGTTACTTGCTCACCCAAAACAGGGCTATTGTAGCTTAAGCCCAATCTCCAACAATCACCTGCAGGTTGAAACATCGCTCCTACGCGGTGATTTTGAAAGCGATTGGTGATTAATGAGTAATCCGCGGCGCCACCAAATGAGAAGTTGTCACTTAGGTAATATAAAGAAGTTCGAATGCTCTCTGTTTTGGTGTTTGGGTCAAGATTTTGGTTCCTACGCACTTCATAACGACTGTTGTATCCAAGCTCTATGAATGAGTTGGTGAATGCGTTGTAACGAAGGCTTAAGTTTGAGTTTGTGATGTTTTTGTACGGGAAGTAATGCAACTCGGTTAAAATTCCCCAGTGATTAAAGTTGAAATTCATTATACTTGTGACATCACTTAAAGGCTCTGTTTTTTCTTTGAAGTCATAAGACTGATATAGGTTCCAAAAAAATGTATTTTGATAAATTCTCTTTTCGTCTTTTGTGATGTTTCTTCTCGTGATGTAATTTTTTAAGCCAAACTCTATACTTCTTTGGTCAAACATCTGATCATCATAATCAAATTGAATTTTATCACCATCCGACACACCAAGAGAGGAAGATAAATAGTCCTCAGGGTCATCTTCAAAAAAGCTGTGATTGTCTCTTCTTAAGAAAGGCGTTTGCTGGTAAGTGATCCTTGGAATGATTTCATGTTTAAATGCAGATTTGTCGTCGATTTCATAAATTCGGTGAAAGCGACTTTGGGCATCTAATTTTAGCTCGATTTTGTGTTGCCCAGCTGTGTTGCCCTCGTCGATGGCATTGGGGTTTTGACTTGCTATATACTCTAAACTTGTTGAGGGAACACCAAATTGGTAAAGGTTACTTTGAAGTTCAATGGACGGTAGAATGTCTAAATATTTATTGGTTTTAATCGGGTAATAGATTTTAGGCTGAATCATTATCCTTTGGCCGGCCCGAATGTAGTCCGTTCCAGCGTCATAGGAATCGCTGACAGCAGTACCACTTGATACGTCTTGATAGGCTTTGTCAGGCCTAGCAAAATTGGTAAAGCTCACATCCATTTGGTAATAAGCCTTTGTGTCGGCAATTTTTTGAATATTAGTCTGTAGACGAAACTCTGGAAAACGATGAACAGCGTCTTCGTTATCTTCTAGAGGGTCTGAGCTCAAAAGGTTTTTGCTCGCGATGACTTCAACGAATCGTGTGCTTTCTGCGGTAGATTTTGTCACAGAGATTCTGTTTTCCAGAGCAGCATATCCTTCTAAGCTAACGTCCAAGGGAAAGTCGAAAGGGTATTGGTTGTCTGAAATTAAAAACAACTGAGTTCTTTGCGTATAAGATTGGGGAAGGTCAAAACGATGGTTGTAGTTAAAAAACCATCGATCAATGGAGCTTCCACTATGATTGCTGTTGTAGTTTACATAATCTTTTCCAAAGAAGGCATCATCTAGGTAGGCAAACCTTAATTCTCCACGATCCGTAGGGGAGAGAGCATAGCGATAGTGATAATTGTATTTTAGTCCACGCTTTTCGTAGTTGGTAAAGCTGTGTTGGCTGTCTGAATTTTGCGAGTTCACATGGTAGTAGTTTAAACCAAAAGTAAAACCACCGTTTTTTGAGTTTTCAATGATGGGAGCTAGTAGACCACTTTGTCTTTCGTTTTTAAGGGGAACAATAAAGTAGGGAAACCATAATACTGGAACGCCTTTGATTTTCATAAAACTTTGCTTAATTGTAGCAGACTCACCAAAAACCGCTTCAATTTCATTTCCACTAAAACTCCAACTTGCACTGCAGTTGGTACAAGTGGTGTATTCAGAGTTTTTAATTTTGTAGGTGTTTTCATCGGTTTTGTAAATAACTTCACCGGTAAAATGGGTTTTGTCTGATTGAACAAAGGCCTTATACATAACGCCTTGATTGGTCTTGTAATTAAAAAATAACTTTTCAGCTTCGGCGTAAATGTTGGGGCTAGCGAGAATTACCTTGCCAGTGGCTTCGAGTTGTTTTCGATCTAGATAAACTGTCACTTTATCTGCGGAGAGGTATTGCTGGTGAAAAATTAGTTCAACATTCCCAGAAAGATCGATTCTTTTTTGTTCGTCATTTCGAATCATGGAATTTGCATTTTTTAAGATCAAGCCTTTTGATTGCGCCTTTGCTGCGAGTGGAAAAAGGCTCAATAAAACTAAAAAGCAGACCACAAGGCAGGCTAAAAATATTTTTCCTGCATTCTGTTTTTTTAAAGGATTGGGCGTTTGCTTACAAATTGATTTCATGATTTTGATGGAGCAGAATCCAGTTTGATGGCGCAAGTTTATGAAACTCTTCAACCAGAGCTTGAAAAAATTGAGGTTTGAAGTGGTTGATGTAAACCGGTGTTTCTATACCAAGTTTTTTAATGTCTTCGAGAAGTAGATTGATCGTATAATGGCCGCTGTCTATGGCAAGTTGTTCCATATTGTTAGGAAAACTTATTTCGGTAAATACAGCTTTTAAGTTTTTAGCGCTTTTGCCAAGTTGCCAAATCTCATCCGTTACCGAGCTGTCTCCTGTAAATAAAACATCGGTGTCATCACTGCTCAATAAAAAACCAACGGCATTGCCTGGGTGATTTACATCCACCATTTTCACTTGGTAATTGTTTAAAGCTTTTTCGCCAGTAAAGGCCTCGTAAACCAAAAGCTCTGATCCCTTTACATTTTTTTGACTGGGTATTTTTGAAAAATCAGGCCATATTTTGTTGTTGAAAAAATTTTCCTGAATGTCTTTTAAAATTGCAGAGCTAGAGTGTAGCTTAAGTTTTTTACGAGCTGGATTAAAAGTATTGTCTATCAAAAACGCAATGTCTTTGATGTGATCCAAATGTGGGTGAGTGATTAGAATGTCCGTTATATTTTTTTGCTCTTCTAAATCAAGGCCAGTGGCAGCTGCACCGCAATCCAATAGAAGGTCTTCACCGATGAGATAACAAGTAGTTTTATAACCAGCAGAAACGCCTCCGCTAGCTCCAATGGCACGAATATTCATACAGCTATTTTGGCCCAGTGATCTGTTTCTGTAAAGCATTAGTAATTGGAAAGGGCCTCGCCTAAGCATTTGCTTAGGCCTTTGCTTATTAAGTTTGCATTATTTTGTTGTCATAGTGAAAACTCCATCCCAATCTTCTGGAGGTGGGTTTTGTAGGTAGTTTTCTGTTCGTTCCATATAAAGCAAGCTTGGACCATCTTCAGGGTCAATGCTCAAGGCTTCTTTAAGGATTTCGATTGCCTCACTAAAGCGTTTTTCGTGATAAAGCTCGAAAGCTTCCTTAAATTTGTTCACACATTTGAGTTTATCATCACTGATTTTAGATTGAAAATTTACCACTTCATAGATTTTCACAGGCTCTAGTTTTCCCTTTACCTTCACCCAATCAATTTCACGACAAACGTACAAATTAGATTCTAGGATGTCTTGGTAGGTAAATTCTGAAATGATGATTCTTGTACCATATTGTTTGTTGATACCCTCTAGTCGTGAGCCTAAGTTAACCGCATCGCCCATCACTGTATAAGAGCGAACGGTTTCACTGCCCATGTTTCCTACAGACATATCACCGGTGTTTAAGCCAATACCAACATCAATGTCAGGAAGGCCTTGTTCTTTGTATTGGGCTTGAAGCTCTTTTAGTTTTTCAAGCATTTCTAGGGCACATTTTACTCCCATGCTCGCGTGGTTAGGGTAGCTAATCGGGGCGCCGAAAAATGCCATTACAGCATCACCCATATATTTGTCCAAAGTTCCTTTGTTTGCAAAAACTAAATCCGTCATAGGGGTAAGGTAGCTGTTTAGTAGATCACTCAAAGCGGATGGGTCGAGTTGTTCCGAAATTGTGGTAAAACCGCGAATGTCACTAAAAAGAACTGTCATTCTTTCTTTTCTTCCACCGAGTTGAATGTTTTCCGGGTCTTTGAGTACTTCATCCACAATGGCTGGTGAAACGTACTTTTGAAAGGTTCCTTTGAGTTCTTTCTTTTTCTTTTCTTCGGTAAAGTATTTGAAGAAGGTCAAACTTACATATAAGAAACTAAAAAGTAGAAGCGGTAAAATAATGCTGACAACAATTCCCTGTGAAAACAGCAGTAGGAAATCTAAGTAGATCATCCCGCCAATCAATGCAATGGAAACCAATAAGCCAGATAGAGCGCCAAGTTGGCTGATTGCAAAACTCAAAAGAAGGCCACTGATAAGAATAAATCCTAGCATATAAGGAGGTTCATCTTGGTGGTTTTTTAAAAAGTCACCACGGAGTAGGTTGTCCATGATATTTACATGGGTTTCGGGACCAGGGAAATTTTCTTCAAAGGGAGTTACACGTAAATCATAAATTCCTGTAGCTGTAGCACCGACGAGAAAAATTCTGTCTTTGATGAATTCCGCTTTGTTTACTTCAATTTCTTCTACCCGAGAGTTTTTTCTTTGTTCAATGATCATTGTGTCTTTGCCATTGAAAAGCTCCGAGATGCTTAGGTAGGCAAACATCTTTTGTGGTCCCGAGTAGTTGATGGGCAAAGCTCCCTCGAAGTCCACAGGGATTGTTGTAGTGGGTGAACCATCTTGATCAGTGAAAGTAATTTCTTTCACTCCTTTTAGAAAGTAGTTGTATGGATTTCTTTCTACGTTAATAAGAACACCATTTCTTTTGACCACCATTACCGCTTTAAGACCCATGGCTGGCATATAGGTGTTTCCATAGCGATAGACCAAATGATTTTTTCGAATGGTGCCGTCTGGGTCTTGGAAGGCGTTGAAGTAGGCAGTGTGTTTGGCTTTTTCTGAAATCATTGGAATGTTCATCCAAAGTCTACCACTCATATTAACAAGGTTCTGTGCTGAGTTCTGTAGGAGTTCGTTTTTCCACTCCTCAAAAGACAATTCTAATTCCTCTTCTTCGGCAATCTCTGGCCAAGTCTCTTTGAGTTTTTCAAGGTAAGGGTCATGATCTTCATATAGCCATTTAGCGCAATACTCTAAGTGACTTTGGCGAATGGCTTGGAGACGGTCACTGTTTTTTTCAAAACTTTTTTTCTCGTCTAGTTCGGCTGTAATTTCGTCAAAAGTTTCATCGAGAAAGTCATAGAGGCTTTCGGGTAAATCAATTTCCACTTGATCGAGTGCTGCCATTGGGATGTCTTCTTGCGATAAAAATTCAGACTCTTTGGTTTTTGAGAAAGCAATTTGTGCGCATTTTTCTTGGTAGGTGTCTAAGTTGAACATGAGATTATCAAAATAAGTTCCCATGATAATTCGATCCGAATATTTTTCAATGGCTTGGGCTAGGCGGATATCAGAGTTTGCTTCAATTAACTCTTTTTCTACAAAGAGTTTTTGTTCTTCTGATAAATTGGTTTGTTTTGCGAGTTTGTTTAAAGATCGAATGGCTTGGTTGTTGTCGGGTTCAGAGAAGATAACATCAAAAGCAAGTACCGCAGCATCATGTTCAAATATTTTTTCAATGGCTTCGGCGATGATGGTTCTTGACCATGGCCATCTACCAAATTTTTCTACGGATTTCTCATCAATGGCTAAGATCGCAAGTTTTGAGTCTCTCTCTTCTGGGCCACGCGCTAAAAGTTTTAGGTCAACAGAGCGTTGGTGAAAGTTTTCAAGGATGGCATGAACGCTTAGGTCATCTTGGTATTTCATTAAACTTGCGTCTTTAATTCTGTAATAGCGGTTGGACACTATATAGAAGGCAATGCAGATAATTATTCCTAATTTAAAAGCGGTCAGCTCAATGAGCTTGAAGAAGTATTTTTTTAATTTCATGCTGTAAAATCCTTGCTGTTTCTTTGCTAAGTTATCGGAGGATTTTCAGTCATTAATTAGTTTATTTTGCCTTTTCTTCTTGGATCAATGCATAGATTTCTTTTTTGCTAAGCTTGCTTTGGTCTAGGAGTTTTTTTTGAATGTCTTTACTGGAGCTGCCGGTTAAAAGCTGCTCTTTAATTTGTTTTCTAATCTGGTCTTCGCTAAGTTCTATCTGACTACTAAACTCTGATAAGTCGATACTTATAACAAACTCTCCCTTAGGACTATTTTCTTGAAAGTGTTTTACTAGTATTTCGGCTCGATCAAAATAGAAGCTTTCATAGGTTTTAGTAAGTTCTCTTGAGATGAATAGAATAGGGTTTCCAAGGCTTGCGTTGATGTCTTTTAGAGACTCGATCAATCGATGAGGACTTTCAAAAAATACTGCTTTTGAACAGATACCAGTCATGGCTTTAAGGGAATTTAGTTTTTTAAGTCTCTCGGACTGTTTGTTCGGTAAAAAGGCGCCGAAGTAATGGTCCGTACCGCCGATGGGATTTAGGCTCAAACTACAAGTGAGGGCGCTCGCTCCTGGGAGTGCTGTGATTTCAACTTGGTTCTCGAAACAAAAGCGTAACAATTTAAAGCCAGGATCGCTCACATTAGGAGTGCCTGCATCGCTAACCAATGCTATGTGCTTACCATTAGCCAATAAGTCTTTAATTCCATCAAGACTTTCTGTCTCGTTGTGAGCGTGATGGCTGATAAGTTGTTTCATATTGATACACAACTTTTGACCTAAATTTTTAAGAATTCTGGTATCTTCCGCTGCGATTACATCGGCTTCTTCTAAAATTAATTTTGCTCGATTTGAAATATCTAAGTCATTTCCAATAGGTAGGGCAACAATGGATATTCGACCAGTATAGTTTTGCATGCTTTGTTTCCTGTTCAATATGAGACCCAGGCCTTAGGGCCGATTGTAAGTGGCTTCACATTCTTGTATAATAATTAGATACCGCTTGGCGATCAAGCCAAGCTCACAAATTATTAATATTACAGGGACGGGGGAGTCGAATGGAAGCTAGACTTAGAAAAGACGGCGATATCAATATCATTCATATATTTGGTCATTTAAGCTATGAAGAAGTAGATCGCTTCAACGCTGTTTGTGCTCAGTTATTGGATGAGAAGGTGGTCTTCAATTTTGATGGTCTTAGTTTCGTAGGAAGCAGCGGTATAACCTCTTTTTTCTCCGCCATTGAAAACTTGGCAAAGAGAAGTAGTGTGCGTCCAAAGGTTTGTTGTATGGGCCTAGAGTTTAGAAAGTGCATTAGTAATCTAATCGGTAATAGCTTTGATTATTACGATAGTGAGTTTATGGCGCTAAAATCTTTTAGTGTTAAAAATGTATTTTCAGAAGATATGGTAGGAAGCTCTTACCAAAAGCCAATGCAGATGACTGGCACAGAAGAACCAATTGGCCGTGCCTACCCAACAGGCACTACGCTGGATGCCAGGCCTGATAAGGTCAATTACCCGAGGTTTTCGGGCTTCGGAGTTGCTAACACAGAAGATTAATTATAAAAACAAGGCTCCCAATTAAAAAAGGAGCCTTTTTTGTTTCAAACCAATCCCTTGAAATTCGCCTCTGCTGCCGATGATTTTTTAACGGAAGCAAAAGTCATAGAAAAATTTGGCGCCCAAAAAGTTTTACTCAAAGCCGGGGGAGGCTGCAATTTTTTAAATTTATTGGCGGCCCATCCTAATCTACAATTAGACTGTTTTGATGCTGATATCGTAGAGTTGGATCATTTAAAAAGTAAATTATCTGCTTTAAAAAGAAATGACCTGGATCGACTTAATTATTTAAGCGCGGAACAAGTTGGTTTGAATCAATGTGGGCGTTACGAAAGTTTGTTGCGAATTTTTAGACGTTTTGTTTATGAAATAATTCTGGAACATGACTCTTTTACAGAAAGGTTCTGGGAGTCAGAGGAAGTAGAAAAACAAAAGATCCTAAACGATATGTTTTCTACTCTGGCTTGGCAAAGGGCTTTCGAAATGTTTTTTGCTAGAGAAAGCTTAGAGGCAATTGTGGGTGGCCAATGGTCAGAGGATTCTTGTGGCTTTGTGCGAAAGAACATAGAGAGTCTGTTACTTAGAGAAGACCGCTCGTCCAATTGGTTTTTGAAGCATTTGTTTAAAGGAGAGTATGACGAAAACGCATACCCTCCATATCTCGATTTTAAATCTTGGGACTCTGTGAAGAATTTTGAAATTTTCCATTCGGAACTGTGGGATTTGGAGATTGAATCTTATCAGCTTTTGTCGCTGGGTAACTATGTGGATTTTTTAGATAGAGATGAGGCTAAGAAGCTAGAGGCTGTTTTGAAAACACGCTTGGAAAAGGGAGCTGTGATTATTTTAAGGACCCTAAGAGATGAGGATCCTTTTGTGGATTCTTTAAAATCTGATTTTAAGATCGATCGAGCCTGGGGGGAGGAGCTTTTGAAGCAAGATAAAAGCTTTCTCTATAGCCACCAGGCAATTGCAATCAAAGAAACTTAGTCGATGTCTTTAGTTCTAACCGGGTAACCAGTTTCGATTTCGCGAATCAATTTATCGATTTCTTCAAATTCATCAAAACCAAGGTTGGTATAATCAATTTTGGTTTTTTCTTCTTTTGCTTTTTCGTTCATAGCTAGTGGAGAGTTTATTTCTAAGGCTTCCACCTTGTTTTCCGCCTCGCTTAAAATAACAAAAGATTCACTGTCTTCGTCGTCTTCTATAAAGTCTGGAAGCTTTAAATCATCAGCTTTAAAGCTGTAAGTCTCTTGCTTATCTGTAGAAAAGTTTTTTGCAACGGGCTCTGTTTTTTCAGAGCTTATTAAGTCTTCTGGCAAGGCAGCAGGAATTTGCGGTGGAGGGCTTAGTTTTTCGACAGATGCTCTCAATTTAGAATTTTCTTTTTCTAATTGATTAATTCTTGCCAACTGCTCTAAAAGCTCTTCGTTTAACTTTTTATTTTTACTTTTTTCTTTTTGCCATTGCACATAGTTGGCTTGATTTTCCCCTCGAACGCTACTGGATTTACTAGCTGCTTCAAAGTATTTTGTGCTTAATTCATGGTTTTCAGCACGCAGTTTTTCAATTAAACTTTGCTGTTTTTCGTAGTCCTCATCTTCTTGTTTGTGTTTTTCTTTTAATTCAAGAATATAGGTTCTGAGTTCGCTGATTTTTTCGTCGTACTTTCTTTCGGTTTCGAAACGAACTCTTTCTGCCGCAATGGCTTTGTTTTCCATCACTACGTATTTATCGCGATAAGTCTCTAAATACCTACGTTTTTCTTCGGAGTGACTAAGTTCAACATCTCTTTGGTCTAAGAGATTTTGAATTTGCTTTAGCTCCATTTCGTAGGTGCTAATGATTTCCTCTTGCAAGTCTGCGGCAGCAAGTATTTTTTTATGGTGCTTGCCTTCGAGGCGCTTCATCTGATTTTCGATGTTTTGTTTTTGTTCCGCCGTGATAGCACGATCTTTTTGTGCCTCAGCCACTTGTTGAAGAAGGGCGTAATTTTGCTCATAAAGACGATTCACAAGAGGGCGAATTTCCCTTTGTATTTTTTTACGATATTTAACAAATCTTTTCAGTCGTTTTTCAACTTCGGAGGTTCTTTGTTCATGTTTTTCTTTGAGCTGACGGTGTGCTATGCTTAGCTCACCCAGTTCAATCTCTGCCTTTTTAAAAGCTTCTTCTTTTGCGAATAGCTCTTCAGCATTGAGCTTTGCTAGTTCTCTGTTTTTTAGAGAATTGTTTGAGATTTCTTCGTTTTGTTGCTTTAAGATTTGTATGCTGTTGCTCAGCTTTTTAATCTGTAGCTCTAGTTCTCCGTTGCGTCTTAATTGTACGCTGAGTCTTGCTGTAAGCTCTTTGTTTTGTTTTGAGAATTCGGTTAAGGAGTAGCTTAGATCCTGGTTTTCAGGCTCTTTTATGGTGTTCGGGATTTGGTCCGGTGTTGCGATATGTTCGTAAATATTTTTTTTCATGACCTTTGCACTCCTTGCGTGGATCTCGCTATTTATATTGTGGCAAAAGTCTGGTTATTTGCAAGACGAAGGTCGTTCAAAGCCGCTGTCCTAGCCTGATACAAGTCTATGGTCTAGCTTACTTAGGTCTTGGAATCTTTCTTTAAGTCCACCAAAGTCCAGGCCGATACTTAAGTATGGCAGAAGCAGCAGAAAACCTAAATGAACAAGAGATTGAAAGTTCTGGAGCAAATTTAGAGCTGGTGCAGAATGAACCAGAAAATTTGCAGAGCTATATTGCGAAGGAATACGCCGACCATAAAAACACGGAAGGCTTTAGGCATGATATCTTAACCATGGTGTCTGGGGGAAAGTATCGAGCTGTATTGGCTGAGATAGAAGCTTTCCGTGAGGAGAAAAACCGTAAGATGCCGTTTTTTGAGGTGAAATCTTCTAGGTATTTCCGCTACATAATTCAATTGATTGAAGCCATTGAAGAGCATAAAAGCATCCCCAATTTTGACCAATTACCAGCGGGGCAGCAAAAGAAAGTTCATGAACAAGTATTTGGATATTTTGATGAGTTAAATAACACTCTGAAACGAGTAGAAAAAGTCATTCACGATTTGAAGGTTCAAGACGTGCGATCTACCATTTGGGTGCTTAAGACTTTTTCTGTTTGTGTGGCTGTGATATTGGTGGCGTCGGCCCTTGTTGAGGCCTACACCTACCTTGGTAATCCATTCTCAGTAGTTTTACACCACTTTGAAGACATCTTTTTTAATACGAACTAACTACTTCGCAATTTCGTAAACGCCGTTCAAAATAGGCAGGCGGGCGCCGTAGCTTAACTTTTTACCATTGATAAAAATAGCAGGAGTTCCACGAATTCCAGCGTCTTGTCCAAGCTTTGCTTGTGCAAGAATGGCTTCGTTAGAGGCTTTATCCGCTTCGCATTGGCTTAGTTTCTGTTCGTCTAGGGAGAACTTTGCGGCAATTTCGGAAATCACATTAGAGCTTCTGTAGTAGCCTTGCTGTGCGAAAAGTTCCGTGGTCACTTCTTTACCTTTAGAAAACTCTTTCTCTGCACAATAGGATACTCTTGCTAGGCGACAGCGATCAGGGCCTGATCCGCCAATAGCGGCATTGCATTCCGCGCTCAATGGAAATGCATAAAACCTCAATTGAACATCTGGTTTTGAGCTTACAAAGGCTTTTAAAGTTGGCAAAGCAAACTTACAGTGTGGACATAGGAAATCGGCAAACTCATGAACGATGACTTTGGCGTTTTCATCGCTAGCTCCAAATTTGTAGCTAGGCTCGATGTCAAACTGGTAAGTACGAGAGTTTTCATAGTCCATTTTTGCAGCGCTAACGGCATCATTCATCGCTTTAAGGCTTTGGCCATGAGCCATGTCTTGAAAAACGAAACTCAAAACAGGGATTAAAAGATAGATCGCTAAGAAAGATTTAGCTGGGCCAAACATGTCTTTGATGTCTTCAGAAAATTTACTATAGCCATCTGGGTTGAGGCTTTTTGCGCAAAAGAAGACAATGATAGAGCATACATAAGTTGCGATGCAAAATAGGCAATAGGTATTCATGAATGCTAGTGAAATAACAGCCATGATCACACTCATTACAATAAAGAAATTGCTAAGGTAAAAGCTATGGCGAATCAAACGGGGAATATTAGCACTTACACCCATGCTGAAACTGACCAGAAAAATCCCAAAGCTTACTGCGCCCCAAAGTGCGATGGGGATATTAAAGAAGCTTGAAAAAGGACTGGCACTAACGGCATCACAATTAAAAGTAGCATTTAAATTGCACATACTTTCTGTTGCGGCAGCTCCGAGCTTTAAGGCCCAGTGTTGTTCTGCGAGATAATAAAGGCAGTAAACTGCAATTGCTGAAAAGATAAGCGACGTATAAAATATGATGTTTTTATTCTTTTTTTCCATGGCAACATTAAATCTTAGTTAATAAAGCATTGCAAAATAAAAGAGGCGAAAGCTAGTTGTTCTTGTTTAATCGCTCAGCTTTTGGCCAAAACTAAAAGACTTCGTCTCCCAAAGTTTACGAATCAAAGAGTTAAGTAGATTTGTCTTTTGTCGGCTTGGCTTTCTCAAAAAGCCCATTCGTTTTTAATTTCAGATTAAAAACAAATGCTTAGGGCTTGGGAAGTTTTCTTAAAAAGTCTAGCTTTTCTAAAAAAGAGCTAGCCAAAGGACCAATAAGGTCCCACACTTTATTAAGTAAGAAAGTTTAAGATCTTTTTGGGGGAAAGTCTTATGCATAAATGGTACGTACAGTTCGGCGAGCGTTTAATCGGTCCAATTTCAGAAAAAGAAATTCAAAAAAATATTAAAAATTCTCAGATTCCATCAGAAAGTTACTTCTGCCTTGAAGGAGACTCCAACTGGTACCCAGCTTTGCAATTAGATTTTGTAAGAGACTATTTTACTGGAGAACAAATCAGTTTAGAGGTGGATGCTATGCCGGAGAGGCATTGGGTGGTGTTAATCGCTTCTGAAGATGGAGACTTTGTACAAGACGGGCCATATGCTGCCAGAGAAATATTATCGAAAATTGCTTTAGGTGATTTGGACTATTCTCATCGAATTTGGAAGCCTGGCTTTCAAACATGGGAAAGAATCGGTGATGTTAGTAGCTTTCTACCAAGTAAATTAGACGAAGACTTAAATCCAATCGAAGAAGCTCCAGTTGAGCCAATTCTTTCTGGTCTTGATCGTCGAGAACTATTGCAATCCGTGGCAAATTTCGAAGGCCGAGATATTTTAGAATACGCAGAAGAAGCAGCTCCCTCTGAAGCTAGTACTGCGGACTTAACCAAAAAGCCAAGCAATGAGAAAAAAGAACTTAGCATCGATGAAATTAATCAATTGAGTTTTAGTTTTCAAAATAAAAATAAGAGTGCTGTTACTCAGGTTACCGAAGAGAGTACTAAAGCATGGCTACCAAAGATGCCAAAAATCAAAAGCAAATTTTCTTTTAAGATCCCTCTGCCAAGGTTATTTGCGGTGGCGAGTTTGTTGATTTGCTTAGGTGTTTTGTTGCATAATTTTGTAAAAATCGAGCCCAGCACTCAAGCGGTTGCTGAGGAAAAGGGTTTTAAGGATTTACAACAAACTCATTTAAGAATTTACGGAACGGCTCTGCAAAGTTTACGTCCACGACTTGAAGTGCGAAGTAACTACGAAAGAGAAGATCAATTGCACGTTGAAATCATTGGTAGAGACGGAAAAATTTTAAAGAACTATCGCTTTCATCGCTCTAAAAGCCTTTCTTTCCTTCCAGGAGAAGAGCTAGAAATTTCTTTGGCTGACGAAAGAATGGGGGATGGTTTTTATTTGGTTAAAGCAAGACTTGGAAACCTTAAAGCAGAAAAAGAGATTTTCATTGGCGTAAAAGACGTTCAGTTTGAAATGAAATTGAAGCAATTTAATCTGCAAAAAAGAAAAAGAGCTGAGTTGGAAGAAAAGATCTTAAAGCAAGTGAACGAGAGTTTAGTCGAGAGAAGTGATGAGTTAAAGCGCATGTTAGATCGCAAAAAACTGAATTCTTTGGATTTAAAAACCTATCACAATACCTGGAAAAGAAAGTTTTACGACACGGCTCATACAGAGCTAAAAACTTTTGGTCCTGAAACCAGTGAAAACTATGTGTTTCCTGATAAGTTTCGAGAATTAAAGTCCTTAAGAATCGAACTTTGGAAGGCTACAAAAGATTTGAATTTGTCCAATAAAGAACAAACTGCCAAACTAGTTTCAAAAATTCGATCTGATATTTCTCAGTTAAATTAATTCTTCTTTAATAAAAAAATACGAGCTTAAGTTTGTTTTAATGCAAAATGGGCTCGTTTTTTTCTGATTTTGTCAAAATAGTAGATAAAGATTTCGCCAAATAGCGCGTCCGTTTTGTGAGCTGACTCAGAATGATTCAAAGCCACTTATCTTATGGGAAACTAGACCATTAAAGATTTAGTTCGAATCGGCAAAAACCGATGAGAATTCATGAGTTTGAGAAGTTTTAACACTTTTATTTTAATGCTTTTAATTGGTTTGATGAATGTATTTTACATTTACAAAGACCACTATAGTGAAGAAAAGTTTTTACAAGAAAAACTAGAATACACTAAGCAGCAATTGGAAAAAGAGAGACTGGAAAACTATTTGGTGAATTATCATTACCGAGAGTTTCAACAAAACGTTGCCGGTCTTATTCCTGAAGCGGTTAAAAACCAACCCTACAATTATTCATTGAGAAATTTGGCTTCCATCGTGGATAGCCCTTCGCCAATAGAGCTAGAGTCGGCAACGCAACTTTTTAAAAAAGGGGAAAAACTCTATAAAGACAAACAGTATGAATTGGCTATTGTAGAGTTTAAAAAAATCCAAAACTTTTATACCGAAAGTGTGCATTTGCCAGAGGCAGTGTTTTTGTTAGCCGAATGTCATTATCAGCTAAAAAACTATGAAGAAGCTGTTTCTAGTATTGAGTTTTTAGTCTCTCAGTTTCCAGAACATATTCTTACAGGTTATGCTCTGATTCGCTTAGGTAGAATTAATGAAAAGTATGAGAGAACTGATGATGCGATTTTAAATTACCAATTGGTTAGCAAGCGCTTTAAGCAAAAGGAGCTTCGCAAGCAAGCTGAGAAGATGCTTGAAGGGATCGAATTGTGATGCTTTTTAGGTGTTTGCTTTTTGGTTTATTTGCATTTTCTTTAAATGCGCAAGTTTTGGATGAGAGTGCCATTGTCAATTATCCTCTACAAAAAAAACCAGGACAGTTTCCTGACAACTGCCTTGCCAATCCTTCTTCGGAGTGTTTGATAGACACTGATTTTCATCGAAAATATCCACTAGATTTACAGCATTCAGTTTTGCAACTGGGTAGTGATAGTAGTGTTTTGAAAAAAGCCGATCATAGCATTCACCTTATTCGTGGTGAAGTTTGGTGGGAAGGTACTGGGATCCTGCACACGGAGTTTGGTAGTATTGAATGTATTGACTGTGTTTTATACATTTCACGAGATAAAGAGCAGGTTTATGTTAGTTCGATGGGAGGAGAGGTTTACCTTCTTCCTAAAAACTATAAATCAAAAATTTTATTACCAAAGCAAATGGAAAACTGGATGAAGGGGGTTAGTGTTAAAACTGGCTATGCCCAAACCGGAATTCCAAAGCCTTATATGATTAAAAAACAAATCCGTAAAATGGCGCAGTTTTTTCGCTCTGGAAAGATCAATTTCAGGGATCGCGTGGTATTAATGCGAAGACAATGGGCAGCTCAAGTTCATGCCAGCAGCAAGGAGTATCAAAACCTTGGGCAAGATCGTATTTTAGCCGCTGTGGAGAAAAAGCGTAAAAAAGCGGAAAAAAAGCGAAAAATGCGTAAACAATCAGAAGTTTATCGCCAAATGCTACGACGCAGAGCGTTTGAAGGCCTGTAAATTAAAGTAATTTGTTTAATAAAATCCTCAAAAATTGCCTCTCAAATCTAAATGAAAGCCAATAGAATGTAGAATGTGGCATTATTACCACATCATTTTTTTCCTATAAAACTTACCCTATAAATGCCCTCTAAAATCTTGGCAGCGAGGCCTCAAGTGGCTAATATCCCGAAGGATTTTGTTAGAGGAGTAATTTTGCTAGCAGTTACCCAAAGGTGCTTAATCGTCTTTGTGATGGTGAGCCTTTTTCTAAATTTAGAAACTCATGCCTTAGAAGATATCTCTCTTCTGCCAAAAGGTGTGCGCGCTTTGATGTATCGTCAGGGTGTAATTTCTGAAATTGGTAACAAGTATTCCTCAAACTACCAATTGGGTTCTATCCAATATCGAATGAGTCGACGAATTGATGCAAAGATGATCCAGCAAATTAATGAAGAGTTTGTGGAGCTGGTAAAGATCATGAATAACGAGTTTCCAGATTATAATCTTGGAGACAAAGTTTATTTAGGGGATTTGATTTTAGATGGAGACCCACGCATTGATTTCAAGGCACCCATCTTAGCTTATGGAGTTACTAATTCTTACACCTTAGCTGTGGCTGTGCCTATCGTAGATTTCCAAGCAAAAATTTCGGCACGTCACACGGGCCAGCACAATATTGAGCAAATAAAAGCAGCAATGCCATCTACTTATTCTTCTTATCGAGGGGATAGCTATAACTTTTCTGCTCGCTTAGAAGATGCTTATCGACAACTACAAGACAGTGCAAATTTAACGGCAAAGGTTTCTGAGTTATGCCGAGATAAAAATTTAAAATGCCTTGGTGAAGAAAGGGAAAGTAGCATCGGCGATATTCAACTTGTGAATCGCTTCTTGCTTTACGAAGACCCGAAGTGGGCTTTTATGTATCGTGCTCATATAAATTTACCCACTGGGCCAGAGGATGATCCGAATAATTTATTAGACTTACCAGTTTTTCATAGAACATTCATCGATCATGCTTTTGTGAGTCGTTATACTTATAAAGATTTTAAGTTTCACAACGCACTTGCTTATGTAATGCAGGTACCTGATCGTGTGAATAAGCGAGTTCCTGAGTCTGAAAATGACATTTTACCTGATGAGGACAGAACAGAAAATTTACAGCGAAAAATTGGCGACAGTCTCAAATACGAATTTAATAGCTTTTACCAAATCAATCCTGATTTAAGTCTTGGTGCAGGTTTTACCAAGGAATGGAAGAGTAAAGACTCTTATCGTGGTAGTTATGAGGATAGAAACTATTCTTTGTTGTCTAGGAACACTTCTGTGGAGTCTTTAAAGTTTCAAGGCACACTATCTTATAGCACTGTGGATCGGTTTTTACGTAAAAAATTTCCTATCCCATTGAGTTTAAGCTATAGCTACTCAGACCTTGTGAGTGGAAAAAATGTTGAGAGACAATTAACTCACGAACTAAATCTGGCGGTGATGTTTTGATAAAGTTTGTTAAGTTATGCCTTTTATTGTTCATTGTCATGGCATGTAGTCCTCAATCGAGTGATCGCGATTTTGGTGATCGCTCTGAATTTGAGAGCTTTGGCCCGTCACTCAATGATGTGGATTCTAAAAACTACTCATTGGATATTTCTGACTTGATGAAATTTAGAGAAGTGATTGGCTCGGAGCAAATTTTTTATACCAGCTTAGATATTCTAGAGAGCTTACAGGCGCCAAGAAACTTACTGGAAAAACGCAGTCATCAGCTTGCCTATAAAATTCGAAAAGAAATTTATAATATAGGGGAGTTGCAGGAGATGCTAGCAAGCCCTATTAAAAGCCTTAATACCAAAAGCCTAGATTATTTGAATGAGTTATTGGCTGTGGTAGAACTGCAAGACTCCGTGGGTCTGCAAAATTTTAGAGATCGAGTGAATGGAGTTTATGGTGCTTTTGGCGAAATAAGGCCTTTTTCCAATCTAGTAACAAAGAATGAAACAGAGTGGCTAAACTTTGCTAAAAAGCTAAGTTCCACACGCTTTCTATATGGTGACATAAATCAGAAGAAACAAGAGCTGATCGCAGCTTTACCGAGGAAAAGTTTTTCCAAAGAAAAACACAGCTATGAGTTCGAAAAAGAACTCTTAGATTTTTTAAAGGCTGAGTTTGAGCCAATGAATGAATCAAAGCAAGAGCTTAGCTATCAAGCGCAGAGCCTTATTGATCGCTTTTACCTGGAAGATGCAAATTCTTTAAAGTTCGAAGTGGAGAACTCAGCCTATTTAGAAACAGCTCTAGGGCTTTATGGCGGTAATATTTATCAGTTATGGTCAAAGAGTTTTCAAGACATTGAAAAACAGGTGGGGCGGGCGTTTAAAAATATATCCATTAATATTCCAAAGCCAACCAATCAAGACGAGTGGTTGCGTCCGGCTTTAGTGATTCAAAAACTAGAAAACGAATTGGTTTTACTGGTGGATGCGCTTCGTCGTGAAGGCGTGGATGAAAAAGCTGTTTCCGCAGTTCAAAAGCAAATTGACGGTTTAGGTCCTTTGATTGAATTTGCGAAAAGTAATATGGATCAAATGCGAACTACAAATCTTCCTAAAAACGTGGAGTTGTTTAACCAGGTTTTAGATCGTTTGGAATCTGCAAATTTGTTTCCAGATAGCATTATAAGTATGGTTCGTTCCGAGGTAGAGTTTCCCGAAGACATCCGTCGTCAGATCGAGTTAATTGAAAAACCTAGTAGCTCGGAAGATTTACGTTTGGCTTTAAGTCAGACTATCATCATTAAAATTTGGCGTTACAAAAGGGCGCAAATCCAAAAAGAGTTCGACGCACTTTATGAAAAAGTGAAAAGAGCAGGTTGTGTGATGCCAACATCGATGGTCTTGCCAAACTCAAATCCGGTTCAAGATTTCATATACAACTTATATATGTCTCACGGTCAAAAGCCCGGCAATTGCGATGAATACCCTGATCTGGAGTGGTCTTACCAAAGGTTCTTTTTTAAAGTAGAAGAACTGGCAAAAGTTTTTGGTGGAAAAGGATTGGTTTATGCTTTGTTTATGATGAACGAAGAGGATCTAGACTGGCTTGCAAAGGTTGATGCGGATCATCCAGAGGTGGAGAGTAATTGGTGGCGTTACATTACCAGTCCAATTAAAAAGACTACTAGTGCATTGATACGTGACCATGTGGGCGATACGGGAATTGGTCTTTTCATTGACCAAATTGATCAATCTGTAAATGAGGCTTTTTTGAAGAAGGTGAGTTTGCGATTGGCCGATGAGCTTTCGAGTTTTGATAAGATCATTGAAAATACAATTTTGAAAACTTTAGAGGATAGTAAGTACGAGCCGAAGGAGTTTTACTATCAATTAAAATCAATCGCTAAAAAAGAAATTGGTACTAAGATTCTACAAGACTCACCGGTAAAGAGTTTTAACCTTTATGAAGCGGCCAAAGTAAAAGCGGTTTTTGGTTTGGATACTTGGGAGTTTCGTCGCCACAATCCTTCATCGGCTTACTTTTTAACAGGATCGGAAGCAATCAACTCTAGTTTATCAGCCAGAATTTTGGGCTTTTGGACTCGTGAAAATTTAAAACCAAATTTACAGACTTCATTGGCTAAGTTTGGTTCAGACTCTAAGAAAGCCTTTGAATTGGTTAATAAAGCTGTAAGTCTTATGGGGACCAGGGATTATTTTGGTCGTTTAACTGGGAGCCTAATTACCAATCTTAGTTCTTTAAGTCCAAAGCGTTTGGATATTTTTACTTATGGCTATGAAGATGAAGTGTTTTCCGCTCCAGATCAAATTTGGTTAGATCCTAAAACCTCCTACTTTGAATTGGGATTGGTTCCAGAGCATCGTAATTTTTCGGTTTCCAACCAAGCTTCTTTGTTGCAATCGGGGCGTTATTTAATGGAGATGTTGGCCGATTTTGAAGAGAGTTCTTTAGATTTTAAATTACATAATATCGATTATGAAGGCGCTTCTTTTTTTCCAAAAGTTCCTGAGTTGGGGCTTGGCCTTGCTTCTGTAATTCTGAGAAATCTACACAAAGATGGCTTGCTACTTTTTGATATTGATCGCAATGCTTTGCAGATCACTGAAGAAAATAGATCCAGCATTGCCAGTAAAGTTACCTCAGCAGCTTTAGTGTCTTTTGTTGATGGCAAAAAAGATACTCTTGTAAATGCGGCCGAAATGGCGCGCTATATGTTGGCCTTAGGTGAGTTTATCGAGACGAGTGAGCGAATTGGTTTATCTCGCAGTAGTACCATGATTTATGTGAATCCTGAAACTGGTCAGGCAACACTTACTGAGTTGAGAAAAGCTACTGATCTTTTAAGAAAATTGTACATTGGTATGGCTAACTTTATTAGTTCTCGAATGCGCGATGATGATTATCTTTTTTATGATCACTACAATTTAAAAACAGACACTGCCTTCGGTGAAAAAAGCTTAGAGACACAGCTACTTGTGGACCGTGCTCTTTTGAAGGCCAACGAAATGTGGGGCGCTGAGGTTTTTGTGTGGTCTGCTTTGGATAACTACTACCAATTAAATCATAAATTTTTAGACCCAAGCTTAGGCTATTATACCCAAGGTAAAAAATGGCCGCCATATCTTTTGGCCCTAGCTTATCGTTACCTTAATGAGATTCGTTCGTCGAAAACGGCTCAGTCTTTTATGGATCAAAACGCCAAGAACCACCTAGGTGTTTTAATTTCACAACACGAAGAGATGTTAAAAGAGATTTTAAAATAATTTAGGCCTAAGGATTTTAGTCAAAGTTTATTGGTTTTTTATTTTTGAGGCTCATTAATTTCTTTCGCTTAAAAAATAGATACTTAAAGCTCTAAGTCTTAGTTTTTTGCTAAAAAAACCTTCGTTTTTCAGGGGTTTCACTAAGACGATGGTCTAGATAGTGTCTTGATTTAGTCTTTATATATATAGGCCCGTTCCTTTGCGAAATGCAATTGTGCTAAACTAAAACAGCAGAATTGTCTCAGGGAGGAGATATGGCTTCAATTTCTAGTTCTGGATCTGATGGACGTTTGGTTGAAAATCGTGATCGCGAGCACAGAAAGAAATACGCTCAAGCGGAAAAACGACATCGCAAAGAGGTTGCTGATATTCGTCAACGTCATGTTGATGAGGTTCGCACTTTAAAAGAAGAGCATCAGAAGCGAATGGATGGAATGCGCCAGGGAAGTCGTGTGGCTTTAAGTGAAAAAGATGAGTATTACCAAGGCGAAATTCAGAAGCTGCAAAAAACCTATCAAAATCGTCTCGGTGGATTGACTGAGAGTTATGAATCCAAAATGACGAACAGTCGTAAAAATTATGAGCAAGAAATTGAAAGACAAAAAGAAGTTTCTAGTTCCCAAAAGCAACTTCTTCGAAATTCTTATGAGACGCAAATTCAAGAAAAAGATAGAGAATACCAGGAATACGTAGATAGCTCATTGCGCGGGCAAAATGAGGCTATGAAAAAGAAAACCAATGAGCTTAGAGAGGCTCATGAGAAGTCTACGAATTCATTAAAAAGCTCTCACCGTCGCCAGTTAAATGATAAGCAAAGGCAATACGAAGACCTAAGAAAAACTTCCGAAAATGCAATATCTGATTTAGAGCGTGCCAAAAAGTTTCAGGCAGAAAAGATGTCTAAAGACTTTCAAACTACCATTGAAAGTGATCGTAAATTAAATGATACGGTCCAGAAAGTGCAACAAGAGCAGCACTCTGAGGGGATTCAAAGGGTTAAGGATAAATACCAACAAGCCATTCGTGACTATGTACAATCTTCCGAAGAGGCCAGAGCGGATTTTAAAGAAGATGTAACGAGGCGTTTATCCAATCGTGAAAGTTCTTTGAAATCAGAAATCCGCAAAAAAGACATTGATTACCAGAGTAAGCTAATTGCAAACAAAGCTAGCAATGCAGCTCAGGTGCAAAACGTGAAAGATCAGATGCGTGATTCTAATCAAAAATTGGAAGAGCAAAGGCTTCTTTCTCTGGCGAGTATGAAGGATGAGCACACTAAAGACATTCGTGAGCTCAACAAAGAGAAAAATGAACTGGTAAATCAGTTAAATCGTAGATATCGCGGCGAAATGCACAACCTTAAGGTTAAGCAAGAGGAAAATATCGAGGAGCAGGTTTGGACAAGAGATTTGAAAAACCAGCAGCTTAAAGCGGAGTATGAGGAAAGAATCGATCAATTGACGCAGTTAAAGCAAACCTCTGAGGAAAAGCTCAGAAATTACTATGAGACTGCAATTAAAGAGATTCGTACTTCTAATCAAGCGGATATGAAAGAACTTCGCGATACATTAAAGTCAGAGCAACGCCTAGTAGTTAATCAATACAAAGAGCGTTTTAAAGAAATTGATAAATCAAATCGTGAAAAGTTGGCCCATATGCAGTTGAGTTACGAGAAGAAGATTCAAGAATTAAAAGATGCACAGCAATCTAGCAGTCGTGAGATGGAGAAGAAGCATCGTGCTGATATGCGAGCAAGATCAAAGGAAAACATTAGAAACTTAGAAAGCACTAGACTTCAAGCCGAAGTAAGGTTATCTCAACTAAAAGAGCAGCACGCAGAGTCTATGGAAAACCTTGAGAAAAGGCACCGCCGTGAAATGGAGCAGCTCGTAAGAAGTCAAACAAAAGCTTAAAACGAAAGATTTAAAATATGTTAGCACAACGTAGAGTTAAAGTGGTGGCCACCATTGGCCCCGCTAGTAACAGCAAAGAGAAATTGAAATCATTAATCGAAGCGGGAATGAATGTTGCCCGCCTTAATTTTTCCCACGGAAGTCATGAAGATCATATTCAGGTGATTAAAAATCTGAGAGAGCTATCCAAAGAGTTGAGAGCGCCTGTTTCTATTTTACAAGATTTGCAGGGGCCGAAGATTCGTGTAGGTAAGTTTGAGAACGGTTTTATTTCTCTAGAGGTTGGGCAGAAAGTTCGAATTTCTCCATCTTTTGAATTGGGAAAAGGAAGTGATATCTCTACAGATTTTCCAACTCTTCACAAAGACGTTTCTCAAGGAGAAAGAATTCTTTTAGATGACGGTTTGATTGAATTGGCGGTTGATTCCGTTGAAGGTGATATAGTAAATGCGACCGTGATTTACGGTGGCAAGTTAAAAGATCGTAAGGGAATGAATGTTCCTGGTGCCAATTTATCTGTGGATTGTCTGACTGAAAAAGATTTAAAAGATTTAGCCTTTGGCTTAGAGCAGCAGGTAGATTATGTCGCTTTGAGCTTTGTTCGTTCTAGTGAGGATATGCTTCGTTTGAGAAAGCTTGTGGACGAAAAAAGTCCTAAAACAAAAACCGTTGCAAAAATTGAAATGCTTGAGGCATTAGATGATTTGCAGAGGATTGTTAAAAAATCAGATGCTATCATGGTTGCTAGGGGAGACTTGGCTATTGAGATAGGTCAAACTCGCTTAGCCTCTGTTCAGAAGAAAATCATAAAAGAATGTAATCGCCAAATGAAACCAGTGATTACGGCAACGCAAATGTTAGATTCTATGGTTAATAACCCGCGTCCAACACGAGCAGAAATTACTGATGTGGCAAATGCAATTTTAGACGGTACTGATGCCTTAATGCTGTCTGCTGAATCGGCAGCAGGAAACTTCCCAGCGGAATGTGTATCTACAATGCATGAAATCTCTATGGAAGTGGAAAAGGAATCTGCTTCTTATTACATTCGTAAAAAGAAGAGTAATTTTGAAACGGTTCCTGAGAGTATTGCTGCTAGCGCCTCTCTAACTGCTGAAGTTTTAGATGCTAAGGTGATTCTTTGTTTAACCACTTCAGGAAAAACCGCCACCTTTATTTCTGGTTTTAGACCGAAAGCGCAAATTATTGCTGCTACTCATATTACTGACACTTTAAATAGACTCGAATTGGTTTGGGGAATTCAAACCATTAAGATCGAGCCTTATGATGATGTAGAGAGTTTAATTGCAAGGCTGCAAAGTAAAATTCACGCACTTGGTTTGGCGGATTTTGGTGAAAAGGTAGTTTTAACTATGGGACAACCGATTCGCAGTGGTGCTAAAACCAACACGGTTAGAGTGTTTACCATCGATAAAGAGGTGGTTGAATCCGTAGATATGCCTATGCCACTGAGGTTTTTAGATTAGGTCTTATTTTTTAAGACCGTCTTTCTTCTGGATGTGAAAGAGGATTTCCCAAAAAGGTAAGACTCTTTCCATTACTTCCGGTTTGAAGCTAACAGTGATTCCGCCTTCTTCTTGAAGTTTTTCGCCTAGAACCTTTTTATTGATTAAACTATCGTAGTCACCAATATCAACTAGGTAGTCCAAGTCTTCTAAAGAGTGGTTTCTAATGTTGTTTACGAAAAGCTTGTAAGAACCGTCTTCTTCTTTTTCTTGTTTTTCGGCGTAGAACATAAGGGCTTTTAGGATTGGCATTTCGGATTCATCGATGCTTATTTTTTTATCGTCAGCGGTAAATAGCCACTTGTTATACCACTCTGTAAAATTGCAAAGAAGCTCATATTTGTGAAACCGAATTTGTTGTTGGCCTTCTCCTAGGGATTCTACGTCTAAAATCCCAAGTTCACCAAGCCACTCCATGAGTGTGTTCATTTTGTGAGTAGGTTCTTGGAATATTTGGATGGTGTAGTTTCTGAGAGTTCCACCAGGTACAACTAGGCTTTCTTTGTCTTCATGGCTCTCTTTTTCACCATGTCTTGCGGCAACTAGAGTTAATATCCCACATAACTTTGTTACTGTGTGAGGAGGGAACTTTTGTTCATCTTCTTTTTCAAGTTTCTCTAGGGCTTGAATTCTCTTGTTTGCATTGCGAAGGTTTTCATTCACAGTGCGAACCATAGACTTTAGCCACTCAGGAAAAGTTTTAAACTGCGCGTGTAATGCGGAAAAAGGTAATGCAATTACTACGGTTCCTGGTAAAGCAGCGCGTGCTCCAGCAGACCTTGGGCGATTGTCGAAGAAGGCCATTTCTCCAAACAGTTGGCCAGGCATGATTCTGGCTAGTTCAATTTCTCCATCACCTTTGCGTTTAGTAATGGCAATTCCGCCGCTTTTGACCACATACATAGCGTCACTGGAATCTCCTTCAGCAAACAAAGGATCGCCTTTTTTAAGGGTGATAGGGCCTGGTTTATTAGCCATTTAAACCCTCCTTGACCATATAGTATGCGATGTATATATGGGTAAGGTGGTGTACCATTTGGTCTAAGCCAAGTGACCACCAGTAGGAAGCTTTTTTAAGGTCATTGTATCGACCTAATAATTTGGGGCTGGATTTTACTCTGTCCATGGTGAAATGAATTACTAGATCCACCGGTGCTAGCCACCATAAATTGGGTGTGTAGTATAAACAAATCGCTAAGGTCATTGCTGCATGGACTAAACAATGTGCAAGCAGTGGTAAGAAGAAATCCCAGTTTGGGCTGGTTTTTCTGAACAACATATAGTCCACTTGCAGAGGAAAATCCGCTAAGAAGTGTTTAATTTGAAAGAGAATTAATATCTCTAAAAAAATCCCAAGTTGTTGTTCCATGAAGTCACTCTGCTCCAAAATGCTAAGTTGTTATTATTGAATCGGAATTATGTAAGGAAAGCTTAAGAAATAGAGAAATGTAAAATTATTTGTTTTGTTTTGGTGCAGGACCAATTTCTAGATAATTTTTTTAAGAACTACCTAAGATCTAGTACAACTGAGAACTTTTTTCCGTTTCCTAACTTTCGTAGTAGAAACGAGCACTTAACGCTATGTGCGCAGCGAAAAGAATTGTCGGAAAGGCCTCTCTAAACTACACTAGGGCGAGAACGATAACTTTTTTAACACCTTAGGTAATCTATGAAAGATTTTACTTTTATCGATAGTGCAAGTCCCAGCGAAATTGAAAACCTTTATGAGCAGTACAAAAACGATCCAGAAAACCTAGAGCCGAGTTGGCGAGCTTTCTTTTCTGGTTTTGACTATGCTGCAATTCCGGATTCTCCGGTGCCAAGTCCTTATGTGGATTTTGTTGCTGGCTCTAATTCTTCTGCACCAGCTGCTAGTGCTTCTGATGTTGGGGTTAGAGATTTGATCTATGCTTATCGAAGCATGGGGCATTTGGCGGCTAAGATTAATCCACTAAATCCACAAGAGACTTTGCGAACCAAGGCTTCTTTAGAGATTACTGATCATGGTTTTAGCAATCAAGATTTAGAAAAAGAGTTTAACGAAGCCTCTAGTTTGGGTTTAAAAAAAGCAAAACTAAAAGACATCGTATCGGCTCTGGAAGAGACTTACTGCGGAAGCATTGGCGTTGAGTATAAGCACATTCGTGATAACCAATTGGTTGAGTGGCTAGAGCAGCGAATGGAGCCAACTAGAAATGACCATCAGTTTTCGGCGGATGATAAAAAACATATCTTAAACGATCTAGTTCGTGCAGAAACTTTTGAGTCTTTTCTACATAAAAAATACGTTGGTATGAAACGTTTCAGCCTAGAAGGTGGAACGGGTTTGATTCCAGCCATGGAATCTCTTTTAGATTATGGTGGCGAATTAGGAATTGAAGAATTCGTAATTGGTATGGCTCACCGAGGTCGTTTGAATGTTTTAGCAAACGTTCTACGTAAAAATTATGGTGCAATTTTCACTGAATTTGAAGGGGCTCATTTACCGGATGGAGTAGAAGGAGATGGAGATGTAAAATACCATCTTGGCTTTTCTGCAGACCGTAAAACTCCTTCTGGAAAAAATGTTCACTTAAGTCTTGCGCCGAACCCATCACATTTAGAGTTTATTGATCCTGTTGTTGAGGGAATTGCTCGAAGTAAGCAAGAGTCTCGTTACAAAGGGGATAAGAAAAAGTGCGTTCCTGTGGCGATTCATGGTGATGCCGCGGTTGCGGGCCAAGGGGTGGTTTATGAAACCATTAACCTTGGACATTTAGAAGGTTTCTCCACAGGGGGAACATTACACATTGTTATTAATAACCAAGTTGGTTTTACGACGAATCCTGAAGATTCTCGTTCGACCATGTATTGTACAGACATTTTTAAAATGCTAGAAACTCCGATTTTTCACGTAAATGGTGATGATGCGGAGGCGGTTGTACATGCTATGCATATGGCATTAGAGATTCGTCAGCGTTTCGATCGTGATGTTGTTGTTGATATTTATTGTTACCGTAAATATGGTCACAATGAGTCCGATGAGCCTCGCTTTACGCAACCAAAAATGTATGCCTTGATTGATAAACATGAAAGTCCGGCAAATATCTATGCGAAAAAACTAGTTTCTCAAAATGTGATTGATTCAGCTTATCTCAAAAAGGCAGAGAAAGAGTTTTCAGAAGATCTAAACTCTAGATTAGAAGAAACTCGTTCTAACGAAAAAATCCAAGAAGTAAATTACTTGAAAGACGATTGGTCAAAGATCAGAGTTGCTAAATCTGATGATTTCACAGAATCTCCTATGACAGGTGCTAATCGTGATGATTTAGAATTGGCCGCTCAAGCTATCTCGGGGCAAAAAGAAAGTTTTCCTTGGGTTAAAAAATTAAATCGTCTTTTAAAAGATAGAACTGCCATGGCCAATGGTGAAAAACTAATGGACTGGGGTTTTGTTGAAAACCTTTGTTTTGCGAGTCTTGCTTTAGAAGGTCATCCGGTTCGTATGACAGGTCAAGATGTAGGCCGTGGTACTTTTAGTCATCGTCATGCCGTTTGGACAAATAATGATACGAGAGAGTACTACGTTCCAATTAATCATTTAAAAGAGGGGCAAGAAAAAGTAAGTCTATATAACTCTTCCCTTTCTGAGGTTGGAGTTTTAGGTTTTGAATTTGGTTACTCAATGGCAAATCCAAAGTGCTTAACGATTTGGGAAGCCCAGTTTGGTGACTTCGCCAATGGTGCGCAGGTGATCATTGATCAGTTTATTGCAAGTAGTGAGTCAAAGTGGCAAAGAATGAGTGGCCTTGTGATGTTATTACCGCATGGTTATGAAGGTCAGGGCCCTGAGCATAGCTCGGCTCGCTTAGAGAGATTCCTGCAGCTTTGTGCGGAAAACAATATGCAAGTGGCTAACTTAACGAACCCGGCGCAGCTGTTCCACATCTTACGTCGTCAGGTAAAGCGTGATTTCAGAAAACCATTGGTAATCATGTCTCCAAAAAGTTTATTGCGACATCCTAAAGTTGTTTGTGGAATGGATAATCTTTCTGAAGGTAGATTCCATGAAGTATTGCCAGATGTATTGGAGCCAACAAAAGTTGAGCGCCTAGTATTCTGTACAGGTAAAGTTTACTTTGATTTAGAAGCGAGACGCTCTGAAAATGAAAGTGAAAAAGTAGGGATTGTTCGTATAGAACAACTATATCCTTTCCCTGAAGAGCAAGTGAAGGCTCTGTTGAGTGATTACTCGTCAAAGGTAGATATTGTTTGGTGCCAAGAAGAACCAGAGAATATGGGAGCTTGGTATTTTATCAGAGATCGTTTTGCAAAATTCGGTCGTGATGTAAGAGTGGTGTCTAGAAAGCGTTCGGCATCTCCAGCCACTGGTAGTGGTCAAAAACACAATCAAGAACAAGAAGAAATTTTAAATAGAATTTGGGAAGGACTATAAAATGAAACAGGAAATTCGTATTCCTACAGTAGCAGAAAGTATCACTGAAGTAGATATCAGTGAGTGGAGAGTTGAAAACGGAGGTATGATCACAGTAGATGATATCTTAGTGGTAATCGATTCCGATAAAGCTTCCCTTGAAATGCCAGCAGAACATTCTGGTAAAGTTGAAATCGTAGTGGAAGAAGGTGAAACGGTTGAGCCGGGTGCTTTGATTGGTTACATCGATACTTCTGTAGAAGTGGAAGCGGGAAGTAGTTCTGAAGAAGAAGCTGCTCCAGCTCAAGAGTCTGCGGGTTCTGCCTCTGGAAACAACGGAAAAGCTAGTCCAGCAGCTGCCAAGTTAGCTGCTGAAACAGGGAAGGATTTATCTTCTGTTTCTGGTTCTGGAAAACATGGAATGGTAACGAAGCAAGATGTACTTGCTGATAAAGGCTCTAGTTCTGCAGCAAAGCCTGCAGCAGCAGCTCCTGCAAAAGCAGAAATGGAAAAGCCTGTTGCTAAGAAAGTGCAGGAAGGTGAGAGAGAGACTCGTAAAAAAATGCCAAGCATTCGTCGTAAAATTGCGAGTCGCTTAGTGATGGCTCAACATACGGCTGCTATTCTTACTACTTTTAATGAAATTGATATGACAAATGTCATGGCTCTTCGTAGTCAGTATAAAGACGCATTTGAGAAGAAGCATGACATCCGTTTGGGTTTTATGAGTTTCTTTACAAAAGCAGTAACGGAAGCATTGAAAGCTTACCCGGATGTAAACTCATACATTGATGGGCAGGATTTGGTACACAGAAATTACTATGATATCTCGGTTGCCGTTTCTGGTAAAAAAGGTTTAGTGGTTCCAGTGATTCGCGATGCGGATCAAATGTCTTTGGCTGAAATTGAAAAATCCATTAAGTACTATGCACTAAAAGCTCGTGACAACACACTTGCAGTAGAAGATATGCAAGGTGGAAGTTTCACTATTTCTAATGGTGGGGTTTTCGGTTCCTTATTGAGTACGCCAATTTTAAACCCGCCTCAGGTTGGGATTTTAGGTCTTCATAAAATTGAAGAGCGTCCTATGGCAATCAATGGAGAGGTTAAAATTCGTCCTATGATGTATGTGGCTTTGAGTTACGATCATAGAATTATTGACGGTGCACAGTCGGTTGGTTTCTTGGTAAAAATCAAAGAGATCATGGAAGACCCAGCAAGATTATTATTAGAAGTTTAATAAAGGTATAATTATGAGTAAATCATTTGATGTTGTTGTAATTGGTGGTGGCCCAGGTGGATATGTGGCCGCAATTCGTGCTTCACAACTTGGTTTAAGCGTTGCTTTGATTGAAAAGTACCAACGCTTAGGTGGAACTTGCTTGAATGTGGGATGTATTCCATCAAAAGCATTATTGAAATCAACAGAACATTACCATCAGGCTCATACCGAGTTTTCAAAGCACGGGATTGAAGTTGAGGGATTAAAAATTAATATGCCTCAAATGATCCAAAGAAAGCGTGAAGTGGTTGAGCAAATCACTGGTGGCGTGGATTTTTTAATTGAAAAAAATAACATCCAACGTTTTGTTGGTATGGGTAAACTTACAGGTAAAAACTCGGTAGAAGTTAATGGTGAGAGCCTGGAGGCCAAAAATATCATTATTGCTACTGGTTCAAAGCCAACTCCTTTGCGTGGATTAGACTTCGATAAAAAACGCATTATCTCTTCAACGGAAGCCCTTGAAATTGATGCCTTACCAAAAGATATGGTGATCATCGGTGCTGGAGTGATTGGCCTTGAGATGGGTAGTGTTTGGGCTCGTTTGGGTGTGAAAGTTACCATCGTTGAGTATGGTAAGACTGTACTTCCGGGTATGGATAAACACGTTCAACGTCAGATGCAAAAATCTATGAAAGAATTAGGTGTTGAGTTTGTATTTGGCTGTGGTGTAAACGGCGGAGAAGTGAAAAAAGATCGCGTTTACCTAACTGGTAAGGGCGCTTCTGATGATAAAGAATATTCTTTTGAAGCAGATTACTGCTTAGTTGCCATTGGTCGTAGACCATACACAGACACTTTAGGTTTAGACAATGCAGGCGTAGAAATGGATGAACGTGGATTTGTTAAAATCGACGATCATTGGCGAACTAATGTTTCAAACATTTACGCCATCGGTGATGTTGTAGGTGGTTTGATGCTTGCTCACAAAGCCGAAGAAGAAGGTATTGCGGCGGCAGAAGTGATTGCTGGCAAGCCAGGGCATGTTAATTACAATGCAATTCCTGGTGTTGTTTACACTCACCCAGAAGTAGCTGTGGTGGGTAAAACAGAAGAGCAATTGAAAGAGGCTGGTATCCCGTTTAATGTAGGTAAATTTAATTTTGCAGCAAATGGTCGGGCGGTTGCTTCTAATGAAGCTGTTGGTTTTGTAAAAATCATTGCTCATAAAGAAACGGATGAAATTTTAGGTGCTCATATGATTGGACCAAATGTTTCAGAGATGATCCAAGAAATGAGTTTAGCTCTTGAATACAAAGCGGCAAGTGAGGACGTAGGGATCACTTCCCACGCTCACCCAACCTTGAGTGAGGCAGTAAAAGAAGCTGCTCTAGCTTGTACTAAACGCGCTATTCACGCTATCTAATTTTATTTAGAATCATTGGCGAGCATGATTTTTCTGTTCGCCAATTTTTATTTTTCTAGTTGATAATTTCTAAAATGAATTTTTAATTCTCAAAGTGAGTTCATTAAAACAACTTTAAATTCTGATTTTGGATGTAGGCCACTTTTTAACCTTGCTAAAACGGGTCATGCTGTCTAGATTGGCAAAATGCAAAAGCTAAATTTTACCAAAGATTATCATTTCTTCACTGTTCAGGGAGAAGGTTTACACACTGGAAGGCCTGCTATTTTTCTTCGCCTTAGCGGCTGTAATTTGAGGTGTGAGTGGGTAAATTCAGATGGCACGACAAGTCTTTGTGACACTCCATACTCCAGCCACCAACCGGAAAAATTGCTTAAAAGCATTGATGAAGTTGTAGAAGATATTAAGTCTTATCCTTGTAAATATGTAGTCATTACAGGGGGAGAGCCTTACTTACAAAAAGCCATAGCTCCATTCATTTCTGAGTTAAAAAATCTAGGCTATTATGTGTGCATTGAAACCAATGCCTCTATCTATTTTGAGACTGAGGCCGACTTTATTTCTATGAGTCCTAAGTTATCCACAAGTTGTGTGGACAAGTCGGAAAATTATGAAAGTCACCAAAAAAGAAGAAAAAATATTGAGGCATTAGCAAGCTTTACAAAGCAGCATGACTATCAATTTAAATTTGTGATTAATACCAAAGATGACCTACTAGAGGCAAAAGAACTGATTGCTGAGATTGAGGCGAAAACATCAGCCATAGCAAAAGATAAAATTTTGTTGATGCCTCAAGCGGTAACCAAAAAACAATTGGAAGAGAAAAGTGAACAGGTGATTGAGTGGGCCATGGAATTTGGTTATAGTTTTTGTGATCGAATGCACATTCGAATATGGAATGACAAACGCGGAGTATGAGATGTTAAAAGAGCAAGCAAAAGA
Source organism: Bdellovibrionaceae bacterium UBA6502 (assembly GCA_002436415.1). Classification (GTDB taxonomy): domain Bacteria; phylum Bdellovibrionota; class Bdellovibrionia; order Bdellovibrionales; family UBA840; genus UBA6502. Next base: position 143,087 of record DJMA01000028.1, on the reverse strand, counting down.
ATTTTTCATGAATCTTCAAGACGAAATTTGCGAGGCTTTTATTCCTGAGCACGGTTCAAAATATATGGAAGATCTATGGGATCGTGAAGGCGGTGGTGGTGGCCGCACTCGTATTTTTAATGAAGGGAACCTATTCGAAAAAGCAGGGGTTAATTTTAGTGAAGTTTTTGGACAACTAGATCCAAAATTTGCAAGTTCAATGCCCATGGGTGAGGGGACTGAGTTTTATGCAACCGGTGTTTCTCTGGTAATGCACCCTAAAAACCCTTTTATCCCTACCACTCATGCAAACTTTCGCTTTATCCAAAGAGGTAATCAGGCCTGGTTTGGTGGTGGTGCAGATCTTACGCCTTATTATCCTTTCGAAGAAGATGCTCAGCATTTTCATCAAACCTACAAAGACTGCTTGGATTCCTTTGATAAAGATTTTTACCCAAAGTTTAAAGCAGAGTGTGATAAATATTTCTACCTTCCACACCGAAAAGAAATGCGAGGCATTGGTGGTGTCTTTTTTGATTACCAACACAGTGAAGATATGGAAAAAACTTTTGAATGGGTTCAAGCCTGTGGAAAAAGTTTTATCAATAGCTATTTGCCAATCGTGGAAAGGCGCAAAGGGATCTCCTTTACCGAGGAGCAAAAAGAATTTCAAGAAATTCGTCGAGGTCGATATGTAGAGTTTAATCTTCTCTATGATCGCGGTACTATTTTTGGATTAAAAACCAATGGAAGAATTGAAAGTATCTTGATGTCTTTGCCATTAAAAGCACGTTGGGTTTACGATCACCAAATCAAAGTAGGAAGTCCTGAGGCAGAGCTTCTAGGATTTTTACAGCCAAGAGATTGGGCGAAGTAGTTATTTTGGCTTTCATTTTATGCTCCCTAAATGCAGTTTTCAGGGAGCGTTCTTATAGAAAAAGATAGGCTTAAATTACAAAGTAATGCATTTTCATAAAGGCTGGATAGAGAAAGAACTCTCATTCTTCCATATACTGAAATCCTAATTTTGAAGAGTGTTCATCGATTTCCTGGCAGTAGACCACTTTAGCTCTTAAGGCGTGGAGCTCGCCAACTTTTACAATACATTCTTCGTCTACTTCAGGGCAAGATGTGTTGAGAGTAATGCAGCCAAAGCCTTTGCCTGCTTCTGTGGTTACTAAGCCGATACTATCAATTCCGGAAACGTCTTTGAACGCGATTCTCTTTATGTACACCAAGGTGTTGGGGTCTGCTTCAAAGCGAATGGACTGTCTTTTAAAACTTTCTTTGTCTGAACTCATAAGTCCATTTTACCCGAAAGACTTTTTAAGTCCCTAAAAAGCCTAATTTTTAGAATTTGGTCTTGATTTAAAAAGCTTTGGTTAAGTTTCACTCTTAGGCCTAGACTTTCCTCTTAGCTTATTGCCTAGGCCATCTTAAAAGTATTATTCACGAGCTTTCAATGAAAGAGTTAGGACAAATTCAGCAGCTAAATCTCCAGATTTTGCCATTTTTGCGGTGATTGGAATTTCCATTTCAACGCGTTCTTTTTTCTCAATGGCTTCGGCTACTAAGTTTTTTACTTCAGCTACTTGATCACAGTAAAAAATAATGTCCTCAGTAGCTCTTTTTAAAAAGTTTCCTCTCATGTCTTTAAACACAAGGCTTACTTTTTTCTTACTTTTTTGGATTTCTTTCATTCCAATTAAAGCACCGCTTAAGTCAGCACCAATAGCCAGAGCGCCAAAGTACATTGAGCCTAAGTGGTTTTTGGTGCGGTAATTTAAAGGAACCTTAATTTCACAAACTTTTTCATCTAAGCGAATTACTCTTGGCGAGATGAATAGAATTAATGGAATTTTTAATAGGCCAAAAAGATTTACCCAGGCCGTTGTTTTTAGCATTTCAATGTTCATTTTTAAAACTCCATCACTTTACAGTCTTCAGCGATACGTACTTTTCCTGCAGTTGCTTTGGCTACTTCCTCAGGGCTTAAATCCGGTGCGTATTCTTTAACACAAAAGCCTTCTTCGTCGATCTCTAAGACCCCATAATCGGTTACCACTTTTTGAATACAGCCAAGTCCTGTGAAGGGAAGGTCACACTTTTCTAGAAGCTTTGAGTTTCCATGTTTGTCTACATGTTGCATGGCCACCACAACTTTTTTAGCACCAGCTACTAAATCCATAGCACCGCCCATGCCTTTAACCATTTTTCCAGGAATCATCCAGTTTGCAATGTTTCCTGATTGGTCTACCTGCATTGCTCCCAAGACAGTTAGGTCAACATGACCCCCACGAATCATGGCGAAGCTGGTAGCGCTATCAAAAAAAGCAGATCCATCAACTGCTGTGATGGTTTGTTTTCCTGCGTTTATTAAGTCGGCATCCACTTTATCTTCGGTGGGAAATGGACCCATTCCTAGTAGTCCATTTTCGCTTTGTAACATTACAAACATATTTTCAGGAATGTAGTTAGCGACTAGTGTTGGAATTCCAATTCCTAAGTTTACAACAAATCCATCTTCTACTTCTTGAGAAATTCTTTTTGCAATTTGGTCTCTTGTTAATGGCATAACTTCCCCTTATTGTGAGATGGTACGAAATTCAATTCGTTTTTCTAGGTTTTGCGCTTTAAAAATTCTTTGTACGAAAGCACCACTCAATTGCACATCGTCAGGATCGATTTCACCAATCTCAACAATTTCTTCCGCCTCAACTACTGTGATCTTTCCAGCCATGGCACAGAGTGGATTGAAATTTCTAGCGGTTTTTCTAAACACTAGGTTTCCAAATTTATCCGCTTTCGCCGCACGAACGATGGCAATGTCACCAGTAATGGCTTTTTCTAAAACGTAATCTCTGCCATCGATGTTTCTAACTTCTTTACCCTTGGCAACTTCCGTTCCTACACCTGTAGGAGTGAAGAAGGCTGGTATGCCTGCGCCGCCAGCTCGGATTCGTTCAGCTAGAGTTCCTTGTGGGATTAGTTCTACCTCTAATTCGCCGGCAAGGAGTTGTTTTTCAAATGTAGCATTTTCTCCAACATAGCTGCTCATCATTTTTTTGATTTGTTTGCTTTGTAAAAGGAGACCTAATCCGAAATCATCCACTCCGGCGTTATTACTTACAAAAGTTAAATTCTTTTTACCAAGTTCTCTAAGGGCGGCAATACAGTTTTCTGGGATTCCACACAAGCCAAAACCACCAGCCAAAATTTGCTGCCCATCCTTATTAATATCTTTCAATGCTTCAAAAGCATTTTCAAAAATTTTGTTCATTTTATCACCTATAGGTTTTCTACGATTACTGCAACGGCTTCACCACCACCGATACAAAGAGTTGCTAATCCATATTTTTTATCTTGTTTCTTCATGGCATGGATTAATGTGGTAAGGATTCTTGCACCACTAGCGCCGATTGGGTGACCAACTGCAATGGCTCCGCCATTCACATTGACATTTTCGTGAGTCAAGCCAAGTTCTTTCATTGCGAACATGCTAACTACAGCGAAAGCCTCGTTGATTTCCCAAAGGTCGATGTCTGAAGCTTTTAAGTCAGCTTTTTCCAATGCCAATTTGCAAGCGCCAACAGGAGCGGTTGTAAACCAGGTAGGCTCTTGAGCAAATGTTGCTTGGGCGATGATTTTAACCATTGGTTTTTTGCCAAGTTCCTTGGCCTTTTCTTCTGACATTAAAACCAAAGCAGAAGCACCATCATTAATATTAGATGCGTTGGCAGCTGTAATGCTTCCTTCTTTGTCGAAGGCTGGTCTTAGGCTAGGAACTTTATCAAAATTGGTATTGAACGGATCTTCATCTTTCTCAACCAATACTTCGCCTTTGCGTGTTTTAACAGTTACCGTAGCGATTTCATCTTTAAAAGTACCGTCTTCAACGCATTTTTGTGCGCGCTTGTAGGATTCGATTGCGAAGGCGTCTTGTTCTTCACGGCTAAAATTGTGTTCTTTAACGCAAACTTCGGCTGCATTTCCCATATGGAAATTGGAGTATGGGTCCCATAGTCCGTCTTTGATCATAGAGTCTTTCATCTTAACATCGCCCATTCTAAATCCAGAACGAGATTTTTCTAGAAGGTGAGGAGCTAAACTCATATTTTCTTGGCCACCAGCTACAACGATTTGGCTGTGACCTAGTTGAATGCTATCGGCAGCTAGCATAACGGCTTTCAAGCCTGAACCACATACTTTATTGATGGTCATTGATTTGGTGGATTTAGCAAGGCCAGCACCAAGCGCTGCTTGGCGAGCAGGAGCTTGTCCAACTCCAGCGCTTAAAACATTACCCATGATGCATTCATCAACACTTGCATTATCGATTCCGGCTTCTTCAACAGCAGCGCGAATTGCAGCAGCTCCAAGTTCTGTGGCGGGCACGCTAGATAAAGCTCCGTTGAAACTTCCTACAGCGGTTCTTTTTGCACTTACGATTACTACGGACATATTTCCTCCCCATTGGAATTTAAACCTCGCTAGTTTTGTGAATGCCGAGCATTTTGTCAAATGCCTTTTCATTTCTGGGGCTTAGGCTTTTAAAATACTTTCATTTGTATTTAAAATAACCATTGCTTGTGCGACGCGACAGAAGCTGTTTGATTTGAACTGCAAGTGCAATACACATTCCCTTTAATAGGGATATTAACTATGGCTCTGAATGCTTGCTGCCTCTAAGGGAATGGGTATTCTAATGTTGCCAAGAAGTTAAATGGGATTTTTTAGAGTTAAGAGCTCAGTCCTTCATTGAAATCCGTTGCTTCTATAAGGATCAATTAAGGCACTTGATATGTTCGGTCTAAGTAAAAGCTTATGGAAATTGGAGAATAGCAATTGTCTGGTAGTAGAATTAAGCAGTTTATGATCTAGTTTTTAAAATGATTTACATTATTGGTTCAAGGGAACTATTATAGGTTCATGAAAAAGTTTTTATTAATTAGCTTAGTCTTGTTCGTAAGTTTTCCTGTTTTTTCTCAGGAGCAAACAGATAACATTCTCTCCACAAAAAACATCGAGCTACTGGAGATCATTGCTCCAAAAATAAAGATCAAATTACGCAAGCAAACGGATTCGGAAAACATTAGATTAAGTGGAGTTTCTAAAGATGATTTAGAACTTAGCCAAGAGGCGAATAAATTAAAAGTTAGAGTTAAGGCAAAAGACCAAAAGACTGAACTTTTCATTTTTGGTCAATTTTCGGGCCTGCAGTTAAAAATCAGCAGTAAACAAATTAGTGCTGACTTGCAAGATTTAGAGATCGCTAAAACGGATATTGCCACAGAGAACATTTCCTTAGTTTGGAAAAAAAATAAGGGTGAGCTTTCTTTGAAAACCATTGGTGGGGCAGTAGAGATTGCGAATAATAGCGGTGCAGTGGCTTTTAATAGCTATGATGCTAATTTGAAGGTGACGGAACAAACTGGCGACTTATCCATTGAGTCTCATAAAGGACTATTAGAACTAGAAAAAATTAAGGGAAAACTTAGTTTAAACTCGAATCAATCAAAGCTAATATTGAATGGCTTAGAAGGGGATTTTTACCTAGAGTCCTACCAGCCAAATGTGAGCACCAAAAATGTGGATGGATATCAAAAAATTACCAGTAAAGGTGGAGAATTCTCTATTGGAGTGGATTCTGGGGAGAGGTTTCGAATCAATTCGGAAGAGGCTCGAATCAGAGTACTGATGCCTTCAAATAGTGGTGCCCATATAAATATTGGAACAGAAGATGGGGATCTTTATTACCCGAAATATTTGGATCTAAAAAGATACCCAAATTTAAAAGTTGCCGTTGGCCGATTGCGTGGGCGAAGCGGTGGATCAGTATTTGCTCGATCCAAGAAGGGTAGTATAAAAATTGAACAATAAGTCAATAACCCCATGTGCCGACTGTGAAACTAGCTTGACCAGTTTCGGCTTTTGTCACATAGTTCCACTCTATGGCTAAAGCAAAAAAAACCACAAAAAAGAAGAGCACGGCTGCGAAGAAAACCGCTAAGAAAAAAGTAGCAAAAAAAGCTACTAAAAAAGCGGCAACTAAAGCGGCATCTAAGAAAAAAACTACAAAAGCAGCTACCAAGAAGAAAGCGACTAAAAAGACAGTTGCTAAGAAAAAGGTGGCTAAAAAAGCAGCACCTAAGAAGGCAGCCAAAAAAGTAGCTAAAAAAACGGCCACAAAGAAGACTGCTAGTAAAAAGGCAGTAAGTAAAAAGAAAGTGGCTAAAAAGGCTGTGAAAAAGCAAGCCAGTAAAAAAACTACTTCTAAAAAAGCTCCTGCGAAGAAAAGCACTACAAAGAAAACTTCTACGAAGCCAGCCAAAAAAGCTGAGCCAGTGCTTGAAGAAGAAGCTCTAGAAGAAGAGGAATACCTTGAGGATGAAGAACTTGAGGATGATGAAGATTTCGAAGACGATGCCGATATTGAGTCAGAAGACGAGGAAGAGGCTGAGGACGACGAGGACGAAGACCTAGATGATGAAGAAGAACCTGAAGAAGAACTTTCTGAGCTAGAAATTGCCAAGATGAAGCTTGAAGAGGTTTTAGGTTCTGATGATTTGGAGAAAAAGTTAGACTCCATGAGCTTCGATGAGTTAGCTGCCCTAGATCCAGAAGCTTTCGACGAAGATGATGAAGATGAGGTTGTTTTAACGGATGCGGAAGGTAGAGCATACTGTCGAGTGAAAGACTGTGATGAGCTAGCGACCGTTGACGGATACTGTCGTTTTCATTACTTAGTTCTGTGGAAACGCATTCAGGTTCGAAAGAAAATTTTGGCAGGTGGAAAGCTAGATCGTTATATTGAAGAGTTAACGGCAAGATACCCAGATAAATACTTAGAAATGCTTCGTAAAGATTTGGCTACAGAAAAAGATTTTATGGCTGTGGTTCACGATCTTGAAATCGAAGACGGAAACGTTGAAGGTGACTTCGACGAAGACGATAAAGAGTATATTGACGAAGTTCGCGGAATCGGTGGATCTGGTTCTGGAGACGACGACTCTGACTATTAATATTAGATAAAATGACAAATAAAAAAGGCTCTTGATCAACAAGAGCCTTTTTTTTATTTCTGATTTAAATTTTAATGTATGTTGTTTTTGAAACGCTCTTCAGCTTCTTTGAAAAAATCTAGGCCCATATATTCAGGGTCAACTTCTTCCTCTTTTGTTTCGCTAAACTCATCACCAAGAAGGGCGTTAGCTTGCGCTTCAAGGTCGTCGTTTTCTGTGGAATACATCAGAAAAATTTCTTCTTTATCAAATTTGTAAGAGTGCCAGTCTTCAGGTAAATCCATTTCTTCAGTAGAAGCATAGTACTGTTCCATCATTGAGCTTAAAGCTTCCATGGCGACTTGAGCTTTCTCAACCAAATTTTTTGCTTCGCCATCAAAATCTAGAGAAGCACTAAAGTTTTCACAGCGAATTAAACCAGGTTCTTTCAGGCTAAATTTAACAATTAATTCTTCTGGATAGATTCTACCGCTAACTTCTAGATTTTTTCCGGACCAAAGCTTCGATTCTTCTAAGGCTTGGATGCACTCTTTCATAAGATTGCTAAAGTCGGCTGGTAGGCCACTATATTTCTTAGTTTTTGACTCTTCTTTACGGACGATCATAAAACACCTCATTCTTTGATAACTGGAGGTTTTAGCAGTTATTGGCATTTTATGCAATGCAGGAGGCTCGGGCCGAGTATTTATAATCTCCATAAGAGGTATTTTAATGAAAAAAGCTCATAATTTAGCTGACGGGGTGTTTATTCAAATAAATGCGATTTTGTTTTTCCTTAGAGGCTCTAAAATCTAGCTCTAGAAAGTGGCTTTTTGGAATTAAAATTAGGCTTCATGTTTCTTGTAAAAATTCCCATAAGAAAGCTTTCAGGGCTTATTGACGCAAGCCTCCTAAAACGGTATAAAAACCAGCTAAATTTCCACTTATTTCAAAGGTTTAAGTATGACAGAGAATCCATCGATCCAAGGCGTATACATTACCACTTACGGTTGCCAAATGAACGTCAACGATTCTGAAAGAATGTTTAGCTTACTGGAACTTTCTAATTATCAAGAAGTGCAGAAGCCGGATGATGCGAATTTGATTATTATAAACAGTTGTTCTGTTCGAGAAAAACCAGTTCACAAAGTTCATAGTGAAGTGGGTAGATATCGTCAGTTAAAAAAAGAGAATCCAAATCTAATCATTGGAGTTGGAGGATGTGTGGGGCAACAAGAGAAGAAGAAGCTTCTTTCGGATGTTCCTCTTTTAGATTTCGTTTTTGGTCCTGATAATATCGACACACTTCCGAGTTTGGTCTCTGAAGTTAGAGCTAAGCAGGAGCGAGTAGCAAAAGCAAAGTTTGATTACCAAAGCCCATACCAGGTGGAAACTTTAGTTCGTAACCCAGGGGTAAGTACCTTTGTTAATATTACTAAAGGTTGTGATAACTTTTGTACTTTCTGTATCGTTCCTTTCACCCGTGGTAGAGAGCGCTCCCGTAGTATGAAAGACTTAATTGATGACATCAATAAATTGGTCGAAAGAGGAACTAAGGAAGTAACTTTACTTGGTCAAAACGTAAATTCTTACAAATCAGACTGCGGCGCTAACTTTGCGCAATTGATGAAGACGGTTGCTACTGACACTGACATTCAGAGGGTTCGTTTTACAACCAGTCATCCGAAGGACTTTGACCAAGAACTTTGCGATGTTTTACAAAACCATAGAAGCAAGCTTTGTGATTACATTCACTTACCTGTGCAGAGTGGAAGTTCAAGCATTCTAGACCGAATGAATCGCCGATACACTCGTGAAGAATATCTAGAAAAAGTAAAAATGATCAAAGACACCATTCCAGGTGTTTCTTTGAGTACTGATATTATTGTTGGATTTCCTGGTGAAACAGACCAAGACTTTGCTGATACTTTGTCTATTGTTCAGGAAGTTGGTTATGAAACTATTTTTGCATTTAAATACAGTCCTCGTCCTTATACCAAGGCTGCAAAGTTCACAGATCAGGTGGCTGAAGATGTAAAGTCTGCTCGTTTGAATCAGTTGTTTGCGGAGCACCGCGAATTAGGATTTGAATTAGCGAAGCGTTATGATGGCCAAGTTTTAGATATTTTGGTAGAAGGAACCGATGATAAACGCGAAGGTGTGGCTCATGGTCGTTCGACGCAAAATAAGTTGGTTCATTTTAATGGAACGGCGGATTTGATTGGTAAGGTTGTTCCAGTGAGAATTAACAAAGTTGCACCAAATAGTTTAAAAGGGGAGCTGCAACATTGAGTAACAAAAATGACATCTTGAAAGACATTGAAAAAGTAATCGGTGACTTAGGGATAGATGATCTTCTCAGTAAGATCGAAAATATGAAAGAAGAAGATACAAAGGTTTTTGATGCCATTCAAAAGGCGAAAGACTTTGATGAAGATGAGTACCTTCGATTGATTCCTTTTGGAATGATGTCAGGTATGAGTTTGGCAAAGCCAGTTTTTTTATTTAAAGACGAAGACGAGATTTACAATCTCCCTGTTAGTTTAGGTCTGCACCAGGCAAATTTAATTGCCTTGAGTATGGGCCCTGCTATTTCTGGTAGTAGTTTCTCTTTGGTAAAGAAGGTTTTTAAACATTTAAACGTAGAGGTTTTGCGTTTGGTTTTTACTGAGTTTAAAGACCAAGCCTTAATTGCCAATCTCGACATTGAAATTCGAGGTGAAAAGCATCAGCTTAAGACAACCGCTGAGGAAGCCTTGAGTTTGGGTTTAGAGTTTCACGCTGACTTTTTTGCCAAAGAGGATTTGTTAGAAAAAGCAAAGACTCTTGAGTTGGAAAAAAATGAGATACAACAAGAGCTCGAAATAAGTCTCGAAAAAGAAAAAACTGGTCAGAAATATTTGATGTAAACGAAAGACTCCGCCAAAACTCGGGGTCTTTTTTTTAAGGAAGTAGCGAATGATAATGAAACTAAGGGGCTATAGCCCTAAAGCAGGCAAGAATTCATACATTGCTCCTAATGCCACAATCATTGGGAATGTTGTGATGGGTGAGGATGTTAGTGTGTTGTTTGGTGCTGTAATTCGTGGAGACGTAAGTGCCATAAAGATTGGTGATCGCTGTAATGTGCAAGATCTTTGTATGATCCATGCTACTTACCAAAAAACGGAAACTGTTTTAGAGGAAAATGTGAGTCTTGGACACAGTGCCATTGTTCATGGAGCCTACATTGAACGTGATACATTGATTGGTATGGGTGCGATTCTAATGGATGGAGTTCGAGTGGGTGCAGGATCTATTGTTGGAGCCGGTTCTTTGGTTACAGAAAATACAATTATTCCTCCAGGGAGTTTGGTTTTAGGTAGACCGGCAAAAGTAATACGGACTTTAAGCGATGAAGAAAAAGATAAGGCTTTAAAAGCTTCGCAATATTATTTACATTATAAAGAATGGTATAAAGACTCAGAGATTGTAGAAATGGAAGGGAGTGATTCATGAGTATTTTTAGAGATGCGTTTACCTTTGACGATATTTTGTTGGTTCCGCAGTTTTCAGAAATTACTCCATCGGAAGTCAGTACTTCTAGTTTTTTTGCTAAAGAGTTGTATTTACACAATCCAATTCTCGCTTCCGCAATGGATACCGTAACGGAAAGTCGAATGGCAATTACCATGAGTCAAATAGGCGGCTTTGGTGTTATCCATAAAAACATGTCTTTAATTGATCAAGCCATGGAAGTTGAGAAGGTTAAAAAATATGAAGCTGGAATGATCACGGATCCAATTACATTGGCTCCTGAAAATACCGTGGCTGATGCCCTGGAGATGATGAAGCAATACAAAATTGGTGGAATTCCAATTACTGTGGATCAAAAGCTGGTTGGAATCGTAACCAATCGTGACCTTCGATTTGAAACCAATTTAGATTCGTCTTTGAAAAGTATCATGACAAAAGACCAACTTGTCACTGCGGTTGAAGGTACTGAGTTAGAAGAGGCTAAGAAGCTTCTTCATAAATATAGAATTGAAAAGCTACCCATTGTAGACAAAGAGGGTTTCTTAAAAGGTTTAATCACTATTAAAGATATCGAAAAAAAGAAAAACTACCCAACAGCGACCAAGGATAGTCGTGGTCGTTTAATTGCTGCTGCGGCTTGTGGTGTAGCAAAAGGCGAGACAGACCGAGTGGATGCCTTACTTAGTTCGGGGCTAGATATTTTGGTGGTAGACACAGCTCATGGTCATTCAAAAAATGTATTCAATATGGTCGATTATGTTCGATCAAAATACCAAGACGTAATATTAGTTGCTGGAAATGTTGCAACTCCACATGCCACAGAAGAGCTTTTTGATCGTGGCGTTGATGTGGTGAAGGTTGGAATTGGACCGGGTAGTATTTGTACTACTAGAATCGTTTCGGGAGTGGGAGTTCCACAAATTACTGCTGTGGTGGACTGTTCCAAGGTAGCTAAAGCCAAAGGTAAAAGTATTATCGCAGATGGTGGAATTCAGTATTCTGGTGATATTACCAAGGCCATCGCGCTTGGTGCTGGTACTGTAATGGTTGGCTCTCTGTTAGCTGGTACAGAAGAAGCTCCTGGTGAGATTGTTTTGTATCAAGGTAGAAGTTATAAGGCCTACCGAGGAATGGGAAGCTTGGGTGCGATGAAAAAGGGAAGTGCTGATCGTTATGGGCAGGCAGATGTTGAAGCTACTGATAAACTTGTACCTGAAGGCATTGAAGGTCGAGTTCCTTATAAAGGACATGCCACCGAAGTAATCCATCAGTTAATGGGTGGTCTAAGAAGTGGTATGGGTTATCTAGGAGCCAAAGACATAGCTAGCTTACAAGAGAGGGCTCAATTTGTGAAAATCACTTCGCAGGGACTTCGTGAGTCCCATGTGCATGATGTGAAGATTACGAAAGAAGCTCCGAACTATCGTTTTTAATTAAAATATCTTCGTAGAAGCTACCTATTTGTAGTTCTGGATGTAAAATATGAATTTCTAAAACCCAAAGCATGTCTTTGGGTTTTTCTTTAAATTTTGCCAAGCTTTCTCTGGTGATTAGAGCATGTGGAAAATCGCCTAAGCGGTGGCCAGCCATTTTCGGGTTAAAAAGCAATGCTCTTTCTTGGCACCATTTTTCCGCTTCTAAGTAGAGTTTCTCTCCACTGAGATCTTCGAGTTGCCATTTTTTTTCTAGAAAAAAGAAAAGCTCTTTGGAGCTGTTTATGAATTCTAAATGCTCTTTACTAGAGGATTCAGCTTGAAAGATTATGCTTCTACCTAGGTCTGCTTCGTGTTCGCCAATCACTGGGCCAACATCTATAAATACAGCATCCCCTTTTTTTAAACGAATGCTTTCGTCAGATTCTTCTTTAAAACTTTTTTGTGTGTTTTTTGCGATTCTAAATTTACTGGGATGCCATTTCTTTTTAGAGTCTATTTTTAGAAAGCATTCATTGATTAAATTTTTTCCGTCTTTTTCGCTCATGCCTTCTTGCAATTTGGCTAATATTTCATCCACAACAAGCAGGCTTTTTTGGCGCGCATCTAGGTATTGTGTTAGATCAAATTTGGGACCGGTTCTTTCCAGATTCATAAAAAACTCCTAGCCGCTAAGCTATAATAAAACTTCAATTTATGTTAGGGAATAAAGCTAAAATGACTTGGCATTTTTTGAAATTAAGTAAATATATTTGTTTTATAAAACCGAATATTTTGCAATTCATATTTTAAGTCTACTATAAGTTACTTGTAAAGAAAGTCTTTTAAGTGCACGTGATTATTACTTTTTCTGTCTTTAACAAGATTAATTTTGGTTTGCAGATTAGGTATATCCTAATTTGGCAAAATTATCATATAGCTATTTACGGCTATCACCGATAATGACAACAACCTAACACAGCAAAGAGAGTGTAATGATTTTTCGTAATGAATTGTCGGGATTAAAAAGAATTGTAGTCAAAGTTGGAAGTAATGCCATCACTAAAAAAAGCGGTAAGCTAGACACCAGGAAGATTCGCAAGATCGTCGAGGATATTTCAGATCTCGTAGATCAAGGCGTTGAAGTGATTTTGGTGAGTTCAGGGGCGGTGGCTCTTGGGAAAGCATTTCTAAATAAGTATATGCCAGAAGCAGATAAAATTCAGTTAATGCATTCAGCGAGTTCTGTAGGGCAACCTAAATTAATCAATACCTACTCAAGAATTTTTGAAGAAAACCAAAAGCTATGTTCTCAAATCCTATTAACCCACGATGATTTTCGAGATAGAAAACGTTTTCTTCATACCAAAGCCAATGTATCTGTTTTACTAAAAAACAAAATTACGCCAATTTTAAATGAAAATGATTCCATTTCTTATACAGAAATTACGGTAGGTGATAATGATCATTTAGCGGTACAGACTGCGCAAATGGTAAATGCGGATTTGTTATTAATCATTACTTCTACGGATGGGCTTTTTGACAAAGATCCAGCCAAAGAAGGTGCTAAAAAGATTGATCGCGTAACATTAAGTTGTGATTTATCACAGGTTAACTTTCAAGGTAAAACCAGTATCGGTAGAGGTGGAATGGAGTCCAAGGTTCAGGCCATTTCTAAAATTACTCCTTTAGGCATTAAGGCAATTGTTAGTTCAAAAGATGCCGAGAGAATCATCGTAGATCCACTGACGAAAAAGATTGGAACTTATTTTTCTCCGCAAAATCAATATGACCCTGAAGATAGAAAGGCTTGGATGTTATCCACTAAAAAGCCAAATTGTTTTATAGAGATTGATGAAACTGCTTATCGAAAATTGAGTGAGAATAAACCTCTGCAACCAGAAGGAATTGTTCAGGTGGAAGGGGAGTTTTATCAAGGGGACTGTATCGATATTCGTTACAAAAATAGACTTTTTGCCACTGGTATTTGTGAATACGGAAATGATGAGATCTCACAGATCATGGGCTACACCAGTGATGATATTCAAAATATTTTAGGTTATCAAAATTCAAACCAAGTGGTCCACCATTTAAATTTAGTTATAAACAAGGAAGGAATTGAGGATGAAAGAGTTAGCTAAGCAAGCAAGACATGCGGCGACACAGTTTTTACGTAAAGAAGAAAGCATCAAAGAGAAGATGTTTGAGAGTTTGGTGGTGCACTTAGAAAATAATATGGATGAAATCATTAGTGAGAACCAAAAGGATTTAAAGCTAGCCAAGGAAAATAATTTAGAAGCAGCGATGATAGATCGTTTGGAGTTAAGCAAAGATCGAATTTTGCAAATGATGGATGGTGTTCGTGAAATTTCAAAACAAAAACAAGTTGTGGGTAGTTTTTTTGAAGAACAAAAAAATGCCGCCGGTTTGATGGTGAAAAAGCAGCGAATTCCTCTTGGAGTCATTTTAATGATATTCGAAAGCCGTCCCAATGTGGTGGTGGATTGTGCTGCCTTAGCCATTAAATCCTCCAATGCAATCATTTTAAAAGGCGGAAAAGAAGCGAAGCATTCCAATGAAATTTTAGGAAAGATCATTTCCCAGGCCATTTCCCCGTTTACCGATAAAAACTTAGTTCAAGTCTTGTCTTCTGATAATCGCAAAAATGTAGAAGAGCTTTTGAAGTTAGATCAATACATTGATGTGGTGATTCCTCGTGGTGGAGAAGGCTTGATTCAATACGTAAGCGATACAGCAAAAATGCCAGTGATCGCGCATTATAAGGGGCTTTGCCATATGTACATTGACGAAGCGGCCGATCTAGAAAAGGCTCTAAACTTGGTGGTTAACGCAAAGACTCAGAGACCAGGCGTTTGTAACGCCATCGAAACTCTTTTGGTTCATAAATCGGTTTTAAAAGACTTTGCTCCTAAGTTGGTTCAGAAGTTGAAAGACAAGAACACCGAATTGAGAGTGGATGAAGAATTTAAGTCTGCTGCGAATGATAAAAACTTGAAGCTGGCAAATAGTGAAGATTGGGATACGGAATACCTAGCAAATATATTGTCCATCCGAAGCGTCGAAAATATGGATCATGCCATCGAGCACATCGCGAGACATGGTAGTAAACATTCTGAAGCCATCGTTACAGAAGACGCAGTAAACAGTGAGAAATTCCTACGTTGTGTGGATGCTAGTTGTGTGATGATCAATGCCTCTACCAGATTTAATGATGGTGGTCAGTTGGGCCTTGGGGCTGAACTTGGAATATCTACTACGAAAATACATGCATACGGTCCAATGGGAGCAGAGCAAATGACTAGTTCCCGTTTCGTGGTTGAAGGTGAAGGACACATTAGGAGTTAATGATGAGAATTGGAGTGATTGGCTGTGGCAATATGGCAAGTGCCGTGGTGATTGGAATTCATAAGAGTAATCCAGAGGTAGAGTTTTTAACCTATACGCCAAGCCAAGTTCGAGCAAAGAACTTAGCTCAAGAGGTTAAAGGAGCGGTAGTAAGTTCTTTGCAAGATTTTGAAAAAGTGGATTATTTAATGATTGCTTGTAAGCCACAACAATTTTCAAGTTTAGCAAAAGAGCTTGAAGGCTTAGATTTAAGTAAACTGACTTTGGTGTCTATTATGGCCGCTGTGCCAATTGAAAAAATACAGATGGCCTTGAAAAGTAAAAATGTGATTCGATTAATGCCAAGTATGCCCATGCAAGTGGAAGAAGGCATCAGTTTGTTGTTGGCCAGTGATGGTTTACAAAAAGAAAAAATGGCGGACTTTTCTGAGTTACTAAAAGGCTCTTCTGTGATTTTTGAATGTAAATCAGAGACAGAGTTTAACCAATTGACAGTGCTGACGGCTTCAGGCCCTGCTTATGTTTACTATTTAGCAGAGATCTTTGAAAAACAATTATTGGATTGGGGCGTAGATAAAGACGCCGCTAAACAATTGGCAATTCAGTTGTTTAAGGGCTCTTCTTTATTTATGGAAGCCTCTACTTTAAGTTTAAATGACCAAATTGCACAGGTAACGTCAAAAAAAGGGGTGACCATCGAAGCCATTGATTTATTTCGATCTAGTTCGATTGGTCAAAATATAAAAACTGGGGTGGAGAGGGCTTTTCAAAGATCTTTAGAGATTGAAAAGGCCATTGAAAGTGAAATTCGTTAAAAAATTAAATTAAACCTATAAAAGAAAAGGAATGTAGATGGTTGTTTATAGTTTTTTATTTTTTCTTCTAGTCTTTGTTTTGATTGGAGTTGCTTCTGTTTTTAAAAGCAAGGGAGATAGTTCTGATTATTTATTGGCTGGATCAAGTATTCCACCGTGGATGGCGGCATTGTCAGCAGTAGCTACGAATAACAGTGGTTATATGTTCATCGGAATGATTGGTTATACCTATATGAGTGGCTTACAGTCGATTTGGCTAGCTCTCGGTTGGGTTTTTGGTGACTTCCTAATAAGTTTTTTCGTGCACAAAAAATTACGTCAAGTTACTGGTAAGGAAAAGTTACTTAGCTTTGGTGGAGTTTTAGCTCGTTGGCAAAACGGTACCAACTTTAAGCGTTTACGCTTTATCGTAGGTATTTTGACTGTCGTTCTTTTGGGTGTTTATGCTGCCGCTCAGTTTAAAGCGGGTAGTAAAGCCCTTCATGTTTTATTTGGTTGGGATTACGCAACGGGAGCGATCATCGGTAGTGTGATAGTGTTTCTATACTGCATGTCTGGTGGAATTCGTGCATCGATTTGGACTGATACTGCGCAATCATTTGTAATGGCAGTGGCCATGGTAATGTTGTTTGTGGTTGGGGTTAGTGAAGTTGGAGGTTGGTCTCAATTTGTGACCAAGTTAGATGCCGTTAAGCCTGGGTATTTAAGTTTAACACCTACCGGACTTGAAATCGGTGGAATTACCGGTCCGATACTTTTTGTGATTGGTTGGTTGTTTGCCGGAATCGGTGTGATTGGTCAGCCACATATCATGATTCGTTTTATGACTATTGATAATGCCGAAAATATGACGAAAACAAAAATTTACTATTATGTATGGTTCTTGGCATTCTTTCTAATTACAGTGGGTGCAGGATTAGCGGCAAGGCTTGTATTGCCAGATGCTGCAAATTTTGATGCCGAATTAGCATTGCCTTTGATGAGTCAAAACCTATTGCCAGAAATCTTAGTGGGTGTGGTATTAGCGGGTATCTTTTCTGCAACTATGTCTACGGCAGATTCTCAAATCATTAGCTGTAGTGCTGCGTTCTCAAAAGACATTTTACCGGCTAAAAACATTGGCTTGAAGGGAACAAAAATCATCACAGGAATTGTAACCTTAATCGCATTAGCAATTGCCCTATGGGGAACTAAGAATGTTTTTGAGCTTGTGGTATTTGCATGGTCAATTTTAGGTGCTGCTTTTGGACCATTACTATTTGTGTATGCCATTGGTAAAAAAGTTTCTGAAAAAACGGGAATCATAATGATTGTTTCTGGTTTATTGGCAACGGTTGCGTGGCAGCAAGCCGGTCTAGGTGGTTTGATGTATGAAATTGCTCCTGGAATACTCATTGGATTAATTTGCTATTTTGTTTTAGCAAAAACAAAAATAAACCAAGTTCAAAGAGCTTCTTAGAGGCAGATTAAAGAGCTTAAAAATAAAAAGGGCGCTAGTTGTTTATTCAACGAGCGCCTTTTCTTGTTTTCTCAGCTAATCTACGCTTAAATAACAGTATGAAACGGCTTAAAGATGTAAACTGGAATCACTTGTATAGTTTTTATGAGGTTGCAAGAGCGCAGTCTCTAAAAGACGGGGCACAGCGCCTTGGTGTAGCTTCTCCAACTATTTCTGCGCAACTAAAGAAGTTAGAAGAAGTTTTAGAGATGCAGCTGTTTCACAGAAGCTCTAAGGGCTTAAGTTTAACCGTAGAGGGACAGCAGGTTTTTGATCGCACAAAAGGGATTTTTGAGGAAGGTTCAAAACTTCTTGAGCTTTTTACCGATGAGGTGGTTGGTGGATACCCAGTGACCATTGGCATTGAGGACACAGTTTCTTTTGATTTAGCCACCGAATTTGCTTCTCAGTATTGGGATATGTATGCGGAGTTTGGTACAGTGAACACCATTCGACAATCAGAGCATGCAGTCATAGTGGATAATCTAATTAAAGGTAATATCGATTGGGCCATTAGTGTAAGGCCTTCTTCTCGCAAAGCCATTGTTTCCGAAGAAATTGGTTCTTTTGATTTGGTGTTTTGTTGCGCGAAAGAGTTGTGGGATCGTTTTAAGAGCTTTGACGCTGTTTTAGAGAACATCCCATTTGTGGAGAGTAGTTGGGATAAGCGTTTAAATCGAGCCATCATGCAGTCTTTGCGCAAGAACGGCATTGTTCCTCGTGAGAAAATTTTTTCGGACCACTTAGATTATGTAACTAAATTATGTGAGCGTGGAAGATGTGTAATGTTTTTGCCGAAAAATCCTTTGAAGGAATATCCTGATTTAAAGTTTTTTGAAATGGATGAACCGATTCGCATGCGCTTGTACGCTCTTTGGAAAAAAGAGGATGAAGGTTTGGTTTCTATTCGCAAGCTAAAAGATTTGGTGCAAACTCAATTGACGGTTTTACCCAATCGCTACCAAGACATTGAGTTGCAAATCGATGCTTCCGATGTTGACGACATTCACTTGGAAGACACAGAGGATTAATTTTTTATTGGCTGGCCATTTTGCTTAAAGCGGTATGGAGGCTGGTGTAGTTAGAATCATCGCCTGTTGCGCATACCATCAAGAAGTAATTTTGTTTTTCATCCAGGTTCCCGCAACTTACATAAAAGTTTTGAGATTGACCGGATCGTTTTCCCCAGGAGTATAAAAAATCTTTTTTTGTGCGTTTGGCTTTCAGCTTTGCGGTTTGTACTTGTATGCCTGTCATTTCAATGTTTTTGGCAAACTTCGTTAAAAAGTCTTTAACCTCTATTTTACCTTTGTTAACCGCAAAGGTAAGGGTAGGGACTTTGTCTTCATTCATTGGTTGAGCGAATCGTGTGTACATAAAAACAGGGCCTGACTTTGTTTTTACACGCATATACAATTTGAAATCCTCTGGGACTTTCATTTTTGATTTAAGGCCTAAGAGTCTTTGTTCTGGTTTATGCTTCCATTGAAAGTTTTTAATGATCTCTTCTGATCCTTTGCATTGTTCTTTACTGTCTAGTTTAGCGCAGACAAAACCTAGTTGCGCTATTTTAAGAAAGTCTCCGAAAACGTAGTTTCTAAAATAACTAGTGCGACCTTCTTTGTCTTTCATATGCCCTTTAAAATCCATTCCCCAATAGCCCTGGCTAAAAATGGGAGTTTTTGAGTCTATGCTCTGACCCGCTTTCTTCCAGGTTTCTTCAAAGGCTCTTATACTTAGGTTGTTGGGTTGTTCCATATCGTATTCAAAAGCTAAAAACTGAAAGCTACGATCTGCGGGAATAAAACCACCTGTTTTAGGATCTGTGTATAAGGCGGTATCCGTTTTAATAACAATTCCAGTGCTAGGAAATTGATAAGTTCCTGCAAAAGA
Organism: Bdellovibrionaceae bacterium UBA6502; assembly: GCA_002436415.1. Classification (GTDB taxonomy): domain Bacteria; phylum Bdellovibrionota; class Bdellovibrionia; order Bdellovibrionales; family UBA840; genus UBA6502. Next base: position 123,607 of record DJMA01000028.1, on the reverse strand, counting down.
AACTACGGATAACAATGTGAATGCAACATAATATTTAAAGCTTTTCATATCTTATTAATAGGTTAAGGTAATTTATGGTGTGCTGCAAGAGGAGAAGTATTTCTATATAGTTTTCATTGATAGCTAGACATTCTGATGGGAATATTGTTTATAAATTTAAAAACGGGATTTTTGAAAGCATTGATAATTGTTACTGTTCTTCTTGAACTTAGCGGAATAGCGCAAGCAAAAAGCTGTCAGAATTTTGTTTGGAAAATCACAGCGGTTTTAGAAGAAGGAAAATATTCGAAAGCCTTCATTGAAGGAAATTTTGATGTAACAATCTGTGACCAGGATGTTAGTTATTTACAAGATGAACTTGGTGAAAAACTTTATGTTTTTCGTTGCTATGAGGGTCTTGAATCGAGAACAGGTCATATCGACTATTATAAAAATATCATGTTAAGTACTGTTTTTAACTATGATGTTGAAAACCAAAAGCTGAATATCATCAGAGAAAAACATGATCTAAAAAAACTTAAGCTAGTAGATACTTATACTTGTAATGCTATTTTAGAGGTTTTGTAAGAGGCCATCTTTTTGATCATTAATTTTTTTACAGAGAAGTTTTTGCAGGTGGGATTATAGAGCTGGATTCTGCAGAAGCTTCTTAGGTTCTGCCTAAATCAATTTAAAACAAGTTAACTGTCGAAGAGAAATTTTCTCTAAACTATAAGCTTAAATCTGTTTTACTAGGGCTTAACTCTTTATTTGATTCTAAAAAGTCATGATAACATTTGCTGCAGGCAGGGAGGTATTTTTCCTCAGCTCCAAGATCTACTTGAGGGCCTGTTTTCGTTGCTTTGTTGTCTATGAATTTGAGATTAAAAATTGCTTTTCGGTCACAAAAGTTACAAGTTGTTTTTACTTCTTCGATACTATCGGACAGCTCGAGTAATCTTTTGGAACCTTCGAAGCATTCGCTTTTAAAGTCCGCTCTTAATCCGTAGCAAATAACAGGAATCCCACCGAGACTAGCAATTTTTTGTAAGTCTTCAATTTGCTCACTACTCAAAAACTGTGCTTCGTCTACTAAAATACAGTCTATAGGCTCAGTGGGTAGGACAATTCGCTGGCCTTCTTCAATTAACATATGGGCTTCTTTTGCTAAGCCAGCTCTACTTTTAATAAGGGCTCTACCAAAACGGATATCTAAAGCTGGTTTGATTAATAAAACTTTTTTACCTTGTTGTTGGTAATTGTGTGCCACAGCTAAAAGGTTTAAAGTTTTCGCGCTTCCGACGGTTCCGTATCTAAAGTAAAGTTTTGCCATTGAATTTTCCCTGTTGAACAACTGCAATCTTCCACGATTCCTTGCTTTGGTCAAAGTATGATAGTGATTATCGTAAGCTAATTTCAAATTTCGCATGTATTTACAGCAGCCAAAAAAAAGATAGTAACTTCCTTGACTCTGAGCCCAATATTTCATACTTTGCTTTTGCGGGATGGAGCAGCCTGGTAGCTCGTCGGGCTCATAACCCGAAGGTCGTCGGTTCAAATCCGGCTCCCGCAACCAATTTTGACGACTTTCAAAGACCATCTTTTTTAGATGGTCTTTTTTTTGCGTTCTTTCATTCCGCCAGATTTGAACCTGCTGTTTGTGGTTCGCTAGACGCCAAAAGCTTGTTAAGCTTTTGGCCGCTCACTGCGGTCGTCGAAAAGCAAATAATGCTTTTCTCAGCACCGCTGGCGCCCGCAAGCAATTTTGACGACTTTCAAAGGCCATCTTTTTTAGATGGTCTTTTTTTTGCGTTCTTTCTTTCCGCCAGATTTGAACCTACTGTTTGTGGTTCGCTAGACGCCAAAAGCTTAATAAGCTTTTGGCCGCTCACTGCGGTCATCGAAAAGCAAATAATGCTTTTCTCAGCACCGCTGGCTCCCGCAACCAATTTTGACGACTTTCAAAGACCATCTTAATGTTTGAGTTTTTCCGCCAGATTTGAACCTAGCTTTTAAATTTGGTTATGGGTTTAAGTTTTTAGCTAGTTCAATAATGTGACCGTCGCAGTCACGAACTATTGCCACTTCAAAGTTCCATTCTTTGACTTCAGGCTGGCTAATTGAATAAGCTCCGTTTTCAATTGCTGTTTGGTAGGCTGTTTTTACATCTTCAGGTTCCAGACTAATTTGACTACCTAGGGCTTTGTCTTTTAGTGAGGCTTTGTGGTAAGTGCCTTTGATGATCTGTTCTGCTAATTGGTGTTTGCAAAAGGCTAAACTTGTGCTTCCAGTATCCATTTCAGCGTAGTCACCAGATTCATGGGTGAATTTGTGTTTAAGACCAAATGCAGATTTATAGAAATCAACAGATCTCACTACATCTTCCACGTATAAAATTACATAGGATAGCTTCATTCTTGCTCCTCGTTTTTTAACTTTAAAATATTTAATAAAATAAGATTATGCAATGACTTGATTTGAAACAAGCTTTTTACGCTTTCAAGAACAATGCAAAATAGCATTTTCCTTGAATCTAGAGCTTGTTAAAATCGGGTAATAGTCAATGAAGGGAGTGAATGTATGTCGATGATCGTAGATATTCGGAGTGAAGAAGATTATTTGAGAAGGCATAATCTAAGGAGTCTTAGAATTTCTCCTGAAGAACTTTTGGCTGACACTCCTAGTTTACGAGAGATTAAAAAAATCAAACCAGAGAAACTAGTCATCATGAGTGACGACATTAAAAAAGCAGAAGAAATGAAATGTTTTTTAAGGTCACAAAAATGGCATCCACAAGTTGAGATCTATGAAGGGGGCATGGATCGCTGGGTGGCTGAGGGGAATCCATATGTTTCCAATCCAGTGATTTTTGGCAACATAAGATTGAACCCACCAGTTTTATTTTTAAGCTTAGTGATGATGCTGTTTAGTGGTGTTTATATTGTATCTATGACTTTAATTTTTTCCTAGAACGCTCCTGTTAGAGCGATGGGCCCACTCTTTTTAGTGGGCCTTTTTATTTACTGGTAAAATTCCATGGCACCAGTTCCATCGATCACTGCGATCACTCTACGGTGCTCGGCTTTGACTACGGTTTCGATGCTCCAGTTTAAAGACATTTCAATATTTGCAATAGGCTGATCTTTGCTACCAATGTTTGTCGGAAGACTTATCTGATTAAATGCGGTAAAATTGTAGCCCCAAGCAAGCTCTAAGTGAGTAGGAATAATACCAGCATTGGCGATATAGGCTCCCTTGCCATTTAGACTTCCTGAATGACTATAAAAAACTCGGTAAACGAATTTAACAACCTCCATGCCAAACAAATTTTCGTAAGTGATCATGAATGTTCTTTGCTCGGGCTTCGACCAACCACTTAACTCACTGGGTGAGCTAACTGTTTTTGGTAAAACGCTGTAGTAATTAGTATTGATATCAACAACCGGTCTGTTGGCTTCAATGATTTTCCAAATTTTTGCGCCAATACTAATAAAGTCCCCAATTACGGAGATTGGACTTTTTTGGATTTTAGGATCATTACTGGGCTGCGTAGGTTTTGGGATTGGAAAAACTGGCAAAGGGTAAAAGGGTGGTCTGTTGTTTAAGTTGTTGTAATGAAGTTCCTGTTCGTCTTGACTGATTTCAATTATGCTAAAGCTTTTAATTTTAAAATATCCATCATCTCTTTTCTGGTAAGTCTCGGCCCATAGCCCACCAGTTTGCAAAAGCAGTAAACTTGCAAATACATACTTTATCATCGCGCTTCCCCCTTGTTTGCGAATAATATTGCAATCTTTGCAATTTTTATATCACCGAATCCTTTTGAACGAGAGAAAAAACTATTTGCGATGTGTTGAAGAAGCTCTTTTTGGCTAGCTTGGTGGCAATATTCCAATATCTTGGATTGCCTTCGCCTTCCTTATGGATTCCATAAGAATTAGTTTGTGAATGTCTTACTTTAATAAATTATAAACTGCCCCCTTTAATTAAACCTAGGCTAAGCCTATGTTTTTTAGCCTTGCCTCGGGCTAAAGAGTTTTGTTTTCTATTTAGAATCCACTAAAACCGAGGTGACTGAATACAAATTGTGTACTATATGTTTTCTTATGTTTAAAAAAGCAAAGTGCCCAAAATGTAGCAAAAAAATGCCATTATTTCTTTTTTCCGCAACAAGAAAAAGGGGAGGCAAAGGGGATGACCAATTTACCAGCTGTCCTTCCTGTAATGCTTTTATTCATGCAAAGTCCAGCGAAGCCCACCAAAAAAACTTTCTCTGGATATTTTTGGTTCCTTTGTTCGCCACTCCGGTGATTTTTTCTATAGGTGGCATAGTGCCCAATAATTTTATCGAAATTTATTTTCTATTTTGTTACGCCCTTTGTTTTTTGGGGCCGGTAATCCACGGTCAGCATCAAATGGATTTTTTTGAAAGCAATGAGGCAGAAATGAATAATATTTTAAATAAGCAAGCTGCTAAGGAGACCGATCATGTCTAAAGAAAAAGTATCTGATATTTTTAATCCAGAATTATGGGATGAAGTTCCTGGTTTTTCTTTTGAGGACATTACTTATCATCGAGCGAAAGATCAGGGCTGTGTACGCATTGCTTTTGATCGTCCTGAGTGTAGAAATGCTTTTCGCCCAAAGACTGTGGATGAATTGTTTCAAGCTCTAGAGCACGCTCGCATAACTAGTGATGTTGGTTGTGTTTTGATCACAGGCAATGGTCCTAGTCCAAAAGACGCAGGTTGGGCTTTTTGCTCAGGTGGAGATCAAAGAATACGCGGCAAAGACGGCTATAAATACGAAGGTCAGGATGGTCAGAAGGATTTAGCCAAGTTAGGTCGTCTCCATATTTTAGAAGTTCAAAGACTGATTCGTTTTATGCCAAAAGTAGTGATTGCAGTGGTTCCTGGTTGGGCTGTCGGTGGAGGTCATAGTTTGCATGTTGTTTGTGATATGACCATAGCTAGTAAAGAGCATGCTGTTTTTAAACAGACCGATCCAGATGTTGCCTCTTTTGATAGTGGCTATGGCTCTGCTTATTTGGCGAGACAATGTGGACAAAAGCGAGCTAGAGAAATTTTCTTTTTAGGCAAAAACTACTCAGCCCAAGAGGCAGTGGATATGGGAATGGCAAACATTGCGGTTGAACACGCAAAACTAGAGGACACTGCTTTGGAGTGGGCTCGTGAGATTAACTCTAAAAGTCCAACCGCTATGCGTATGCTAAAATTTGGTTTTAACTTGTTAGATGATGGCCTTGTTGGCCAACAGCTTTTTGCCGGTGAAGCAACTCGATTGGCTTATGGTACTGAAGAAGCCCAAGAGGGTAGAGACTCTTTTGTAGAGAAGCGCCCTAAAGATTTTTCTAAGTATCCTTGGCACTACTAAATTGCTTTCTTACACATAGCGTAATTTAAGGGAATCAGGGCAATGAACCTTGCTCTTTTTCCTTAAATAAATGAATATCTACGCTATGTTACAAGATAAATTGCAAGCGATTCGAGAAGAAGCCGTTGCTGCATTTAAAGCCGCAACTTCCAGTAAAGATCTATACGACCAAAAAGTAAAATACCTAGGTAAAAAGGGTAGTTTTTCAGAGCTCATGAAAGAAATGGGCAAGCTTAGCAAAGACGAGCGTCCTAAGTTTGGTCAGTTGGTAAATGAAGTAAAAAACACTCTGGAAGATCTGTTTAAAGAACTCACTGATGCACTAAAAGAAAAAGAGTTAAATGCTAGTCTTGAAGATGAGCGCATAGACATGAGTTTACCAGGTAACCGAATGCGCTTAGGCAAGAAACACCCAATCAATATGGTCATTGATGAATTGGTGGATATTTTTTCTAGAATTGGTTTTAGCGTTCGCTTAGGACCTTTGATCGAAAGAGATCGTTATAATTTTGAAGCTTTAAATATTCCGGCAGATCATCCAGCGCGTGATATGCAAGACACTTTTTATATCGATGAACAACATGTTCTTCGTACTCAAACTTCACCCATTCAAATTCATAGTTTAGAGAATGAAAGTCTTCCTCTTAGAGTATTGGGACCCGGAGCTGTATTCCGTTCTGATTATGATGTAAGTCACCTACCGATGTTTCATCAAATTGAAGGAATCTTAGTAGATAAAGAAGTTTCAATGGCGGATCTAAAGGGCATATTGGCGTATTTTGCCAAAGAGTTTTTTGGGCCAAACGTTAAAATTCGTCTTCGCCCAAGTTTCTTCCCATTTACTGAGCCTAGTGCTGAGGTGGATTGCTCTTGTGCGGTTTGTGATGCAAAAGGTTGTCGAATGTGTGGTCACACGGGTTGGATTGAAGTGGCAGGTTGCGGCTTGGTTCATCCGAATGTTTTTAAAGAAGCTGGGCTGGATGCAGAAAAATGGCAAGGTCTTGCTTTTGGAATGGGGATCGAAAGACTTGCTGTGGTTAAGTACGGTGTGAGGGATATCCGCTTGTTTAATGAAAATGATATGGACTTCTTGGGTCAGTTTTAAGAGGAGCTGGAAAAATGCAAATTTCCCTAAAGTGGATTAACGATTACGTAAATATCGAAAACTATTTTTCAAAGCCACAAGAGCTTGCTGACCTTTTAACGAACACAGGCTTGGAAGTGGAAGAAGTTAGTGATCTTGGTAAAAGATACGCTTCCATTGTGATTGGTCAAATTTTAAAATTAGATAAACACCCCGATGCAGATCGTTTAACGGTTTGTCAGGTTGAAACTGGTTCGGGAAGTGTTCAGCAAATTGTTTGTGGAGCTAAAAATCATAAACAAGGTGACAAGGTGATGGTTGCTCTTCCTGGAGCTGTGTTACCAGGTGATTTTGCCATTAAGCAATCTGTAATTCGTGGAGTGGAAAGCTCTGGAATGCTATGTTCTGAAAAAGAACTTGGTCTTAGTGAAGAATCTTCTGGAATTATGATTTTACCGGAAGATGCACCTGTTGGAGAGAAGTTTTCTCTCTATAAAGGCCTTGATGATATTTTGTTTGAGTTAAAAGTTACACCGAATCGCGCCGATTGCTTAAGTCATTTTGGCTTAGCAAGAGAGCTTTCAAATCTTTTATCTTTAGACTTAAGATACCCCGAAAACGAGTTGCAAGTTGAAGCTGGTTTATCGACTAAAGAATGCATTTCATTAGAAGTTAAAGACGCTGAAAATTGTCCAAGATACGCGGGTAGATTTATTGAGGGTGTAAAAGTAGCTCCAAGTCCGGCTTGGCTTCGAACTAGAGTGGAAGCCATTGGTTTAAATTCAATCAATAATGTCGTAGACGTTACCAACTATGTAATGATGGAGATGGGCCAACCTTTACATGCTTTTGACCAAAGAGAGATAAAAGGAAATTCTATCTTAGTTGATAAAGCTCAGGCTGGAGAGAAATTCACTTCTTTAGATGGAACTGAATATACTTTGGATGGTTCTGAGTTAGTGATTCGCGATCAGGAACGTCCGGTTGCTTTAGCTGGTGTAGTGGGTGGAAAAAACTCTGGTGTGCAGGATGATACAACAAACTTGTTCATCGAGTGTGCTTACTTTAAGCCTGAAAGTGTTCGTAAAACTTCAAGAAAATTAGGAATCGAAACCGATTCAGCCTATCGTTTTAGTCGCGGAGTAGACCCTTCGGGGATATCTTTCGTTTTAGATCGTTGTTGTCATCTGATTCAAAAACTTGCCGGTGGGAAGTTGTATGGCGATATCCATGACTTCTATCCTAAAGGCTTAGAGGCCAAGTCTTTCCTTGTATCTAGTGATTACATTAGCCAAAGACTAGGTATGCCAGTGGATGATGAGAGTTTTGAAAAGGCTTTGGCTCAGTTGAAGTTAAAGCCAGTGAAAGAAGGGCAGTCATATCGTGTGACGGCTCCTTTGTACCGAGTGGATATTGAAAGAAAAGAAGACATTGTTGAGGAATATGCAAGGCTTCATTCTTATGATGCCATTCCTGAAAAAATGCCAGAATTGGCTCTTGAACCTACGCCTCATGAAAAAGATTATGAGTTGCAAAGAAGTTTGCGAGAGTTTCTTGTGGGACAAAATTTTACGGAAGCTTTAAACTACAACTTTGAAAATAAGTTGAAGGCTTCTAGCTTTTTAGGAGATCTAGACAAGTTAAAGGCTTACGGCATTACGGCAAATCCAGAGCCTGTTCAGATTTTAAATCCACTAAATGAAGACTTTTCGGTAATGCGTACTTCTTTATTGCCAGGCTTGATGAAGAATGTGGAGCATAACTTTAGATATGGTCGACACAAGGGTCAATTGTTTGAGATTGGATACGCTTTTGGTCGAGACTCTAAATTTGGTCAAGATCCTAGATTGGCTTTTGCTGCTTGGGGAGAGACTCTTGATTTGTGGACAAAAAAAGAGAAAGCGCCTTTGGTTTTGCAACTAAAAGAGAGCATTGAATCTCTTTTAAAGGAGTTAAGGGCAAAGTCATGGTCTTGGAAGCAAGAGGCAGATGCTCCAGATTTCTTGCACCCAGGAAGAAGTGCTGCTCTGTTTTTTGAAGGAAAAATCATAGGCTTTGTTGGTGAGCTACACCCAAGAATGAAAGAAGCTTTAAAAACTAAAGAACCAATCGTATTTGCAGAATTGCAATTGGATGCTTTGCTTCGTGGACAGCCTAAGGCTTTTCGTGTGGGCGGCGTGAGTCGTATGCAAATGGTTGAAAGGGATTTAGCTTTTGTTTGTGATGGAGCTGTAAGATCAGATAGCATCATTGACTTGATCAAGAAATCTTCTGGTAAGTTATTAAAAGAAGTTTATGTCTATGATCAGTTTGAAGGTGGTTCCTTGAAAGAGGGACAAAAATCCCTGACATTTAGAATGTACTTTCAAGATGAAAATGAGACTCTTGAAGAAAAGCAATTGAGCGCTCTCCAAGAGAAGATCATTCAAACGGTTAGTTCTAAATTAGGTGTAAACGTCCGCTAAAACTTACTCATAAAAAAGGCTAAGGAAAACACCCTCAGCCTTTTTTTATTGATCACATATCGCTATGGCATCGATCATCAATTTAATGCTTGTAGCGCCTAATTCGTTTCTTTTTAATTCGTAGGGAAGAGCTTTGCAATTTCCTTGGGTATCAAGAAGTTCTACTTTAAGCATATCGTCATGGATGCTAATTTTTGAAATACTATAAAATGACAGCGAACTATCTGATTTTAAAGTCTCGATCAGCATTGTGTTTATCTTAGCGCTAGTTTGCATTGGTGTTTGAAAGGCAAAGCTGAACTGGCTGAGGCTTAAAATGGCTGTAAATAGAATCTTACTCATTAAATCTCCTTAGTTTTTGCTAGCTTAGCTATAAGCTTTAAAAAGAGTTTTTCCTAGTGCCTTAGTGCTTTTGAAAATATTGGAAGTTAAGCTAAGAGAGTATTTTCAAAAGCTGATACAAAAATACTTCCTAGGTTTTTACTTTTGTCAGAAGCACTGCAAACTTAGGCTAATTTCAAGTCAATTTTAAATACTCGTGAGATTTTAGGAATTTAGGTCAATGCCCTCGGCAAAAGACTAGAAAATAAGATGAATTGCCAAAAAACTAGCCTAAATAAGCAGTTTTTATTGAGGGCTATATAAAAAACTTGAAAGTTTTCAGGTACTTGCTAGGCTTTACTTAGTGAAACTTTGCAGGTAGCAGCATGGAAGGATAAAAGCTATGGCGGGAAAAAACCTTAGTAATTCGACAGTAACCAAAGCAGATATCGTAGAGAAAGTTTATGAGCGCATTGGGTTTTCCAAGAAGGAAGCTAGTGAACTTGTAGAACTTTGTTTTGGCACTTTAAAGGACACTTTAAAGCGTGGTGATAAGGTCAAAATTTCTGGTTTTGGTAACTTTCTAGTTAGAGAGAAAGAGCCGAGAAAAGGACGTAACCCGCAAACTGGTCAGCAAATTGAAATTTCTGCGAGACGAGTTTTAACTTTCCGTCCAAGCCAAGTTTTAAAAGCTATGCTTAATGGTGAAGATATCACTGGTTTAAAAGACGAAGATTAAGAATATTAAATCTCTGATCCAAATTAACAACTAAGACTTTTCAAAAAGTGACGAGAGACTATGAATTCTTCAAAACAGCTTCTTAAAGAAGCGGAACGACTATCAAAAATAGGCGCAACAGGCGGGATTAATTCCACCGATCCGAAAGATATCCCTGATTTTTTTCGTCAAGACGCCTTTATTCAAAAATGGAATAGTATTCCTAATAAGTTAGCCTTTAAGATTGGCGAAGTGGCCGAGCTCGTTGGTGTAAAACAATACGTTTTAAGGTATTGGGAGACTGAGTTCGAAGAGTTGCGTCCCAGCAAAGGTCAAAACAACCAAAGAATGTATACTCGCAAAAACATTGAATTAGCTTTAATGATTCAGCACCTACTTCATGTAGAGAGATTTTCTATTGAAGGTGCCCGTAAATTTATGAGAAAGCGTAAGGAAGATTTGCGATTTAATAAAATGCTGAAAGGCTCAAAAAAAGCCATTGATGATTGCAGGGTGATTGGGCAAGAAATTCAAAGTGAAATTCATCAAATGAAGCTTCGTCTTGATGCTTATTTTCGTAGAGAAGTGTGAGTTCTTTTCGTTTTTACCAAATTCAAAAAATAGTAGGTTTCATTGACGGGTGGCTTAATCCACCCGTTGTTTCTTTACTGTTTCGTTTAAGTAAGCGACTACCTTCTAGGCCTGTAATTGTAGAGATTGGCTCATGGAAGGGGAAATCAACGGTTTTATTACAATTAAGTCGACCTGACGCCACAGTATTCGCCATAGATCCATTCACCGGAAGTCATGAACATGAGGAAGAATTTGGTGAAGTGGATACCTATGAGGACTTTTTGAAAAACATTAATGCTCATTGTGATGCTTCTAAAGTTTCTGTGCTTCGTAAAAAATCCGTGGAGGCCATTCATGAGGTGCCAGAGGCAATTGATATGCTTTGGATTGATGGTTCCCATGACTACAAAGATGTAAAGTCAGATTTTGAATTGTACTTCCCTAAGCTAAAAGAAGGGGCTTGGATAGCAATGCATGATTACAAATGGCAAGGTGTGAAACAGTTCACCTGGGAGCTATTGAAATCAGATTATGCGATTTCCAGTCTTCGTAGAGTAGAGGATACTCATTACTTTCGTAAGAAAGAATCTAACTTCATTTCTAAAAAACGTAATTTATCTCGATTGCGATTTTATGAAGCCCAACAATTTATTAAAAGAAACCGACGCAAGCTTAAAAAGAAATTAAAATCAAAACTAAAGAGCTAAACATTTGTTTCGTTTATCCAGCTATCAGGATTAGCGAAAAGCTCTTGCCATATTCCTTCTATAAATAGCTCCTGGTTTTCAAAAAGCTCCTTTTGAGAGAATGCAATTTCACTCATTTTTTTGTAGGACTCTAATCTTGTTTCCAGCTCTTCTTTGGAGAACCTTGGTTTGGGCTGAGAATTTGGTAGAAGTCCTTGTCCCATTAGTAAGCTATCGTAGCTGTAGCTATTAAACACTAGGCTTTCTAAGGCTGTATAGCCATGGTTATTGCCGAAATGGGTATAAGACAAAGGGGCTTTCTGATGGTAGAGAGAAATTATACTTTCAGCTCTGTCGAGTGAAACACTTTGTCGAACCTCTTGCCAAAATTGAGTATCAAGTTTTTCATTAAATTTATAATGAACCGCAAGGAAGGCTTTAAAAGAATCCCAGTTTTCGGAAATTTCTTTATTAATCGCATCCTTTGATATTTGATCATTGTTGTTTTTAGGAAACAGTCGACAAAGAATCATAATGCTCTGAACAAGTGTTTGAATCGCAGTAGATTCAAGGGGTTCTATGAAAGCGTAACTGTTACCAATGGCCATCATATTATTTACCAGAGCTCTTTTATGACGACCTGTTTTAAAAGGAATTACTTTAAAGTTTTGTTCAGAATTTGGATTAAATTTATTTTTAATTTCCTCGATGGCATCTTCTTCACTAAGGTATTTCGACGAAAACACATAGCCAAGATGATCCTCGTTTCTAAGAGGAATTCTCCAGCACCATCCACAGTTCATTGTTATGGCTTCGGTATAGGGAGCAGGATCCATATTATTGCTAAGATTAAAAGTGATTGCTTTGTCACAAAATAAACTGTCTTCGTAACTAATAAAGTCTTCTTGTAATTCATCCCCCAAAAGCTTGGAGCGAAAGCCTGAACAATCAATAAAAAAGTCAGCCTCAAGTTTTTCCATTGAGTTTGTGATTAGACTTAATAGATTGCCTTCGCTATCTCGTTCTATACTTGTGATTTCTTCGTCAATGATGGCTATGTCGTTTTCTATGATCTTCTTTTTTAAATAAGTAATTAAACTTCGGTTTTCAAGGTGATAGGCAAAAGGAATGGAGTTCAAGAGAGAATAAAAACCACCGTCTCCAGTGCTTATCACGGGAAACTTTTTGTCATACATTAATTGGGCTGGCCAATTAAAGCTTCCGGTGTGATTTTTGTAGTGAAGGTTTTCAAAAAGATGACCCGCAAAAAAATTAAAATGAAAAGGCCTTTCATTTTTCTTACCCCAATCAAATTGAATTCCCAATTTAAAAGTGGGTTTTACCTCTTGAAAAAAATCGACAGGATCAATTCCTAAAAAGTGGTGCAAGAAGGGAATGATTTCTGTAGTTGTGGATTCTCCAACGCCAATGACTGGAATTTTTGAGGACTCAACGATTTTAATGTCTAAGTAGGGATGAGTTTTTTTAAGTGCCAAGGCACTCAAATAGCCAGCCGTACCACCACCGAGTAAGAGAATTGATTTGTAGTCGGTTCTTGCGAAGTTTTCAGTTCCTAAGAAGCTTAGGTCAAAACATTCATCGATTAGTTGGTTTAAATCCATATTTACTCTTTGTTCACTCATTTGCTTCAAGTTATTCAGGGCAACTATGCCTTAAGTTAATGATATAAGCTAGATTCATTGTAAATTTGATCTGTAAACAGAGTTTACAGCGATTTGGTTTTTAATTGGCTTTAATTTACAAAGCTTAGGCAGAGTAGGTAATGTCAAGGCGGAAGCGCATAAGCGAAGTTCTAATTTTATTTTTATCAATAAGAATTATTGATAAAAATAAATCAATGGAAGTAATTCTAAAGACTTTTCGGTAAGGATTAGTTTTAATTTTTATGATTGGGCGGGGCTATTGTTATTAGCTCAATCGTCTAAATTTATTATTTCAAGGGGTGAATTCTTTTAAGGGGATTTACGAAGATGATTCTTTGATTTTGCTTTAAATAAGAGACTAGTTTTTTGACAGCTCTGCAAGTATTTCAAAGGCAAATAAAACTCATCTCAAAAAATATTCTTTCTACAGATTATTTAGTAAAATCAAATCTATCAATAAAATAAATAGTAAAAGAGGATGAGTTCGTGTTTTTGAATGTTGCAGTTGTTTTGGTTATATTTTCTTTTGGTCCATTGGTTTTTGCAGGTAATGCTTCTTGTATCGATTCAGCTAGTCTTGATGCAAGCATGAAGATGGGTATTGGAAAAATCTTGGAGGCAAAAAATTATTCAAACGAAAATAGCCCTGATTTAGTGCGTTCGAATCACATTCGAACTAGTCTATCTGAGTTTGAAAGAGTTCAATATCAGCTTGAAAAAAGATTAGGATCTTCAGATTTGGTAGATACCTATAACTACTTTAAAAGTACAGATAGATCCGGTAAGGCCATTGCAATGAATTGGATAAACTGGCTTGAAAGAGCTCCTGAGTTCGTGAAAGACAGGAGGAGTCTAGAGCTTTGGATTAAGATCGGGAAAAAATATAAAGACCCTAATTTAACGAAATACATATTTGATCTTTTGGCTGAAAAGTTTGCTTTAGGTCTAGAGTATCGATTGGCGATGCTAGACGAACTTGTGAAAAAGATTGAATCAGAAGAATTAAATCCACTTCTTGAAATTGAAGCTTTGCTAACGGGAAGAGAAAGTCGGGAAGACTTCTACCTAGAAGAGTTAGAGCACTTAGAGAGCTTATCTTCTTATGTGGTTAATCTTTCTAGTTTCCTAGAGATGCGTTATCTCAACCGTGTGGAGAAAAAGGGTTTTGAAAGACAGTTAGCAAAATGGAACTTGTTGAAAATCACTTCGGAGCAAGACTTTCAATTTATGGAAAGTTACAAAAATGCCATTGAATATCAGCTTCTCATTCATACCCAGTTTAATATCGAATCTATAAGCTATTTGTTTTCTTCAAAGCTTGTAGATCGTGTTCTTAATTCTGAGCTGAGCTTTCAAGAAGCCTATAAACTTTTGGAGCGTTTTCGAAGATTGGATGAAGATATTTAATGCTTAAAAATCTATGTTTGATTATTTTTAGTTTCTTGTCCTTTCAGTTTGCTGATGCATCTGTTGGGAATTGCTATATAAGCACTCATGAAGTGGCTTATCGCATCGGAGTCCACAACTTCAAACTTCTTGAAAAAATGTATTCAAGTTCTCTTAGGAGTGAAAGCAATCAAAAAGCCTTTGATAATCATTTAATGAATTTACTGTCTAATCACTACGACATGAAAAGCATAGACCGCGCATCTGTTAGTTTGAGACAGTTGTTGTTGCATAGAAGCCTACAAAAAAGAGGGGTGCTTGCCAAGGATTTGCAAATGCCCGATCTTGTATTTTCTAATTTGTCGGAGAAAAAAGTATCCGATTCTTACAGAACTAGCAAAGGCGCAAATTCTCAATTAATAGCGGCAAGTTTTGATTCTAAAAATTTTAATCTTAGTTTTAAAGTAGCCCAAAACGAAAAAGATGAAAAAAGGACCCATACTCTGAGTCTAAAACACACAGCTTATGAAAATGCTAAGGAAATTCGAGTGTATTGGGTAAAACACAATATCATCGTGATCGCTTCCTCAGAGTCTGTAGTTTCAAGAGCTGTTTACCGCGATGGTCAATGGCAGATTGACAGAGAATCTATCATGAAGTTACCAAGTGGATTGTTAAAGCTAAGATCTTTTGATGGAAAGCAATTTATCAGCTCCCATCAAGATAATCGAATTTATTTTTGGCAAAACACAAAGGCAAAGCCAATTCTTCTTCAAGGCTTGAAGCCCCAAAATCCTATGGACCCCCTTGACTTTCAGTTTCTTTCGCCTCGAAATTTCACACTTTTTAGCTCTAAGCAAATTCAGTTCTTGTTTGTAAATTCAAAGAACAATGAGTTGAATAGCTATCTTACTACAGGCTACTCAACAGAAGCGGGTTTTTATGGGAAAGATAGGATATTAAAACTGTACGTAGTAAGTGACTCTAGAGTCATAAGTCTTCATAAAAATGGAGATTTAAAACTTTGGTCACTAAAGGATTCTAAGTTTGAATTAATCACCCAGTTAGATGATCAAGTTCAATATCGTGCGGATCAAAGCTTCACACTAGACTAGTTATAAAAAGGATCCTCATCTAGGTCATCGTCTTCGCTACAATTGCCTTCGGACTGAGACTCGATCTTGTTTGATTGGTGGACCAAAGTATTTTGTTGATGGCAATATTTTAGCCTTCGACATCCAAAGCCAAATGGGATTGCATTTTGGTTTTCGTTTTGACTTAGGTTTCTCTGACTATAAGCTTGCCAATGCGAACATAAAAATGAAATCAAGCTCTATCGATTTACAATTAAATGCCATCGATGCCAATCGTTTTGAAATTTTGGCAACTGCTTCTGCTTCAGGAAAAGAAACAAAAAGAAGGATTGCCGGAGACCTTGATTTTTTAAACTGGGTGAATAACTCTTATTACTACTTTAGTAAAACTCCCATTGCCATGGTAACAAAAAAAGCAAGTAAGTTGGCTTTGGAACGATTGGAAGAAAACTTAGACAATTCTTTTTCTATGCTGGTTGTGGATAAGATCAACAAGGACGAGGAGGAATTGTTATTGGTAGATGCGGGAAGCGAATCTGGTTTAGAAGTGGGGATGGAGTTTTTAGCCTATAATACAAAACATTACTGGTCTGGTTTAGAATGTGAATCTAAATATTTGGGTAAAATTCATGAGTTTCGAAATGCAGTAAAATTAAGAGTGCGCAAGGTTTATGAAGGATTAAGCGCCTTAGGTACAGACTCAAGTCTTCCAAGTTGGTTAGGCTCATTGGATGAGGTTTTTCCAGCTACTGAAGTTCGATAGTCTATTAAGTGATTTCATTACTTTTTCTCGCTTCGTGATTAGCTGATTCGTTTTGCGATTAGCTAATCTTACTTTTAAAAAGCTAGATTTTTTAATTAGTGCTATGATTCAGTTTTAAAGCCGTTGGCATTTGTGTCACTGCAATATAGCTGAGCTATTTCAATGTGTTTATAATGTGGTCAATTCAAAAATATTTAGCAAAGTTAAGACAGATTGTTTGCCTGTTATTGGATTTATTTGTGCTTTCTTTTTAATGCGAGCCAACGAGTTTGGCTTGGTGGAATCACTTTGCAAATGAAATATAGTTTTGCTATACCTTAGAAAGCATTTCCGGGGGATCAGTGAAATACAAAGAACTATTCATAGATTTTGCAAAGGTATTACAAACTAGGATTCAGTCTTGGGATCTTAGTAAAATGCATGCTCATGACAAAGCGGATGGTTCACCAGTCACTCGTTATGATGAAGAGCTTAATCGAGTGATAAATCATTTTTTACGAAAAAACTTTCCTCAGCATAATATAGTAGGGGAAGAAGAGCAGGATTTAAAAGAGTCCGAGTTTACCTGGTATGTTGATCCTATAGATGGAACCAAAGAGTTTATCAAACAAAATGGTCAGTGGGCTGTACAAATTGGATTAAGTCAAAAAAATGAAGTTCTTTTGGGATTTGTATTTCATGCTTCTCAAAATAAACTCTATTATGCTGAAAAAGGCGAAGGATCTATTGTTTTTGATTTTAACACAAGGAAAGAAGAAAAACTTCTTCTTAGTACTGATTTTGAGATCCAAGAGAGTGTGGGCTTAGCTTCGTTCAGTAATAGAGACCAGGCTGAATTAGATTATTTAGAAAGAATCAAAATCTCAAAGCTTACCGAAATGGGATCATTCGGCTTAAAAGTAATTCAAATTGCCACTGGCAAGGCTCATGTGTATGCGAATTTTCGAAACTTAATTGGGCTATGGGATATTTGTGCACCTGCGGTAATATTGACGGAAGCGGGCGGTAAATTTTATTTTGAAAATGAAAACCCGCCTACTTATTATCAACCGGAAAATTATCAAGTAAACCGAAAACTTCTTGCTTATCATCCAGCAATGGAAGACAAGATTCTTCGTGATATCTAATCAAGAAAAAGTAGAGCAATATTTCCAATCTAAAAAATTGGCTAAGGAAAAGTTTCTTCTCCTAACGATTGGTATTCCCGGATCTGGAAAGTCCTTTTATCTTAAGCAGTATTCTGAACACTTTGTCACAATAAGTAGTGATGATATAAGACAAGAGATATTAAAAGAGGCAAAAGATAAAAATCAAAAAATGTTATTGAGAGGGGAGTACCAAGAGCCAGACCCTTGGGATGCAAAGCATGTGTTTGCACCAGAGTTGAGAGATGTGGTTTTTAAAAAAATTGATTTTCTTTTCGATGAAGCTCTCTCGCAAAGTAAATCCATTTTACTAGATATTACCAATGTTAGTTTGCAGCGAGTTTACTATATGATGAAGGCTCGAAAGTTTGCTTACCAAGTTGATGGATTTTATTTCCTTCCGAAAGATCTTAAGCAGCATTTAGAAAATATTCAAAAACGTGTGGAAAAAGGTGGATTGGATCTTGCCCCTAAATGTGAACCCAATAAGGAAGCTCGACGAGAAAAGATCATTCGCTCAGTTTTATCCTGTTTCAAAGTATTTAGCGAGGATCTACAAATCAATCCTGACTATAAAAATCTGCAAAATCCTGAACAAATTTGGCTAGATCCGGCAATTTGGAAGTATGACGGACCTAGCTATGCAAAATTTTTAGACAGCCTTGATGCGAAAAGCCAAAGAATACTGGACGTTTTGAAAAATGAAGATATATTCAACCACATTATAAAACTGAGTTAAGTCCTACTGAGGAAAATATGGAAAATCTATTTAAATTAGATAAGTTAGAAAAAACTTATCCCAATGGAGTCCGCGCCCTAAAAGGGGTTAGTTTCGATGTTAACAAAGGTGAGTTCTTAGTGATCATTGGTTTATCTGGTTCAGGTAAGTCTACAATGCTTCGCTGTTTAAATAGAATTCATGAGCCAACCGGTGGAGACCTTCAGTTTAAAGGTAAATCAGTGGTTAGTTTAAAAGGCCGTGAGCTTAGACAATATCGTTCTAAGATCGGAATGATTTTCCAACACTTTAACTTAGTACCTAGAAAATCTGTTTTAGAAAACGTACTTACCGGCACATTATCTCGTACCAGTATTTTTAAGTCTGTTTTCAATATGTACTCAGATGCTGATCGTCAGAAGGCTTTAGAATTGATCGAAGTGGTTGGGCTTAAAGGAAAAGAAATGCATCGTGCAGATAATCTTTCCGGTGGTCAGCAACAACGTGTTTCAATCGCTCGTGCATTGATGCAAGATCCTGAAGTTTTACTTGCCGATGAGCCAGTGGCTTCCTTAGATCCAGCAACTTCTCATTCAGTGATGGAGTACCTAAGAAAAATTCAACAACAATATGGAATTACAGTGATTTGTAATCTTCACTTTCTATCTTTAGTAAGAGAGTACGGAACTCGCGTTGTGGCTCTTAAGGGTGGAGAGAAAATGTTTGAAGGTAGCCCTTCCGAAATCGATGAAGATTGGTTTAAACGTATTTATGGCGAACAAGCTGTAGAAGTAACGATCAACTAGGTGACTGAAATGAAGAAAAAATCTACTGCATTCAAAACATTATTAATCGACTTTTTATTAGCTTCTTATCTTGTACTTTGTATTGATTCTTTTATTTTCACTCGTCATACGATGGAAAATGGAATTGATTGGGCCAGCTTTGGTGTGGTTCTACTAATTGGTTTGATTCTTGGTCTAATTTTAAACCGCGTTTCGAAACTTTCTATTGGTAAAATGTTTCTAAAAGAATACGACACTTCAAAGGCTCGTGGGATTGGGCAAAAGCCTTATGCCATTTTAGGTTTAGTGATCTTGGCAGTAACATTCTATGTTGGTGTTTTAGTAACAGAACTTAGTTTTTACGAATTTTTTAGCCAAGCAGGGATTCAAGGTGCCACTCGTATTTTCACGGCCCTTTTAAATCCTAACTTTGAAGTTTTGGATCAAGGTATCTTGGCTGTAATCGAAACCATTTATATGGCCTTCATTGCAACGGCCTTTTCTTTGCCATTTGCATTTTTGTTGTCTTTTTTCGCGGCAAGAAACTTGATGAACGGTTCTGGTTTTGGCTTAACTGTTTATTATGTGATTCGTTTTTTCTTAAACGTTTCTCGTTCCATTGAACCTTTGGTTTGGGCAATTATCTTCTCTGTATGGGTGGGGATTGGTCCTTTTGCCGGGATGCTTGCATTGATGATTCACTCTGTTTCGAGCTTAGCTAAGCTTTACTCTGAGCAAATTGAAAATATCTCAGAAGGTCCTCTAGAGGCAATGACAGCTACAGGTGCTCACCCAATCCAGGTAATTTGGTATGGTGTGGTTCCACAGGTGATTTTACCATTTTTATCTTTCACTATCTATCGTTGGGATATCAACGTTCGTATGGCCACAGTAATCGGTCTTGTTGGTGGTGGTGGTATTGGTACTCTTCTAATGCAGTTCCAAGGTTTAGCGCGTTGGAATGAAGTGGGGCTTTTGATTATTATCATCGCTGCGGTTGTTTGGCTGATGGATTTTCTTTCCTCTAAAATTAGAGAAAGTATCAAATAAGTTTTTAAAATTGATCTTTTATAAAAGGCCTCTTCAAAGAGGTCTTTTTTTTGATAAAAACACTAAGTTTGGATTTTATGGATCTATCTCTTGTGCCTAAATTGTGTTTTAATGGATTTTAATCCGCGGGCTTTAAAGTCTTAGTTCTTATTTGAAGTCGTTTAAAAAAATGCTCGAAGAATTCCCACCGAAAGACAACTGATTTGTATTCTATTATCTTGGTACAATTTCCTCGCCCAATTGATTTCTTTTGTGTTGAAGGCTAAAACAGTTTTTTGGCTAGTAAAATCTCTAAGCTAATGCCATCCGTTTCATCAACATAAGAACCTGATTTTGCTTCGCCTAGTAAGCCAAATTTCGTAATTTTTAATGTGGGCCAGAATTGATCAATCACATCGGGGCTCAATATAGCAATTCCTATCTGGTAATTACTCTCCTGAAAAGAATCAAAATTTCCGCCATACAGGTATTCGTTGTGTTTTTTATCACCACCACCAATGCTTGCGAAAATACCTAGTTGAGCCAGTCTTTTTGAGTTTTTGGTGTAAAGATCAAATAAACTTAGGTGAGTGTATAGCTCGACATAAGCGCCTTTATGAGCCTTTAGGTCTTTACTGTATTGAATTCTAAGGTGTGAGTTTTCTTCACTTGAAATCTCATAGTAAAAAGATAGTTCTGAGGTTTTTTCTCTGCGAATTCGCTCTTCTTCTTTTTCGGTGGTGTAGTAGAGAGGATGATCTCCGGTCGCATTTGACTGGAACCGAAAACGCAGCGCCTGGCTATCTGAGAGTTTCTGTTTGAAATACAGGGAAGATCCAGCAAGAACTAGATCTGGATTAAATAGGTTGATGGAGTAAAGTGGAAGAACTAGATATCCTTTGTTGGTTATAATGCCTCGTTTTTGACTCAAAGATGTGTAGTTTGCACCCAAGGCAAAATGAAAGTCTTCCGTCTTAAAGAAATCTTGGGCCATTAAATTACTGGTAAAAAATAAGAAGAAACTCAAAAAGCTGAGGATAGGGTTTTTTAACGAAATCATATAGCCTCCTGCTGGCAAATTGCTTGTTGTAATATAAGACCTGGTTTTTGATAAAAAATTACAAGTCTTATCCGGTAAAATTCTTATTATTTTCAATATTTATAAACGAATCTAGCTTAGACAACCCACTAAAATCATTTGTTTTTGTCTATCAATTCTAATGCTTTTTGAAATGATTACCAGAAAGATAAGAAGTTTTTATCTGCTCTTTACTTTTAGGGGCAGTATTCCTTATAAAGAGCTTGTCGATAAATTGACTAAGGTTTTGTCTCGGTGCATAAAAAGCGCTGTTATCAAAATAAGGGTGTGTGTTATGAGTTTTAAAAGAATCGCTACCATAGCTCTTGCTGGTAGTTTGGCGTTGGGAAGCTTAGCTTCTTGTACGCGTAAAGAAGAAAAAGTCGGTGCTAAGTCAAATCCACTAAAAATGTTTTTCATCCCTTCGGATGACACTCGTGAAATCGCTTTAAATGCTAAAGATGTTTCTAGATTCCTCGAAAAATTCGTAAGCCAAAGACTCTATGGTAAAGATGAAGGTTTTTACATTAAATCAAGCGTACCTACTTCTTATATCGCTGTTGTTGAAGCTTTCGGAACGGGTAGAGCTGATTTCGCAGCCCTAAATACTTTTAGCTACATTCTTTTAAAAGATAAGAAAAAATATCCTAGTGAGGCTTTGTTAAAGGTAGTTCGTGGACATGACGAGACTTCTTACAAGGCGCAAATTCTTGCGAGAGCAGATTCTGGGATTAACTCCATTGAAGATCTTAAAGGGAAGAAATTTGCTTATACAGATCCAGCAAGTACTTCTGGATACATTCTTCCTTCTATAATGTTTAAAGAAAAAGGTATCAAACTTGGCGAAGAAATCTTCGCAGGCCGTCACGACACGGTAGCTACCATGGTTTACCAAGGTCAGGTTGATGCTGGTGCTACTTACTACTCTCCACCAGAAGATGGAAAAATCATGGATGCTCGTAAGCGCATTATGACGCAATTTCCGGACGTCGGTGAGAAGGTTAAAATCATTGGGTTCTCTCGTGACATTCCAAATGCTCCATGGGTAATCCGTGACAATCTCTACAAAGACAAGGAACTTTACGAGAAAGTTAAAACAGCCTTGCAAGAGGGAGTGATCGAATACGTTAAAACTCCATCGGGCAAAGATGTACTTATGAAGTTATATAGCATTACTGGCATGGTTAAAGCGAACGACGAAGATTATAAGCCTGTTCGCAAAATGTTCCAGGAGTCTGACTTCGACGTTATGCAACTTATTAAGAAAAAATAATTGTTAGGCACCCATTTGTGGTGCCTTTTTTTGTAGAAAAATTTAGTTCTTTTTTTGGGTGTGTGTGAGAGCTGGAGTGGTAATGGGTGTGTTGTTAAAGGGAATAAATAAAAGCAAAATTTTATCTAGTTTTACTAGTGGAAATGACCGGGGGATTGCTTTGAAAACGAAAAGGTTTGCGCTTAACTTTTTTCGAGATTTTACAAGTTTCTTAATTATTTTCAGTTTGATGTTGGGAATGATTCCAGCGAGCACTGCTTTCGCGCAAAGTTCAAGAAGCTCTCAATTACCAATATTAAATCTCCCTGAAGGTATGGACATCGAGAATTTAGAAAATTTCGATGATCTCTTCACCGAAGAACACAAGCAAATTGCTGAAACCTATTTTAAAGAGCCAGCGCAAGACGCAAAAGATTTAATGAAAATTCTTAGTGTCATGAAGGAAGAAGAAGAGAAGTGGGCGGATAAAATTGGTCGCGAACAACTTCGAAGAAATATTGCCTCAAGAAATGAAAAATTAAGCGTTTCTGGGGAAGTAAAAAACTTAGGAAGATTTGAGTACACCGCTTTAGGCACTGGTGAATTTGCTGTTCCTTTTGCGAGAATCGTTTCTGATAAAACGCAAAAAGCATACTTTATTTTTGATTTAGACCAAATTCCTTTAGACCAGCTAGAAGTTAGTCATGATGAGTTTGGTGAGAAACTATCTGATAGAGAGTTATTAAGAAGAAAAAAAATCTCCTTTGAAATTAGAAAGTTTAAAGCAAGTCAGCTGATTCTGTCAGGTGCTAACAAAGATGAGAAGCATGTAAATCCAGAAGTGGATGATATTCTTAAAGACGTATTAACAGAAGACGCTGGGGAGTTGAAGAAACGTCCTTGGTGGAAAAATTATATTAAAGCACCTGTTGTGCAAGAAAGCAGTAGTTTCCTAGCTAATGCTTTCGGCAGAGATATCACTTTTATTTTTGTTCGTAATGGCAGTCATGTTGAAACAGAAAGCTTTGAAAGACCTCGTTCTAAGCTAGATCGCGAATACTGGAAAAACTACTGGTATTCCATTTGGGAAAAACCTCAAATGAATGATGAGTACTGGCAGGAGCCTGGTCTAAAGAAGTTAAAGGTTCTTTTGACGGGTGATTACCTTTTAGGTTTATTTTCTGGTTTTTTACAGTTCGGTATTACTCACGCTTTAGGTTATGCCGAAACAATGATCCCAGGGATGGAACCTAATCCTGAAAAGATCGAAGCCCTTGCATATTCTTCGCTTTATTTTGGTGTGATCATCGGTACTTTAACTAAGTTATATCAAAACTGGGCTTATATTGGTTCACCTCTTGCTAGAAACATCAAAAGCTGGGGGATCGCACTTTCTTATGGTGCCTTGTTTGGTAGTTTGTACTACGGCCCAGAATTTTTATTCCCATTTGCTGGTGGCGAACAGATGGGTGAAATGATGTGGTTGTGGGTTACCATTTTTGCCAATATGGTGATGAAAGGACCATTTAAAGTTTGGTCTATGGAAATTCCGCGCTTTAGAAAAGCAGCTGGCTTAAGTTACGGAAACTTTGAAATTCCATGGTTTGGTGGAAAGAATATCGATACAAAAATTCAACAAACCGGTGTGGATACGCAGCTCTATCAACTCTATGGAACTGTTTTTAAGTTAATGCACTTGTTAAACATTAGTTTTGTGGTTGCAGCTTATAATATTCCATTTGGCTGGATCGCTTATCCTGGGGTAGTGCCGATTTACCACAAAATTACCATGGCATATGTAGATAGACAGTTTAGAAAGCTAAAGGGCAGTCTATATAATCAAATTCAAAATGAGGCCAAAAAGCCAAAATCAAGAATGAGAAATGCTAGTATCAAGGAATACTACTTAACTTATCGTGATCAATTTAAAAGAAATTCTAAGGGCGAAATCATAAGTGATCATAGAGGTCGTTCTTTAAAAGACTTTGAAAAGTACGCCCTTCAGTACAGAGAGGCTTGGGAGAATTCTAAGTTCGAAGATTCTAGTAACGCGATCATTCGTCGTGTTCCTTATTTAAAAACTGTTTTAAAGGGCGGTTACAATCTTCTGGCGAAGATTCCATACTTTGATGTGTCCGCTCGTATGACTTATGAAACTGCGGTTAATTTTCCAGTGGTTAAACCAGTTTTAAAAACCAGTAATGCAGCATTAGACTTAGCCTCTTTTGCCTTTGTTCAGACTAGCAAAGAGGGACTTGATACTATCAAGCAATTAGGCCAGGGCATGATGTGGGCTGGAAAAGGCACATTTAAAATGAGCAAATCCGCTTTCATGGCATCAGCTAGGTCGTTAAAGGCAGTCTCTAGAAAAGCGGCCAAGGCGGTTGCGGTGGCTAGTGTAGCCATTGGTGTTTCTAGTGCAGCAGCAGAGGCTCCTAAAGATGTTACTACATCCTCTAGACAGGAACTAAGATTAAACGAAAATAAGCCAAATTCTTGTAGGAGATCGGCAAAATAGCAGGAGACATCATTGAAAACTAAAATCGTTTTTCTGACATTATTAAGTATTGTATTTGTATCGTGTTCAAGTTTATCAGAAAAATCCAAGCCTGAGTGTTTTATAAAACGAGCCGCATTGGATGTAGGCTCTGGTTCTACAAAAATGAAAGTGGCAAATGTCGACACCTGCAAAAACCAAATTTCAGAAATTCTATTCGATGATAGCGTGAACATTGAGTTTAAAGAATCCCTTGCGAAGTCTAGCCGTAATGTCTTAGGAAAAAGAATTTACGATAAAGCTTTAAAGGAACTTTCAATACTAAAAGAAAAAGCGCTTGCCCTAGGAGCTACGGAAATCAATGGAGTAGCAACCTCGGCCTTTCGTAAGGCGGATAACGGCCGAATCTTTATTAAAGAGATTTCTCAAAAACTTGGCCTGACTATAAAAGTAATTTCCAACGATCAGGAAGCGCAGCTAGCTTATTGGGGAGCTGTTGATCGTCTTTCATTAGAAGAGGACGAGGCTGTGGTTTGGGATATTGGTGGCGGAAGCATGCAAATGATTAGCAAAGACAAGGAAGAATTCCCCACTTACTTAGGGGAAATGGCTTCGGTTGGATTTAAAGAAATGATCATTTCTAAGCTTCAAAATAAATCGGTATCAAAGATTAATTCTCCCAATCCCTTAGGGCCAATTACAAGCCTAGAAGCCGTTAAGAAGGCAAAGGATTTTGCGGCAAAAGATGTAAATGAAAAAATGAAATCAATCATTTCAGATCGAAAAGTGATTGGTGTCGGAGGAGTTCATTACTATTCCATTCGAAACCAAGTTGGCTCTGATGAGTATAGTTCTGAGGACATTGATTTAGCTTTGCAAAAACGATCTAACTTAAGCGACAAAGAAATCGATAGCAAGTACGCTAGTACTGAAATTAGCAATTTGGCTTTGGTAACAGGCTATATGAAGGCTTTGAATATTAAGAAAGTAAAAGCCATTAAGGTTAATCTTGCGGATGCTCTTTTGGTAAAACCCACTAGAGTATTCTAATATTCCTTACAAATTTTTTCAATTTGATGAAAAGCTTTTTTGATTTTTTCAAAAAAGCTATTTTCATGGGGAATGTGGTAAAAGTTTGGGTGTTTTGACCAAATCTCAAAAAGCTGTCGGTCTAGTTCTTTTGCTTCAGAAAGGTTCTCATTTCGTACTGGGTTCCCATCATCAATGGCAGAGTTACCCACAGCTGCAGATTGAAAAAATACAACAGCTGAATAGCGATTTAATTCTGCATCAATATTGGAACCCATTTTTTCAAGAAAATTTTCAGGGCCGTGAGGCCAATATATTGCGCTATCTAGCGTACCCCTGTCGCATAATAGGTGACGACCTGGGTAGTGAAGCTTTTGTACATCTTCAAGGCTCTTTTGTACTTCATATATAGCTTTCTGAGTTGCCTCTAAAATTAAAGGGTCTTTTGAGCGTGGAAATCCCCCAGTAAACAATAGTGTAGCTGCTTCAGGAACTAATACCACTTCTTCTCTGAATTCTCTTTTTAATAATTCTGCAGCAGTAGTTTTACCACCACCTGGGCCGCCTGTAAGTACGACTCTAGCTTTTTCTTTATGAAAGGAGACGCTCATCTAATCTATCCAGCGTTCTCGAGTCGTTTGGCATTTTTTTGCGACAAGATCCAGTTTCTGAGTTTTTGTATGCTCTCTGGCTGTATGCTTTTATAAATTAACCTTGCGCAAAACATTTTATCTTCTTGTTTTTTACAGGTACTGATTTTCATTTTTTGCGCTGGGATTCCAAGCCTTTCAAAAACCGGGCAGTTGAAAAGTATATCTTTATCTTGTTGAAGAGGCATGTCGGTTAGGATCATTACTGAGCTGTCAGTAATCTCCTGGATTTTGATTTCAGAGGACATACACAAAGCACCACCAGCAAACGGAGAGGTGTTGCTTAGCTCAAGTTGATAACTGATTTTTGTAGTCTCTTTGTTAAGAAGCTTATTTAGCTTTGGAATTATATCAGTTTTTTCGAAAGGCTTAACGATATAAGAATCTGCTCCCAGAGAAATGGCTTTCTTAACGTCTCTTGGCTCAGATCTACCGGTAATCATTGCTATGGGCATCATTTTATAGCGAATGGTCTCTTTTAGGGTTTTTAATGTACTAAAACCATCTTTAAATGGCATATTAACATCTAGAAGCATCAGATCAAAAGCAAAGCGATCTAAGTAGTCCATTGCCTCAAAGGCTTCTTTGGCTAAGTGAACTTCATGCCCTTCATCGCTGAGCATTTTTCTCAGAAGATTTAAAGACTGTTCACTGTCGTCCACTACTAGTATTCTAGCCATGATTCACTCCCTTTATCTAGTTATCGGCATAAAACCATGATTATTAAAAAGCTTAAGAAAAACTAAACTTTAAGGTCTTTTGTAACATTTTGATCCAAGATTTTTATTGTTTGTAACCAAGCTGTAACTTCAAATTCATATTCTAGTAAACTTATTTTGAGATAATTTTACTATGAAAATAGGGGGAGTTATGGCGAGCAAGCTAGATCTAATTTTACCGTGGCAACAAGATTTACCTGAGGGGAAGCTTGGTTTTGAGCACCATGCAGTGAAGAAATATGAAGAAGAGCTTAGTAAGAAAGACTTAAAAAAGGTTTTGCTCATCGATGATAGTATGCGAGCTATATCTACTTTAAATAAGATTTTTAATAATCTGGGATGCAATACCTTCGTGTCGTTTGACGGTTATGCTGCGATCAATTCTTTAATGCAGACGGATGTGGATCTAATAATTTTAGACATGATGATGGATGGATTAGACGGAAGTTCTACCTTAGAAAAAGCGGATGAACTCTTATTGCGTTTGCATGAGGATGATGATTACCTTGATCTAGAAAACTCTAAAATCCCTGTTGTAATTTATAGTGGCTTAGAGTCTAGAAACATTCATGTAAAAGAAACCAAATACTTTCGATTAATTGATGTTTGGCAAAAGCCGATTAGTTATTCACAATTATTTTCAAAGGCTGAAAATATCTTAATGGAGACTAGGAAGCCTTAAAACTACTTGTGTAATGGGCCGTATCCCACATATAACCGGCCCCATAAATCGTTCGAATGCAGTCGCCCCATTTGCCGATCTTTTTTCGCAAACTAGATATATGGCGATCGATGGTTCGGTCTAAATAGTAACAGTTATCGCCCCAAACTTTGTGAAAGATTTGTTCTCTCGAAAACACTTGGTTTTTGTTTTCTATGAAGAAAACTAAAAGTTTAATTTCAGTAGGGGATAGATCTAGGTTCTCGCGCTTGCCTTGCTCATTTAATTCGTAAGCAGTGAGAGTGTTGGTATCAATGTTTATGCCTTGAAAGCTGATGGTTTTACTATCTCTTGAGCCATGGTCTTTTAAGCGAGCTTTGATTCTTAAGTTAAGCTCGGTAGGATCGAATGGTTTTGTGATATAGTCATCGGCACCTAGGTTAAAAGCGATTACTTTATTCTGGATGCTTTCTTCACCGGTTAAAAATATAACGGGTGTCTCATCTATCAAGCGGTTTACCTTTAATTGTTCAAGTATTGTGTAGCCTGAATCAATTCCTAAATTAATGTCTAGTAGAATTAAGTCTGGATTTTGAGACCTACAGTAGTGAAGGGTTTCTGAGGCAGTTTCTGCTATGAAAACCTCGAATTCTCGTTCTAAACTGTGTAAAATCAGTTGTTGTGTCTTTTTAGAGTCTTCAATTAGTAAAATTCTTTTCATAGCATTCCTCCGTGCTCAGTACTTTATCGGTTTAAAAAACCAAGGAACTTTAACATTAATGTACAATTCTCAATATTGAACAAGTTTTGCTATGTATCTTCTTAGAACAGGTCTAATCTCCTTATAAAGAGCTGCCGACAAGAAGCTATCATGAATGTGAAAACAAAAGACATAGATTTTTCGGAATTTTTTAACAGAAGCCTAAACCTCTTTGCAGTATGCGATAAAGAGGGTTTTTTGCTGAGAGTGAATGAAGTATGGGAAGAAACCACTTTGTTCACTGAGGAAGAATTGTATGAAAAACCACTGCTTGAGTTTTTGCACCCGGAAGATCAAGTGATCACCATTGAGATGTTTTCTCGAATTATTCAAGGCGAAAAGGTTAAAAACTTTGAAACAAGATTTATCCGTAAAGACGGTAAGCTTTTATGGTTAAGCTGGAATGCCTATTTGGTGGAAGAGCAAATTTTTATGATAGCTCACGAAACCTCGGAGATTAAAAAAGTTCAAACTTTGCTTCAAGACACACAAGAGGTTGCAAATTTAGGCGGTTGGACATTTGATCTAGACCGGGAAAAGTTAGTTTGGTCGAATCAGACATTTAATATTTTTGAACTTCCTCCAGGGGTTCCTGTGGAGTTCGAAGATCAGTTGAATTTCTTTGAAGATAAATCTAGATCCGCTTTTTTAGGATTTTTTAATGGCGTAAAAAACAATGGAAATTCTTTTGACGCTGAACTCTGTATTAAAACCCTTGATGGAAAGATCAAATGGTTACGGACGAAAGCAAAGTTAGATACAAATCTAGAGAATGAGAAAAAAATCATTGGTACTTACCAAGATATAACATCTGAAAAAGATCTGAACGAACAATTGAGTGAGTATCGAAGTCGTTTGAGTTTGGCGCTTTATAGTAGTGGTATTGGAATTTGGGAATGGAACCTTAAGACTAACTACTTAGAGTGGGACGATAAAATGTTTGAACTCTATGAGGTAAAAAAAGGAAATTTTAAAAATGCCTATGAGGCCTGGGCGGAAGCTTTAAGTGAAGAAGATCTATTTTTGGTAGAAGAAGTTTTAAACGAATCCGTAGAGACTAAGCAAGATTTTCGCTATGAGTTTAGAATTGAAACTAAAACAGGCAGAGTGAAATACATCAAGGCAGAAGCTCGTGTTTTTTTGAGCCCTGAAGGCGAGCCTGAAAAAATGGTAGGTGCTAACTGGGATGTTACCGAGGAACGAGTTCTTGAGTCTCGTCTAAGAGAAAGCGAAGAGCGTTATGAACTTGCTGTTTATGGTTCCTCGGTTGGAATTTGGGATTGGAATTTACGTGATGATAAGCTCTATTGGTCGAAAAAATTTAAAGAAATATGTGGAATCGATGAAGGTGTTGTGCCAACCCAAAATTTATTGTACGACCTAATTCATCCAGAAGATCTAGCAGCCACCGAACAAAGTATATCAGATCATATTAAAAAACATGAGCCCCTTGATGTGAGCTTTAAACTCATAAAACAATTTAGCGATGAAGAGGTGTGGATTCGTCTCAAGGGACAAGCCGTTTGGAATGTGGAAGGAAAAGCCTTAAGGCTTGCTGGATCTATTGAGGATATTACTGCGGCTAAACTCTCTAGTGATAGTTATAACAAAAGTCTATTACAGTTTCAGGCTTTAACAGAAACGGCTCCTGTTGGTATTATCTTATATGATAAAGAAAAGGGAATTACGTATTTTAACCAAACAGCCTCTAATATTACTGGAATAGAAAACACAGATGATCTAGACATAAAAGATTTATGTGAGGTTTTTGACGAACCGGGAAGAAAGATCTTTCAGCATGAGTTTTTTCAACCAGAACGTCTTGGTAGAGGGCAGTTGGCTGTGTCTAGGAATGATGAACAGCGATATGCTTATTACTATTCTAAGCCTCTTGTTGATTCATCAGATAATGTCTACGGTAAAATGATCGTCTTAACTGACATTACTCAGATTATTCAGTTCGAAAAAGAGTTGCAAGAAAAAGAAAGTACCATTCATACGATCTTGAACAATACTGCTGATGCCATCCTTACTTTTGATGAAAGTGGAAAGTTATACAACGCCAACCGTGCGGTGGAATCTATTTTTAAAACCAGCCTAAAAGAATTTGAAAATTTAAATATGTTTGATGTTTTGCTATTCGAAAAAGGGGTTAGTAAGGTAGGTAATAAAGAGGTTCAAAAGTTTAATATAGAGGATTTATCCTATTCTGTAACTTATGAAATGAATGCATTAAGAAATCCAAATGATGTTTTTCCAGTAGAAATTAGTTTGGGGCAATTGGAAATTGATGGAAGCAAATTTTATTCTGTATTTTTACAAGACATTCAAGAGCGAAAGAATAGTGAAGAAGAACTAAAGGCCGCAATGGAGACAGCCACTAAGGCAAATCGGGCCAAGAGTTTATTTTTGGCCAATATGTCACATGAAATTCGTACACCACTAAATTCTATTTTAGGAATGGCTGACTTATTAATTGAAACTCCATTAAATGAGGAGCAGTTACGCTATGTCAGAAACTTTAGAGACTCTGGCGATAGTTTATTAGCAATCATCAATGATATTTTAGACCTCTCTAAAGTAGAGTCAGGGCAGATGGAATTAGAAAGCATTTCTTTTGACCTAGAAAACTCTCTAGACCAAGTGATTGATCTACACTCCCATACAGCGCATGAAAAGGGAATTGAGATTTTATATGATTTTGACCGAAGACTTCCAAGCGAAGTTATGGGTGACCCTTATCGACTAAAACAGATTGTAATGAACCTTTTAAGTAATGCGATTAAATTTACCAGCTCTGGAACAGTGGCATTAAAAATCGATGTTTTGAGTGATGACGCACAAGAGGCTAAACTTCGATTTTCAATTAGAGATACTGGTATAGGTATTTCAGGTGATAAGTTAGCCCACGTATTTGAAAGCTTCACTCAGGCCGATAGTTCTACCACTCGTTTATTTGGTGGAACGGGTTTAGGTTTAAATATCACTAAGACGCTAGTAGAAATGATGGGTGGTGAGCTTCATGTAGAGAGTCGGTTAAATAAAGGCTCCCATTTTTATTTTGAAATTAGTTTGCAAAAATCCAATCGTCCTTGCACTAGCTTAGAGTCTTTAAACGTGAAAGACATTAATGTTTTAATCGTTTCTGAAAATGCTTTTTATGAAGAGTTTTTCAACAAATACTTTTTAAGAGTAAATGCGAAAGTAGATTTTTGTGATGAACTTTCTGAAGCTCAAAAACAGTTCAACAAGGGAAAACTTGATAAAAATCCTTATGATTTAGTCGTGATAGACCAAGGAATGTCAGAAATGGATGGCTTTGAGGTATTGGTAGAATTAAATAAAACCAAAGAGCCTATGGATCGATTTTTATTTTTGCAAAATAGTAACAATAGCAATGCTCAAATATTGCAGCTGAAAAAGTTGGGAGTTAGCAATATAATCAATAAACCCATCAAGTACCGTGATTGGCACAGTACTTTGAAAGGTGTTTTGGACCCGAATACCACAGGCAATTTATTACTGATTTGTGAAGATAAAGAAGAGGTTTCTGGTTTGAAGGAAAGTCTAAAGAAAACTAAGATAAAAGTGATTAATGCAAATTCGATCGAAAAAGTAAATATCGTTTTAAATACTGTGAAGGACATTGACTGCGTGTTTTATAAAACCACTGATAATATTTTAGCTGCTGAAGAATTAGTGCAAGAAATTAGAAACAGATCCATAAAAGCACCTTTAATTCTTTCTAATGAAAACTTCAGTGATGAACAAAGACAGTTGTTTAGTAAATATGATGTGTCAAACTTTGTTGAAGGCTCATTGGATCAAAATCAAATATCTAACTTGGTACAAGAAAAGATCAATACTGGTATCAAGCTTCGTACTTCTATTAAGAACCAGGCTGGTACGATTAAAGATATTTCTGGATTAAGTGTTTTAGTAGTAGATGATTCGGAGAAAAATCGTAATCTAATTAAGTTTTATCTTGCAAAGTCTAATGTAAATTTACAGGAAGCTGAAAATGGTCTAGAGGCTTTTGAGAAGTATAAGACTGAAAATTTTGACATTATTTTAATGGATATGCAAATGCCGATTATGGATGGCTATATGGCCACTAAAGAAATCAGAGATTATGAGAATAAAAACAATATTATAAAAACACCAATCCTTGCTTTAACGGCTTTTGCCTTACAGGGAGAAAAAGAAAAGAGTATAAATGCAGGTTGTGACGAACATTTGTCGAAACCAATTAAGAAAGATGTTTTATTAACTAGTCTTTCTCAATACGGAAAAAGAGAAGCAGAGGTAGCGTAGTTATGGGTAAGTTTGAAGTTCAAATTGATGAAGATTTAATGGATATTATGGAGAGCTTTATCGATCTTACGGAAAAAGACATGAAGGATCTTAGTGCCTCGATTTCAGTAAGAGATAAAGAATCGACCATGAAACTTGCTCATACTTTAAAAGGGGATAGTGGTGGCTACGGTTTTTCAGAAATGAGTGAGCTTTCGAGGCAATTAGAAGTAGCTGTTAAAGAGGGTGACTCTCAAAAGCTAGAAACTCATTGGAATGATTTGCAGGAATATTGGGAAGAGGTTAAAGAAGCATACAACAACGCAAAGGAAAAGCTATGAGCTTTGATGATTTTAGTCAGATTCAAAAATCTTATCTCTCCGAGTTGTTGGAACAAATCGAAGAAATGGAATCCTTTTTTCTGGAGTACGAAAAAACTAAGGATGAAAGCCTTATTCGTAAGGCCATTGGTTTGATGCATTCCATGAAGGGGACGGCTGGTTCGTATATGTTAAATGAGTTTTCCTCTCTTTGCCATAAAGTGGAGGATTTACTCGTTGATGAACGTGTAGTGTCCGATAAAAAGTTTGCTCAAATTATGTTTTCGGTAATCGATCTATGTCGAAACTACATATACAATTGGGAGCCTAATCGTCCACAGGCATTAGTGAATCAATTGGATGAACTTTTAGATGATTTCTCATTAAAACAAGTTCGTAAGTGTTTGATTTTAGAAATGAGTCGAAGCATGTCGATGTTGTATTCAAATATCGTAAAAAACTTTGGATTCAATATTTCTTTTAGTGCGGATTCTTTTGAGGCTTTAAACCGTCTAGTTCTTGAGGATTTTGACTTGATTCTCTTTAGTACAAATATGGGATCCTTTGAGGGGAATCTTTTATACAATGCTGTAATGCAAATTGTTCCTGATAAGTTTGATTCTACCGATGTTTTGATTATCTCAACCTCAGAGTCTTCAATGAAAAAGTTTCATAATTTTGAAGGGGAGCTCTTATTAAAAGATAGAAACATTATGGAAAACTTAGAGGCTTGGTTAAGCAATAAATACGCTTCCATGGATAATGCAGTAGATAGTCCCGTAAGTTCAGGAATCGACAATCTAACGCAAATCAAGGAGATTGTATTTATTGACGATTCAGATGCAATTTTAAAGCTTGCTAAGCATGTTTTTGATAAACAATTAAAAGATGTGAATGTTCAGTATTTTTCATCGGGGCCCGAGGCTTTGAAGCATATGCAGAACCAAGCTCCAGAGTTGATTATTTGTGACTATCAAATGGACCAACTAGATGGAATTGAGGTTAAAAGTAGAATCAATCAAGACTCTAATCTCAAGAATATTCCATTTTTGTTTTTAACGGGTGAGAGAGAAGCGAAAATTTTAGACCAAATGCGAAAGTTGGATGCCCAAGGCTTAATTAAAAAGCCTTTCAATCATCGCAGTCTGTTAAATGAAATATCTACAGCTCTTGGTATTAGCTCTAAGGCAGCATAAAAAAAGCAGCCAGTCGGGCTGCTAATTATGCGATATAAAAATTCACAAGGAACTAAGTAGTAAAATACTACTTAATCTCCTTATGAAGGGTGTGTTTTCTAATAAAAGGATTGTATTTCATTTTCTCTAAACGCTCAGGGTGCTTTTGAGTGTTTTTAGTAGTCATATAGCGAGATGGTGTTTGGCCATTTTTGCGAGCTTCTGTGCACTCTAAAATAACTTTTTTGATTTTGGTGTTCTTTTTTGCCATATTTCTGTCTCCAGATTCAAGTTCTTTTCGAAGTGGAAGTTCTATGTCTTTTTTGAATTGCTGGCAAGTATTTTTTTGCCTTTTTGAAAAAAGCTTGTTATTTGTACAATTAAGTCAGAAGGCTCTAGAATACCAATTAAATGTCTTTACAACAAAGCTTGTCATTTAATGCTTGCAGTTAGTTGTAATTCCATCTATAAAAGGACCTTCGAAATAGCGGAATTAACGGATTTTAAGGAAAAAGGATCTAATAGATATGGCGAAAGTTTCCAAGATTGAAAGAAACAAACAAAGAATCGAAGCAGTAAGTCGCACTCGTGCTAAAAGAGCTGAGTTAAGAAAAATTTTGAAAAGCCCAAGAACTTCATTAGAAGAAAAAGAGGCTGCTCGTAGAACTATGAACAATATGTCTCGCTTAACTCTAGAGAACCGTGTTGTGAATCGTTGTGAAATCACAGGTCGTCCAAGAGGAGTTCTAAGAAAGTTCAAAATGAGCCGTATTGCTTTTCGTGAATTAAGTAACCTTGGTTTGATTCCAGGCGTAACTAAATCTAGTTGGTAAGATACATACATCAGTTTTAGTTCTGCTTATAAAAAATCGAGTCTTTTAAGACTCGATTTTTTTTTAAGTTTTTATGTGTAATTTCTATTAAGAAGCCATGATGGAGTTTGGCTTTTCTTGATTATCAGCTTTGCTCAGTCGAGCGATTTTAGACTCTAGGCTTTGCCATAAATCCATATGATCAGGCTGATTGTTTTTGGCGTCCATTAAAGCTTGCTCAGCCATTCTGATTCTTTCTTCACTGATGTTTGCTTCGATGAACAACCTATGAACATGAGTGTCGTTTACTCCCGCTTTTGTTAACTCCATACCGCGAATGATTGTGTATTGAATCCCTTGTGCGGCTGAGTTTACTCTAAAATCTAGTGCCATAAAATCATGGCTAGTTCTGTCATCTGGAAGCACCTTGCTCAGAAAGAACTCAGCAATTTTGTATTGCTCCGAATCCATCAAAGAATTGATCACTGCAGCGATGGATGAGAGTTTGTAGTTTTCTAAAATTAGGTATTTTGAAAAGGCGTCGTGCGCTAAGTCCACACGTTGTGCTTTGGCAAAATAAAGCCCGGCTTTTAAGAGTGCATCGGCGGCTACCTGATTTAAATCTGCTGAGCGCTCGTCTAAATTGTATAAATCTTCTGTGGCTTCAATGATTTCAAAATACATTTCCCCTTGGCTGTACAGCTCAAAAAGCTGCTTTAAGCGACTCGGGCTTAAAGGAAGGATGGATCTTAATTTTTTAAGGTAAGACAATGCTTCGTCAAAATCTTTTGTTGCTAAACAAAGCTCATAAATTGCATTCAGAGACTTAAAGTGTCCAGGTTGAACTTCTAGGCTTTTTTCCCAGAAACGCTTTGCTTTATCCGTATCTCCCCGTTTTTGAAATAGTTCCCCGTAATAGTATAGAGCAAGAGTTGGTTTGTTTTGATTTTTTATTAGTTCCATCAAAATGGGTTCGGCCAAATAAAAACTTTTTTTCTCAATATGCTCTTTGGCTTCGTTGAGTAATTTTTGGTTTTTACTAGGGTAGAGTTTTTTTATGATGGTTTTTTCAAAGCTTTTTTTTATGAAATTGTATACAAAGGGTTTGATGATGTAGCCGTCCACATCACCCTCTAAAGCTTGCGCAACGCTGGATTGATTGCCATTTTGAGTGACTAAGATAACAAGTCTTTCGTTTTCTTTATTATTAGCGATAATCATATCACAAAGAGGTAGGCAGTCTTTTTTCTCAACCTGATATTCAGTGATAAGTACTTGCACTTTGTTTTCTTCGATCAAGTTTTTAGCTTCTTCAACAGATTTACTGGTGTAGATATTGGACCTAGTTGCCCCAAGTTCTTGAACTAATTTTACCAATTGAGCGCGAACACTGCCAGAATGATCTAGAATAACGACTTTTTTGTGAGCCATGAAGGCTTTGGTATTTTGATTAATTACAGCAATGGTTTCGGATTTAATATTTCCCACTAATAACCTCTTTTTCAAGTAACGTACAACTCATCTTTTAGAAGTATCTCTTTATTTTAAATCCGATCAGGCATTTCTAAAAGAATAATTCCTATACGGCGAAGATTCAGTTTATGAATGAGACGTTTGTCGTAACAATTGCCAAAGAATAATTAGATTTTATTAGTAACAGGAGCAGATTTGTTTATTCAGCTTTAGGTATTTTATTTAGCTCTTTTTGAGACGAAAACAGCGATTAGAAACGGACTTAGTTTGTTTAGAAATTAGCTTCATTTTTAATGTTTGTAGTAAATGGAAAAGTGTTCAGCTTGTCGCAAGTAGAGGGCGTCCGTTAAGGGTTTTAGACGCTCTCTCGGTTAACTTTAAGTGGACCCCAAGCTTGACAGCTGGGCATGATTTCAATGCTATTTAGATTGATATGTGCATCTTGTTCTATGACCCATTTTACTTGTTTAGCAATGTCTTCCGCAAAAAGAGGAGTTAGGTTTTTGTAAACCTCCTTGGCCTTTGCTTCATCTCCTTTAAAGCGTACCTTGGAAAACTCGGTTTCTGCCAAACCTGGTTCTATATTGCAAACTCTAATTGAACTACCAAGTAAATCTGCACGTAAGTTTCTGGAGAACTGGGCAACAAAGGCTTTGGTTGCTCCGTAAACATTGCCACCAGGATAGGGCCATGAACCAGCGATACTTCCAATATTGATTATGTCACTTAAAGGTTGTTGCTTCAGTGTTGGAAGAAGTAAATGTGTTAGGTGAGCAAGGCCGGTAACATTGGTGTTAATCATGCTTTGCCAATCTTGAAAGTCTACTTTGTCAGCTGGCTCTAAACCCAAAGCCAGGCCGGCATTGTTAATTAAAACACTAATCTCTGAAAAGTCGATGGGGATGTTTTTAATTTGTTTTTTTGTTTCTTCTAAGTCGGAAATGTCAAAGCATAGACTTAACACATCGGTATGATGAGACAGGTCTTCTTTGATTTTCTCTAAACGATCTTCTCTTCTGCCGGTGATCACAAGGCGATAATTTTGAGCAAGCTTGCCAGCGGTAGCTAGGCCAAAGCCACTTGTGGCTCCAGTAATTAGTGCGGTTCTTTTCATATTAGTTCCCAAATTTTTCAGCGAATTTCTTTAATAAATCATTAGTTAGCGGGTAGGAATCCAGAACCCATGATTTTTTGATTGGCGAATAGATGTGTGGAAACTCTTCTCCGCGGCTCGGTGCTAATTCCCATTTCAATTGAGATCCAACTGCAAAACTGTCGATTTCGAGAAGCAGAAGATTGCTTGAGCTGGTGTAGTATTTTTCATAGGTTGGGATGAGTTGTTTTCCTGTGGAGCAGTGAATGAAGCCTTCTGAATCTAAACTTGGATGGCTGTATTCTTTGTTTGATTTTTCCCAATCAAATTTATCGGCAATATGGTAAATGAAAGCTTCCTTCATATTTTCTCCTGGCTGTGTAGCCTTATTTTGAAGGAAGAAGAGCGCAAAGCCAAGTCTTTGCGCTCTGTGTGTGATTTATTTTGTCAGGCGATTGCTTAGTATTTCATCTACAACCTCTGACTCAGCCAAGGTACTTATGTCACCGAGGTTTTCTGTGTCACCAGCAGCAATTTTTCTTAAAATTCTGCGCATGATTTTTCCTGATCTCGTTTTTGGTAAAGCTTTAACTATGTGGATGTGTTCTGGAGCGGCAATGGCGCCGATGTCGTTGCGAACCCATTGAACAAATTCTTTAGCGTCTTCTTGGGTTTTACTAGAGTTATCATTTAAAACCACATAAGCATAAATTCCTTGTCCTTTTATTTCGTGAGGAAAACCAACCACCGCAGCTTCTGAAATTTCAGGATTTGCCACTAAGCTGCTTTCAACTTCAGCGGTACCCATTCTGTGACCACTTACATTTATTACGTCATCCATCCGGCCAGTAATCCAGAGAAAATTATCCTCATCGCGGTAACAACCATCACCGCTAAAATAATAGCCTGGGTATTGGCTAAAGTAAGTGTCTTTGAACCTTTTATGGTCACCGTAGACAGTTCTCATTTGTCCTGGCCATGATCTTTTTATCACCAATGATCCAGAGCCTTCTCCGCTAAACTCTTTTCCTTGCTCGTCTAATAGAGCTGTTTCAATTCCAAAAAAAGGAAGTGTTGCAGAGCCAGGTTTTAAATCCCTAGCGGCAGGGAGGGGAGTGATCATAATTCCCCCAGTTTCTGTTTGCCACCACGTATCCACGATAGGACATTTCTTGTTGCCAATCTCTTCAAAGTACCATTTCCAGGCCTCTGGGTTGATCGGCTCTCCTACGCTGCCTAAGAGCCTAAGGCTGGATCGATTGGTATCTGCCAAAGCCTCTTGGCCTTTACACATTAGGGCTCGGATTAAAGTGGGTGCTGTGTAGTAGGAATTTACTTGGTATTTATCCACAATTTGCCAATGGCGATTAGCGCTTGGGTAAGTAGGAGTGCCCTCAAATAAAACGCTAGTAGCTCCGTTGGCTAGGGGGCCATATACGATATAAGAATGGCCGGTGATCCAGCCAACATCAGCCGCGCACCAATAGACATCGCCTTCTTGGTAGTCGAAAACATATTGGTGAGTCATGCTTGCATAAACTAAGTATCCACCAGAAGTGTGTAAGACGCCTTTTGGTTTACCAGTGGAGCCTGAGGTGTATAAAATAAATAGTGGGTCTTCTGCGTCCATGCTTTGGGCTTGGTGTTGATGCTCTGCTTTTTCCACCAATTCATGGTACCAATGATCGCGGCCTTTTTGCATTTTTACCTCGCCACCGGTACGGCAAACGCAAAGTACAGTTTTTACTCCAGGACATTTTTCAAGAGCTGCATCCACATTTGCTTTCAGGGGAGTGATTTTGTCACCGCGTACACTTTCGTCCGCAGTGACGACAAAGTCTGACTCACAATCATTAATTCTTCCAGCTAAACTGTCAGGAGAAAAGCCAGCGAAAACAACACTATGAATAGCTCCAATTCGAGCGCAAGCAAGCATCGTGTAAACGGCTTCAGGAATCATCGGTAAATAGAGAGTTACGCGATCTCCTTTTTTAACGCCTTGGCTTTCTAATCCATTTGCTAAGCGACAGACTTGTTCGTGTAGTTCACGGTAAGTGATACTGGCTGACTCTTCTTCAGGGGAATCTGGTTCCCAGAAAAAAGCCACCTGGTCGGCCTTTGTGGCAAGATGGCG
The DNA here is from genome assembly GCA_002436415.1 of Bdellovibrionaceae bacterium UBA6502. GTDB lineage: Bacteria > Bdellovibrionota > Bdellovibrionia > Bdellovibrionales > UBA840 > UBA6502. The sequence goes on along the minus strand of DJMA01000028.1, from coordinate 83,857 downwards.
ATCGATACAATTTACAGCGACATTTAACTTTGCATCTTGAAACCATTTGATAGAGATATCTCCATCGAAACTACAATCAGAAACTTTCGACCATTTTTTATCCCATTGGATTCTTTCGGCTTGTTTCTCCCAAAAGGCATCATTGTTGTGGATGGAATCTTTGTATTGTATTTCGTATTGCTCTTTGGTGCATAGGGTGTCTTTTCTGTAGTCATCCATAGCAAGAATTTTTTTGTAATTTGACATAAGCATCCCCCTAAAAAATAAAAACGATAGTTTTATTTTGAGCCTATTTAGAGGGCTTGTAAAGGATTATGCTCCTGCTGCGAATTGAGGCGGTTTTTCTATAAGTTCTATGTTTATTTTGCTTAATTCTTCGTGATTATTAATAATTCTTAAGATTAGTTCCATTTGTTTCTCTGAAACATCTTCGAGAAATTCTAAGTTAAACTGCTTGTCTTTTCTATGTACTATAAATCTAGGCATATGAGGGATGTCTTTGCTAACGTATTTATAGTAACTTTTCTCAATGTGTTTTTCTATGCCTTCTGATACAGAAATCTCATCAAGGATAGCTTCTTTTGGTGAGTAAACGCCCATAGTAATACGACTTAAATTAGAGATTTCTCTATGTAGGGATAATGCTTCTTTGATTTTATGGATTTCTTTTTGATTGGGGATTCTAGAAAAAATGGCAAGCATATCATCACCAGTTTTATCGATTTTTACATCGATACCCATTTGTGCTAATTCCTTCTTTAATAATTCTTCAATGCGGTCTGACCATGTCCTCATAAATTTAGTGGTGTAATCTACACCAGATTTTGCTTTGAGGATTTTTTGATTCAAATTTAACTTCTTTGCGCCAGCTAACTCTTTAGCTACGTAATGCATTTCAAAGCCACTTCCGTTGACTAGGTCAAAAGATATAAAAAAGCTGCTGTGAGTAATTTTAGGTGTGATGGGAGAAGTTCTTTTGTGTCCCATGGATGGAATTAGGTGAACTAGTTTGTGGTAATACTCTACTAGTGCGTAAACTGTTTCCATCTCTAGAGTTTGACCAAAATGGTTTTCTATTAATTTCTTAATATTGTTAAAGTATTCTTGGTTTACATCGGCTGTGCGGTCTTTTCTAGCGACTTTATCTGGAGGAGCAAGGCGTTTTAAAAGTTTGAATAAAATTGGTTTCGGGTAATACTCTGAGTTTTCTTTTCTCTCTGCAAGATCACTAGATTTGGCAAAAAAGTTTTGTAAGATTTGATTGTATAAGAAATAAGCTCTGAAACTTTTTTGCTTTTGTTTGTCTAAGCTAATCCGTCCATGGGAGTAATCATTTAAAATATAAGGGTCTTTTGAGTTTCTAGCTTCTTTCAATACTGACAAAGCTAAATACAAATGATCTGCTGTAACTGCATTGTATAGGTTTTCGACCCCTTTGATGTGGCCAGGTTTTTTAGCTAGGAAAACTTCGTTCAACTCTGATAATTCATTGTTAAACAAAAGCTCAAGCTCTTCTTTGTTTTCTCTGTAAGCTTGCTTTAGTATAGATCTGGTTCTTGCTGCTTTTGGACTAGATTCATTGATTTCAAAAAACAACATTAAGTTCTTATAATCGTTTTGCTTTAAACTAATCAAGTTCATGGATTTTTTCGAAATTAGTTTATCGTAAAAGTAGTCGAATATTTTGGGGTCATTTAATTTTGCAGAGGAATCAGCTGCTAACTCAAAGAGCTTGGTGATTAATAAAGCTTTCGTGAAAAAATTTAATGAAGTGGCATCTTCTTTTCCGATAACTTCATCATTTAGGGTTTTTAAGTATGAACTTTCAAGGACGAAGAAAATACTTTTTTCACTAGGGTCTTCAAATTTATCTAAAAACTCTTCATTTTGTTTGTCGTTGATATCAAAAAGTTCAGCAAAAGATTTTCGGTCAAAATGTTTGGAGTTCTTTTCCATCACATGACGAATGCGTGAATAAAAATATTGATCAAAACGGACAATGTTTTGGAAGCTTTCATAAGTTTTACGAAACTCTAATTTTGTTTCTGGCAGGTAGCTTGAAAATCTTTGTTGGATTTCACGTTGGCTGATTTTTCTACGGATTTTTGCGTTATTTTGTTTGTTTGCTGAGGAAACACAAGCCCGCGTGGTTTTGCCAGCCTGGAGATGACCGCTAAAACCGATTCCTAGGAAAAGAAAGACTAGAAAATTGAGGCGAATTAAGTTCTTCATTGTACCTTTTTACAGTTGCAACTTGAACGCCAGGTTTTACGCTAAATTGCCTAAAAAAGACATTTTTATTACAGTATATTTCTTTTTTTCAATTCTTTTTTGAGCTTTGTTAGAGGGGAGTGACAAAATTGGCTGATACTTGGCTAGGATATTAACGGCAGTAAAATTTAGTCCCAATGAGATCTCTTTAGATTATTTGTTTAAGTTGTGTTTATTGCTCTTCAAGAGCTAAATCGCAGATGCTTTGAAGAAGCTCTGAGTATTGGATTCCCATGGCTTTTGCAGCAATGGCAAACTCATCGTCTTCAGCTATGTTAGGATTTGGATTGGCTTCAATTATGCGAAAATCACCATTTGATTTTAATCGTAAATCAAAACGGGCGTAAGACTTTAGCTCTAGTTTGCGGTAGGCTTTTTTACATGCCTCATTCATTTCATCTTGTAGTTTTTTGCTTAGTTTGGCCGGTATGATGTCGATGCGATTTCTTTTTCTGTATTCCTCATTCCATTTTATTTTTTCTGTAGCTATTTTTTGGTGGGGCTTTTCAAGGAGACCGAAATCCATTTCATAGATAGGAAAGCAGCTGAGATTTTCGTTTCCTAAAATTCCGAGGTACAATTCTCTGCCATCGATGAATTCATCAACAATAGCATCGGATTGTACTTTTTCATGAATAAATTTTACTCGCTCTTGTAAGCTCTTTTTATTTCTAACGATGCTGGCCTGAGAGATTCCGAGGGAGGCCTCTTCCGTTCTTGATTTAACGAACATAGGAAAATTGATTTCAGAGTATTCTTCAGGTAGTTCTTCCCCCAAGGAAACGACAAAATGGGCCGGAATAGGGATTCCGTCAAATTCTAATATTTTTTTACTGGTAGATTTGTCTCTAGCTAGCAGCAAACCCTTTGGGCCATTTCCCGTATAAGCGACTTTAAGCATTTCTAAGTAAGAAACAATGTGGGAGTCCATTAGTGGGTCTCCATCAAATTCTTCCATCAGATTAAAGCAAAGGTCTGCGGGAAAGTTTTCTAGGCTTTCTGAGATATCGTCTATTTTTTTAGGCCCTAAAACTTCAACCTCATGGCCCATTTTGCAAAGTTCATTGTAAACACCTTGCTCTGTCGCATGTTCATCAAAGGCACTAAAATTGGTGTTTGGGTCTTTTGATGGGATTAATTTATGATGGCATAGAAGTAGGATTTTTAGGCGTTTCATGCCATTAGTATAGATCGAATCAGGGGAGCTTGGGCATAGTCGACGGTGTTTATCATGATAAAAACTAGACTACATGGAGATGTAATGAGCTTTTTTTCGGCGAATTCTTTTAATTTCAAGGGATAAGCTCTCAGGCTTCATAAAGCTCTTTAAGTTAGTATTTGTCTGCCTTTTTTCATTGGCCGCAAGCTTTAGAGCTTCTATTAAGCGCTTAGATTCGAAACTAGGGTAATTCTGAGTGCTTAAAAAGTTTTTGATTTGTTGTTTTTGGGATTGAGCAAAGGCTCTGGTTTTTGGCTTTTGGTTTTCTTTAATCCAGCGATCAAGGCGGTAATTTTGCTTAGGCAGATATATTTCTCCGCTCACTAAATTGCGCTTCTTCAGGTTTTTGTGGGAGTGAATAAGCTTACTTACGTAATTTAGCTTTCTGAAAACTACGCTGTTTTTGGGGTATTTCTTTTGCCAAGCCTCGCTCTTAAAGACAACCGCAAAACTTTCTGCAAAGTCTTCATCAGGATGGCTTTGGGCGTATTGGTTGGGAAGGTGAGATACGAATTCGTTTTTGACCTCTTTTGGTAAATAAGATTTTGGATACTTGATGTTTTTACCAAAAAGCTTTCGTCTTTCCGCTTTTTTTCTGGTTTGAAAAAGGCACTCAAAATAATGGCCATACTCATGTCGCAATAACATCAGGAATGACTTTTTTGTTAAGCCTTCGACATGACAGGATTTTCTTTTCAGATAGTTAGCAAACTTAAGGCTATGCAGGTAAAAAGGGATGACGATCACATTAGAGCCTTCGATGTAATACCACTCATCCCCGAAGCAATAACGAATTTTCTGAGGGAGATTTTTTGCCTTCAGTTCCTCTTCAAATTCCCGCAACCAGTCCCCAATTTCTGACTGTCGTACGGACATCTTGTAGTAGGTTTTTAAGGCTGGGGAGTTGGATTTCATGGCTGTAATATAACACAGCCTTTGCAATATCTGCCTATTTTTTTTGAAGGAGATTGTTTTTATGGATGAAGACCCGTGAGGGTAGGTTGTATTTCTCGGGGTAGTCAGCACTTAGATCGGTGTTTAGCAGCTTTCTTAGTTCTGTAGAGCTAAATTCAGCAATTCCTTGAGCGATCAGGCTTCTAGAATGAAATACCTTAACAACGTCGCCACGTTGAAAGCGGCCGTGTACGGCTTTAATACCAACCGGGAGAAGGCTTTTGTTTTTTTGTAAGGCCTGGGCAGCTCCCTTGTCTATTTTTATGTAGCAGTTTTCTTTTACGCTGGTGAGGAGCCTAGCCTTTTTCTTGTTGAGTTTTTCAGGGGCCGCTTCAAAAAAGCTTGATGTTTCAGAGCTAGAAAGCGCTTCTAGCACTGGGGAAGGGCAGCGATAATCAGCGATTATTACTGGTACCCCTAAAGGGCTTAGTTTGCGTACAGCCTCTAGTTTGGTCTTCATGCCTCCGCGACCTGCGATGCTTTTATTCATGGTTTTAATAAAACTTAGGTCTTTATTGTACTCAATAAAGGGAATATGTTCTGCGCCAGGCGAGTCGGGGTGGGCGGTGTACAAGCCTTTTGATTCTGTTAGCAGCAGTAGTAAATCCGCATTACAGTTTTCAGAAATTAAAGCGGCGAGTTGATCGTTGTCACCTAGGCTAATTTCATTGAAACTTATGCTATCATTTTCATTTATTACTGGAAGAGCCTTCCAATTTAAGAGTTCATTGATTGTGTTTTGTAAATTAAAATACCTCTCTGAGCTCTTGAAGTCTTCATGGGTTAGGAGTATTTGGCCAATGGGGCTTTGCTCTGTTTTGAACTCACTTTGCAGGGCTGTGATCACTTGATTTTGACCTATGGAGCTTAGAGCTTGTAACTGACTCAGTCTTTGCGATTTGCTTTTAATCATCCCTCGGGCTGTTTGTATGGCCCCTGAGCAAACTAATATTACTTCTTTTTTTTCTTTGTGTAGTTCTTTAATGCCTTCACAAATGGCTTTTATTTTGTTGGAGTCTATACCGCCACTTGTTTTGGTGATGGAATTGGAACCTAATTTTATTACAATTCGATTGAAGTTCTTGTTAATTTCATCTCGCCACCTAAGCACACTATCTCCTGTTTTATTTACTTTCTATTTAGTTTTCCTTCTTTTTGGGAAAATGTTAAGAAGAAAATTTAAGAATCGTTTCAGTTTGGCGGTTCAATGTAAAGCCTTCTTGATCATCAAAACATCTACTCAGACTTCATTCAAGATAACCGATAATACTAGTAAGTTCTTAAAAAGGAAGAGATGATGTTTAAATGTAAAATTAGAAAACAACTTCGTCAAAAAAACGTTAGGGTATATGTCACTAAATTGGGGGCGCTGAAAGGCGAAGAATGTAAGGCCCTAGATTTAAAGAGAAGCACTAGAAGCATTCATTTGGATTGGTATTGGGTAGGGGATTCCTCTGTTTTTCAACAGCTATTTAATCTATGATGAAAACTTTCCTTTTGCCGATATAAATCTTTGAATCACCAGCTGTTTTATTTAGAATCCTCCTATGATGAATTTAGACTGGATTCCTAAATCAGACCAATTGAGATCCCCTTATTCTAAATGGGTCTTTGATCAAGCGAAAAAGCGTTCCCTTTTTTTTAGTCATTTTGAGAGTAGATATAGCTTACCTGTACCAGAAGTGTGGGGAGGAAGTTCAGAAGAAGCGATCAAGAGCTTTGATGGCTATTCAGTGCTCGAGGATAAATTTAGTGATTTTCGCACCGATTGTTTGGTGGCTAGTTTTCATCCTGGCCACCATCCTAAATGGAGTGCTCATGAGTTACTTCATAACCTTTTGGGTTTTTTCTATCACAAACAGGCGACTGATTTAGAGGTTTTATTAGGCGCGAGAATCAGTGAAGGCTTACCGGTAGCGCTTTACTATTTTTTAGATGAAGCTTGGGCTGTGAAGTGTGAAAAACACCAAGGCTCCACTAGTTTTTTATCTGAACATTGCCAAGACTGTCTGAGCTTGCAAGACAATGAAGCTGAAAGTGCTGATTCCTATTTATTAAATTCTGCAAGAGAGTTTTTTGAAAGAGAAAAGAGAAGCATCGAGAACAGTTTAAAAAATAAGACAAGTGGCGAATTGATTTTTCACGGAATCAATTTAGCCTCTGACGCTCATTTGTATTTGCAGAGTCATCGAGATCGTTTACGAGATCCATTCATTGATAATGTTTTTAAGAAGTTTTTTAGCAAAAACCCAGTGTATCATAATATTTCTGAGTTTTTAGGGCAGTCCGAAGTTTTGTTTAATGCTTTAACGGAAAATGAAGATCTTCCACCAGTAGACATGGATTCCCTTGAGTATCTCAAGCAGGACTTAGCAATGCGCTTATTGCAGATGGCTAGGCTTTGTGGTGAAGGAGAACTAAGTGATAAATTGTTTGCCGGTTTTTCTATTTTAGAAAATCAGGATTCAAAGTCCATGATTGATAGTTTTGTTAGTTTTTATGAAAAACTTTATGAAGAATATGAGCTAATAGCTCCTAAAAAGTTTTTTGCCTTAGGCTATGATTTTCACCCAACTTATGGTCACGATATTGATGCTATTGAAAGTAATTTGAGTGTTTGTTTTCAGGAGTCTTTGGCAAAGCTTGCCAAACAGGAAAGAGAAAACTTGGTTTTTGCATTTACAAGATCGAAAAACTTTTGGCAACGATCCAGCTTGGCCAAGAGGTTTTGTCAGTTTTTAGAGAGCATTGAACACCAAGAATTATCTAGTTTCCAAAAAGAGGGATTTTTCTGCACAGAAAAATCTAATTTTCACCAAATCCAATATACAGAAAATAAGTTTCAAACAGCTGCGAGCTTCCATCCATACCTAGAGTGCATTGATCTTAGCGAAAAAGACTTAAGTGATTTGAACTTAGAAACGGGTGGGATTTCTGGTGAAGTGGTTTATTTAAAAATACCTGGTAGAAGCTCCTACCATTTTTTCCCTTTGGCAAAGTCTGAATTTTTAGCATTAAAAAAGTATTTAAAAACTGGACAAGTTGAAGGCTTAGCCCCTAGTGTAATAGATGAATTAGAACGATCTAATTTTATCATTGGGGTAAGAAGTGCAGGGAATCTTAGTTAAATCAAAAGAAAAAAACACTTATCATATTGGGGAGTTGAGCCCCAAGAAGCTAAATGATACTGACCTTAAGATTCGCGTTCAGTATAGTTCTATAAATTACAAAGATGCTTTGGCTGTTTTGGGAGAGTCAAAAATTTTAAAGTCCTATCCAATGATCCCAGGCATTGATGCAGCTGGTGTTGTGGAAAGTTCTAGTTCAAATGGTTTTCCTGTTGGCTCTAAAGTATTAGTGAATGGCTCAGGTTTTGGTGAAACCAGAGATGGCGGTTTGTGTGGTGTTTTGTATGCACCCGAAGATTTATTGGTAAAAGTCCCTGAGCATATATCTCTTGAAGACTGTATGTGTATTGGTACGGCTGGATATACTGCCAAGTTAGCAATGCATCAGCTTGTAAAAAATGATTTACCCAAAGATAAACCAGTGGTGGTGACTGGGGCTAGTGGTGGTGTTGGAAGCTTTTCTGTGATTTTATTGGCATCTGCCGGATATGATGTGATTGCCATTAGTTCCAAAAAAGAAAAGTTCGAGTATCTAAAAAATCTCGGAGCAAACGAAGTTTGTCGATTTGATGAGTTAGAGATAGCAAAAAAAGAGACTCCTCTTGGAAAGGCTTTGTACGCAGGGGCCATCGATAATTTAGGCGGTCAGTATTTGGCGAAACTACTCTCTCATATAGATCTTTTTGGAAGTGTTGCTTCCATTGGATTGGCGAGTGATGCATTTTTTAGTTCCTCGGTCATGCCTCATATTTTACGTGGTGTGAATCTGCTAGGTGTTAGTAGTGCTAACAGTCCAATGAAATTAAGACGTGATCTTTGGGGTGACCTATTTGCAGATAAGAGCTTTATGCAGGCTTTAACAAAAATAGAAAAACAAGTGATAGGCTTAGAGCAAGTGCCAGAGCTTTGCCAAGACATTCTGCAAGCTAAGCATAGCGGCAGAAGCATTGTGAGTTTTTTAGATTAATTTTTTACGACAAAGTTGCCTTTGTTATTTAATTCGTATTTGTCGCTGTTTCGATTTGAGATATCCCTACATTTTAATTAGACCTAGGCCGATAAGGGCTTATGTCTAATGCAAAGAAATCAAAAGTTTCAGAATTTGGAGTTACTCATGCTCTAGAAGCCCTTGCTGGTTTAGACCCAGAGCATAGAGATAATTTGTTAAAACAAATTGCTGCTACGGATCCTGATGTAGCTGAAGAACTAGAGAGGCGAATGTTTCAATTTGAAGATCTAGCATTTGCTAGCTCCCTAAGTCTGTCTAATTTTTTAAAAGAAATTTCTGATCAAAAGCTATGTTTAGCGTTAAGAGGAATGAGCGAAGACTATCAATCCAAGATATTCTCTGTTTTTTCTTCGCGAAAAAAAAAGATGCTAAAAGATGAGATGCAAATGATGGGGCCTCAAGCACTAAGTAAAGTTAAAGAGGCTCGGGCGGAAATCATGGGAAAAGCCAAAGCTTGGCTGGATGATGGAAAGCTTGTGTTGGAAAATTCTGAACAGATGGTTTAAAAAAAAGACAAGCACTGTGCTTGTCTTTTTTTTCTGGTTTTCTAGTATTTTTCAAATGTATCCGTTGTAGAGAAAAAGTTATACAAGGATTCGATGTTTTTAATGATTGCTACTCTTGCAATGGTATTTTGTTTGGTGTTAGTGCTAGTAGCATCGTGTTCTAAATCTGGTACAATCTCAAAGCGAACATTCGGGTTATCAAATGCCATTTGGTGATATGACCTTCTCTCAGAGCGGTTGACCTGCCAATCTCTTTCGCCAACATAGATTAAGGTTCTCGCGCCGCCAAAAGCTTTTTGACCGGCTTTTAACTTCCACCATTGCTCTTGCATTAAGATTCTGTCAGCCCATTTCAACCACGCCCAATCCAACACAAGATTGCTGTCTGTTTCGTCGTGTTCTTTCATGCTTTCGGTGTTTTTCTTAATGTTATCAGAGCTGGTTAATCCTAGAGCGACTAGAGTTAATTTATCAAACAAACCAGGGTTTCTGTGAGAGATAGCGGCTAGGGTAGTAGAACCATAACTTCTTCCGTGCCCAGCGACTACGATATTTGGGTTTATTTTTTTTACTTCTTTAATGTGCTCAGTGATAGGACGAGTATAGATTTTCATGTTTTTCACTCGCTCATGGGGAGTTCCACCAAAGGTACTTCCTGTCAAAGGAAGAATTTCGATGTAAACATCTTCAAGAGGAAAATTGTGTTTAGCAATTTCTTCCTGAGCAAGGCTTCTAGCTTTTTCTGGTGGAATATAACCAGAATAGTTTTCGTATTGATGAAGCATAGAGGTAGGGTTGGAGTAATCGGCTCCCACACCGTGAAGTAAAACGATGTATACTTTCGCTTTTTTAATTCTTTCTAGGCGATCACCTTCCTGACGAATGTACACCGCTCCACGATCTGATTTCATGAAGTCATACACTAAATCATAAGACTTGGTTTCTTGTTTGCCATTGAGTGCTTCTGTGATCACTACTTGATTTCCAGGAATTGCATTAGGATCTCTTGGGCGATATTCTGCAGATACGTCACAAAATACATTTGCGTGGGCTATGCCTTGGAGAGATAGAAGGAGAATTGAGCTACTGAGAATAGCTTTGAACAAGCTTTTAATATGTTCTTCCATAATGATGCTTCCTTTGAAAGTTAGGAATGGTTTAACAAAAGAGGGACTATCCTCCTCGAAACTAGAAATGTCATCCAATGCTTTGCAAGCAAGCCTAAACCGGTAATATCTTTATGAAAATGGCCAAAGCAATAAGGAAAGCTAATGGTGCAAATTACATTCTGTTTCATTTCCTCATCAAAGCCTAAAAAACAAAGGCGGGAGAACTTGCTGTGTAGGTTGTTGTAGATGGAGTCCACTTAAAACGACTAAAGGTTTTACTATGGAATTTTAAGTGCTTATGAGTTTATTTCTAAGCAATATAGCAAGATTACTTTGTTCTGGGGCTGAAATGGGATAAACTTAGCTATGGCAAAAGTAGACAATTTTTCTGAAAGTTATGTTTCCACCGAAGGTATTCCTGAAGTTTCCTCTAAGCAAGTTTATGCACTAAAAGAGAGCACTAATTTAATCGACGTTCGCACTGAAGAGGAGTGGAACGGGGAATTGGGTGTTGTAGAAGGCGCTAAGCTGGTGTGTATGGGGCCTGATTTAGAAAAATACATTCATTCTTTGGATAAAGAAGATGAGTACGTAATCGTTTGTCGAAGCGGGAAACGTTCCGCCTCTGTGGTTTACTATATGAAAGAAAGTGGCTTCTCAAAAGTCTACAATCTTCAAGGTGGCATGATCGCATGGAATGAAGAGGGTTTAGAAACCTCTTCTCCGGCCTAAAAGTTTCTATCCAAGCCACTCCAGCACTGGCTATAGTTATCGTCTTTAAAACCAGCTTCCATGGCTTGTTTTGTCGGGTTAAAAATGTGATGACCCTCTAACATAAAGGCCATTGTATCCGCTAAGTATTGCGGTTCTAGCTTTGCTTTGGTGGCTTTATCAAAAACCAATTTTTCGGGGCCGTGGGGACTCATGCATGAGTGTAGGCTTGAGCCACCAGGTAAAAAGCCTTCTTCTTTGGCGTCGTAAGTGCCATGGATTAAGCCCATATATTCGTTCATGAGGTTTCTATGGTAATAAGGTGGACGGAAAGTGTTTTCTGCCACCATCCAGCGAGGAGGGAAAATTACGAAGTCCATATTTGCCTTGCCATGGATTGGACTAGGAGAGCTGAGAACCGTAAAAATACTTGGATCTGGATGGTCAAAACTAACACTGTTGATGGTGTTAAATTTTCTTAAATCATATTTAAAAGGAACATAATTGCCATGCCAGGCAACTACATCTAAGGGGCTGTCTGGGACGGTGTTTTCCCAAAATCTTCCCTGAAATTTTCGCGTTAACTTACATTCGCCAAGCTTTTCTTCAAATTCTGCCTTTGCGGTTTCAAAGTCTCTTGGGTTTGCAAGTCCAGAGCTGCCAATGGGGCCAAGCTCTGGTAGGCCCATGGGCAAACCATAGTTTTCAAAGTAGTATCCTTTTGCCTCTTGGCCTTCTTTTTCGAGATCTACTTTAAATTTCATTCCTCTAGGAATAATAAGTATCTCGAGAGGGGAGATGTGAAACTTCCCTGTTTCAGTGGAGATGATTAGACTTTCTTTTTGTGGAATGAATAAACTCTCACTGTCAGCGCTGTAGAAGTATTGGTTTCTCATACTAGTGTTGAAACTATAATGATGGATTGCCCCTCCGCTTTCTCCTGGGGAGCCACAAGCAACCATAGTAAAAATAGAATTTAAAAAATTTGTGTTTGGAGCTGAGTCTGGCATAGGTAGCCAACGAAGCTGTTCTGGAGTGTTATATTCAGAACTGACGAAAGATTGGAATTTTTCATAATGCACTTCTTTTAATTTTGTACCAGTAACGCTAGGACGAAGCTTGTATAGCCAAACTTTTTTATTGGCCTGTCTTTCCTGAGTGAATGCACTTCCGGTGAGAAGTTCTGCGTATAGACCAGCTTTTACTTGCTGTGGGGAGTTTTGGCCAATGGGTAAATGTCCTGGAATTGCCTCAGACTCAAAGTGATTTCCAAAACCAGTCATTTTTAAATTAGACACAGCTTCCCCCTGATAAATACTATTGTTAACTAACAAACTACTATGAATCAGATTAGGCATTTGCAATTGTTTTGGCTAGGATTTTTCTAGAACTGCTTTATTTCTCTGCGAAGATTTTTAGAGCTAAACCAGGTGCCCTCTTCCCCCCAGAATTGGGCACCCAGCTATAAAATAAGACTTTTGATTTCCCTCATCAGCCCCCCTCTGGGCTAATGTGAGTATGTTATAAGGGAGATGTTTAAAAAAAGGAAATGATCATTTTTTCGTTTAGATATAAGTTAAATTAATAATGATTAAATATATTGCGTATTAAAGCGCTTTAATTGAATCTCAAGTGATAATAGCCAATATATTCTTATAGTAGCACTTTAAGTTTTTAAAAGTCAAAACCTGGAACTTCCGTTTAAATTACTTTTCAATCTTCAGTGAAGCCAGTTTTAAGTAGATGAAGCCGTGCTGGTGTCAGTTTTAACTGCTTTTATGCAATAGAGAGAAAGAGCTGGTGTTAAAATGCATCTAGCCACTGCTAATGAGGTGCATTATGAACCGGGGGCTTAAAAAAGTTTGTAATAAATTCAGTAGTTCTTGCTTGGAATCTAATCTATTTCGTTCTAGCATGAATATATTGGATCTAGTCACTTGGTACGGGCCTTGCTCTTATATATGCTGAGACTCTTAAAGGAGGTCAAAATGACACTTAAACGAATGTCTTTTCTAGTTTTTTTTATGGCTCTGTTTTCTATTTTGGTTCTGACACAAAACCAAACTAAGAAATCATTTGTTCTCCAAGATGGTGGCCAAAGCATTCAAAACGATCTTAGCTGTGTACCTTGTTCGCCTAGATAATTCATAAAATCTTTATTGTTAAGATCAAAAAAAAAGACAAGCCATGAGGGCTTGTCTTTTTGTTTTTAAGAGGAAGTATTCCTTAGAAAGGCACTTCTTCGTTGCTGTCAAAGAAAGGCTCAGGAGCAAAGTCTTGAGAGAAATCTTTTGAATCATTCGAGCTAGTAGAAGTTGTTGCGTTTCCACCACCTAGGAATTGAACGTTGTTAGCTACGATTTCTGTAGTGTATTTTTTCTCGCCTTGTGGAGTTTCCCATGAACGAGTTTGAAGTTTACCTTCAACATATACTTGGCGACCTTTAGCTAAGTACTTAGCAGCGTTCTCAGCTTGGCGTCCCCAGATTACGATTCTGTGCCACTCGGTTCTTTCTTGGCGTTGACCTTCTTTGTCTGTCCAGTTTTCACTTGTAGCTACGTTTAATGTGCAAACCGCTTGTCCACTACCTGTTTGACGAAGCTCAGGTTCTTGTCCAAGTCTACCAATGATCATTACTTTGTTAATTCCTGCCATATTTTTCTCCTTGTTTGTTACCAAAAAGCGGTAGCTGTTAAAAAGGCGAGCTTTCCGTTAGCTTTTTGGGGCTGTTATATATTTATATCAGACATCTCTGGGGGAATGGCAACAAGATTGAAAAAGTCTTTGCCGCTTAAGCCTCAGTGCAGCACTGAAAACCGGAAATGATATCAAAGTAGGCAGTGAAATGGAATTTCATCTATAAATGAAATTTAGCTCCGGACTACCTTGCCTCGTTTTTAAGCTTGTTTAATCTATTGTCTTTTTCAAGCCAAATTTGATTCAACCAATCTTGAAACTCTTCTCGGTATTTAGGATCGTTTAAATAACTACATTTACCGAAGTGATCAGGTATTTTTCTTTCTTCTAGTTCAATGATTACTCTTTTAATTTTACCATTCATAAAATCAACGATATGAGGAGAATCTTCGGGGTAAAAAATAGTGACATCAATAAGACTTCTGATGTTACCTTCGAAGGATTCAAGAGCAAAGGCTGTACCACCAGCTTTTGGCTTGAGAAGTTTTGAAAAATTGGGTTTTTGTTTTTGGTATTTCTCTTTCGTAAATCTCGTTCCCTCTGGAAAATTAATGAGACTAAATGGGATTTTTGCAAATTTATGACAAGAACGAATGGTTGATTCTAGGTCTTTGCCTTTTTTCTCAGGATGTTTTTCTAGATACTCCTTGGAGTATCGGTTCATAAAGGGAAAGTCTAATGCCAAAAATGCTTGGCCTAAAAAGGGAAGCCAAATGAGTTGTTTTTTTAGGAAAAAACGTAAGAAAGGGGCTTTGTTGTGAAAGCTTTTTTGCAAAAGTAAAATATCGGTCCATGACTGGTGATTAGCGATTACAAGGTACTGTCCTTCTTTGCTAATGTTTCCTTTCCAGCCTATTTCCACGTCAACGCCCGCAATTTTATCAATCATAAAGTTGTTGCAGGCGATCCAGTTTTTTGAACAAAAAAGGATGGCTCTCGAACAAGCCTGGCGAAGCTTCCCTCCTGGCATGATTATTTTTAAGCCAGTAAAGAAAAATAGAATTAGGCACCAAAAAACTGTGTTTAAAATTGTAAGACTAAAGGTGATAAAAAATTTCACAATCAAAGCTCTTTGTTAGTGGATTACTGCTTAATTATATCGGCAAAACTAAACATTGCAAACAAAGAGACTTTTCTAAAAATGCTTAGTTTTATCCCTAAAAAAAGAATAGGTTTTGCTTTAAAACTAAGCTGTAATTTTTTACTGCATATTAGGTTGCTGTCTGAAGTTCAGTCCAGAAAGCTTCATAGAATATATATTTCTATTTCCTGAGGGCCTTTTGTATTGCTCCAAAAATCCAAGGTAGAGGCCAAAGTCTTTTTCAAACTCAGGCCCGGCATTGATTTCAATTTCCAATTCATAGGCACCTGGGCGAGCTCTAGGGCCAGCAGGGCCAGGCTGAAAGCGAAGATCTAGATTTCCTTTTAAAGAAATTTGTACTGCCTCTTGCGTGCTACCGATTTGAAAGCTTGAGATTCGTAATTTGTTGGCCTTCAAGTTTCCTTTGAAAGTAGCCTTTTTAAGGTTCAAAGGAGGTAGGCTAATGTCTCCCATAACACCGGTATTAATGTTACCACCAGAAAGCTTAAAGGGACTGATATTAAAATCTAGATTCAAATCAGGTTCATCAGTAAAACTTGGATCAATCACTCCGTTTAGATCGAGGTTTAACTCACCATTTACTTTGATCGGAATATTTACCTCTTTTAAAATAGAGCCGATTAGTATTTTACTGGCCTCAATGTCTATCGCGTGCTTTAGAACGCCTTTGGAGTTTTCTTCATCCCCTTTGGTATTTACTAAGAGATCACCGCCATACAAACCTGTGGCGCCAATTCTTACACCTGGTTTGAATGCCAGTAAGCCACTGATGCTAGGACTTAGGTTTAAGCTTTCCATGGATAATTCAGGGAGCATGCTTCCTTTAACTTTTACCTCTTGAAAATCCAAGCCAAGGGATGGGATGAACTGAAATCCCATGTCTTTAAATTGTAAGATAACTTGGTTAGCGCTTAACTTAGCTACCTGACTGGTTACTAAGTTGCTTAACTCGCTATAAGGGAACATAGCTACGGTAAAAATTAAATAACTAGGCAAAACGGATACAGCGAAAACTTTTAAATAATAACGAATTTTTTCTTTCATAGCTGTTTTCCTTATTTCCTTCTTCTTGAACGGCGACTGCCTCTTGGCTCTTCTTGTGGAGCTTCTTCGGCGGGTAAATTGAAGCCTCTAATTTCAAAGTTTAAGTTAAAGAAACCGGCCTCAGAGCCTTCAGGGCTCATTTTTAAGTGAGTGATCTTTGCAGGTCGCGCTTGTCTTTGGGCCTTGTAGAGTAGGCTGGTGATTTGTTTGATATTCAGTTTTTTTAGACTAAGTCTTACGCCTGTGATCTCAGCTGCCTTAGGCACGGAATTGAATTGTCCCGTATTCTCTTCTGAAAAAGTTTGAGCGCTCAAAATCTGTTCTTCGCTGACTCCTTCACTTAAGATCATAGATTTTATACTGTTGCTAAGGCTTGAGCTGGCAGGTGCGGCTGGTGGATTTGGGATGGCGCTTAACTGGTCCGATACCTTCCTTAAAGAAGCCAAAGTTGATTTTGTAGATTCGTATTTCTCAATTTTATTCGAAGCCTCACCAAGTGAGCCAAATGGAATGCTTAAGACAATATAGCTCACCAAAAGAATACCAGATATTAAGACAAGCTTTTGGTTTCTAGGAGGTAAATCGTCATAACGTTCTTTGATCTGGTTGTATACAGGGGTGTCTTGGATTCTTTCTTTGTAGGCATTGAGTTGCTCTAAAAACTGTTCTTTTAAATCATCCAAATTCATTACATAGCCTCCATGCGATTCACTTTCAGAGTGTATGCAAAGCTTAACTTACCAGGCTTGGCGCTTAAGCTAGATCGAGTCTTCTGATAACCAGAGTAAGAAATAGAGCGAAGTGAGTTTTCTAGAAGCTTAATTTCGTTTTGGTTTCTTACGTAGCCTTCTAATTTTAGATCTTCATTTTCTAATTCGATTACACTGAGATCTAGTTTGATTTGTTGCGAGCTAGGTAGGGCGGAGCTCAGTTTAGCCACCACATCAAGAGCCGAACTCATTTTGCTAATGCCTAGCATTCTTTCTTTATCGCGAGTAAGGGCTTTAGATTTTTTAATGTATCTTTTTATGCCAGATAGCCTTGCATCACGACCACGAAGTCCAAGGGATTTTGCTTCTGAACTTAAATTGGAATTAGCTTTACTCACAAGCTTGCCAGCGAAATAGTTTTTAGCGGGAGCGTAAATAAATAAACACACTAAAGCGGCTGCGCCAATGTGAATGGCTGTACCCCATTTTTCATAAACTTGTTTCCAGAGTTGCGATTGTTTTCCTAATTCTCCTTGGCGAAAATTGATCGCTGGATTTCTATTTTGTTTAATTCCTTCAATGGCCAAGCCAACTGCTAATGAACCAGAGTACTCAAAATTTTTGTCAATCTCTACATCTACTTGGGTGTGTCGTAAAGAGTGAGTGTAAGGATTTACGGCCACTTCAAAATGCTGCGTGAAGAAAGGGCCAATATTGATTAGGTTTGCAACACCACCTGTAACAAACATGGACTCTAGTTCATAGTGAAAATCTGAGTACATGCTTAATAAAAAGCGTTTCAGTTCCTGAATCATCGGTTTTAAGCTTGTGGATATGGTGTCAGAAAAGAAGATTTGATCTTTTGATGCGCCCTTTTTATTGGTTAGCAAGAAAGCTTTTTCTCTGACGGTTTTAATTGCCTCAGGATAGCTTAGTGAATATTTATCCATAACCGCACGTACGATATCTTTACCGCCAAAAGCGATGCTGTGGGTTGCTACTAGGGCTGAGTTTGAATAAGCAGTGATTAAAGTTTTAGAGTGACCAATGTTTAAAAGTAATTTTACATCATTTAAAACTTTTTTATCAAAAAGTTGATCCTCATCTTCGGCCGCATCTTCTTCAAGGGCCTCGGTACTAGCCTTCGCCGGTTTTTCGGCAATTGGTTTCCACCATTCTTCAATGAGATTGGTCATAGCGGAAGCTTCCATGCTCACAATATCAGGATCAATTCCAGCTTCTTCACAGAGGTGTAGAATTTGACGAACGTGTTCATGAGGCGTTGCAAGAGCCAGTACCTCTGAGGTGTCACCATGCTGACCAAGAATTTTTGCATCAAATATGGCTTCGTCTTGATCGTAAGGGATGTCGTCTTCTAATTCAAAGGCGATACTTTTGATAACCTTCGCTCTTCCTTTGAAGGGAAATAGTTTAAAACGAGAACAAATGGAGGCTTGTGGAAGTGCTAAGCAGTACTTTGTTGTAGCAGGGTCAAAGCTGGCAGATAGTCTTCTTAGGACATCAAGTGTGTGGATGTATGGATCGTGGGTTAGGTCAGTGGAAAACATAGACTCGAAATAGTCTCTAACAATATACCCACTTCGAGTGCTCTCGATCACTGCGATTTTGATAGAGTAGCGACCGATGTCAATCCCAATACTGCGCATAATCCTTCCTTGGTAAATGGCCTTGTCTTTAGTTTAAAAGTAAAAAAGAAATGATTCAAGACTACAGTGTTTTTAATGGCTTAGCTGGCTTATGCCTTTAGTCCATGGTCTAGATCGCAAGCTCTTCTTGCTAATTTTCTTGCCAGAAAACTAGCCTTGGTTTTTCTTGTTTCGCCGTGTTTTTTGAATTTTGATTGTTGTTTGTCTGATTGTTGTTTTGGGAGTTGTTTTGGTTGTTAGCCTTGGTGTTGTTTGTATTGTTATTATTGGTGTTATTTGTGTTGTTGTTAGCTTGTTTTTCATTGGCCTCTGTTACCAAGGTGGTTTCGAGGCTTTTGGTGATTTGATCAATGTCGTAAGTAATGGCTGTGATACTAGAAACATAAGATTTATACTCAGAGGTAACTTCGATGCGAAAGGCCGCTTCCTCATTAAAGACCAAAGGGATTTTATCGGGATTAAAGCTGTTAATATCTACGTCTCTTGAAATAAAGGATTCAAAATCTTTATCGTCGGCAAAAGGGCCTTCTTCAGGGTTGTTAATGCGATTTTTAATTTCCTTGGCCAACTCGTCAGTGATTTGTGGGTCAATGGATTTTAAAACCTCTGTGCTGGCAGCATTTACATTGATGGCTCTAATTCCATAAAGACTTAGGTTTGGCGATAGATATTCATAGAGAACTGAATCCATTCCAGGAATTAAGTACAATTCATCCATGGTGCGAAACATTCTATTTGGCGGAAGACTTGAGTCTAAACTGCTTTCTCTGTAGTAACTAGATTCTCCTCCACCGATTAAGCTTTCGTCATTTTTGTCGACGTAGTCCACCATATGCGCAACAATTTCTTCGGGAACTAAGTTACGATTGTCTCTAGCCCAATCGTCTTCTTGGTCTAATCGATTCTTTATCAATTGTTCGATTTGCTTTTGTACTGACTTTCTTAAAGCTTCGCTAGGAGAGTCTAAATCGTTTAAATCAATCTTAGCACCTTCGGCACTAATTGTTGCCATCCAATTGGTGTCTTGCAAACTATCTTCCATGACGCTTTTTAAATCATCTTTGGAAACAAGACTTGCGTCTTCAGGCAGTTGTGGGGGCCACATTAGTGGAAAGTTCCAAACCAAGTCTAACATGCTTTTGTCAGGTATTTGTGAGCCAAATTGCGCTTGAGCTTGTTTGAAAAGCATTATCCGAAACATACTCAACTCAACCGCTGATTTGGCTCCTTGGTAGGCTTTGAGCTGGCGGTAATCGGCGTAAGAAAATTCATATTCAACAGTACTTTCATAAGCTACTTCGGAAGCTAAAAAGAAAATCATAGTGACAAAAAATAAAACCATTAAGATGGCCATGCCGCTTTGTGAGTTTTGATTTTTTAAGCTTCTAAATTTCTTCATTGAAATTGTCCTGGTGAGGTTAAATTATTTTCTTCCTTTTTTTCAGGATTGTTGGGAAAAGCGACTTTTGCCACAAAAACTGCCTCGGCAAGTTTATCATTTTGTTTAAAGGCAATGCTAACCTCTACCGCATCGGGAAACTTATCCTTCGTGCTATCGTCCCCACGATTGGTGCTATACCAGTTTTCTTGCCAGTCTTCTTTTCCTTCACCGAAGTAGCGCAATTTAAAAACGGTGACATTCTCTAAAACCACAAATTCATTCCCGCCTTGAGTAACATCATCGTCGATACTTTTGTTTGTTCTGCGCCAGAGGCAGTTGTAGCTTAACTCTGGGTTTAGGCGGTTTCTGCAGTTTTTAATAAAATAACCCACCTCTTGTTGCGAGCTACTTAAATCATCAGGGCTTATGCGAATGTTGTTTGTGTTGGTAAAGTGAAGTTCATCTTTTTCGCCAATGAAACTTGTGGGATCTTTAATTTCTTTTTCATAGTCTTCGAGATTAAACAAAGAAACATTGCTTTGGTTTGAGTTAGCGCTGTTGTTTGAGCTGTTGTTGTTTTGGTTTCCTGAAGATGATGGATCCGTCGAAGGATTTTGTGGGTTTGTTCCTGTGGAGTTATTGTTATTATTATTTGCGTTGTTATTGTTATTATTTCCAGAGAGAAGTTCTTTTTCACGAGATTTAATGTCTTTTAAAATATCAATTGTTAAATCATGGTGATTAAAAGCTAAGTGGATGTCTCTTTTAATGAGTCGAATGGCACTGCGAAAAGTCGCCTGACGATCTATCCTGCCTTGGAGACTGTTTTTTAATTGGGCAGTACTTCTTAAGGACCTTGATGTTGCAAGGCTAATGGCCGCCAAGATGGCTAAAGAAACCATTAATTCTATGAGAGTAAATGCTTTTTGTGATAAAGCTTCTTTCATAAGTTATCCATCATATTGATCGGTTTGTCATAGTTTACAAACAAGCTGGTTACATTGAACTTCATTTCTTTGCCAGCAAGTTTGACATAAACAGTAATTTCCACTTCTTTGATATGTTCTTCAAAAATACTTGTCATTCGGCGAAGCATATCTAAAACCATTTGCTCTTGTCCTCCAGACTGTTGAAGTATGGCTGCAAAATCTGGCGCAACAAAATCTACACTTCGCATTTCCCAGCGATAATCTGGGTAGGCCTCAAAATTTCCGCTATCTTCTTCTGGAAGCTCATCCATATTGCTTCTGTATTTTACCTCAAATTCCGTCATTTTATTTTCTAAAAGACGAGCTGCCACTTGCAGGGATTTTGATTTTTGTACCGCTCGGATGCTGCCACTCCAGGAGGCTTGCAAAGTTACGATCGAGGTAGCCAAAATGGCGGTGGCAATTATTACTTCAATGAGATTAAATGCCGACTGGTTGAAAAACTTCTTCATAGAAAAATTATAGGAAGTTTTTTAAGGAATTGCTAGGGGAAAGACTTAGGATTATTTTACTTTCCTTGCTTTAAATCTTTTAAGGAAACTTGTTTGGTTATAATGTCGGTTTGCCCCGTTAAGGGGTTTACCAAGAGGGACCAAAATAATTTGGCCTCTGGATTGGCAATTTGAATTAAACTCTCTTCAGTATAGCCCTGCGGAAAATAGTAAATATATGCCAAGCCCGAATCAATGTCTTCTCTGCCGCCATAGCTTACTTTGCTAAAAACAAAACCATCGGGGAGTCTTTTGTCGGACTTTAAGAATTTTGTATCTTTTTGAAAGGCAGTTATGAGGTTTCCGTCTTCGTCTTCTGGAGCTTCTCCTGGAGCGTAGTTTTCCATCATCTTAGCGCCGTCAGCATATTCTATCCAGTAGGAGTGATTGGTTTTATTGCCATCAGCATCTACTCCGCGCATATCAATGGCGATGCGGTATGTTTTTTTGCGAATTTGTGCGATTTGAAAAAGCTTTCTACTCATTACGGCAAAACGTCGGATGTCCCCTTTGATTTGCGTACCTGGTCCTGAAAGTTTTGGAATGGCAATGGTAAGTACAAAAGCCACAATGCCTAAAACAATCATGATCTCCATGAGTGAAAAGGCATTATGGTTTTTTAGAGTCTTTTTGAAAAAGCTAATTTTACTCTTCTTCTTCGTCGCCATCTAAGTTGCTAATGTCAGCATCAAGACCTTCTCCGCCTTCTGCTTTATCAGCTCCAAGGGAAATTAACTCAAACTCAGAAGAACTAATTAGTTCGTACTGAAATTCACCGCCCCAAGGGTCGATTGTGAGTTTCTTTTTAATGTATGGAGTTGGTCCCCAGTTTGAACAGCTAGACGGTGCAGTCATTAGCGCCTCAAGACCTTGTTCTGTACTTGGGTAGACATTACAGTCTAGGTTGTAACGATCTAGGGCTTTGGTGATTTCACCCATTTGAATTTTTGCGTTTCTTACCTGTGAACCTCTGAACTGATCCATAACACTTTGACCTACTGTAGTCATGATTGTCACGATCAAGGCCAAAACGATCATGATTTCGATTAAGGACATACCAGACTGATTGTTGATTGTGTGTAAATTTTTGCGCATTTTATCTCCTGCTAAAGTTCCTTTGCAGGACAAGTTTACCCGGAGATATTTGAAAGTTCAAGTAGGGGAATCATAATGGCTAGAATTATACCACCAATCATACCTCCTAAAACCACAATCATAATGGGCTCTAGGATGCTTGTTAAACCATCAATTTTTGTTTTTACCTGAAAATCATAGGCGTCACTAATTTGGTGCAACATGTTTTCTAGGTCACCGGTCTTTTCTCCGGTAGCAATCATGTGGATTACTAGGGGAGGGAACTCGCCGGAGCGTTTTAGCGGGCCAGCAATGGATTCCCCCTCACTGATATTATCTCGAGCTGCGATTACCGCTTTTTCAATGACCGCGTTATCAATCACATTTTTTACGATGTCTAGAGCTTGTAGCATTGGTACGCCACCGTTAAGTAAAGTGGATAAGGTTTTTGAAAATCGACTCACCGCAACCATTCGAGTCAGGTTACCAAAGAAGGGGATTTTCAAGCGAATGGCGTCCCATTGCGCTGAACCCTTTTCTGTTGCTTTCCAGCGACCAAATAAAAACCTTAGAGCAAAGGCACTTGCAACCAATGCCACCCAATAGTTGATCATGAAATTACTCATATCAATTACAAACTGCGAGTACCAAGGCATAACCAGGTCTGGAAATTCTTCGAAGATGACAATGATTTTTGGAATCATCCATACATTCATTACTACTAGTAAAAGGGTTGCAAAACCAAGCATCACTAAAGGATACATGGTGGCGGATTTTAGTTTTGCTTGAAGCTCGTTTTGGCTTTCAGTGAACTCTGTTAATCGAAGTAAAATTAGGTCTAGAGTACCTGAGGCCTCTCCTGCTTCGATCATGGAAATAAAAATTTTTGTAAAGATGTTTGGGTATTTCGCCATTGCTTTGTTTAAGGCAATACCTTCATTTACCATATCTCTGATTTCTCGAGATACATCTCTCAGAACGGGGTTTTCGGTTTGTTCAGCGACTCCACTTAAACACTCTACTAGAGGAATATTAGCTTTAATGAGGGTGGACAATTGCCTCGTGTACATAGCCATGTCGTCGACACTTACTTTGGCTTTTTCTAAACTAGATTTTTTATTGGAGCCTTTTTTTCCTGCCTTTTTCTTGGTTTTGTCCTTAAGGCTTTGGATGAAGATGCCATCTTTTTTAAGTTGTTGCCTGGCGCTTCTTTGGTTGTCAGCACTTACCGTTCCACGAACGTTTTTACCTTTTCTGTTGAGACCTTTGTATTCGTATAACGCCATGTGAAAAGTCTAGTCTTAAATAGCCATTGGGTCAAAATAATCTATTTACTGAAAATTCTTAGTCTGGGTTTTTGAAGGGGATTTGGGCATTTTCAATGGGCTACTTTTGTTTTTCTGCATCCTTTAATTTGATTGCAGCTTGTTTTGAGGCTGGGGATTCTTTGTTTAAAAAAAACTGTTTGCTTTAAAACGCAAGCGCTTATTTTCACTAATTGGTATTCAATTAATTTTTGACTGTAATTCGTGTTTTTTATTCTGCCTATTTTACTTAAGACTATGCCTTTACTTTGCTGAAAAACTTACCCTTACGCATCCTATAAAAAGGTGAATCATCGGCTTAGCTTGTCAAAAGGCTGTGGCCTTTGCAATGCTTGCAAGCATCATTAGGGGGATAAATGTTTTTGAAAACTTCATTTTTATTATCAATGCTTATGCTAAGTTTTTCCATGAATCTACAGGCTTCTGTGATGGGGGAGCTTAAAGGTTTTTTTGTCGTTAATAATAGTATTCCTGGGCAAACAAATGTTTGTTACTCATATACAAACTCGTTTTTTCCAGCCACAAAAGTCTTAAATAAAAAGCGTCTCTATAAGGCGAGTAACATTAGCGTATCTTCTAATAGCAAAGACAGCTTAATGCCTACTTTGGATGGTGATGATATTTTAAAATACGAGAAGGTTTTGTTAAATCTAGACATTGAAGAGTCTATTGCTAAAGATTTAATTCAGGCTGATTGTAGTTTGATGGGCGTTATTACAGAAGATTCTGCTAATTTAGAGGATAAAAAAGTTAAGGTTTATACCAACTCATGCGTTCAAGACACCATGCCTGGAGCTAGTTCTGAAGAAATCAACATGGCACTTAGTTATAGCCATATTGTTACGGATCTCTGTGATTTCTAAATAAAAAAAGCCCAAAAGTAAATGCACTTTTGGGCTAACTCATCTCTATTTTTTATTGTTAATCACAGACCGCATCCACGTAAGCAGGGTATTTGTAGGCTGACTCTGAAACTTTATTAGGATCATATTCATCGCAATTGTTGAATACTTTGATTACTTCTGCGTTTTCATCAAGATCCGTAGTGTTTTTATTTTCAAAAATACCATAAACGGAACATTCTTCGTTTTGTCTTTGAGCGGAAACACTTTCGTGGATTAATTCTCCTAAACTTATTTTTGTTGCTCTCCAAGTTAAGTCAGACTCCATCTTTGTTAGAACATCACCGCTTACAGAGGCTAATTCGCTAATTTTTTTAATGTCGATGTTTGGGTTTTTTAGTTTTTTAATTTTAATTATACTTCGTTTGCTTTGAAGGGGGCTTGCCGTCATACATATCTCAATTTCTTTATCAGTAGAGCTAATGCGAACAAAGTCTAAAGAACTACTTCCTGAGTTGATATCATTTGTCTCTTGGCTAAACCTAGATTGATGATTTGTTCGTAGCTTGGTATCAAGTTCCAATGCATTTGCTACTGTGGCAAAACTAAAAATACTCAAACTAGTGATCAGGACTTTTTTTGTAAGCAGGTTTCGAGACGTCATTTATTTCTCCTAAAGAATGTTCTTAGAGTTCTAAAATAACATAATTCTTAAGTTTTTTCTTTTTTTCAATAGAAGGAGCTAGCTAATTATAAAAAGAATAGGAAGTGTAAAAAACATTAACACTTAGTCTCTGGAAAGCAGATGTCTTTAAGTCTACGAACTTATTTAAATTTAGTATGGCTATTAGAAAAAGATGTCGAAGAATTTTGCGGCTTTGAATTGGCAAGAGGAGCGTGTTTTATTTATTCGCTCGTACGACTTAAGAGTTTGATTAATTTATTTGAGGAAATTAGGAGTAAGGACTGAATGTCTTTACTCCTAATGACTTTGTTATTCATCAAGTTGAGTGGAGCTCAACACTTCTTCGATGGAGGTAATTCCTTTTAGGATTTTATTAATACCATCATCACGCATAACTCTCATCCCATCGGCAATGGCTTGCTTTTTAATCGTACCACCATCAAGTCTTTGGAGGATTAGTGAGCGCACTTTATCAGTAACCGTTAAAACTTCAGAGATAATGGTTCGACCAATGTAACCCTTGTGATTACACTGATTACAGCCAATGGGTTTGTGAACATTTGCTGCATCGGTTTCTTGTCGACTAAGCTCTAAGGTAGCCAATTCCACATCTGTAGGAGAATAAGGGACCTTACAATGTGGACATAGTACGCGAACAAGTCTTTGTGCTACAACCGCTACAAGTGAAGAAGAGATTAAGAAAGGTTCGCAACCCATATCCATAAGCCTCGGTACCACACCGGAGGAGTCGTTGGTATGAATGGTAGACAGTACCAAGTGACCAGTCAAAGATGCGTTAATTGCAATCTCAGCGGTTTCAAGGTCACGAATCTCACCCACCATAATAATGTCGGGATCTTGACGTAAAATTGCCCTTAGTCCCGAGGCAAAGGTGAGTCCAATTTTACTCGCCACTTGAATCTGTCCGATTCCGTGAATTCGTTGCTCCACTGGGTCTTCTACGGTAATGATATTTCTATCAGGAGCGTTGATTCGGTTTAAGCAAGAATATAAAGTGGTGGACTTACCTGAACCGGTAGGTCCTGTAACTAAAATAATGCCATAAGACTTCTCTAGACATTCATAAATTCTTTCTAAGGTATCAGCAGGAAAGCCTAGCTGATTTAAGTTTAAAATCACATTAGATCTATCTTGTAGACGCATTACCAGTCTCTCGCCATGGGCGGTGGGAACTGTGTTTAGACGAACATCAATGTCTTTACCCGCCATTTTTAGAGGGATACGACCATCTTGTGGTAGTCTTTTTTCGGCAATGTTTAAATTTGCTAAAACTTTAATACGCGAGGTAATGGCATTTTGTAGTTTTTTAGGTGGCTTAAAGATGTCGTACAAAGAACCATCAATTCGAAAGCGAACCACCATATCTCTTTCGTAAGGCTCAATATGGATATCAGAAGCTTTCTCTTTCACGGCTCTAAAAAGGAGGGTACGAACTAGTTTAATTACAGGAGCATCATCATCGCCGGCATCTAAAAGGTCTTCGATTTGCTCTTCAAATTCACCTTCTTCTTCTTCAATGTCGTCGAGACCTTCTAAAGCGGCGGTGGATTTTTCATAAACCTTATTGATGGCTTCTAAAATTCGATTAGAAGTAGAGACCAAAGCCTTTGTTGGCTTGTTGTACAAGCTTCTTAAGTCATCTAAAGGTTTTAAGTCGATTGGATTAGATACTAAAACACTAACGAAATCTGGCTCTTCTTTGAAAGGGAGGATCTCATGGTTTTTCGCATAGTTAATCGGAATGTTTCTTACAAGGTCTACAGAGATATCGTTGATGGGAATGTCTTTTAAATGCTCAACCCCCAACTCTTGGCAGATCAAATTGAGTATGTCATCAATGTTTGGCTCTTCCATATTTTCTAGATGATCACCAAGGCTTGAATCGCCACCAAAAGAAGTATTAAGCACAGCCTGCAGTTGGGATTCACTGAGGCTGGTGTTTTTTAAGAGTAGAGTTTGTAACTGACTATCAACCATTCTAACCTATTCTACAATCGAATCGAATTCTTCATCAAGAAGTTCATCGTCTGAATTTTCCAAAAGTTCTATTTCATCAGCACTATCTAAATCCGGCTCGATGTCTTGGATAACCTCATCATTTGCCGGCTGAACTTCTAGGAAGTTTCCTTGGTTGTTTTTGTTTAATTTAGCAGCTCTTGCACCCATTGGATCTTTTCCGCCCATATTTCTTTTTATAAAATCGATTCGGTCATTTAGCTTTGAATCCACTAATTTTTGGTTGTCAAAGTTAGTGCGAATGATTTTTGGGGTTAAGAACATGACTAAGTTTGCTTTTTCTCGGTTTACCGTTTTTGACTTAAACAACCAGCCTAAAACTGGAATGTCACCAAGAAGGGGAACTTTGTTCACAGAAATATCTTCCGTTTCTCTGATCAAACCACCAAGTACCGCAGTGTCTCCGTCATTTACAGTGATCTGCGTATCAACAGCTCTTTCGGTAGTGGAGATAGCGTTAGAGGCCAGGTTGGTCGCAACCACTTGACGATTGCTTAACTGTTTAATGGTTTGCTGGATCTCAAGTTGAACGGAGTTGGAGCCTGGGCTAATTCTAGGCTTAATTTTTAATTTAATGGTAATCGGTTCTCTGGTAACACTTGTGGTAGAAGAAGTACCGTTTTGAGTAGTGGAGGACGAAACGGGAACGTTCTCACCCACTTCAATTTCTGCTTCTACGTTATCCATGGCTGTGATGTTTGGTGTGGAAAGGATGTTTACATCGGTTACACCTTTTAGAAGAGTAACTAATCCCATCACGCTTTTTACGGTCTGCTCAGAGCCACCGATATTTACTGTAACATCTTCACCGCTAGCGAATCCAAAAATACCACCTTTTGCGGTAAAATCTGTTAGGTAAGAAATGTTTTCTCCGACAAAACCTGATCTACCCACGGCTTCGCTGCTTCCATCCGCTTTTTGGAAGTTTAAAATACTTACGCCTCTAGAGTTGTTTTTGGTGGATGAGATTTCCATGATAACGGTTTCTACGTTAACTTGGTTTCTTGGAATATCGATCTTAGAAAGTAGGCTTTTAACCACTTCGTAATCTTGTTTGTTGGCTGTCACTATAAGTGCATTAATGCTTTCATCGGCAGAGATTTTTACATCACTACCAAACATAGCGCTTTCGCCGCTTTTGTCGTTGTTGTTTAAGCTAGAAGCTCTGCTAAAACGACTTGTTCGAGAATTGTTGGCAGAGCTTGATGATTTATCATCCTTTGCGGCATCTTTGGCAATTCCGTTTAGGATGTCTGCTACCGTTTTTGCTTCACTATATTTCATATAATAAACATAAACACCGCCAGCATCTTCAGGATTAAGTTGGAAATCTAATTTTTTTACAAGATTTCTAATTTTTTCGATACCAGCACGGTTACCAACCACGATTACCGCATTGGTTCTCTCATCGGGAATCACTGTTGAGAAGGCCGATGAGCCACCGCTTGAAGCGTTGTCATTGTTTCCGAATCGACGAATTCCACTAGTGAAGCTTCCGCCTTTTTTAGAACTTCCTTCGCCTTTATTGATGATTTGATCAATTAACTCTGAAATGTCTTTTGCTTTTGCGTAGCGAATCGGGATAACAACAAGTTGCTCTTCAAATCCTGGAACATCTAATTGTTTTAACATTTTATAGATCGTCTGAATTCTAGAACCATAATCTGTAACAATCAAAGAGTTGGTAGGTGCGTAAGCCTTTGCTTCACCGTCTTTAGAGGTTAGAATGTTTAGTTTTCTGTAAATCTCTTCTGCTGAAATGTGTTTTAGATGGATGATTCTAGTGATCATTTGATCGGTGTCTGGCGAGTAGGCTCCCGAGTAAGTTTCAATGGAGTCTCTGTTTGCTTGTCGACTGGATCTGATTTTTAAAAACTTACCACTTGGAACCACTGTGTAGCCAGCCATTGCTAAAGCACTTAAAAAGGCTTTGTAGGCCTCTGCTACGGTAATCTGAGTAGGGGCAATGATTGTGATCTTTCCTCTTAAAGAACTATCAATGATAAAGTTCTTGCCAGTTAATTCTGAAATGGCTTTAACAACGTCAGCAATGTCTGCGTTTGGAAAGTCAAAACTGTCGATTAGTTCAGGAAAATTTTCGTTGTTGATGTCTTCAGGTTCGGCAGAAGCAAAGTTAGTGGCCTCAGGTCTATTTTTAGGAGTAGACCTTTTACTGCCACCTAATCTCTCATTTACCGGGCCATTGGATCGACTTTCAAAGCGATTGCTTCGAGAGTTGTCATCATTGTTATCATCATTATTGTTGCCAAAGCGCCCATTGTTAGATGGTTGAAAGCGATCAAATCTTCCACCACGAAGAGTTTCTTCTTCTTGGTTTTGGCTGTCGCTAGGTTCGAAAACCCCTGGAGGTGGTGCATCGAAATCCTCTTCTTCCTGAGCTTGTAGGGGAGTGGCAATACTAATTGCCAAGAGACCCATTAGATAAAGCTTTTTTAAATCCATGATGACATCCTATCGTTTATTTTACTGTAAAATCTAAAACTTCGTTTCTGCCGTTTCGTTCTACAGTAAGCTTTATATCGTTGCTGTCTTTTAAAGTACGGTACATCTGCATGGCTTTTGCTGCAGAATTTACTTTTTGACCATTTACTTCTTTAATTACATCGCCTCTCTCTAGAAGCTTTTCAAAAATACTACCTGCTTTGATGTTTACAATTTGAAAGCCTGCCATTTCACCGGTGTATGGATCGGTAAAGGGCCTTGCTTGGGCTTGCTGCAATAGTTCAGGTAAATTTGCTAATTGCTTTTTTAGCTCTGACTTTGAAACCTCAAAGCTATTTCCATCTTTTTTGATTCCAGTTGCAACTTCCTCTGTCTCTGAGGAGGCTTTTTTACCAAAAGTAAGGTTTCCATCGATTTGCATTTCAATGTACTCAAGTCTTTGGTTGCTTAGGTTTTTAAAAAAGACCTTAGTTCGTTCTACCTTCATCAAAGTAGCAATTCCTTCAATATTATCGTTAGGAATGTAGGGTAGCGCTTTGGTTTGACCGGCTCTAACCTCTAAAGAGGCAACCGATTTTGCAGGATTATAATGAACAATGGTTCCGAGAAGAGTGATTGGTAATCTTGATGGAGTTGCAGGTCCATCTAAATCCACTTCCTCTTCCTTTTGGCCTTTTTTGTTGTCTGCTTCAGGTATTCTTCCTTCAGCATCAAAAAGGTTTCTTGCTACAATAACATCATAATCACTAGAGGCTTTTTGTTCTGCAAATCCTCCAGTGTTAATTCTTTGATTTAACTTTATTGGCTCAGAGGAAAGGTAGGGGCGGATTGCCGTTGTTGTTATATCCGCTCCGGCAAAACCAATAAATAGACCTAAAATATAAATGTAATAGTCTTCTAAAGGAGGTCTTTTAAGGCTTCTAGCAATTTTGTTCACTTCAACGCTTTTGTCGCTAGTTAAAATTTGAGAAAGAGGGCTAATGTCGTAGGCCTTGTCGTCTTGAGCCGCTTTAATTTTAAACGGAATTTTGTCCATGTTTTTAGGCGCACTAGGAATGTCGGCGGCATCATTTGCTGCTGATTCAGTGCTCCCGTCCTGGGCCTTTTTCTTTGATAACTTTTCTCTGAGCTTTTTCAGCCACTCTAAGTTCTTCAATCACAAATCCTTTTGCGTTCACTGTAAATGTTTAAAAACACAGCATAAACTTAAACAAACTCTCTCTTAGTCTAACCAAATTAAAGCCTAGGAGCAATGGGCATTCCTGGAAAGGTCTAGCTTTGGTCTAGGTGTTTTCTAGCCAATTTTTTCTTCTCTTTTCATTTAGGAAAAACCATAGTTGAGTCTTGGCTCAAAGAGAGACCTTTAAGGACATGGCCAATTTTTCGTAAAGCTTGTCTTGAAAATTATATTTTTAAAAAAAGAGCAAGGCTTTATCAGTAATTGATAAAGCCTTCGTAGTTCTTTGTTTTGTTAAGGGATTAGACTCATTATTTTTTTAAGTTTAGCTAATTTGCCCTCATAGGGAGGGTAGCGTAGGTCAATGTCCATAAAAAAGCTTCTTTTAAGATAAGCTTTTTGGTGGCTTAAACGATCAAAACCAAATTTTCCATGGTAACTACCCATGCCTGAAACTCCCACTCCTCCAAAAGGTAAATCTTGGTTCATTAAATGAACCAAGCAGTCATTTGTAGTCATCCCGCCGCTGCTAATTTTGTTTCGAAAAAGTTTTTCAGTAGAGTTTGAGTCGGTGAAAATGTATGCGGCTAAGGGTTTATCGCCTTTTTTAACAAACTCAATGGCTTGTTGTTTGTCTTTCACTACAATGATTGGGAGTATTGGGCCAAAAATTTCTTCCTGCATGGCTGGGCTGTCGGCAGTGCATTCTAAAATACAAGGTTCAATAAAAAGACTATCCCTGTCGGTGTTTCCGCCTTTTAGGATTTCATCTTTGTTGATGAGTTTGCTAAGTCTGTCAAAATGTTTGGCGTTAATGATTCTTCCATAGTCCGGGGATTCTTTGATCTCATTGCCATAAAAATTGGTGATTTGCTCCCATAGCAGGCTCACTAACTTGTCTTTGTCTTTTTCTTGGCAAAGAATATAGTCGGGAGCGACACAAGTTTGGCCGGTGTTAAAAAATTTGCCCCAAACAATTCTTCGAGCAGCTTTCGTCAGAGAAGCGTCAATGTCGAAAACAAAACAAGGGCTTTTTCCGCCTAATTCAAGAGTGACTGGGCTTAGGTGTTTGGCAGCCGCAGTCATAACGATTTTAGCCACATGGGAATTTCCTGTGTAAAAGATGTGGTCCCAATTTAAATTGAGTAATTCCGTGGTTTCTTCTACGCCCCCTTGTACAACAGCTACTTCTTCTGGCTTGAATGCTTCTTTGATCATATTTTCAATGGCAATGGCTGTGTGATGAGAAACTTCACTGGGCTTTAAGCAAACTGAGTTTCCAGCTGCCAAAGCACTGATTAGTGGAGCAATTAAGAGTTGAAATGGATAGTTCCATGGTGCGATTACCAAAACTTTACCCAAAGGTTCCGCATGAACGTAGCTGGTACCAGGTTGTACGAGAATAGGTGTTTTTACCTTTTGCGGTTTTGCCCAGGAATCTATGGACTTTAATGTATGTTTAATGTCTTGCAGGCAATAATCAATTTCTGCAATGTCCGCTTCATAGGTGGATTTTCCAAGGTCTAATCGCAGGGCGGATTGAATGTTTTTTCTATGTCTTTCGATTTGCGAAGCCAAAGTTTTTAAAAGGAGCTTGCGCCTTTTTGTTGTCATCGGGAAGATTT
Source organism: Bdellovibrionaceae bacterium UBA6502 (assembly GCA_002436415.1). GTDB lineage: Bacteria > Bdellovibrionota > Bdellovibrionia > Bdellovibrionales > UBA840 > UBA6502. The sequence continues at coordinate 51,641 of DJMA01000028.1, read as the reverse complement.
CTTGTTGATATTGACTTTGCTTCTGGTGAATTTCTTGAATCATTTGCTTCTCTTTTGTGCGTTTTATAAGTTTTATTTTTAGAAAACTAATTTCACTTAGAGAATTATTAAATCACAAAGCTCCAAGGTCAACCCATCTTGCAAAACTCTATTCTTGAATAAAATTCATCATCCGTTGTAATTAGTTCCAAAGCGATGACGCGTACTAGACATAAAATGTATCTGAGAAGAAATTAAAGCGTGTTTGAGCTAAAAAAATCAATAAAAAACTTGGCACGATGATTGCCTATATAAGTCCATGAAAGGCGAAAGCATCTTGGGGAAGATTGCCCAGCCTATAAGGGGAGATTATATTAATTAAATATATCGGGGGGATATATGAAATCAGCAGTACTTTTCGCAAACACAGGTGTATTAGACTTCCTAGAACTTAGAACTTCCATCGTTCGCATTCCAGAAGTAATCGCAAAACTTAAAGAAGCACAGACTTTTTTAGACCGTGCCATTAAGGATGCTCCTGATTTAATTCAATTTATTACTAGTGATGACCAAGTGTTTTGGAGTAGAAAACGAATTCGCCAAATCGCTGTTGGTATTGTTCAACTAGGTTTGTACGAGCGTTATGTAAAACGCTATGGTGAAGCCGCTCATTTATTAGCTAGCGACAAAGAAGAAAATCCTGTTCAAGTTCTTTCTGGAAAGATGCGACTTGGAGAGTATGTTATCAATCTTGCAATGAGAGAAGATGACAAGTCTAAGGTTGTGAGCATGGAAGACCAGGCTTTGTTGAGTAAGGGCATTTCTATGCCAGACTTCCAATTGTTTCAAAAAGACCAAGAAGGTTTCTTTGTTTTGGTTGAAGAAGGTAAAAAGCAAGCTCTTAACGACCTACTAATGAAACTTCGTGATGAGAAAAACACTAAGCAATTTGTAAACATCGGTCCAGGGCAGTCGATCAGCGGATCTGCTTTGAACGAGCTGGTAGACAAAGAGCTAAACATCATGGAGTCCATCGATTTAGACCCAATGCTTTCTTGGTTCTGGGACATTTCTAGTCCTTACTGTTACCAGTTAGCAAACTAATATAAAATAAGACTTTTAAAACCGGAAAGCCAACTCTTGTAAAAGCAGTTGGCTTTTTTGTTTTAGATTTAATAGTAAATGCCTAGGCCATAGCGCAGCTGTATTCTTATGCTCCTTGGCTTTGTTTAAAGCGCTTGGTAAATTAGATGCTATAAAACTTATTGGGGGAGTTATGCGTCTTTTGTTAGTCTGTTTACTTTTAATTTCATGTGCCACGGCGAAAAAAAAGCAAGCCTGGTTAATTAAGTCGGATGAGATTGCAAAGCGTTTCTCAAAAGATATGTCTGATATTTATCCAGAGATGGGCTCTTTCCTGGGCTTTAAGGAATATGATTCTGTCGGCCTTTTGCCAGGTGAGAAAACCGAGGAGAAGAAAAGGGCTTTGTTAAAACGCTGGAAACTTATGCTTTCCAGCCAAATTGAAAAAACAAAAGACAAGAACTTACTTTTGGATTTTAAAATACTCTTAGATGTGGTTGAAAATGACATTAAATGGGATGCGTTGAATGAAATGATCGGAAGCATCTCTTATACAAAGGCCAGTGAGTTTGTTTTTAGAAATTTACAAAGTCTTATCAATGATCAAAGCTCAAACGAGCGCAAGAGATCAGCGGTTGATCGCTTTAAATTTTATATGTCTTCCGAGGGAAAAGAAAACCTGATCGATGCTAGTATAGAATATTCGAAGCATACTATAGCAAAAAGAAAGTCAAAGCCTAGTTACTATCCATATAGAGAGGCGGTTTTAAAGTATCTGGAAAACTCTCCTACTTATGTAAAAGGAGTGAAAGAGCTTTTACAGCAATCAGGAAGAACGGATTGGCAGAGCGAGTATAAGCTTTTTGTTAAAAAGGTGGCTGAAAACGATAGATACCTAAAAGAAGTGATTTTGCCGAAAGCAAGAAAGTCCCCACGCCTGGTAAAAGAAGTTTATGAAATGAGTCTCGTGGATCGAGGCATAGATTTAAAGCCTAAGGTTTTAATTTCTCAAGGAAGAAAGGACTTTGAAAAGCTTTATAAAGATTTTGCCGCTCTTGCGCAGAAAATTGCTGATAAAAGAGCTTTAAAGAAGAAAGATCCATTTTCGGTTATAGAGCATTTAAAGAAGGATCAAGTAAGTTCAGCGAAAGAACTTGGGCGTTTGTATAATAATGCAGCGCTAAGGCTTGCAAAAATCATTGAAGACAATGATCTAGTTAGTATGCCCAAAGAAGACTTGATTGTTCGTGTGGCAGGGGATGCTGAGAGTAAAGCTAGTCCTATTCCCCATTTGATTCCACCTCCTTTGATTGATAACGATGGTGTCCGTCCAGAATTTGTCGTACCAAGCTCAAGTACTGGAAAGCTTCCTTATGATGATTTCAGTTATGAGGCAGCCGCCACAGGTTTAACCGCTCATGAAGGAAGACCAGGCCATGATCTACAGTTTAGTCGTTTGCTTGAGAGTCCGGTCAGTTTAATTCGGTCTACCTATGCAATGAACTCAGTCAATGTGGAAGGTTGGGCTCTTTATGCGGAAGATTTGGTGATGCCTTATTTAAACGATGAAGAGAAGTTGATTGCTTATCAAATGAGGTTGTGGAGAATTGCTCGGTATTTTTTAGATCCTGAGGTGCAGTTGGGAATCTCTAGTAGAAAAGAGGTAATTCGAGTGCATCATAAAAGGATAGCTATTTCTAAAGAAATGGCTGAGCTGGAGTACCAACGTTATAGTTATAGAATGCCAGCACAAGCTCCATCTTATTATCGAGGCTTATTAAATATTCGCGAGTTAAAGAAGAAGATGGAATCGCGTTACGGAAAATTAAACTTAAAATGCTTCAACGATAGTTTGTTGTCATTTGGCGGTCTTCCCCATAAATATATATATGATTTCCACGAAGACTTTCAGAAGTGTTCTGAGAAAGAAAGCCCTTAAGAACCGGGCTCTTTATTGAAGGACTTATTTAGCCAATGTTTACTTAGAAAACTTCTCTTAGATTTAGAGCCTGGACATTACTCTCACTAGAATAATGGCAGATCCACATCAAAAGGGATCTTGAAGGTCGAAATCTTCAAAGTTTAACGAGGGATCTGTTTCTGGAAACACATCATTTAATTTTTTTATAGGTAAAACTTCCGATTGCGGGGGAATTATTTCGTGGTCTTTCTCAAACTTTACTAAATTCCTTAAGACTTCCTCTGTTTTTTGAGTCATAGGATTTTCTTGGTCCTGAATTAAGTCTTTTTCACTGGCTTTAAAGGCCAATCGCCTCCAGGCGCTAAAGGGGTTTAATTTTACATTTTCTAAGACTTCCGCTTCAGTAGGGTACATGGAGTATTCAGAGTTTACAGCCTCTTCTCCGATCTTAACTCGGTAAATGTAATTTGTTCCTTCGGGAATAAACTGCATAGTTCCAACTAAATGCACTTTCGCTAAAAAATACTGGTTAACGGAAGTGGATTTAAGTTCCTGAGGACTTAGGCCTTTTGAGTGGAGGTAATTATCTAGGAAAAAGCGTTGGTTACTCTCAAGAAGGCCTCGAGTGGAATATCTCGGTTTTAAAACCTTTTTTGCAATTTTGCGAATTCCATTTTTTATACGATTGTTTAGTAGAATTCGAGCCTCGGATTTTCTTTTCCCTTTTGAATCATTATCACTTAAATAAGCAATGATTAGGCTCTTAATTAGACCATCAACTTTTTTTGCATCTAAATCTCTATTTTCCTTAGAAGCTTTATCAATTTCTTTTTGAATTTGGATGATTTGCTTTCCTAGGATCTTATAAATAAAACGATCTGCTTGTTGAGATTCGGTGGTAAGACCTTGAAAATTAAAATTTACCGCAGCAATATTTCTGGAGACCAGCAAAGTACTTTGGTCAACTTTTTCTAAAGCCATTTCGAAACTAGGGTAGGCCCATTCACTATCTTTGAAATAGATATATAAAGACTTCCAATAGGCGTGATTTCGAACGTAAGTATGAAAGTCTTTGTCTTGTAAATCAGGATGATTGGTTTTTCCTGGCCTTTTACCAAAGGCCTCTTTCATAAAGTGGATGTATGGCTGTAATAAACTTCTTGCTGCGATGTAAATGTTTTTTCGTTCTTGATCAATAAGATCTTTTTTCTCTTTAAAAAGCTGAGGCTGATATAGCTCTAAATCTCTTCTTAGTTTCAGTAAAAAATTTCTGCGAAAAGTGTATGCCGCAGTGATTTTACCAATGCTTATGTGATCTGGTCGATTTAAAGTTATATTTGCTTGAAGAGCACTAGGACCTAATTCCATCCAGCTGTCGTTATAAGACCTTGAAGTAGCAAGGTAGGTCAAAGGGTACTCTTTAGGGCTTAAGGGATTTTCTAGGGCAGCCTCAATCAAGTCTTTTTGGAAATCGTAAAAATGATGCCTTCCAAGTCCATTGTTTTCCGCATTGTTTTTTAATAAAAGATCAAGGCTTTCTACTTCAATTTCTTTTGGATCAATTTCTTGGTTAATGATTTTGCTGAATAAATCGATATTATCAGTGATTGCTTGAGAAAACACCCGATTAGGAGATTTTATTAAAACCTCTGCATCGCTAGTTTCTTGGGTAAAATCAAAACTATGAGTAGTTCGTTTTACATAACTACCACCTTGAGAATAAAGCACCAAATCCATTTCTGAAAGAGGGTAGAAGCGATTTTGACTCTTAACATAGGTATAAACAATGTCATCAGTGCTAAGGAAAAACTGACCGCGGAACATTAGTTTTTTTCGTATATTGGAGCCAACTTCAATGGCGTGACTGTGAGCGCTTTTGTAATTGTGTATAGTGTGGCTGAGTTGTTCTTTTAAGTTTTCAGGAAGTTGATCCAGTATATCAAGGTCTGGATGTAAACCTATGGAAGTATCTAATGCATTGGCACCTGTTTCGTAGGAGAAATTGTTTTCAATGATGTGAATTGCATAGAAAACGCCTTTTCGTACTCTGTTAACAAAACTTTGTAGATCTAAGTCAAGGAAGTCTAAATTAGCTTCATCATAACGCAAATCAACCGCTAAGCTGTATTTTTGCAATATTCTATTTTTAATCGCCTTCGCAATTACATAGTTTTTTTCAGGAAAAGGCCTTAAAAAATGAATGGCATACTCACTAATGGCCGCTAACTCGATAGGGTCTACGGCATCAACTGAATCTTTGTCAATTTTATTCATCTCTCTTGAGAGCCAGTCTTGGAAGCTTTTTAAGGCAAGAATTCGTAATTTCGAATTTGGAAAAGTAATTTTTGTGAAACCAGCCTTGTGAAACCAATTTTGCGGCTTGCTAAATTGGAAGTCCAGCTTTTCAACGCGAAGCTTTTGTAAGTTATCAAGAGAGTTCTCCTTGAAAAGCCCAACTTCTCTTAATGCTAAAAGAGAAGCTTCGATATTTTGGGAAGCTTTTTTACTAAGCCTTTTGTTTAAAACGATAGATTGAGTATCTTTGATCTCAGGTAAGCTAGAAGCACTTTCTTCTTTAATTGTAAAACCTAATCTTTGTTGAAAGCGCTGCCAAAAGCTTTTGGCGTTTTTGCTTTGCAATGCTTTGTAGGCTTTTGCTAAAACTCTTGGAGAAAACTTTAGTTTTTCATCAGGAATTTGGCTTAAATAAGATCGCATAGAAATAAAGCCTTCAAAATAAGACTCTTTTTTAATTTGCGAAGGATGGATTCCTTTTTTATGAAATTCGCTCAACTTTTTTTCTGTCAATAAAAGTGCGTAATCCAATTCCAAAAGTTCTGTTTGACTGAGGCGCTCCCATAGGTGTCCATTTTTACTTTGCTGATAGGAAGCTCGTAAAACCGCTGTGTCTAGATCGCCTTCTTTAAGCTCAAGCTTCATCGTTTTAATGTCAGTAGACTTTGAGAATTCTTGTTCTAAATTTCTAATTTGTTCTGGCTCTGAATAGCGCCCCTTGTATTTTCCAATGGATTCATTTTGCAAATTGGCACTACTAACACAAGATTTTTCAAAGATGTTTGGCCCAGCCTTAAGATTAAAGGACAAAAGCAAGCAAAGGCTAAAAAGTGCCAGTGACGAATAATGAGGCTTTGATTTTAGAAAAAACATTCATCTAGAATAGCACTCAATAGGCTCTATTTAGACTGAAAAGTCCTTTTTTGAAAAAAGTCCCATAGCATCGCTGCTTATTTTCTAGTTATTTTAACTATAAGGAAAAAATATCAATATCTGGTGGTGGCGAAAATGGCTTTTGACGAAGCTTTTCCGAAGGTCGTTCCCCTTGAGGTAAGATTGTATACAGGGCAAAGCTAAGGTTTTGATGTAAAAATCTTTTTGGTGGTAATTGAATGTAATGATCTTCGAACTGCGGGTATATCAAAAATTTAGATTTTGATTTTCGAAAGGCAAAATGAATCATTTTTTCAAAGATGTCAGAATTGTCGCAATACAAATGAGTTAAATAGTTGAAGTTCAAACAGTTACCAATTTTAGGTAGAGGTCGTGCCAGGCCAAACAGAGAAAGGAGTTTTGTGATGTGGTAAAAGTTTCTGGCTCGATCGTTCATATTGATAAGTTGCATTTTTTCGAAGGCAGAAGTGTCCCAAAGGGCAAAACTCCCGACAATACGGTCTCTTTTATCTAAGCAGATATAAAAGTTTTCTTCGTGAAAATTCGTCCAGCTCTCTAGGCGAGTTGCTAGGTTTTCTGGGCTATAGATTTTACCTAAAACTCTGTGTTTAGAATGTGAGTTTAAATACTGGCTCAACTCTTCAAGACGGTTGGGATTCATTTTTTTTATCTTGATGCCGGTAAGTAAAGGTCTGGAACCGGGGAGTTTAGCGTGTAAACTCACCAGATCAAAATTTCTCATATGTAAAAACTGCGGAAGCTCTCGATTTCTTTTTCTAGGGCGAGTCAGTGAGTTAATGCTTTCACGATCTTCTTTGAAGATGGTAGTAAATATATGTTGAGCACCTAAAGTAGAGGCTCTTTCAAAAACTTTGTTAAAAAAGCGTGTCATCCAGTGATAACTGGCTTTTTTAGAATCGCCAATTCGTAGATCGGTAATCCAACAAACCTTAACAATTTCTGAGTCTATAAAGACGTCCTCAAAAAACAAACTGGCGCAGGCTGAAATTTGATCATTTTCATCCCTAATAAAATAAGTCTCATGTTCGTTACCTAGAAGCTTTAGTTTTACTCCAAAATCTTCTTCTCGCATAAAACGTAGTTCAATTTCCCCACGAATGCTTTGTGAGCCTAAAAACTGTATTAATTCCTGGTTGTGTTTTTCAGAAGCTTTAAGTAATTCCATTTCTACATTGTACTTTGCATCTGCCTGGCTTACCAGTACAATATAAATATGGTGAATCAAAAAGACTTTTTTCAAAACGGGGATCTTTTTAAAATAAAATTAGGAGAAATTTCTATCGAAGGAATTTCCATGGCGGGAATTTGCACTCATATTTCGGTTCCAGAACTGAAAATTTGTTTTGATGTAGGCTACTCTCATCCCAAATTAGCTTCTCATAAATTCTATTTTATCACTCATGGACATATGGATCATGCGGCAGGCATTCCTTACTTAGTTTCTAATAAAGCCTTAAATAAACAAAAACCACCTCGTTTTTATATGCCCAAGTCCATGATTCAACCAATGAATTCCATATTGAGTTTATGGGCAAAGATGGAGGGACATGATTATAAATGGAATTTTCTTGAGATGGAGAAAGAGGGGGTCTGGATCAATCCACATTATCAGGTGGTTTCGTTCAAAACCTTTCATCGAGTGGAGTCCCAAGGTTATTTATTACGATCTTTTAAAGAAAAACTAAAGAGCCAGTATCGAGATCTTGATGCAAAGAAAATTGCTGAACTGAAAAACAATGGCGTAGAAATTCAGGAAAAAATATTTAGCCCTCTACTTGCTGTAACTGGAGATACTAAGATTGAGTTTTTAACGGAAAACCCAGAGCTATATAATGTTAAATATTTGCTTGTCGAGTGCACCTATGCAACTGATGTTAAGAGCATTGAGAGTTGTCGAGAATGGGGTCACATTCACTTTGATGAATTGTTGGTGCATTTACCTAAGTTTAAGGGAGAAAAAATCATTTTAAAGCATTTTTCAAGACGACATACTTATCAAGAGATCTTAAAGGTATTGGATGAAAAGTGTCCTCCAGAACTAAGAGAGAAAGTCTTAATTCTGCCGTGGTAGTTGTAAAATTAAGGCTCTAAAAGGGGAAATGCTGAATGGAAAACCTTTAGTTTTTCCTCTAAAAAAATAGATTTTTAATCGCAATTTCTCGACCGTTTTTTATCTTAGGCTATTAACAAACATTCACAACTCATTGAGGCAGTTTATACTTTCCCCTTTGCAGCAAATGAACTTACAGTTCTTTTAAAATTCTAAATTGCCAATTGCAGGATCGGGCATCAATTTCTAAAAGTTTTTTTAAGTTAATTTCTATTTCTAGGCTATGGAGATTACAGAAGCTTCCACCAAAGCTTGCAAATTCAATGTCACTCAATTTCCAAGACCATGCGGTTTTGTTATCCAGTCCTGATTGGATGTTAGAAAGGTCATTTTTGGTGATTTTACCATTCACGATGTGAAAGTGATTCTTATCATCCTCTTCAAGGTACTTACGGGCATCTTTGATTTTTCTTGGATCTTTTAGTTCGATCACAAAAGAATATCGGTGGTCAGTGCGACTGCTTACTAAAAAATAGGCCGCGTTTTTCTTTTTTTGTAATTGATAGTTCGCTGGGGTTAAAAACTGCCATGATTCTTCTATTGTTTGGCTGATCAAGCTAGGTTGATCGCTTAAAATTTTTGATCCTTGATTTTTGAGTTCTATTTTTAGCGTACTATAGGCCTTCACTTTTATTTGATCAATTTGTTGGTTGTTGTTGTCAAAGACTTTGAAAGTGGAGGGCATGGCGCTAAAGTTGTGAAGCTTTAGTTTTTGGGCTTTTAAATCTTTGTACTCAACTCCAGTTTGCGAGGCTAGGGCTAATCTTATAGACTCATATTCTATAGCAGCAGAAACTCCATTTTTATTACTTATATCTACAAAGAGATAAGCCATAGAGTCTTCGGAGGGGATTATTTTTTTAACTTCAATCTTTAGGCTCTCTAGTCCCTTTAAGGCTAGGCGGAGTTTTTGTGGGGCAGTTTCTGAGTTCATTAAAAAAACATCCACAAAACTATCTTGTTTGCTATTGTTTTTTAAAAGCAAAGAAGCTTCCTGGTAGAAATTTTCGTCCGGAAGTTGGTAGTAATAATGCTCGGCCATGGCTAAGTTTGAGAAAGTAATCAGGATTAAAATATAAATGTTTTTCAAGCTGCCACCTTTCTTTCGTCTAGTAAATAGCTCGGGTTTCCCAGGACTTTCATTTAGGAACTTGCGGCTTTAGGCTGGGGTTCTAGACCTTTGTGTTGTGTCGTTATGGGATTTCAACTGACCCCCTTAATTGCGGATGCATTCTAGTAGCTTTTGGAAAACAGATGCTGAATTGAAATTGTCCGAGTTTTGATTTTCTACGTGATGTAAACAAATTAGAAATTCAAGCTTTTAAGTTTGCTTCATCCGCAATTAAGGGGGTCAGTCTTAAAAAAGGCAAAAAAAAACAGTACCGGTAAAAGGGGGGGGACCGGCACTGCTTAGGGGGGGGATATTAATTCTAGAATACTCTAGAGATTAAATCTAAATATAGTTCCAGGAACTAAAAAGCTTTAAAAACAAAGTTTTTCGTCAACTGGAAGACGGAAATATATAGGGTTTCCGGATTATTTCAAGGATCTATTTTAGCTTTTGAAATAGTTACATGGGGATATAGACACGGGGCATTGTTGGTGGTAGAAACCTGCATGAACTTAAGAATTTTTGATCTCTGTTTACCTGTATATATAAGGTCGGAAATCTAAAATTCTTTAAAAATCGATAAGGATTTTTATGGAGAATTTACTGCAATATAAGGATTTCCCTTATAACTTCCGGGAACCTGGTCTGCTGGCTCAAGCACTGACCCACAAGTCCTATGCCAATGAGAAAAATCTCTTTAAAACTCGTGGTCCTATGAAGGCACGACAAGATAACGAAAAACTAGAGTTTCTTGGCGATGCGGTTTTGGATTTGGCGATGACAGAGCTTTTGATGAAGCATTTTCCTACCGCCTCGGAAGGAGAGCTTTCTAAAAAGAGAGCCTCTCTGGTTAATGAAGGGATTTTAGCTGAAATTGCCAGAGGCCTAGGGCTACAAAAAAATCTACGTCTTGGTAAGGGTGAAGAAGCTAGTGGTGGACGCCATAAACCTCGTTTGCTCGCTTGTGCCATGGAGGCAGTGATCGGCGCTATCTTTCAGGAAAGTGGTTACGAAACAGCTAAGGCCGCAGTTTTTTATTTGTACGAGCCCGTAGTGAGTAACTATGAGGACAGCAAGCAGATTGAAGACGACTACAAAACTCTCTTACAAGAGTTTACACAAAAAAATCATAAAAAAACCCCTTCTTACGAAATTTATTGGAGCTACGGCCCTAGTCATAATCGAGTGTTTTTCTCGCAAATTTATTTGAATGGAAAATGGGTAACAAGAGCTTGGGGAAGAAGTAAAAAACAAGCAGAACAAAAAGCCGCAAGAAAGGCTTTGGAGGTATTCGGTGAGCTATAAAGCAGGATATGTAGGATTGATTGGTTTGCCTAATGCAGGAAAAAGCACAATGGCAAATGCATTGGTTGGTGAGAAAATTGCTATCGTTTCAAGAAAAGCGCAAACCACCAGAAAAAGAGTTTTAGGTATAATTTCTAATGAGGATTATCAAATTGTTTTGGCTGATGCTCCTGGAGTGATTCAATCCCATAAGGGAATGAACGGCTATATTATGGGTGAGTATCATGATGTAATAGAGACTTCTGATGTATTGATTGCGGTTTTGAATCCGGACGCACATTCAGAGGAAGCCATTGATAAAATTTTGGCTTTGGTTCAAAAGTCTGGCAAGCCCTACTTTGCGGTGATTACTAAACTGGATGATTCTAAGATTCATCGTGTAGAGAAAATTAAGTATAAACTTCGAGATGCAGGGATTTCTTTTTATTTAGTGAGTGCTTTGAAAAGACCAGAGCAATTGCGAGAAGATTTAATTCCAGAAATTTTAAAACATATGCCAGAGTCACCGGGACCATTTTTTGATCCAGAGCTTTTCACCACAAGTAGTATGCGTGAAATGGTAGAGGAAGTGGTTAGAGAGAAATGTTTTGAGTTTTTACACGATGAACTTCCTTACGGACTTGCTGTTCAAGTGAGAAAGTATGAGGAAGGAGATCGCCTTGATAAAATTTATGCAGATATCCTCATTGAAAAGTCAGCTCATAAACAAATGGTCATTGGTAAAAAGGCACATTCAATCAAACGAATCGGAACACTTGCCCGCGAAGAGATTGAACAAATGGCTGGTAAGAAGATTCATCTAGATCTTCATGTAAAAGTTAAAGAGGCATGGACTTCAAATAAGTCCAGTATGCGGGAGTTGGGTTATGTCCACCAGAGCTAATCGTTTAGGAATTATTGGAAGACCCAATGTTGGGAAATCCACACTTTTTAATATGCTAACTGGCACCAAAAAGGCTGTGGTTAGAGACCGTGCTGGCGTGACCAGAGACATTCAAATTGGTACTGCACATTTTGCCGGTAAAGAATTTGAAGTGGTCGACACCGGCGGTGTGACAGAGGCTGAAGACGAATTTTCAAAATTAATTCGTGAGAAAGTTTTAGAGACTCTAGATTCTTTAACATGCCTTTTTGTGGTGGTTGATGGGCGTGCTGGTTTGTGCCCAGAGGATGCTGAGTTAATCCGTATCGCACAACAAAGCGGAAAAGATTATGTGATTTTGGTAAACAAGGTAGATGAATCAGGGATGGAAGATTTGGCTATGGCTGAATTTTGGCAATTTGGAGTGAACCTCTATCCAACTAGTTTTGAACATCGTCGTGGGGTTTCCGAAGCCTTAGATTGGGCCTTGGAAAAGTTAAACCATGAACCCATCAAAGAAAAACAAAAGTTTGATGGAACCACAATTGCAATTATTGGAAAACCAAACGCAGGAAAAAGTTCTCTAACCAATCAGTTGTTAGGCGATGAAAGAATGATGGTAAGTTCTATTGCGGGAACTACTGTCGATGCCATTGATACTGAAATTCAATACGAAGGGGAGAGGTTTTTGTTAATCGATACCGCTGGACTTCGTAAGAAACGTAAAGTTACGGATGATGTGGAGCGTATCGCTAACTATAAGTCCATAGATAGTATTAAACGTGCAGACATTGTTTTGTTAATGGTAGATGCTTTAAAAGGTCCTTCTGACCAAGATGCAAAGCTTATGGAAAAGATTCTTATCGGTCATAAAGCAGTGATTTTGGTAGCTAATAAAACGGATATTGGTAGTAAAGAGGTGAGTGAGTTTCGTAAAGGCTTTCGCGAGCAAGCTAGTGAAGTTTTTCACTTCTTCCAGGATCTACCGATTTGTTTCATAAGTGCAAAAACGGGCTTTGGAATTAAAAAGCTTTTTGAGCAAATAGCCGATTTAAGTCGTAAGCTTAACACTCGCATACCTACGAGTCAGTTGAATCGCTTTTTTATGAATGTGATTCGTAAAGCTCCGGCTCCGGTTTATGGCCATAGAGATGTTAAGTTTTATTATTTAACGCAGACTCGACAGAAACCACCTAGCTTTATCGCTATTGTTAATCATCCGGATGGTCTAAACAATGGCTACAGAAGATTTTTAATAAAAAACCTAAAGGCTGAATTTGGCTTAGAAGGGATTCCGCTAAGAATATTTGCTATGAAGAAACCAAGTGGTAAGTCTAAAAAATCACAAGTCTATGCGGATGAGGCTAAGGTCAATAAAATTGAAGAAGAGCTTTTTGATTCTGATATACCAGAAGAAGTATATTCCTACGAGATCGGAGATGATGATGGTTTCAGTTGGGATGAAGAAAACTTTCAATAAGCTGTAAGATTAATTTTATAACTTATTATTTGAATAGATTTTATTGCTAAAAAAATACCCCATCTTAGTCAAAGATGGGGTTTTTATTTTTGCCCTGTAGGTGTGTGGGTATTTTAGAAGTTGATACCTACAATTATAGAAGCATCAAACAAGTCCCCTGGAAAAGTCGAGGGATTTGAATCTGATAGGGCAGTGTTTTCATCCGGGTAAGAAATAAGGGTGTATTTAGTTTCTCCTGCTAGATACATTTTATTGCCCATGATCGGAACTTCAATGCCCCCACCAATGTGAAAGCCTGTTCCACTGTCTTGTGCATAAGTTCCAGAAGAACCAACTCGAGAGAGTCTTCGGTAACTTTGCGTTACTCCACCAATAATATACGGATTCCAATTGCTCAGTCCCTTAGTTACATTTTGCATATTGAAAAAGTACTTCATGGAAACCAAAGTATTATTCATGCTTAAGCTACCAGTCCCACCATCTTCATCGTGGTAAGCGTGGTCAGAGTTCATGATTCCAATTTGGAAGGCAAATCTTAAGTCAAAAAAGTAAGAAAGATTAAAGCCTACAGCAGTTCCTGAGTCTAAAATCTGTGACATGCTACTTGTAAAACTTGAATAGCTTAATGGGACTGCCAAAGTAAGAAAACGACCGTTTCTGAAGAAATTGATGTCCGCTTCTTCTTCACTGGCTGTTTCGAACTCAGAGTAATCAATAAAGGGATCAAAGGCATCTTGAGCAGACACCGATACACTCATAAAAATGCTAAATATAAGAGCTAAGATTCGCAAATTTCCCCCTTTGGAATTTCACTATATAATATTGCAATCAAGGTGCCATAAATAGGCAATTTAAGCAGGTTTAGACGGTTATAGACTAGGCAAGTGTCTATAAGTTAATCGCCTAAAAATAAAAGATCATACCAGCTTTCAGCGGGTGTTGGCCTAGGGTTCTAAAGACAACTCCTGAATCCTGAGAAACAATTCCCAAACCAGCTTCAAAGCGGAAACCCAGACTCTCAAGGCCTTGTAAGAAATATTCGGCGCCAATAAAGCCGCCAAGCTCATAACCTGAGTTTGTAGTTGTTCCAGATCCAGAGTTAGTTTCATTGCTAACTAAAGCTAAAACTCCACCCATATAGAAGTTCATATTATCTTCAGGAAAAATGATTTTATAGTACTTAAAGCTTAAACCGAATTTTGAAGCATCGTCTTCTGTGTTTACTCCTAGGGCAGCGGATAAACCCGTGTCAGGATTTGGGTAATACATTGCCATAACACTAGGTAGATCAATACTAAACTGGTCGCTGTAGCCAAAACCCAATCGGTTTGTTAAATCTTTGGCGTAAAGATTGGTATTTAAAAAACTCAATAAAAAAACTAGGAAAAGAAATTTTTTGTTCATAGCTGCTCCGTCGTGAAATGATCTTTTCTGTCCTCTTCTATTTGAAAAGGAAAGCCTTCTTTTTTCAAGTAGAAGAAGCTATGATGCATTAAGAGTGAGCAGTTAAAGGCTTTTCAAGTCAAAACGTTTACAATTTAAAAAATGTTTTAGAGAATTAGTTAGTTCCGGAGGGTAGTTTTTTGAGTAAATTAAAAGGGAAAAAAGCCTTAGTTGTTGACGACGAAGAGATATTGCGTGAATTGCTTGTTGTACAACTGACGGACAAAGAAGTAGAGGCCATTGAGGCTAGTTGTGCCAATGACGCCATTGAAATGCTCCAAAACCAGGTGGTTGATTTTATTATCAGTGATGTGAGAATGCCAAATGGAACTGGAGTTGATCTTTTAAAAGCCGTGTCTGAAATGCCAGAGGAGATTAAGCCTGAAATAGTTATGATGACAGGCTTTGCTGACTTATCGGAAGAAGAGGCTTTGCAGATGGGCGCCTTAAAAATGTTTGCTAAACCTTTTCGCAACAAAGATTTGTTGTCTTATTTAGAAGATAACCTAAAAGAAGAGAAAAAGAAAAAAGATTAATTCTTGTTTCTATTTAAAATCAGGCAGCATTGTCGATGATTTCATTCAAACCGCCAGGTTTGTTAATCAGAACTCGGATGTTTTTAATATAGTACTTGTAGCTTCGCCATTTTGCTAGAGGTATTAGTAGGCCAAAGCTCATAGTGATTAAAGCTAGATTGCTTAAGATCAAGAAAAAGTGCTTTATAAAACTTCCTTTGTACTGAAACTTAGAATTCCTAATGCTTAGATTGAAGAAAAGGTGATTTAAAATTTCATTTTTTATAGCGGCATATAAATATAGTCCTGATAAAAATAGGATTGGATAGATCCATTGTTTTTGTAATACATATTCCTCTAAGTAAAGCTGCCAATCGATTTGTAAATAGTTGGCTGTGAGCACAGATATGACACCCAGGATTCCAGGTAAGATCAAATGAAAAATCGGTGTGTCACTGAGGATGTGATGTTTGTGACTCATCCGAAAATATATTCTGCCGTATCGTAGTTTTGTGTAAAGGTACTCTTGTAGGTCTCGAACCGCCCTAGGACTTAAGATACCAAAGCTAAAAACTACTTTTAGACTGAAAGCATTTGCGAGCTTTAGGTATTCTTTGTGAGTGAGGTTTAATGCAAAATCAATGTCTTGGTATTTTAAATTGTTAAACAAATTATGGTATTTTTCTAAAACCAAAAATCCAACGGAATAGCTTGCTAAGAAGATGTGAACAAGGCCAATGTAAATGTTTTGACTAAAGCTAAGTGGAATTAAAAGTACAAAGAGGCTGTAAAGCAAGCTAAGCAGTGAAAAAGATCTTTGTTCTTTTTTTAACTGAAAGGGATAGGTTCTAAAGTAGGTGTGGGTTACAAGGTATTCTCTGGATTGTCTAAAATGCCATTTAAAAAACAAACCAAAGCTCAAACATCCCAAAAAGAAGCTTTTCCAGTATTGAGATAGGTAGCTAAGTAATGATCCTTTGAACTCAAAAGCGTACTTATCATAGCCAAAGTACTGCTCTTTGTTCATGGTCCTTGTATGTTCGCTAGAACTATTTTCTTCCTCATCTTCTACCGACTCTAGCATTTGCTCGTATAAATCATTTTGCTCAGGATGAACGAATTCCATATTCGTGGAAGCTTTTGATTTGATCGAGATTTCGTTGTGATCGTAGAGTTTGCAGCGGTCTTTTCTTTTTTTGACCATTGGATCAACGACGCTTTCTTCTCTTTGGAACTTTACTTCGCTTTTTGATTCTTCCACTAGAGAAAGGCCTTCAAAGCCATTTTCGTCGTTTTGCACAGGATTACTATTGTTTGTTTCGCCTGCCTTTAATAGTTCTTGGAAAGCATCAAGTTCATTTTTTTCTTCAATGATGCTGGTAGGTTCTTCATTAATGTTTTTGGTGCTAATCGTTTTCTCATCCAATTGAGCTGATTCTTGGTCTTCTGCTTGAGCTTCAAAATTTTCAAATAAGTCAGCATTTGCTTCCTGGTTTAGGATTTTTTCGTCTCCAGAGCTAAGCTTAAGATCTTTGTATTGTTCAGACAATTGGTCTAATGCAAGGGAATCATCTTGAGGCTTCGCACCATCTAATATTTTTTGAAACTCCTGGTAACTGTCTTTGATGTTGTAGTGACTTTGACTAAAAGAGTTTTCATCGACATGAACTGAATCTGGAAGTTTTGGAGTGCTTTCTTCAATCTCCAAACTAAGCACTTCATCTTCTTCGAGAATTTCGAATTTAGATGCTTTAGATTTTTCGTCCTTTTTATCTTCTGACAATGATATTCTCCCGTTATCAATTTCGACCATTTAGGGAGTAGAGGTAAATCTTTAAGGGTCTAGTTTTGAGGGAGCTTTAAGCGTTATTTTTTTTGTAATTAAGGCGAATATTTCTTTAGTAAAATAAAGCACTTAGCTAGCTAAAGTTTTTGGTTTTTGTGTTCTTATTTATTACTTGTCACTAATTTTGTTGGCTGTGTTTTTATTAAATCGTCGTAGTTTTTGACAAATTCGACAATGGTCGAGCTACTCGGTTTCAAGCATAGAATCTATTATTAAAAGCATCTGAAATGATTAGAGAAAAGCCTCCCGCTGAATAGGTGGGGAGGCTTATTAGATTATTCTTGGTTGGCTGGAATGTTCTCTTGGTCTGGTTCAATAGGATTTACTCCAAGGTGAACTATTCTGGTTCCAGCGTCGCAATTTGGACGAACGTTTTTTCCAATAACGATTCCAGAACGATCCGCCAAAATTTCTTCTTTAACCTGGCCAAAAACGTCGTAAACTTTTGCTACCACCTGGCCTTTGCTGACCTGACTCGCTAACTTAACCTGAACGTCGACAATTCCGCCCATATTTGAATAGATCCAGTAGGAGTGATCACAGATGGCAGCGTCGTGAATCATGTCTTTTGTTTCACCCTCGATCATATTTAAAAAGCGTAAAGTGTTCTTGATTCCTTCCAGGGTTTCATCAATCAAATTATGTTGAAAAGCATTGGGGTTTCCAATTTCGATGGTAATTGCAGGAATGCCTTTTTCGTTGGCCCAAGCTCTTAGAGTACCTGGATCATCATATTTTTTTACGATAATTTGTGGGTTTTGTAAGAAGGCTAGGGTTCTTGTTTTTTCATTTTCGATGTCAGCACGGA
Source organism: Bdellovibrionaceae bacterium UBA6502 (assembly GCA_002436415.1). Lineage (GTDB taxonomy): Bacteria > Bdellovibrionota > Bdellovibrionia > Bdellovibrionales > UBA840 > UBA6502. The sequence goes on along the minus strand of DJMA01000028.1, from coordinate 33,968 downwards.
TGTACAAAGAGTTTACTCGACCAACGCTTGCTGTGTGTAGATCCAGGAGGTAATCAAATTTTGAAACAATTTTTTGCGTAAGATGATAGGCGTAACGATTACTAGCTAGGCCTTTTAACTTACCCGGCATTACACGGTTAAGGTCTACTCCATTGGAAAAAAGCCTTTGGTTCATCAAATAACCAGGCACATTGGCTATAGGGACCATAACGATGGTTCCATTTAGTTTTTGTGGGTCTACATCTTCTAATAGTTTAAAAATGGTTGAGATGCCGTTTAGTTCATTACCATGTACGGCTGCGGTCAAGCCAACAACAGGTCCTTTACCTAAACCGCGAACAATAATCACCGGAACTTGCCAAGGCACTCCTAAAGCATTATCAGATAAATGAATCTGTAAGCGATGCACATGACCTTTTTTCAGGCTTGATAATTTTAAATCTTCTTTTGTTTTTACGACCAAAATGTCTTTCATTTTTTCCTCTAAATCATGATTTCTTTAAGTAGGCTTTCATCGTTATCTAATGACTTAAATAGCTTCACTCGGAACGAGCCTTTTTTGTTAATTAAATTTTGTGCCATTTTATCAATAGCGACAACACTTAGTATGCTTTGTATATATGCTTCTATTAAATCATCAGTACCTAAGCCAAGGGCATTAAAGTCTTTCCGATCCATCAACATTAGCCTTGAAGTGTCTGAGTCCCATTGGTTTTCATCCACTTTAACCGATAAATTGGTTCCAAGGACGCTCCAGCTATCCTCTGGGGCCTTTGCTTCTAGAGGCGCTCTCGCTCTTCTTGCGTAAACGGCACAAGGGTAAAAGCCGTTTGGAGTGGAGTAAACCATCATTCGAAGGTCGGCAATATAGATATTGCCTTTTTTGTTTGGCACTGTTCCGATGTGAAAGTATTTTCCATGGGCACTACTTGAGCTCCAGTCATAATGGCCAATCAAACTTTGGACGATAAACTGATCATAGGCATCTTCTGAATCCATGAAGCGATCTAGTTCTTCTTGGTTGGTAATTGTATAAACACCCTGACCCGCATTGGAGTACGGGTTTTTAACAACAGCCTTTCCGCCAAATTTTTGTACCCATAAGGGGATTTCTAATTTGTTAACGTCCTTGATGGTTTCTGGCATATTTATCTTAAGGCCACTTTCTGAGATTTCTGAATTATAAAGCTCATAAGCCTTGTTGGCTAACAACTTGTTTCTTCCACCGGCTAGGCAGACTAAGGATGAATTATAGATAAAGGTTTTACTCGTAGCTGGTAAACGGTTCCAAGGCTTTTGGGTTACGTAGCGAAAGGCTGCACGGATTGGTACTTCTTCGCCGTTATCAAGCTTTAAAATCATCACACCATCATCGAAGTGGACGTATTGTTTTTGATTATTAAAATGGGGGATTAAGTAAACCTTTTCGCCTGACAGATCTGCCATGGTCTGGGCGTAGCCAGAGGTCTCCATATAATTTTTGTCATAAATAACGGCCAAAGCTCCCTTTGGTAAACGCTTCTTTTTAATGGCTGGTAAAAAAGAATTTTCAATTAAATACCTATAGCCTCTGTGCTCATCCCAATCATGGCGAGGAGGCATTGATTTTTGGCCGGAGGGGCAAGAGTTGGTTTCTAAAACAACCATACGACGGTTTCCCGCCTCTGTGGTTACATAAAATAAATCCGAGCCACCCCAGTAAAAATGCTTCGCTTGGTATTTTAAGATTTCTCGAAGTACTTTTTGATCCACTTGAGGGTTCAGGTGACTATACCTTTTTATGATTCGGTCGTGGTCGAGATTAAAAAAGTGACTGACCATAACATGCAGTTGCGAGTTAAGCGCCTTGGGATAAAAGTGGTTTTCTTGTTCAAAATTGTCGGGTGTTAAAATTTCTATTTTTTTAGAGCTCAAAACATCTTTCCTTATTTCCTTGATTACAGCATAAAGTACGACAAGAAAGAGGAAGCTTGTAAAGAATAATTTTAAAAAAATGAAAAATAAATTTTAAAGGAAAGACCCAATTATCCAGGGCCTTTAGTGGTGCCTTAGTTCATCCGCTAAGAAATTTACCAAATCATCAAATTTAACTGGCTTTGTGATGTGGCCATCAAAGCCGGCTTTTTTCGTTTTTGCCTTTTCTTCAGCCATTGCGTGGGCGGTAAGGGCAAAAACAGGTTTATCCCTATCAAACTCTTTCAGTTCTTTTAGAACCTGATAGCCATCTTTCTTAGGCATTTGAATGTCTAATAATACAGCATCAAAGCTTTGGCCTTTGGCTAATTGAATGGCATCGTCACCATTATGTGCTAGCTCAACATAAGCACCTGCTTCGTTAAGATAAACTTTAAAGAGGCGGGCGTTTTCTTTGGCATCATCTACTACTAAAAATTTATTACCAGCAAGTTTCTTATATCGTTTCTCTTGTTCTGGATTTTCGTAAACACCAGTTGTAAAGGTTTTTAGCATTTTGGTTTTAAAATCTAAGCCCGGATCAATGGTAATTTCGAAGGTTGAACCAAGATTGACTTTTGAACGAAGCAAGACAACGTCTCCACCCAATTGATTTGCTAAGCCCTTTGATAGAGAAAGCCCTAGTCCTGTTCCTCCAACACTGCGATTGGCAGAAGAATCAATTTGCTCGAAAGCCTTAAAGAGTTTTGAGCGATGCTTTTTAGAGATACCCCTGCCGGTATCTTTGACTCTAATTACTAAATTCTCTTCTAAGCTAAAAACTAGCTCGATATATCCTTTGTCAGTAAATTTGATGGCGTTACTGATGATGTTTAAAATAATTTGTTTCAAACGCTTCGGATCGCTAAAGATAAACTCAGGATACTCTCCTTGGTTTAAGAAGCGTAGTTCAATGTCTTTTTCTTTGGCTTTTACATTTAGGAGTGAGTAAATTTCATTGAGTAGCTTCGGTAGATTAAATTTCTCCTTAGTGACAAGCATTTTGTCAGATTCTAGTTTCGACAGATCCAATAGCTCATCGATGAGACCTAAGAGGTGATTTGCATTTTGATTAATTACTCGAATGGCTTCTTTTCTTTCTTTCGCTGTGTGATTGTCAAAATTTTGCAATAGATCGGCGTAGCCTAAAATTCCAGTCATCGGTGTTCTAATTTCATGACTAATATTTGCTAAAAATTCACTGCGTGAGCGATTGGCATTTTCCAGCTCTGTAACTGCTTCGGAAAGTTTTTTGTGTTGGTTTAAAACTGTGGTGTAAATTGGTTTGAAAACAAAAAACCAAACGAAGAAAACAATAAATAGACAAAGTGAAATGAGCAAAATTCCTATCTGATCTACTTTTTCTAGTGCGATTTCGTTATGGTTTTGTATGTGAGCGTTAACTGCATCAAAAATATAAGACAAGTCGTTTCTGGAGCTTTTTGATAAAAAGGAAGCTGTTTGTTTTAGCTCTGAGTAAGCAATTTGATCTTCGTTCGCTAATCTTGAGGCATTTTCGATAAAAGAGTTTATGTTCTCTTGAAGGCCACTTGTGGAAAGGAGCTTTGAGATTTCTTCGATATCTTGAAAAGTCTTCTTCTGCACCATTTTAGAAAACATTTTATTTTTTTGGCTTAGCTCATCTACTAATTCTTTAAAGGCAGATTGGTTTTCTAATTCTTTTTCAGATTCTAAAACTTCGTCAAATTTTTCACCCAGAATTGCGATTTCGTGGATTAATATAAATTGTTGGTTTAGAGAGTCATGCACCTCTTGCAAACTGATTTGTTGTTCAATCACTTTTCTGTGATATTTGATGGCAGTGAAAGATATGGGTAATAACAAAGCAAAACTTAACAAGCTAAAAACTATAAATTTACGTTGAGTTTTTTTAACAAGTTTTTCGGCAAGCTTTTGTTGTCTCAATTTTCTTAACCTCTCTTGGATTTTTTATATTTTAGATATTCGATCACTTCTTTTACTAATTGCTGTGAAGATTCAATGTCTTTATTTTTAGCGGAGGTTTCCATTAGGGCCGCAATTTGTGCTAAGCCAGCAAAACCATATGGAGCACTGAAACCTTTCCATTTATGAGAAAGCTCCTCAATGATATCAAAGTTTTTCTCTTCGATTCCCTTGTTTAGTGCAGGGAGTTCATTGTAACGATCACTTATAAATTCTTCATAAAACTCGCTGAGAGCTGGTTCTAAGTGTTCTGAGTCCAGTTTTGAGTATTTTTCATCCATTTGAGTCCCTATTTTTCGTTTAAATTATCATTTGCGTTGTCTGAATTCAAGGATCTGTGATATTTGTTTGTTTAATTAGAGGTAAATTATGCATAAAATTTTGTTGGTTGAAGACTCCAAAGAAATATACACTATGGTAAATCAAGCTGTAGGTTCTTACGCAGAATTAAGTTGGGTCGAAAATATTTCGGATGCCAATGAGTTTCTGCAAAATAATGAGATCAGTTTGCTGTTGTTGGACATTGAGCTGCCGGATGGTAGTGGAATTGATTTTTGTTCAAAGCTTCGAATGGAAAAGCCTGATCTTTCTATTTTTATGTTAACAGCTCACTCTGAGTTATCAGAGAAGGTTCTAGGTTTTTCGGCTGGCGCTGATGACTATATTACTAAACCTTTTGCTCTGCTGGAGTTAAAGGCTAGGATTGACGCTCGCTTAAACCGTATCGAACAACTCAAAAGCGCATCTGATCTTATGAAGTGGGATGTGATAGAGATAGATAAAGGCCGCCAAGAGGTTAAAGTTCGTGTTGGTGAGAAATTTGAAGCCCTAGACTTAACTGCCTTAGAGTTTAAATTATTGGTTTATTTTGCCAATGAGCCAGGGCATGTTTTTCATAGAGATAAAGTTTTGAATGATATTTGGGGTGAAGACGTTCATGTTTATGCCCGATCCGTTGATACACATGTGAGTAAGCTTCGCAGAAAGCTAGGGGATTTGGCGCCAATCATCGAATCGGTTCATGGTTCTGGATACAAGTTTAATCCTTCCGCCTCATTAAACTAAAAAAAAGGATGAGATAAAACTCATCCTTTTTTTGTTCTTTTTTTTGCTTAGTCTTATAATTGCATTTTAAAACCAGCTAATGCTGAGACTTCATTAAATTTTTCTGTATTGTCTTGGTCAAATAAATCTGAGTAACGACCTTCTAAAAAGATACCAGACTTATCATCGATAGAAATGTTAAAAGTGGCAGCAGTATCAATACCGTACTCAACGCTTTCATCCGCAGATGTTTTTAAGCTACCAAGCTCTGTATCACCAACTTTTAAAGTTGTTTTCGTATCACCAGTTCTAAAAGCTACGAAAGGACCTGTAGCTACTGAAAACCAATCTGTTACCCAAAAACGAGCCATGATTGGAATGTGCAGGCGTTTGGTTTCTTGTAATAGTCTCGCCTCACCCTTTTCTGCATCATATTGTCTATTAATTAGTAGGGCACCTGTTTCAATACCGAATTTTTCGTTGATATTTGCTTCAACTAATATACCACCACCGATATTAACTTCATTGTTGGTCTCATTTTCTCTTACCTGTTTTTCGGTATCATTAGCTACACCTGCAAAGGACAGGATTAATGATCCGTCTCCGGCTGCCATAGCATTGCTTGTTAGTAAAATTGAACTGATGCAAGTTAGTGTAAGTATTAGTTTTTTCATTGTCTCTCCTTTAGTTGTATATGAAAAAATATTATTATTAATTACGGAATTATTCCGTTGTTTTGGATTTTAGGTTTGTTCTGTAGTTACTTTCAAAGTCTCTGTAGTCTTCATCAAAATCTTTAGCTTTGGATTCCCATTCTGAAAACTCTGCCGCTTCCAGTTGATTTAGTTTTTCACGAAGTTCTTTAATTTGTTTTTTAGAGTTCAAATCATCTGTTTTAGACTTGCTGTCTCTTTTTTTCATCTCTAAATCTGGGGTTTTGTAGGCCGCTTCCATTCGATCTAGGCCATGGGACTTAGAGTTGATAAATTGAAATTTCACTTTCGGGAAATTGTCTTCTGTGACAATGTAAGACTCTCTGTTGTTTGTAGTATTTTGTTTTTCTTGATTCGCACAGGAAACAAAGAATAAAGAAATTGCTAGCATTGTTAAAATATTTATTTTTTTCATTTTAAAAGTCCTTTCTTATTAATCGATTGATAGTGGTTTTTCTTCTCCAAAAACTGTAAGTAATACTTAGAGCAAAAAGAGTAGTGAATACCGCTGCCATATAGCGAGCTAATCCATCCATTTTTGTGTGGTAGTCTCCATAACCTAAAGCACCACTTAATAAAGCTAGAAAAAGATAACCTAAACACCAATGAAACATCTTCGCCCCTCCTATGCTTTTTCCAAATCGTGAAAAGAGATTATCTCTGAAAATAAAAAGAAGCTTTTAGGATTTCTTAATAAGTTGTGTTTATCTCTACACATTTATAGGCGCATCTCTCTAAGGGCTTGTTTTTAGGGCAATAAATATAAAATTTATGTTCATGTGTAGATAGCTACACACTTTTAAAACGAATCCATCAAGAGTTTTATGGTGCCTTTGGATAATCTGTTTTTGGATCGCAGGACATTGGCTTGTGATAACCAATTAACAACAAGAATATTTTAAAGGAGTATTTAGATGAAAAAATTAAGAATTGCAAAAGCATTGGTATTAGCAGGTTTATTAGGTGTGTCTTTAGCTGCATGTAGCGAAAAGAAGGTTGAGAACAAAACCGAACAAGTGACGCAAGAAATGAAAGCTGGTTATGAAGAGTTTAAATCAGAAATGAATGCTAAACTTGATAGCTTGGACAAAAAAATTGAAACACTAGAAGAAAAAATGAAATCTGAATCTGTAGACGCTAAAGAGGATCTAAAAGAAAAAGTTTCTGAGTTAAAGGAAATGCGTGAGGATCTTTCGGATGAGTTAGGTGAATTAGCGGATACTACTGAAGATAAATATGTAGATATGAAACTTGCTGTAGAACATAAATATGAGGAATTAGAAACTGACGTTGAAAAGATGTTTAACTAGGTGAAAGGGCCCCCTTTTGGGGGCTTTCCTATTTTAAGGGAGGAAAATATGGATACTTATAATATTGTGATTGATGGGGATTGGATGTTTGATGAAGGAGAAATTTCAAGTTTTCCAATTGTAGATTTTGAGGATTTTTTTGAACAGGAGTTTTTCGATGAATAAGACAAAGCTGTTTTTTGGAGTTTGTTTTTTGACAGCACTAATGGCTCTAAGCTATCAGGTGAAAACTTCTGTTGAAGAAAAAGAAGAGCTCAATTGGACCAAAGAAAATATACAATCTGAAATTGATAAAAAATTTCCTTGGAAGGATGAATTGAGCCTATTGGCAATTGCTAATCAACCCGCAAGGATTGTGATTGAAGATAAGAAAACTCTAGACTGCATTGAGAGAATGTTTAGTTTGGAAAGATTTAAATCCTGCGAGCTTGGTGAATCTCAAAGTTTTTTAAAAGAAGATTTTATGCGCGCAAAAGACATATTTGCAGATATTAAAATGGACATGGATGTGGTGGATCCTAAGCTAAAGACCAATCAATTGTTTGAGAGATACTTTAAAAGCTCCAACATTGAAAAAAGTATGCTAGAGGAAGAGGAACTTCATTATTTTGAAGATCTGTATCTTTCATTAAAAGCCCAATTTTTATTGATAGAGTCGCCAGAAATGCGAGCCTATTACCTATATGCATTAGGTGATTTAGGTCTTCAGTTATGGACTGAAAATAGAGATATGGAAGGGGTTTTGTTTTTTGCTGAATTGATATTGGAAAACTCAAGTTCTGATTTAGCGAAAATGGCCTGGATGAATCTTAATTCCCACATCCAATTTGCCTATTCAGGTTCAGCAGGTGTGAATGTCCCTGAGAACTGGCAAGTCTTTATTGATGATTTACAAAAAGTCGCTTTCTGGGGATACCCAAGAGAGTATTTTCGATCCGCACAATATAAGTACGATTAAATAGAAGGAGTAATGAATGAAGTTAAATGAAGCGATTAATCTACTGATGAAAGAGCTAGAAAATTGGTTGGAAATTGCTGTGAAAGCAATTCCTAACCTTATTCTAGCGTTTTTAGTTTTTACGGTTTTTTGGTTTTTATCAAGGTATGTTCGTCTTGGAACAAGAAAACTTATGAACCGAGTCAGTAGTAATAGAGCTGTTGATGGCTTGATAGAAAATTTTATTTCTTTTCTAGTAATGTGTTTAGGACTATTTTTAGCACTAGGTATATTAAATCTTGATAAGACATTAACTTCCTTACTAGCTGGTGCCGGTGTTATTGGTTTAGCATTGGGTTTTGCTTTTCAGGAAATTGCTTCTAACTTTGTTTCAGGTGTATTCATAGCTTTTCGCCAGCCTTATCAAATTGGTGACATCATCAAAATCGATGATTTTTTTGGAGAAGTGACGAGCATTGATTTAAGAACAACTAGTATAACTACTTTTGATGGTTTAGAAGCTGTTTTACCGAATAAAAAACTTTTTACGGAAAGTTTTGTAAACTACACTTCTACGCCAGTGATACGTGTAGAGCTGGCGGTAGGGGTTTCTTATGGAGAAGATCTGGATCGTGTCGAAAAGATTACCTTAGATACGATTAAAAGCATTGAAGGCCTTGTGCCTGATAGAGATGTTCAGTTTTTCTACGATGAATTTGGCGGAAGTTCTATTAACTTTTTAACTCGTTTTTGGGTTGGTTTCCCTGATAACGGTGCCATGTTGAAAGCCAAGCACGAAGCCATCAAAAAGATCAAAAAGGCTTTTGACGAAAATAACATTAGTATTCCGTTCCCAATTCGAACTCTTGATTTTGGCATTAAGGGTGGAGAAAACATCAAAGAATCTCTAACAAAGGTTTTTCAACCAAAGGCAGATCTTGATAATTAATATCTAGTTGTGATTGTGTAGTTTGCTACACAATAGCGTAAACTAGGTGAAAAGATTTACATGGCCTTTAGTAGTATTCTTCAAAAGAACTTGGGGAGTTAGCTTACTCCTCAAATATTAGGTTAAAAGCTTTCATATTTATTGAACACTAGCGAAGGAGGCTTATATGTTTAGCTACAATAGACTTAAAAGATATACATTTCAACTTGAGGCCAAAAACCTAAGCGACATTGAAAAGACAAAAAGAGATTTAAAAGAACTCGGTCTGTCCGATGAAGATATTGATTACGTTTATATGCCCAGTAGTCATAGAAAAGGATTTTATCTAGAAAAAAAATCCAGTTCTATGAAGGCTGCTGGCGTAGGTGCTGTATTTGGTCTTATTTGGGGGCTTTTGGCCATGTTTTTCTGGGAATTCGATATTCAATTTAAGTTTGAGAATTTCATGCTGATGGGATGGTTAGCCAATTTAATTTTCTTACCCCTTGGTGCAATGACTATCACAGCTCTACTAGGTTTAATCATGGGAAATAGTTCTCACTACTATGAAATCAGATACGGTACTAATGATAGTAAATCTCAGTCACATGTATTGTTTGCAGTGAATGTGTCACCAGAGAATAAGCATAAAGTTGAGAATATGCTGAAACAAAATTTACCGCGATCTTATTTTTTAAACGACCACAAATTTGAATCAGAAATTGGAATTCGATAATGAAACGAGTATCTGTGCTTGCCAACGATGATAGACGGGAAGAATTAAAAGCCTGCGGACTTAATTTCGCTGAACTTGGTTTAAAGGAAATGTCTTTTGATCAACACATTCAATCAGGAAATTTAAATTCTGAAACCGATCTAGTCATCGTAGCTGGCGGAGATGGATCATTGAATTATGCCATCAATCAACTGCATAAAAAAAATCTTACAGAAAAATTTTCGATTTATTTGATTCCCATGGGAACGGCGAATGATTTTTCTCGATTTTTAGATCTATCTAAAGAAAAAGCTCTTGAAAAATTAAAAGAACTAAAATTTTCAGATTCCTTGCAGTTATATTACGGAGAACTTAAAGATAGAGTTTTTGTTAATATGGCGAGCTGTGGTGGTTTTGGAAATATAACTCCCGATGTTCCAAGTGATATGAAGGGCTTGATGGGATGTTTTTCTTACTATTTAAAAGCTTTAGAGCTTTTAACGGATCGAAAAACATATTCTTTGCAAGTGAATATAGACGGAGAAGACTTTGAGTTTAACGATGTCATCGGCTTTTTTATCGGAAACTCTAAATACGCGGGTGGGGGTGTTAAGCTAACCGGAGAAGCGAGTCCTGAGCAGGATTGTTTAGATTTTCTTTTAGTGAAAGAAGCGCCACTTTTGGATTTGTTAGATATAGCCCTGGAGATGCAGCTTGATAGTTCTTTAAAAGAAGATTCAAAAGTGTTTTACAGAAAGTTTAAAAATCTATCTATTTCTGGAAACGAGCAGATTCCAATGGCTTTGGATGGTGAACAGATTAATGAACAAAACTTTTCGGTGAAACTTTGCTCCAGTTCCTGGAGAATGATTTACTAAATCAAAACCCACAAGTCTTACAAAACGGAAAGCTAGGTATATTATTATCGAGGTATTGTTTTTGGTTTCCTAATCAAAGTAGTGGGTAGTAGTTTATCTTTAGCTTAGTTAGGAAAATACATGAGCTTAGATTCCTGCTTAGTTTTTAGGTTTATAGTTAGAGGGATTTAAATCTCAAAAAAGCCAAGTCTTGCCCAATTGTATTCTGTACTAGATTTGAAGTCTTATTGGGTTTCTTTTTGTTCTTCCTGGTATTTATGTCCTTAAATTCTTTCTTGACTTTGTATTGGCCTAAAAATTAGTATTCACTGACATTTTTATAAAATGCCGATTTGAAAGCAGCTTGCGGGCATAACTTAGCTAAAGCGCAGATTTGTTTCTGAAATGTCTTTGTGATGCCTTAAGCAAATGAATGATCTTTAAAGGTTGCAATATCGTTGCCAATATTTGGCGATACATTTCTTAAAATCCCATCCATGATTTCATCGTCATTTAACGATCTCGTACTTGCTACTAATTCTTCAGCTTTCAACATTCGTTGCTCAAGAATATATCGAGAAAACTCAGGAATTAGAGAAATGTTGGCTTTTTCAATATCAACATTTGTTTCCTTTGATTTGATATACATTTTGAGTTCTTCCGAAGTGAGCTTAGTCAGGTCAATATCAATTTTCCCATTCTCATCATCGAAAATTAGTGCCCCACGTTTTACTAAGCTACTGATTAGATTCTGAGTTCTAATACTGATACCGCTTTTTTCTTCCTTTTTCTCATTGTCTTTATTCTGCTTCTCACATTCACAATCGTGAGCGTAAGCACCAGAAGTGGCAGTTAAAGCAACAAGAAATAACGCTAGTTTTTTGTTCATATTATCCTCCTAAACCTCTTAACACCTTTATAGTGTTTTCTCGTTAGTTGATTTTGTTTTTGAGTCCAAGCCAAATTTCAATCTCTTTGATACATAAGTCGTATATTTAAGATTAAGCATTTTGGCTGCATCTCTCTTATTTCCTTTAGAAAGTTTTAGAGACTCTTCTAATAGTCCTCTTTGTCTTTCTAAAAATTCGTTCTCAAGATCACACCATGATTGAATACCATGCTTGTAGCTATTTTCAGCTTTGTTGCATTCAATTTGTTGTTCGATGGCCTTTCCGTTTATTGAAACACCGTTGAGTACATAAGCTCTTTTCAGAACTGCTTCGAGCTGTCTAACATTTCCGGGCCAATCGTATGATTTAATAATCCCAAGAGCTTCATCCGTTAGTTTTTTGGCTTGAGTAGTTTCTTTGTTTTTCTCATCAATAATAAAATTTGCAATAGAAACAATATCTTCTCTTCTTTTTACTAAAGCAGGGATTTCAATAGGCAAAATGTTTAGTCGATAAAAAAGGTCTTCTCTGAAGTTTCCATTTCTAACTTCTTCTTTCAAGTTTCTGTTTGTTGCAGCAACAACTCTGAAATTAACTTTCATAGAGCGATTGCTTCCAACAGGAGTGACCTCTTTTTCCTGTAAAACTCTTAAAAGCTTTACTTGAAAATCCAGAGGCATTTCTCCAATTTCGTCTAAGAATATTGTTCCACCATCAGCAGCTAGGAATTTCCCTGCTTTAGCGTTAGTGGCTCCTGTAAATGATCCTTTTTCGTGACCAAATAATTCACTTTCCAAAAGATTCTCAGGTATAGCTCCACAGTTAACTGCAATAAAAGATTTTTTGTTTCTTTTAGAGTTGTTATGGATTGCTTTTGCAATTCTTTCTTTACCTGTTCCTGAAGCACCTTGAATCAATACAGGTTCTTCTGTGTTTGAAAATGTTTTAACAAGGTCAGCAACTCTTGCAAGCTCATTAGATCGACCTTTTAAGGAAAGGATAGATTCAATTTTTTGTTCATTTAATTCTTTAGCTTCCTCAGAGCTTTCAGAAGCATATTTGTCTTTTGCAACTTCACTTAATAAAGCAAGGTTTTCTAACGCATGACCTTTGGAGTAAAAGTTATCAGCTCCAACTTCTTGGCATTTCTTGATCGTTTCTAGGGAGTCATCCCCAGACAGAACTACTGTTAAGATGCTTCCGTTAATCTTTTTAATTTGCTTAACGACCTCATCGCCACTTTCTTCTTTCATTTGGAAATCAACAATGGCCATTTTGTATTTTCTTGGGTGTTCCTTTATGTGAAGGATAGCTTTCTTTGGTGAATCAAAGAAATCTACAGATATACCTTTTTTGCTAAAAACCATTTTAATGGCTTCACCAGCAAGGCTGTCGTCATCAATTGCTATTACGTTTCTAAAAGTCATTTTGCTCCTCCACAAAATTCACAAGCCAGTAAAGCAATGGCTGTGCCAGTTTTTTAATCAATTAAGTTACTAATTTTTGGTAGCTCATGGCATTACTATCCATTTCTCAGTTACGAACTTTCGTAACATTTTTAGTCTTTCCCTTTCTCTGCTTCCCAAGTAATTGTTACTATTGGGTTTGATTCGGGTTGTCAGACTATTACGAAGTTTCGTAATATTTAAAAGGAAATTAAACAAATTTTGGTGGTTTTTCATTTAAGTATTTGTTTTAAAAGATTTTTTACAAACATATTCAAGAGTTACGAAGTTTCGTAACGCCAAGTAGAAGACTCAATATCTATGTAAGATTTACAGCATTTGGGCCTTGTGCTATGCATAGACAGCGTTTTTGTGTCACCTAAACGCAATTAGAGGTTTTATGAACTCAAAGGAAATAGTCCTTAAGCAAATTGAAGAATACAACAATCAGGACATGGAGAAATGTCTTGATTATTGTGACGATCAAATTGAAGTCTTTTTGCTACCAGAGGGCGAAACTCTCTTTAAAGGCAAAGATGTTCTAAAAGGACATTTAGAAAAATCTTTTGGTACAGATGATTTTGAAGAAGTCGAAGTATTAGAGATTATCGCTCTAGGTCGCTATGTAACAACAATCGAAAAAAAGACCAAAAAATCTACAGGCAAAAGCCGAACACTTTTGATTACTTATTTAGTTACAGACTCTAAAGTTCAAACGATGTGGGCCGCGAGGCAAGAAGAACTAGAAATCAGGGTGATAGATCACCCTTAAAGCTCCTAAGTATTTTACATACGATTAAAATCAAACTTATAAGCCAAGCTTTCTTTGTAACAAACCGAAGCCTGTAGTCTCTCATCTGAAACTTGAAGTTCATTTCAAGGATAATTTTGTTTTTATCATCATTCATCTTTTCCTCCTTTCGCCCATGCCGTAAGGCCATGAAGGAGGAAAATGTTGAAGTTGACTGAAATCATCTTGTAAATATGAACTCAGGGCGATACCCTGGGGAGGTATAAGGGGTATTCACATGGATTGTTCACGAAGAGAGTTTTTAAATAAAGGTTTGATTGGATTTGGAGCTGCTGTTTCTTTTTCTAATTCCTGGGCAAGTGCAACGACTAGAGTGCTCTTCAATAATGACGAACCAGATGTAATCATCGAGTTAATTGCAAAATATAAGTTAGTTGATACTGGAAACAACTCTAAAACAAAATTTTGGTCTTATTTTGGAAGTGTATTAAAGGGGCCGAAGGAAGCACTTAAAGAAATTACTGGCTCGTATTTAGGGCCAATAATTGAAGTGAATACTGGCGATAAAGTACGAATCATTTTTAAAAATGAACTTCCAGAAGAGTCAATCATTCACTGGCATGGCCTAGATGTATCTCATAATAATGACGGTCATCCACATTATGCAATAAAGACCAATGAGTCCTATCAGTATGACTTCGTAGTTGAAAATAGAGCTGGAATGTATTGGTATCATCCTCACCCTCATGGAAGAACGGGCTTTCAGGTTTATCAGGGGCTGGCCGGATTATTTATAGTTAGAGATCAGGAAGAAAAGAACTTAAACCTGCCAAATGAAGAACAAGAATTAAGCCTAGTTTTACAAGACAGATACTTCAACGATGATGGGCAGCTTGAATATCGCCCATCTATGATGGGTGCTTTTGGTAATAAGTTGCTTATCAATGGGACTGACGAGAGGAAGTTTAATGTAAAGCAAGGTCTCTACAGGATTCGACTCCTTAATGGATGTAATGCAAGAATTTTTAATATTGCAGTTGATGGAGTTCAAGAGATTAAGCAAATTGGCAGTGATGGTGGACTTCTAGCAGAAGTAAATAGCTTAGAGAGGTTTTACTTTGCACCGGCAGAAAGGTTTGAGTTCTTATTTGACTTCTCTCAATATTCAACTGGAGACATCATTAGAGTTGAAAGTCTTCCCTTGGTTGAAGGAAGAGGTAAAAAATATACAATCCTTGAGTTTGAAGTTTCAGAAGACTTGGGAGAATTGTTCCAAGAACCTTCTAAGTTATCTCAGTACTCCAAAATTAATCCAAGTGAAGCCACCAATCTTAATTCTCCAAAAGAGTTTGAATTAATTCCTAAAAGAGGTACTGGCTGGACCATTAATGGGAATGGCTATGAAGACAATAGATATGAAAACTACGAAATTATAAAATATGGTGATACCGAAGTTTGGGAATTTTACAATCCAACAGGAATGCCTCACCCAATGCATATTCATGGGACTCAATTTCAAGTTTTAAATAGAAGTTCTGGTCAATTAAAAGGCTGCTTAGATCAGGGCTGGAAAGATACTGTTCTTGTGATGCCTGGAGACCGGGTTCAAGTGATTAAGAGATTTAATACCTTTAAAGGTACTTTCATATACCATTGCCATAATCTTGAGCACGAGGACATGAGCATGATGAGAAATTTCAAAATCATTGACTAACTCTTTGCGTAAATAAATATTTTTTAATCTGTTCTGATAATTTTTTCCTAAAAACATGATATAAGTCAGTTTATACCAAAGGAGGGTATGGTACAAAGATGTTATACGAATATAACAAAGGAGATTTTTATGTATCTAAAGTTAAAAGCAATTACTTTTTTTGTAGTCTTAGCACTTTCGTCAAGCTTGTTCGCAGGAAATATGCACGGACACAAGAAGAAAGCATCAGGTAACCACGAAATGATGCAAGATATGTCTAAACACATGAACTCTATGATGAAAACAATGGAGGACTATAATGCAACAAATGACCCATCAAGAAAGAAGATGCTAATGGACAAGCATATGGAACAAATGAAGTCACATATGGGGATGATGAAAGAAATGATGGGAAGCATGCAGGGAATGATGAGAGGAAAAAAAGAAATGGGTATGATGAAAGATATGCAAGGAATGATGGGAAAAATGCAAAAAATGATGGGGAAAAGCAAAAAAATGTGTATGAAAAATATGAATAAAACTACAGAGGATCATAGTAATCATTAAAATAAGGAGAATAATATGAAAAAACTTTTAATTTTACTTTTAGGAGCTACATTTTTAACGAGTTGTGCACATAAGATGATGAGAGGTACAGTTGCGATGAAAACCGACAATAAAACTGCTCATGTATGTCTTGGTGAAAATGATGTTAAAGTTGGGGATAGTGTTGAATTTTATCAAAATCACTGCATAGGTGGCGGTGGTGGTCCTGATGATGGTGGAGAGTACGATTGTGAACTTAGAGTTTTAGGCTTTGGAACTGTGAAAAAGATTTTAAATAATCACTATTCAGAAGTTGAGACAAACGGAAGCTTCAAGTTCAGAGAAGGTACATTAGTTCAAAAGAAAAACTAGGATTAAATATGAGCTTCAAGGGGACGGATCATACTAAGCAAATTGATTCTTTAAAAAAGATAGAAGGTCAAATTAGAGGAATTATTAAGATGATCGATAATGATAGATATTGTATTGATATCTTAAATCAATTTAAAGCAGTTTTTGCTGCTTTAGAAAAAGTGGAAGTTAGAGTCCTTGAAGCTCATATTGAAGATTGTGTTAAGAAGGCAGTAATTACTGATGAGAAAAAAGCAAAAAACTTATTGGATGAATTAATTACTATCATAAATAAAACTGGAAGGAAAAAATAATGGCCGATACTCACACATGCAACCATGGGGATCATGGTCATGAAGCTCATAAACCAAAGAATGTAAGTTCTGATCCTAATGCGATTTACACTTGTCCTATGCATCCAGAAATAAGACAAGTTGGCCCAGGAAGTTGCCCTAAATGTGGAATGGGACTTGAGCCACTTATTGCAGATGATAGTGAAAATGAAGAATTAATAGATATGACTAAAAGGTTTTGGTTGGCGGCACTGTTCACCATTCCCTTATTCATAATATCCATGGGCGACCTCTTACCAGGACAACCCATATCAAAAATCATATCCCCATCTATAAAGGTTTATCTTGAACTTTTATTGGCCACACCAGTTTGTTTGTATTCGGCATGGCCTTTTTATGTGAGAGGAATCGACTCCATAGTTAGAAAAAGCTTGAATATGTTCACCCTTATTGGGATTGGAGTCAGTGTCGCCTATATTTATAGCTTGGTTGCCACTCTTTTTCCGAGCTGGTTTCCAGGCTCATTCAGAGATTCTTCAGGACATGTCGCTGTATATTTTGAAGCTGCTGGTGTGATTGTTACTCTAATTCTTCTAGGGCAAGTCTTGGAACTGAGAGCGAGAAATCAAACAGGAGAAGCTATAAAGAAGCTACTTGGGCTTGCTGCAAAAACAGCACGCAGAATAAATGAGGATGGTTCAGAGGAAGATGTTCCATTAGAAAATGTTCAGTTGGATGATAAGTTAAGAGTACGTCCTGGAGAAAAAGTCCCTGTAGATGGGATAGTCATTGACGGAAAAAGTAATATTGATGAATCAATGATTACTGGAGAGCCAATGCCTGTTGAAAAATCTCAGGGAGATAAAGTTGTCGGAGCTACAGTAAATGGGACTGGAAGCTTTGTAATGAAAGCTCAAAAAATTGGAGCTGACACATTACTTTCTCGGATTATTCATATGGTTGCAGAGGCTCAAAGGAGTAAAGCTCCTATCCAAAAACTAGCGGATATTGTATCAGGTTACTTCGTACCAATTGTAATCGTTGTAGCAATTGTAACATTTATTGTTTGGTCTAATTACGGACCTGAGCCAGCAATGGCCTATGCAATCATTAACTCTGTAGCTGTTTTGATTATTGCTTGTCCCTGTGCCCTTGGGTTAGCCACCCCAATGTCTATAATGGTTTCAACGGGAAGAGCCGCTACAATGGGTGTTCTTTTTAAAAATGCTGAATCTATAGAAATTATGAGAAAAGTAACAACGCTTGTTGTTGATAAGACTGGAACTCTTACTGAAGGAAGACCGAAACTTGTTACAGTATTGCCAAATGAAGGGATACAAGAGAATGACTTTTTATCTTTAGTATCAAGTCTCGAAAAAGGAAGTGAGCACCCATTAGCGGAGGCTATCGTTAGAGGAGCAGAGGAAAGAAGTGTCGCTTCTCAGGAAGTTAATGATTTTGAATCCGTAACTGGAAAAGGTGTCAGGGGAATTGTTGCAGGGAAAAAAGTAGCTTTAGGAAATAAGGCATTAATGGAGCAACAAAATATTTCCATAGAGAATGTTCTAGAAAAAGCTGAATCATTCAGGAAAGAGGGACAAACAGTAATGTTTGTCTCAATAGATAGTAAATTTGCTGGGCTAGTTGGAGTTGCTGACCCTATTAAAGGGACAACTCAGGAAGCGATAAATGAACTTCATAAAGAAGGTCTAGAAATAGTAATGCTAACTGGCGATAGTGCCACCACAGCTCAAGCAGTAGCTAACAAACTCGGTATAGATAAGGTAATTGCAGAGGTTCTGCCAGAACAAAAGGTTGAGGCTGTTTCAAAGTTACAAGCAGAGGGAAAAGTTGTCGCAATGGCAGGAGATGGTATTAACGATGCTCCAGCACTAGCAAAGGCCCAAGTCGGAATTGCGATGGGGACAGGAACAGATGTGGCAATGGAAAGTGCTGGGGTTACTCTTGTCAAAGGTGACTTAAGAGGAATTGTAAGGGCAAGAAAGTTAAGTCGCACGACTATGACAAACATAAAACAGAATTTATTCTTTGCCTTTGTCTATAATGCCGCAGGTGTTCCTGTGGCAGCAGGAGTTTTATACCCTGCTTTTGGACTTTTACTTAGCCCTATGATTGCAGCAGCAGCAATGAGCTTTAGCTCAGTTTCTGTTATTGCAAACTCTTTAAGACTGAGAACTACAAAAATATAGCTGGAGAAAATATGAATAAAGACGAGGTTAAAAATTTTTGGAAAAACCCTTTTGTATTAATTTGTATTGTTGGTTTAGGCTACTGGGTTTACACATATCACTTAGAGCATGCTTTGGGACTTTAACCATACTCTATTTTGCTTTTATGCCCTTTGATGCACATATTTATGCATGGAGGGCATGGACATGGAGGACATGGGGGCCATCATTCTCATAACAACAATGAGGAATGTAGCCATGATAGTAAAAAGGAGGAACATAATGCACGGTGAATCAGGATATGGTCTTTGGACATTAGTTATTTTAAATTCAGCAATTTTTATTATTTTTGCATTTAGTTTCACGAAGCCTAAAAGTGCAACAGATTGGCGTTCCCTTGGAGCTTTTTCTGCTTTTATTCTGGCCCTATTTACTGAAATGTATGGATTTCCACTTACTATTTATTTCCTTTCAGGTTGGCTGAGTGAAAAATTTCCTGGGTTAAATATTTTCTCTCATGAAAATGGTCACCTGTGGAATGCTTTTATTGATTCTAAAATTGATCCACATTTTCATCCAATTCATATTGCTGCTAATGTCTTTATCGTTTTGGGATTCATAATGCTGTCTTCTGGATGGAAAGTCCTTCATGCAGCTCAAAAGAATCATACACTTGCGACAACAGGGCTATATGCAAAAGTTAGGCATCCACAATATATAGGTTTCGTAGCGATTATGTTCGGATTTTTATTAATGTGGCCAACACTTCTAACTATCGCAATGTTTCCTATTCTTCTTTATATGTATCATCGACTTGGAAAAAAAGAAGAAGAGCATATGATTAAAGAATTTGGTGAGAAGTATTTAGACTATAAAAAGAATGTGCCTGCTTATATTCCCAAATGGGGTGAGTTGTTTAACAAAGAAAGCAGCGAAGTCTAAAGAATGATGGAATGGCATAATAACTCAATTCATGACCACTATATGCTAATTAGTATAGTAAGTTCCATTGTGTTTTTTGGGGTTGCTTATTTAGTTTATAAAATAGTTAAAAGGAAGGATAAGTAATGGCAGAGTTTTTAGGTGACATAGCATTTATGGTTGAATTTTTGGTCTTAGGTATTGGTTTAATCGTAATTCACTATGGGAAAAAAGAAGATTCAAAACTTGTAAAGGCAGCTGGTTATATCATGAGTGTGCGGTAATCACGAAAAGCGTTTACATAACTCTCTTAGTCAAAGTTAATTTAATCGGCCACTATCTCTTCGGGGATTTGAGGGTTGTCTTTTGGCATATTTCCACCAATATTCTTAAGTCTAATAATAATACTTGAAGCATAAGCATCATTGCTTTCAACTAGACCTGCATTAATCCAAGCTTGGCTTGTATTGTAGGATGACCAAGTATTGTGGTAGCCCGAGTGACAAGACATACAGTTATTTTTCAAGGCTGTATAAGCTTGGAAGAGTCTTTCGCCCTCTGCTGTTGACCTATCAATCCCAATATTTTCAGAAAAAGCGCGATCAAAAGAGTTTGAGTTTGTAGATTGATTACATGACACAAAAAATATTATCGCTATAAAGCTTAAACAAATTTTCATTTTTTAACTATAAAAGGGAGCTTAACAGAGACATTGACAATATTTTTAACTCCAACCCCCATATAACTAATTCCTGAAATACCAAAATTATCCAAATTTAAGGTAAAGTTTGCTTCTCCAATATTTTTAGAAACCTTTTTATAGGTAAAATCTGTGGTCTGCTCTTTGTTTAATACTCTAAATTTGGCCTTCCCTTTTCCGTTTACACCCTTTGCTTCTAGCAGTAACAAAATAGACTTTTTGTCCTTTTCATGGCCAAGCTTCTTTTTAAGGTGGTTGTCTCTTAATTCAATTCCCGTCTTTAATGTTTTTACGGGAATTTTAATATTTTTGGCAATCAGATTACCATTACTGCCAACATAGACCTTTCCTTTGATTTTATTAGAAGTTATTGTAAATGATCCTGCGGGCGATAATGCAACTTTTATGGATAAATTTTTAGTAGATGCCATTGTGTTTAATGACCCAAAAAGTATTATTGATAAAAATATGATTTTCATGACTTATCTCCTGAACTATAAAATATCATACCCCCTAGGGGTAGTAAAAACTTGAATATATTAATTATATGCGGTATGTAAGTATTTAATATTTCAGATGATTAGCAGGAAAAGAAATGAAAGATTCTCATAAGCATGGAGCTGACCATAAAAATCAATTGACAAGAGTTAATAAAATTGAAGGTCAAGTTCGTGGTATTAAAAAAATGATTGAAGATGAAAAGTATTGCGTAGACATTCTTACGCAAATTAAAGCAGCTAGAAGTGCATTAAAATCACTAGAGCTTTCAGTTCTTGAAGGTCATCTTAATTGTTGTTTAATTTCAGCAATAGACTCCAACTCCAAAAAAGATGCTTTAGAGAAGGTTGATGAAATATTAAACCTACTTAAAAGGACATCAAAATCCTAAATTGAAAAAAACGAGTCTCTAAAAATACCATTAACTTCTACCATCAATAGTCCACCTAAAACAGCTCCTACCAACCAAGCAAGAGCCGCTGTTAAATAGACTTCAGCTCCAAACAATATAAACAGAGAAACAGCTATCAAAGAAATTGCTAAATAACACAACGACTTATTTGACCTAATCTTCCTCACTTCTGATTTTTTAAGTAAATAAGAAGCGAATATGGCCCCACTGCCCACAAATAAAGCTCCACAAATTGCAAAACAACCATAAGTCCCAAAAGTATAATGAAAGTAATGATAAAGGTCGTGATTATTAGTTAAGCTAAGTTCAAATTGTGGGCAAAATAATAAAGTTAAAATACCTATAAACGTCTGTATTCCGAGTAGTTTTACAAATACAATTTTCATATCAGGGTTCATATCATATTTCACATAATTAATAATTTTGTCATCTAACTCCTTCGAAGGCCCAATACCTTCAGAGTTAAGAAAATCTTCATAATCTTTGTTGTTAAAAGGATCAGTCATTTTGACCTCCAGTAAACTTTAAGCGAACTTTTTTAAGACCTCTTGAAATTAATTTTCTAACATTAGACTCTGATACATTTAGTAATTTTGAAATTTCTAAGAAGTCTTTTTCAGAGTAATATCTAAGTGCTATTGCACTCCTTTCATTTTCACTTAAATTTTTAATTTCATATAAATCAATTTTTTCGCTAGTATCACTGTTTTCTGATAATAGGTGTTCATCTTTTAAATCTTCATACACAAACTTTCTCTTTTTCCTGAAGTCTAGTAATTCGCTTTTACTAATAGTAAAAATCCATTTCCCTAAAGGATATTTTGGGTCATAGCTCATTCGTGAGTTGTGAAATTTAAGTAAAATATTCTGGAATACCTCATCAATTGCCGAATCATCAGACATTCTTTTATTGAGATAGGAGTAGATACGTCCCTTATTTCTATTATAAATCACTTCAAAGGCCATGTTTTCACCCTTTTGATAAAGTCTCATTAGTTGTTCATCTGTAAGATGTGAATACGGATTCTTCATCTTCTACTCCCTATTACGATAGAAATACTGATTTTGTGACATATTTATTTTCAAATGTACCCTGACGGGGTATAAGTAATTAAAAATACAATATTTTAAGTAAAAAGATAAGTTTTTTGTCACAAAATAATAATATGACTCGTAATAGGGGATGAAGACTAATTTAGGAGGCTAGTTTTGAATACTATAGTGTTATTTCTGCTTACATTTACCATCCAGAATTCATGGGGACACGGTGGAGAGGATCACAGTAAAAAAAAATCGCCTAAAGTTGTTCATGACGGGATAGTCTCTGGTAGTAAAGAGGTTGAAGCAGTTTATAAAAAAATCAACACAAGTTACTTAAAGAAAATTAAGCCAATATTTAAGAAATCTTGCTTTGATTGCCATTCATCTCAGACTGTATTTCCTTGGTACTATGAAATACCTGGAATAAAACAACTTGTTGATTCAGATATAAAGGAAGCCAAATCTCATCTCGATTTTTCTAATGATTATCCATTTATTAGTCATGATTCGCCTGAAAACGATTTAAAAAGTATTGAAAAAAGTATCTCTGAAAAAACTATGCCTCCTAAAAAATACCTTTGGATGCACAGTGATGCTAAACTTTCCCCAAAAGAAGTAGAAGAAGTGAAAAAATGGGTAAACGAATCTTTGGAGGCTTTAAAGTGAAATCAAATTTTTTAGCTGTTTTTATATTTGCTACAGGAGTACTAAACTCAAGTAATGCTTACTCTTACAGTTTTCAAGATGCCATTGATGCTATCAAAAGTCATGATGTTGTAAGTTCTTTAGAAAAGAAATCTAAAGCGTTAGTTGAAGAAGGTGAAAGTAAAGGTTCTTGGGGAGATCCTATGTTTCGCGTTGCTGCTAAAAATTACCCAAAAGATAGTTTAAAAAATGATGATACTCCTATGACAGGTATTGAGTTTGGCCTAGCACAAAAAGTCGCTTTAACAACTAAGTATGGAAATATTGAAGATGCTTTTGCAGCTTTAGGCCAGGCCACGAAACAAGAATCAGAAAACAAAGCACAAGAACTAATTCGTTCATTCTGGGAAATACTTATAGAAAATAAGAAATTAGATGAAGAGATAAACATTATTAATGAAAACTTAAATTGGATTAAAAATATACTCAAAGTCTCTAAACGGCTCTATGCAAATGGTAAAATTTCTCAACAAGCACTTTTAGACATTCAGATTAGAAAATCAGAACTTGAGGCCCTTTTAAGTAATACTGAATACGAATCAAAGCAACAACTAGATAAGCTTTCATATGTTTTAGGTAAGAACAATGAATCTATTTCAAAAGAAACGATTCCTTGGAGGATCTTTAAGAGATCAGAGAACGGCACGAAAGACTTCAAAGAATTAAGTTTAAAATCTAAGCTTATTGCGAAGTCAAAAATGCTGACTGCAAAAAAGTTGGCTTATGTGCCTGACTTAACTGTATCAGTTGGTTATACAAAAAGATCGAATATTGACGACAAGGGTGACTTCGTTTCGGCGATGGTATCGTTTCCGTTACCTTTTTCTGGACAAAAATACTCTGGTCATTCTCAAGCAGTTTTTGAAAAAGCTTCTGCTGAAAAAAAACTTTCAAATTATCGAAAGTTTAAAAGTAGTGAACAAAGCCGCTTATTACATCAGATTGAGAAGCTAAATTCAGAATTAAAGATATTAAAAGAAAGAACAATTAAATTTGCTGAGAATAGTAGAAAAATAACATCTAAATCATATAGTTTAGGTGATTCAAGCTATATTGAATTACTGCAATCTGAATTAAAACTTCAAAGTTTACTCTTAAAAAGAAGCAAGCTAAGCGCTGCACTATTAAAAACAAAGGCTAAATATAAATACCTAATTGGAGAAAAATTATATGAATAAAAAATTTATAATCTTTGCATTATTTGCGTTGGTGTTTGCTGGTTGTGACACGAATAAGAATAATAGTAGTTCGGAGCATAATCACTCCAAGGAAACTGTAAAAAGCTATTATACTTGCTCCATGCACCCTCAGATTAAGCAAGATAAACCAGGGAAATGCCCTATTTGTCATATGAACCTAACTAAGGTTGAGGTTGATGATAGTGACGAAGAGATCCAAACAACTACTAACGTACTAGAGAAGGATATCTGGCAATGTGAAAACTTTCCAGATGTTACAAGTGAAAAAGAAGACGTATGCCCTATAGATGGCACCCCTATGGTTTTAAGGCCAAAAGAAAATAAAGCTGGAAAAGTTATAGGAAAGGTAAAACTTAGGAAGTCTCAATTGAGTCATTTTAAACCAGAGTATTTCCCCACTACAACAATGATGATGAGTAAAAAAATCAGGTTGTTAGGAACAGTACTTCAGTCAGAGGATAAAGAAAGCAATATTCCTGCTCGTATTGGGGGGCGTGTAGAGAAAGTATATATAGAATCTACTGGAAGCTTTATCAAACTTGGTGAACCAGTATTAGATTTATATAGCCCAAAGCTTATTACTGCCGGAGAAGAATATCTCATAGCAAGAAAAACTTACGTTAAATCTAAGTCAAAAGAGTTTAGAGATATGCTTAATCAAAGTGAAGAGCGTCTTGAGCAATGGGGAATTAAAAAATTTCAATATGAATCATGGTATAAAAAAAATAAAGTACCAAAGAGTATAACTATTTACTCATCTGCTACAGGTATTGTTAGAAAAAGAAATGCTGTAGTTGGAAAATACTTTAAAGAAGGTCAAAACTTCTTTGAATTATCCGACCTATCTGAGGTTTGGGTAGAAATGGATGTTTATGAACAAGATGCTTCTTTAGTTACAATGGGGCAAAATGTAAAAATGGAATTCACATCCATTCCGGGTGAAATACTAGAAGGAAAAATTAACTTTGTAAATCCAGTACTAGATTCAGTATCCAGAACATTAAAAGTAAGAACGACAATAAAAAATACAATAGGAAAACTTAAGCCAGGAATGGTTGCTGATGCAACACTTGAGATAGATCTTGAGGGACACCCTCTTGTTGTCCCAAGAACGGCAATTATTGATACAGGAAAAAGAAAAGTCGTTTGGACAAAAGTATCTGGTAAACAGTTTCGAGCAAAGGAAATTCACACTGGTCATGAATCAGAGGGTTATGTAGAAGTTAAGCATGGATTAATGGAAGGTGAAGAAGTTGTTATTGAAGGAAATTTCCTTCTTGACGCCCAAGCTCAACTCTTTGGTGGTTATGAAGATATGAAAGGACAAGGTTCAGGTGGGCACAATCACTAAGAGGGGCAAAAAATGATTCAAAAACTTATAGAAGCATCCATTCGCAATAGAGTTCTAGTAGTTATACTTTTTGTATTAGTTGCTCTGCTCTCAATTTTTAGTCTTAAGACGGCAAGGATTGATGCTATACCAGATATTGGTGAAAATCAGCAAATTGTTTTTACTGAGTGGCCTGGCCGCTCGCCAAAAGACATTGAAGAACAAGTTACTTATCCTTTAAGTATCATGCTTCAAGGAATTCCAGGAGTAAAAAACATCCGAGGAATTTCAGCATTTGGTTTCTCTACAATTTATGTGATTTTCAAAGACGATGTTGATTTTTACTGGAGTAGATCAAGAGTTTTAGAAAAATTATCAACTGCTGGAAGTGAACTGCCCTCAGGTGTTGTACCTCAAATGGGGCCAGATGCAACTGGGCTTGGACAAATTTATTGGTACACTATTGAAAATGAAGAAAATAACATCAATCCCAAGTCACTCGCAGAGCTTAGATCAATTCAAGACTTTTACGTTAGATACCTTCTGCAAGGAGTAGATGGTGTAAGTGAAGTTGCTAGTGTTGGTGGATTTGTAAAAGAATACCAAATAGATGTCGATCCTAAAAAGCTTTTTGCCTACAACATACATTTTAGTAAGCTTTTAAAGTCAATTAAAGAAAGCAATATTGATGTAGGAGCTGAAGTTGTTGAAGATGGAGATAGAGAGTTTATTGTTCGTGGTAAAGGCTTCTTTAAATCTTTGACTGATATTGAAAACGTTGTTTTAGCAATTAAAAATAAAACTCCAATTAGAGTAAAAGATGTCGCGACTGTCGGTTTTGGACCAGGGTTTAGGAGAGGAGCTTTAGATAAGAACGGTACTGAGGCTGTCGGAGGAGTCGTCACAATGCGCTTTGGGGAAAACCCAAAACAAGTTATTGATAAAGTAAAAGAAAGACTAAAAGTAGTAGAAAAAGGTTTGCCTAAAGGTGTAAAAGTTGTTCCTTTTTATGATCGTACAGAATTGATAGAGAATACTATCGGTACTGTTTATTCCGCTTTAAGTGAAGAAATTGTTATAACAGTTGTTGTAATCCTTTTATTTCTTCTTCATTTTCAATCCTCGATTCTAGTATCTCTAACTTTGCCCTTTGGTGTTGGTATTAGTTTCATTCTTATGAAACTGATAGGAATTGACTCCAATGTTATGAGTTTATCTGGAATGGTAATTGCCATTGGCTCAATGGTTGATATGGGTATTATCATGACAGAGAATATCTATTCACACCTATCCGAAAAGCCAGAAGCCAGTAAGTCAGAAAGAGTTGAAATTATTGTAAGATCGGCCCGTGAAGTGGGGCCAGCGATTTTAACGGCTGTAATGACAACAATTGTGACCTTTTTGCCAGTATTTGGCCTTGAAGGAAGTGAAGGAAAACTCTTTGGGCCTCTTGCATGGGCAAAAACATTGGCAATGTTCGGCTCTGTCGTTGTTGCGATTATTTTAGTCCCAGCATTATCTGTTTTTATGCTTAATGGTAAATTAAAGCCAATTGAAAAAAATAAAGTAAGTTTGTTCATTGTTAAGAGTTATCAACCAGCACTTAACTGGGTACTAGAAAATAGAAAGAGGTTTTTAATAGCCCCAATGATTCTACTTATCCTAGGAGGGCTTGCTCTTTCTAATCTTGGTAAAGAGTTTATGCCATCTCTCAATGAGGGTGACATCCTATATATGCCTACAACAACTCCTGATGTTAGTATGACTAAAGCAAGAGAGCTTTTGGCCTACACTGACAAAGTGCTAAAAGATCATCCTTTAGTAGAATACTCAGTTGGTAAATTAGGTAGAGCAAATTCTGCAATTGATCCTGCTCCCGTCGCTATGTTTGAGACAGTTATTAAGCTTGTTCCAAAAGACCAGTGGCCTGAAGGAAAAACTATCTACGAAATCATGCAGGACTTAGATCAGGCCTTACAAGTTCCGGGTTTAGTTAATTCATGGGATTTTCCAATCCAAACAAGAATTGGAATGATCTCTACAGGAATAAAAACTCAAATTGGTATTAAAATATTTGGTGATGATTTGAGGAAACTTGAATCTTTGGCGAGTAAAGTTGGAAAGGAAGTAGAAAAAGTTAAAGGTGCATATGGTGTTTATGCTGAACAGATTACAGGAAAGCCTTATATAGAGTTTGATATTGATAGAGTTGCAGCCTCTAGGTACGGAATAAATACTGGGACAGTAAATAAAATTCTCCAAACTGCTGTTGGTGGTATGCCCATAGGACAATTTTATGACGGTAGAGAACGCTACCCAATTAGGGTTCGATACAAGAAAGAGCTAAGGGACCGTGTTGATGACCTAAAAAGAGTTTTGGTTCCTAGTCCTCTAGGGCAACATATTCCTCTGGAACAATTAGCTGATATTAAGATTGTCACTGGGCCTGCTGCCATACAATCTGAAAACGGACTTTTAAGATCAGTAGTTCTACTTAATGTTCAAGGTAGAGACCTAATAGGCTTTGTAGAAGAGGCAAAAAAGCATATTGAAAAAAATGTAGAGCTTCCGAAAGGCTACTCTATCGTTTGGGCAGGTCAGTATGAAAATCAAGTCAGAGCAACCAATCGACTAAAGTTGTTAGTACCGATAGCCCTAATTATCAATCTAGTTATTATATTTCTTGGAATCAAAAATTTACGCAATTCAGCCATTATTTTCAGTGCTGTTCCAATTGCAATGGCTGGAGGCCTAATCTTACTTTGGATCGGTGGCTTCAATACCTCTGTTGCTGTATGGGTTGGTTTCATTGCTCTTTTTGGAATTGCCGTTGATGATGGTGTCGTTATGATGACATACCTTCAAGAGGCAATTAAAAATCATAAACCTAAAAATTGGGAAGAATTAAAAGAGTGTGTGTTAGAAGCAGGTTCTCGAAGAATCCGTCCTCTTGTAATGACAACAACTACAACCTGTGTGGCACTAATTCCCGTTATGTGGGCAACTACAACTGGTAGTGAAGTCATGAAGCCGATGGCCATTCCAACTCTTGGAGGGATGTTAGTTGAGCTAATTACACTATTTATTGTCCCTGTAACATTTAGTTATTTTGAACAAAGACGTATAGAACAAGGAGAAAGTCATGCTTAAAAAAATGGTTATTCTCAGTATTCCCTTTATCTTGGCATCGTGTGCCTCTACTAACCATAAATATATGCGTGGGTCAGTTGCAATGAAGCTAGATAATAAAACAGCTCATGTTTGTCTTGGTGATAATGAAGTTCAACCTGGAGATAGAATTCTTTTTTATTACAACGACTGTGAACAAGTTGATCCTGAAATTGGAGGTCTAAAAGGTTTGTGCACTCTTAAGAAGCTAGGAACTGGAGAAGTAACCAAAATCCATAATAGTCACTATTCGACAGTTAGAACAGACGGTTCCTTTAAATTTAAAGAAGGAACTTTAGTTCAAAGAGAGAAACTATAATGAGTGCTTTAGATGAATGTTGTAATTCTGGTTGCAAGGATTGTCCTTGGGGCTACAAAGAAAATAAAAACGATAATTTCAAAAAGGAGAATATTATGTGCCCAAAATGCGAAGGTAAAATTTCAATCAAAAAGTCTATAACTGCATTAACGATCGTCTTTGTTGCAGTTTGGAGCTTAGACTCATTTGCTTCCGGCAATATGGATCATTCTAAGATGGACCAATCAAAAATGGATCATAGCAAAATGAAGCATGGAAAAATGGACAAAATGAGCAAAAAGGCTGGTCGTAAAAGCTTAGGTGAGGGAACTAAAAAATCTGTTGTTAATGCTCTCGAAGCGAATGAAGAATTGCATAACTCATTTTTTAAATACGATGGAAAAAAAGTAGAAGCTGCCGCAAAAAAACTAAAAAAGGCCATCGACGGAATTGAAGACTCTGAGGTATCAAAACTTCTTAAGTTTTCTAAAACAAAGCTAGACCAAATCAAAGCCTCAAGCTCAAGAGATGATAATAACCAAAACTATCATTTAGTTTCTATGGCATTGATTCATGTAGTAAACACTTATGACGTTGGAGCAAAGTACAATGCTTATTCTTGTCCAATGGTGAAAAAGAAATGGGTCCAAAATAGTAAGAAAATGGCCAAGGTGCATAACCCATATGCTCCAAATATGCCTCACTGTGGTTCTAAGGACACAAATCACTAATTAGGAGGTTTTTATGAATCGAAGATATTTGTTCAAAAGTTTGGCTTTATTATTCTTTTCAATATTTGTTTCTACAGACACCTTTGCAAAGAATGATATTAATAACTTTATTGAAGTGGCTGAAAAGAACAAAGTCTGCATGGTTAATAACTTTTATAACCCAATGGCAGACTTCACTGAGTTTAAAGTAAATGTTGAAAAAAAGAGCTACTATGGGTGCTGTGCCATGTGCAAAGATAAGTTGAAGATGAGTTCTAACCATCGAATGGCAACCGACCCACTGACTAACGAAAAAATTAGTAAAGCTGACGCTTATATTGTTGCAGATAAAACAAATAAGGGCCGAACTTATTATTTTAAAAGCAAATCCAACTTTTTAAAGTGGACTAAACTTTAATCTAACCAAAACGGGCAGGCTAAATGTAGCCTGCCACAAGGGTTACTTGCCATGAATTATTACTTGACTAAACAAAATAGTAGTTGATAATGGATGGTGTATATGTTTAATAAAGTTTTGTCGCTAATTATTTTATCTACTTTTCTTTTCAGCACTTTTGCTAAAGCAGGCGTTCCTTATGTTTTCTCAGACGCAAATAACAAACAGATATCAGTAGTAGACTCAGCTTCTTTAAAAGTAACTATTAGTGAAAATCATTGCGATGACTGCAGAGATGATGGATGTGATGATGAAGGTAGTTGTTGTCTAAGATTTTGCTCTTGTACCACAAACTTCTTTATGTCTTCAAACAAAACTCTGGCCTCTATAAGCCCATTAATATCATCTAAAATTGAATGGTATTTTTATAACAATTATATCTCCCCATTTCTTGATCCAGCTCTCAAACCACCCCTTTTCTCTTAATTAAATTTTAAAAATAGCCAAGCTATAAAATTTAATGCTGTTTTGCTGACAGTAAACAGGAGAAATTATGAAATTGATTCAAAAGTTTTTAATAATATCACTACTTTTTAGTGTTGCAGCTTGTTCAACAACGGCGATTACCGAACGCATTCCTTAACCTATGTATTGATTTTAGTGCCTGCAAAATCTCTAAAAGCCTAAACAGTCTTAATTTTTATATATTTGTTAGGCGTGCTTGACAGAATAATTCGCATAAAATATGTTAGGCATGCCTAACAAAAAGAGAGGGTGCTTTGGAATTTCAATTTGAGCAGTATTGGAAAGAATATGGTGAGAATGAGTTGTCGCATTCAGAAACCCATTATTTACTGACAATATATTCATTATTGCGAAAAGATGACCTATTACGCGCCTCTACGGTTGCAAAAGAGCTTGGGATTAGCAGAAATGCCGTTCACCTACAGCTTAAAAAGCTTAGCGAAAAAAAGCTGGTAAAAATAAAAGAAAACCTCATCTCTCTTCCTAAGCATTCAATTAACATTGTGGAAAAAGTGGCCAATAAGCGTCAAACAATGATTGTTCTTCTTTCAGAGGTGCTCGGTGTACCAATGCATATTGCTACAACTGATAGCTGTAAAATAGAACACTTGCTTTCAGATGATACTGGTGAGGCACTACTTAAGTTTGTTCAGTTCTTGCGATCTGACCGCAAGGTCGTTCTACAGTTTTTAAAAGAATTTCAAAAATACTACTTACAATGTGATCCCGAAATTGGCTGTGGACTTTGTGAGAATATACATTCTATGGAGAAAGTTAATGAAAATTAGAAGCATACTACTTTGTTTACTTTTTGTTATGAGCAATGTTGCTCTAGCATCTAAAAGTGAAAATGAATTGGCTGTTCATCTTTTAAGCTATCTTGCTCAAGATTATGGTGAAGCAGTTGAAAATGGTAAAGTAATAAGTAAGGAAGAGTATCAAGAACAACTTGATTTCTCTAATGAAGTTCTCAGGATTTCATCAGAAAACAATTACGACAACGACTTGAAAAACAGTGTACTTGCTCTTAACCGTGGTATTTTAGAAAAGAAAAGTGTTAAAGAAGTTTCTTCGATGGCCAATAATATAAAGGCTGATATTCTCAGAAAATTTAACCTTTTAACTTACCCAAAGAAGCCTCTGAATTTAGTTAGGGCACATCAACTATTTAAAGAAAACTGTA
The DNA here is from genome assembly GCA_002436415.1 of Bdellovibrionaceae bacterium UBA6502. Taxonomy (GTDB): domain Bacteria; phylum Bdellovibrionota; class Bdellovibrionia; order Bdellovibrionales; family UBA840; genus UBA6502. Next base: position 2,301 of record DJMA01000028.1, on the reverse strand, counting down.
TGAGTTGCCACGGTCAAAGTGGCTATGGTGATGGCAAAGATGGAGTCGGACTAGAGCCTGCTCCGACAAATTTTCATGATTTGGAAAGGATGCAAAATGTTTCACCTTATGGAGCATTTAATACTATTACCCTGGGCGTAAATGGAACTGGCATGGCCGGGCATGACTACCTTTCTGAAGAGGACAGATGGTCGTTGGCTTACTACGTTACCGCTTTTCGTTTTAAAAATGTTAAAAAAGTAGAAGGGATTAGACTAGACATTAAAGATGGTGCTGCACTTTCAGATAACGAAATAAAAGAAAAATTTGGACTAGATGAGCAAAAGTCTCTAGGAGTTCTAGCTAGCATTCGAGATAACAACTCAAATCCTCCAAGTAATGGAGGAAAGAAAAATCAACTTGAAATACATATTGCTAAAGCAATTAAGGACTTGAAACAAAGTTTAAGTTTATATACGGCAGGGCACGTGAAAGAAGCCCGAAACCTTTCTTTAGAGGCGTATCTCCAAGGCATTGAGCCAGTTGAAGGAATTTTGAAGTCCAAGGATGAAAAATTAGTTATTGAGCTAGAAACTTCTTTGGCCAAATATAGAGGTTTACTTGGAAAAAAGTCATCCAATACAGAAATTGAGTCCGTTTTAAATCCAATCGTTAGCACATTAGAAGCTGTCATTAATTCCACAACTCTAGAAAAAACTAAATCATCATCTTTTTTAATGTCTTTTGGAATTGTTTTGAGAGAGGCATTTGAAGCAGGACTTATTCTATTCCTACTTTTAAGTCTTACACGAAAATCTAACGCAACTATCTTTAACAAGCATATACATTTAGGTTGGATTTCATCTGTTACTATAGGACTTGGGGCATACTTCGTACTAGGAAGCTATTTTAATATAACAGGTAAACTTGCTGAGTCTCTTGAAGGTTACACTGCGTTAGTTGCATCCTTGCTGCTCTTTTATGTTGGATATTGGATGCATAAAAATACTGATGTTCAGAAGCTTAAAGATAAGTTCATTTCAGCAGTAGATACCTCCATTGGAAGCGGAAAAGGGGTGGCGCTATTCTTTATCGCATTTACGGCTTCTTTCCGAGAAATATTTGAAACGATACTTTTTCTTAAAATTCTAATTCTTGACGGGCATCAACAGTCTTTTGTTGGGCTGGGAGCAATTTCAGCAGTTTTATTAACGTTTACTGTAATAGCAATTGCTATAAAATTCTCTATAAAGCTTAATTTGAAATATCTCTTTAAAGCTTCAACTGTATTAATACTAAGCTTATCGACAATATTTCTAGGTAAAGGAATTGGAGCACTTCAAAAAACAGGTGCATTCTCTCAAACGTCAATAGACGTATTTTCATTGCCTGTAATTGGCTTCAATTCGACATTAGAAGTGTTAATCGCACAAATGACTATGATTGTTTTAATGCTCTCTTTCTTCATTGTTACGAGAGTAAAGCTTGCAAAAGGCATGGTCTAGATGAAAAAAACGTCTGTTAAAATTAAAAAGATGGACTGTCCTTCAGAAATCAAAATGATCGAAGGTTTAATGGAAAAAATAGATTCTAAGTCAAAAATGGAATTCGACTTAGAATCGAGGAAAGTCATTTTCTATCACAATGTTGAAGATCAATTTATACTAGATTCTTTAAAAGAAATTTCTCTTCCGGGTGAATTAATCAGCTCTGAAGTAATCGCAGATGATGCAATTCCTGATATTGCTCCTAGTGTAGAGGCTAAAACGCTAAAGTATTTGCTCGCCATAAATTTTACTATGTTTATTGTAGAGGTAATTATTGGTTTTTATGCAGAATCGACGGGGTTGCTTGCTGATGGCTTAGACATGTTAGCCGATTCTTTTGTATATAGCTTAAGCCTGTATGCCGTTGGTAAATCTATCACCATGAAAAATAGAGCCGCATTTTTAAGTGGGGTTATGCAAATTTCTCTCGGTTTACTTTGTTTAATTGAAGTTGGTAGAAAGTTTTATTTTGGAAGTGAGCCACTTTCAAACTATATGATTGTAATTTCACTTATTGCTTTAGCTGCAAACCTATTTTGTCTTGTGTTAATTCACAAACATAAAGATGGTGAAGTTCACATGAAAGCTAGTTGGATATTTTCTGCTAACGATGTGATTGTAAACACTGGAGTGATTGTATCTGGCGTGCTCGTTTATGTATTAAAAAGCAATATACCTGATCTTATCATTGGAGCGATTGTTTCTTTTGTTGTGATAAGAGGAGGAGTGGCGATTATTAGACTGTCAAAACCCGGGTCAACCCCCTAAATCCGGA